>DXZT01000038.1:9775-77491 GCA_019419545.1 Collinsella sp. | reverse complement strand
CAGGGAATTGTAATTGATGGTGAAGGTTCAAAGGTTATTTGCAAAGACTAATTTAAAACTCCAGTTTGCTACACTCGTTCCTAGCAGGGTCCGGGGCAGGCACGCCCCAACAAGAAGCCGTCCCAAAGGGGCAAGAATAGGGACTGCGGACGATTTCTTGGACCGTTACGCGGCCCTTCCCAGCGCGGAGCGGAACTCGGCCGGCGTACGGCCACCGAGCGCATCGCTGTGCCTCTCCGTATTGTATCGGCCGATCCAGCCCCCGAGCTCCTCGATGAAGCAGGCGGGGGTCCAGTCCGACCAGTCCCTGCCGTACCAGAACTCCTTCTTGAGCAGGCCGAAGAAGCCCTCCATCGCCGCGTTGTCCGGGCTGCAGCCCTTGGCGGACTAGATTGGCTACACTGATGTGGACAGTTCCGGGAGGGGCGCAAGAGACGGGAGGGCCGTGTACGCGTTCCTGCGCGAGGGCCGCGGGGAGGGGCTGCCTGGGTACGGCGCCTGTCAACTCGGTCTACGTCTTTGATGACCGGGTCGTACTCGATATCAAATTCACGGATGATGCCAAAACGGTCACCCGAGAGGAAATGTTGGGTTCAAGTGCTGTGGACAATGTTCCAACATGCTGGGGTCGAACTCGCTTGCCGGGATCACACGGTAGCCGTGGCGCAGGAGCAGGTCGACGAAAACACCGTTGCCCGCGGTGAGCGTACCGCTAAAGGTGCCGTCGTAGATGTGACCTGCGCCGCACGAGGGGCTGCGGTCCTGAAGGATGCACGCGACTATCTCTTCCGGTCCGCCTGCCTGCTCGCACATGTCGAGCGCACGTTGGGCGCCTAGGCGAAATTCCAGGTCAACGGACACGCCCTCGCAGGTACGGACCTCGCCGTTCACGATCTCGGACGGCTTGCGCGGCGTGGGCAGGCCCCCAAAGACCTCAGGGCACACGAGGAGGACCTCGGTCCCCGTGCGCTCGTAAGCCTCGACCAACGCGCGGTGGTAGTTATCGAGCCCGTTATACTTGCAGCTCTCGCCCATCAAGCAGGCGCTCACCACGATCTTCATTTCCATCCCTCTCAAGCAAAACGCCCCATTTGAGAAAGCTGCTCAAATGGGGCGTCGGCGTTTACTGGTTCGACCGCGGCTTTACTGTTGCTTGGGCATCAGCGGATTCTCGCGCGTGAGGAGGTTCATGAACTCCTCGCCCGTGATGGTCTCCTTCTTGTACAGATAACGAGCCAGCTCATGGAGCTTGAACTTGTTCTCCTTGAGGATCTGCAGAGCGCGATCGTGCGCGTCCTCGATCAACTTAGCGACAATCGCGTCCACACGCTCAGCCGTGCCGGGGGCGCAGGTGAGCGACGTGTCCTGGTTGAGGTACGCATTCTGGACGGTACCGAGCGCCATCATGCCAAACTCGTCGGACATACCAAAGCGCGTCACCATGTTGCGGGCGAGCTTGGTGGCCTGCTCGATATCGTTGGCGGCGCCAGTCGTCATCTCACCAAAGATGAGCTCCTCGGCCGCACGGCCACCGCAGTAGACGGCGAGCTTGTCCAGGACCTCCTGGCGCGTGGTCAGGAAGCGCTCATCCTCCTCGACCTGCATGGTGTAGCCCAGAGCACCGCTCGTGCGTGGCACGATGGTGATCTTCGTGACCGGCGCAGAGCCCTTCTGGCGAGCGGCAACAATGGCATGGCCGATCTCATGGTAGGAAACGACCTGCTTCTCGTGGTCGGAAAGCACCGTGGACTTACGCTGTTGGCCGGCAATGACGACCTCCACCGACTCCTCGAAGTCGTCCTGGGTTGCACGCTTGCGACCTTCGCGAACGGCGCGCAGGGCGCCCTCGTTGATGATATTGGCCAGGTCGGCGCCCGAGGCACCGGGCGTGGCACGGGCAATCGCGGTCAGATCGATCGGCGGCTCGGTCTTCACACTCTTGGCGTGGAGCTCGAGGATGTTCTTACGGCCGGTCAGATCGGGCAACTCGACGGGGATGCGGCGGTCAAAACGACCGGGGCGCAGTAGAGCGGGATCGAGACTGTCGGGACGGTTGGTGGCAGCGAGGACAACGATACCCTTGTGGTTATCGAAGCCATCCATCTCGGTCAGCAACTGATTGAGCGTCTGCTCGCGCTCGTCGTTGCCGCTAAAGCCGCCGCCATCGCGCTTCTTACCGATGGTATCGATCTCATCGATAAAGACGATACACGGGGCCTTTTCCTTGGCCTGCTTAAACAGGTCACGAACCTTTGCAGCGCCGCGACCAACAAACATCTCAACGAACTCAGAGCCCGAAATGCTAAAGAACGGAACACCGGCCTCGCCGGCAACAGCCTTGGCAAGCAGGGTCTTACCGGTACCCGGAGGGCCAACAAGGAGAGCACCGCGCGGCAGCTTGGCGCCGATCTCCTCGTAGCGCTGCGGCTTCTCCAGAAAGTCGACGACCTCCTTGAGAGACTCCTTGGCCTCTTCCTGGCCGGCGACGTCCTTAAAGGTCACGCCCACGTCCTTGGAGGCGATCACGCGCGCGCCGGACTTACCCAGTCCGCCGCCGCCAAAACCGCCGCCACCAAAGTTCATCGACGGGCCGTCATCGCCCATAGCCTTCTTCATGCGGCGGTTAAGCCACCAACCGATGAGGAAGAAAATCGCCATGGGAAGAATGAGAGTGAGCAGGTAGTAGGTCATCAAACCCGAGTTTTTATCGGGAACGACCGACTCCAGCGAAGCGCCAGACTCAAGCACGCGATCGGTAAAGCCCGCATCATTCGGCACACCGGTCGTCTTATAGGCGATGTTCTTGTCCTCGCCCTTCTTGGTGTAATAAATGGTGTAATCGTCCGTGTTGTACTCGACCTTGTCGACGCTCTTCTTATCGAGCGCTTTGACAAACGTCGAGTAGTCGGTCTTCGTAATCTGCTGCGTGTGACCGATGTTGGGGAACAGAACGGTCGAGAGCACGAGGTAGACGACGAAGGCGATGAGCACGTAGAGGATCATATTCCGTCTACGCTTGTTGTCATCCATCTCCATCTGCTTGAACTCCATCTACTGGGGTTGATAATGGTTTCTAGAATACCCAACCCAAGCGACGATAAACCGACGCCGGGCACGAAAGGACAGATATGGCATCACTGGAAGTCGGCAAGGTTCAGATCTATACGGGCGACGGCAAGGGCAAGACGAAGGCTGCTTTGGGGCGCGAGAGGATGTCGAGGAACTGATTGCGATAAAGCCCGCCACCACGGAGCTCGTGCTAACCGGCCGCGGCCTGCTGCCCCTCGCAGACCTCGCGGACCTGGTCACCGAAATGCGACCCGTCAAACACTACTTCGACGAAGGCCTCCTAGCCCGTCAGGGCATCGAATACTAATTGATTCGTTTTCCGCCAACACCTACAGCTCATAAGGAAGTTGCGGTGGAATAGTACTTGTTTGACGGTCCGCAAGGGCTTTTCAGGAACTATTTCACCGCAACTTATCAGGGGTATCCGACGGATGAGCTAGGCGGTGGCGCGACCTAGCCAGTTGCCGCTGTGGTGGTAGATGGTGAACATGGTTGCGGTGATGAGCCAGGTTACGGGGTAGACCAGCAGTAGATGCTCGAGCGACAGATCGAAGGGCATGATCGCAAACACCCAGATCACCCTCAAGACAACGGTGCCAAAGATGGTGAGCATCATAGGCTGCAAACTCACGCCGGCACCGCGGATGGAACCCGAGGCGTTCTCGATAATCGAGAAAATCGCATAGAACGGCGCAATGAAATGGAGGATAGTCGTGGTGTACGCCGAAATCGAAGCATCGTCGACAAACAAACGCGACAGCGGGCCCGAGAACACCAGCAGCACGGCAGACAGGCCACCAATGAGCATAAACGACAGCACGAGCGACGTATGGTAGCCCTTGCGCATGCGCTCGTAGTTGCGCGCGCCAAAGTTCTGCGCCGAGAACGTAGTGATCGATACGCCGAGCGCCTCGGTCACCATCCAGATAATGCCATCCAGGCGCCCAGATAGACCCCAAGCAGTCGTGACATCGGCGCCAAACGAATTAACCGACACCTGGATCAGCACGTTCGAGATCGAATAGGCAGCCGATTGAAAACCGAGTGGCAGACCACACGAGATCATACTCTTGCAAATACCGCGATCGATACCGAGCTTAGACAGCGAAAGACGCCATGCACCCGGAGCGCGCATCATGCGCAACACGATCATCGTTGCATTGGAGCAAATGGTCAGCGCCACTGCGATGCCGCAGCCCAGCGCCTCCATATGCAACACAGCGACAAAGATGATATCCAGCACCACGTTAACAAGGCAGCCAGAGGCAATGATCACGGCGGGCCCGCGCGTGTCGCCCACGGCACGCAGCAGTGCGGTTCCCATATTTAGCAGCAGTGCCGCAACCATCGCGGCAAAATAACAGCGAGCATAGGCCACGCCCTCGGCCAATAGTTCATGCGGCGTGTTCATAAGCACCAGCATGGGCTCAACGAACACTATGCCGAGAATGGAGAAGACGATACCGCCCACCAGCGCGAGCGTCATGGCCGTGTGAACCGAACGACTCAGTCGTTCATCATCGTGCTGGCCAAAATACTGACCGGTAATGACCGCGCAGCCGGCGCCGACGCCAACGCAAAAGCCAATGCAGAGCTCGGTGAGCACCATCGTGGCTTGAATGCCACCCAGCGCGAGCTTGCCGCCAAACTGGCCGACGATATACGTACCGATAAGCGTGTAGGCCTGCTGAAAAAACGAACTAAAAAAGATGGGAACGCACAGCGACAGCAATTGCTGCCAAATGACACCTTGCGTTACATCGATCGCCGTAGATTTCTTAGCCACACGCCCTCCCCACACGCATACGTCAAACAGCAAAACGGCAATTTAAGACCAAAGCCAATATCAGCTTAGCACCGACTGGCGTCGACCGAAACACCCCGAATCAGAGCCAGGTGCGAAATATCTGCCTAGTGATACAAACCCGGCTGGTAGTGATACTCATTGCTCACGTGCGGGCACAGCTGCCAAAAGGCGACGGCGCTCGCCGCGGCCACGTTAAGCGAATCGACCCCGTGCGCCATCGGAATGCGCACCGCGTGGTCACAGCCGGCAATGGTCTTGGCGCCCAAGCCGGCACCCTCGGTACCCATAAAGATTGCCAAGCGGTCAATCTCCTGCAGCACGGGATCGTCCAGCGATACGGAATCGTCCGTCAACGCCATAGCGGCACACGAAAAACCGGCATCGTGCAACGCGCTCAGACCATCATGCGGCCACACACGAGCCTCGCTGCCAATGCGCGTCCACGGCACCTGAAACACGGTGCCCATGCTCACGCGGGCCGAGCGACGGTACAGCGGGTCGCAGCACGTCGGGCTGACCAAAATACCGTCAACGTTCAATGCGGCAGCCGAGCGGAAAATAGCGCCAACATTGGTGTGATCGACAATACCCTCAAGCACGCACACACGCACCGGACGATCCCCCGCCGCCTCGACGACACCGCCCAAGAACTCATCAACCGGAATCTGACGCGGGCGACGGAACGCCGCGAGCGCACCACGCGTCACGTTAAAGCCCGTCAACTGCTCCATGGGCTCCATGGAGGCCACGAACACGGGAACCGGACCCGCTCCCTCGCGCACGACAAGCTGGTCAAACAGCGGCATCATCTGGTCGAGCCAGCGCTCGCCCAAAAGAAAGCTCACCGGCTCATATCCGGCGCGAACCGCACGCTCGATGACCTTGGCACTCTCAGCGATAAAAATGCCCTTCTGCGGCTCCAGCACGCAGCGAAGCTCACGCTCGGTCAGTCGCACATAGGCATCGAGCCGCTCGTCATCGAGCGAATCAATTCGCAGAACCTCAACGGCATCAGTCATAGCAGCCAGCCCGCACCCTTCTTTACAGCACATCTATACCAAACGAGGCGACGCTAAGCGCCGCCCCATGCATTCAATCAACCCGATGATACCGTTCACGCCAGACGATTTACGCCTCAACGCGATGATACGTCACGAACTCATAATCGACGCCCTCGTCACCCTCACCGGCGGCAATCGTCGCGACCTCGCTACGCTGCGCAATCTCCCACGCGGGATCGGCGTCCAAGTCGGGAAAGTACGTGTCCACGGGATGGACGCAGTGGTTATGAGTGACCTCGGCCTCCACGCAGTACGGCAAAAACTGCCGATAGACATCGCCGCCACCGATCACCCAGGCAACGGGCTCATCGGCAACCGCAGCGAGCGCTTCGTCAACGCTATGCACCACGTCGACGCCCTCGCGGGTAAAGCCTATATCGCGCGTAAGCACGATATTGCGGCGGTTCTTGAGCGGACGCCCGCCGGGAAAACTCAGCAGCGTCTTGCGTCCCATGATAACCGGGCAGCCCTTGGTGCAGGCCACAAAATGGCGCATATCGGCGCGATTGGACACCACCATATCGCCCTCGCAGCCAATACCCCAGTCGTCACACACGGCGACGATGGCAGAAAGCTTACACGTCATGCGCGTCACCTACACCGCAATGGGGATGTTCTTGACCTGAGGGCCGTGCTCATAGCCCTCGACGATCAGGTCATCGGTCGTAAACGCATAGAAGTCATGCACATCGGGGTTGAGCGTTACCTTGGGTGCCGCAAACTGCGGACGCTCGATAAGCTCGCGGACGATATCGACATGACGATCATAGATATGGGCGTCGGCGATCACGTGCAGCAGCTCACCGGGAATCATATCGACCGACTGCGCGACCATCATCAGCAAAATGGCGTACTGGCACACGTTCCAGTTGTTCGCGGCCAAAATGTCCTGGCTGCGCTGGTTGAGAATCATGTTGAGCGTCGGCTTGTCGTCCTGAGGACGCTGCGTCACGTTATAGGTCACGCTATAGGCGCATGGATAAAGGTGCATCTCGGACAGATCGCTAAACACGTACGTATTGGTCATAATGCGGCGACTATACGGCGTGTGCTTAAGGTCGTACAGTACACGGTCCATCTGGTCGAAGTCGCCCTCGGCGTAATGGCTCTTCTGACCAATCTGATAGCCGTAGGCTTTACCGATGGAACCGGTCTCATCGGCCCACTCATCCCAGATATGGCTGTTGAGGTCATGCACGTTATTGGACTTCTTTTGATAGATCCACAGAATCTCGTCCATGGCAGACTTAAGCGCCGTACGACGCAGGGTGAGCGCGGGGAACTCCTCGCGCAGATCATAGCGCGCCGTGACACCAAAGTTTTTAATGGTATAGGCAGGGGTGCCGTCCTCCCACACCGGGCGGACCTTTTGGCCCTCGGTGGTGGTGCCATGGTCCAAGATATCGCGGCACATGGTTACAAACTGTTGATCAGCTTTGCTCATTGACCCTCCTGTCAGTCGCCTATAAGCGAGATTTATTGTAGCCCAGGCGCGCGAGTGTCGAATTGGACACTTAGTCCGGCACACGCAATGCACGGCAGCGCGGCTCCGCATGCGGCAACGAGGCATCTTAGCCTTTTTCTGACATATGACAGAAATGCCTTGCGCCCAACGACTAACGCGTTATCCTATTGTTGACATATGTCAGATAAGGAGTGTGCATGGCAGGAAGACGAGAAAAACTGCGCCGCGTCGGGATCATCCCCGAATACCGCGGCTTTACCCCCGATGGCCTGGCCAGCGGTGATGCCATCGACATGACCGTCGACGAGCTTGAGGTGCTGCGCCTGTGCGACCTGGAAGGTCTCAACCAAGAGGCGGTCGCCCAGCAGATGGGCATCGCCCGCGCAACGGTGGCGGCCATTTGCAGCCGCGCGCATCGCAAGGTGGCCGATGCGCTGGTCAACGGACGGGCGCTCGTTATCGAGGGCGGCAATATCGCATACTCCCCCATCACCACGACAACGGCCGCATGGCCAGCAAAGGAGGTCGACACCATGAGGGTGGCAACGACGTACGACAACGGCAACATCTTTATGCACTTTGGCCGCAGCGAGCAGTTCAAGATCTACGACATCCAGGATGGCAAGGTGCTCAACGAGCAGGTCGTAGGCACCGGCGGCACCGGCCACGGCGCCTTGGCGGGCCTGCTTGCCAACGGTGGCGTTGACACGCTCATTTGCGGCGGTATCGGCGGCGGCGCTATCAACGCGCTTGCCCAAGCCGGCATCACGGTCTATGCGGGCGCCCAGGGCAGCTGCGATGCCTGCGTCGAGGCCCTCATTGCCGGCACGCTCGCACAGAACGGCGAGGCCACCTGCGACTGCCATGGACATGATCACGAGCACATCCACGAGCATGGCGAGTCCTGCGGCTGCCACGGTCACCACGACCATGACGGGCACGAAGGCTGCGGCTGCCACTAGCGGCAAGCACCTCGTCGAGAACGCGCTTCCACGCGTGCGACAACCAGCGAACAAACGGCGAAGGCCGCCTGGAATACCATCCAGGCGGCCTTCGCCATACACGACTCAACTAGTCGTTACTTCTTGTTGCGCATCTGCGCTTCCATCTGGCGCAGCAGGTCCATATCGGACTTGGGGCCGCCCGTTCCCAGGCCGCCCATGCCGCCCAGCCCCATGGCATCCAGACCGGGAATATTGGGCATGCGCATCTTCTTGCCCTTCTTACCCTTCTTGCCCTTCTTGCCGCCGGCCTGCGCCTGATTGGCCATCGTGCGCATGCGGCCCATCATCTTATTCATCTCGCCCCACTGCTTCATAAGGCTATTGACCTCGGTGGGGGTCACGCCGGCGCCCTTGGCAATGCGGGCACGGCGCTGGCCGTTGATGATGGAGGGGCGAAGGCGCTCCTCCTTGGTCATCGACATGATGATGGCCTCGTTCTTATCGAAGATACCTTCGTCCAGGTTACCACCCATCTGGTTAAGCGCACGCTGGCCACCGGGGAGCATGCCCAGAATGCCCTTCATGCCGCCCATCTTCTTGACGGCCTTCATCTGGTCGAGCATGTCGTTCATGGTAAAGCCCTCGCGCAGCATGCGCTCGGCGGCCTCGAGCTGCTCGGCGTCGGCCGCCTCCTGGGCCTTCTCGATAATGCCGACAACGTCGCCCATACCCAGAATGCGCTTGGCCATACGATCGGGGTAGAACGGCTCCAGTGAATCGGGCTTCTCGCCCATGCTCACAAACTTGATGGGCTTGCCGGTCACCTGGCGCACCGAAAGCGCGCCGCCGCCACGGGCGTCGCCGTCGAGCTTAGAGATGATCACGCCGTCAAAGTCGGTGCGCTCGGCGAAGGTCGAGACGACGTTGACGATATCCTGACCGGTCATGGCATCGACGACCATCAGCACCTGATCGGGCTTGACGGCCTTCTTGATGTCCACGGCCTCCTGCATCATCTGCTCATCGATCTGAAGACGTCCGGCGGTATCGACGATGACCACATCGCGCAGGTGGTCGACGGCCTCCTGGATGGCGCCCTTGGCGATATCGACCGGGTGCTCGCCGTCACCGCGGAAGACCGGCACGCCGATCTCGCCGCCGAGCGTGGCCAGCTGGTCGGCAGCAGCGGGACGGTAGACGTCGCACGCGGCGAGCAACGGCGAGCGACCCTGCTTCTTGAGCAGGTAGGCCAGCTTTACGGCAGCCGTGGTCTTACCGGAGCCCTGCAGACCCACAAGCATGATGACATTGGGAATACGGTTGCTAAAGACGAGCTTGCTCTCGGTGGAGCCGAGCATCTCGGTAAGCTCGTCGAGCACGATCTTGACGACGTTTTGCGCCGGAGAGAGCGACTCCATGACCTCTGCGGTCATGCAGCGCTCCTTAGTCTTGGCGACAAACTCCTTGACGACCTTAAAGTTGACGTCGGCCTCGAGCAGCGCCATGCGAATATCGCGCATGGCCGAAGTAATATCGGCCTCGGTCAGCTTGCCCTTGCCGCGCAGGCGGTCAAATGTGTCGTTGAGGCGATCGCTCAGGGAATCAAACACTAGTCACTCCTTAATTGGACTCGCCCACCAGGGCGCGGCAGAAATCTTTGGCATTGAACTCCTGCAGGTCATCGACCTGCTCGCCCACGCCGATGCGCAGGATCGGGAGCTTGAGCTTCTCGGCCACGGCCATGGCGATGCCGCCCTTAGCCGTGCCGTCGAGCTTAGTCATGATAATACCGTCCAGGCCCAGCGCCTCGTTAAACTCGAGCGCCTGGTTCAGACCGTTTTGGCCCGTCGCGGCGTCGATCACAAGCACGACCGAAACCGGCATGGGACCGGCGGCCATATTGGCGGCGCGCTTACGGGTCACATTGACCACCTTGGCAAGCTCGCGCATGAGCTCAGGGCTCGTGTGTAGACGGCCGGCGGTATCGATAAGCACCAGGTCGCTGCCGCGCTTGTCGGCCTCGTCGAGCACGTCGTAGCAAACACTTGCCGGGTCGGAGCCGCGGTCGCGCTTGATGACGGGGACGCCAGCGCGCTGGCCCCACACATCGAGCTGCTCGATAGCGGCAGCGCGGAAGGTATCGGCCGAACCGATCACGACGTTCTTGCCGCGGGCGGCCATGGCGCTCGCGATCTTACCGACCGTCGTGGTCTTGCCGGCACCGTTAATGCCCACAAACAGCACGCAGCTCGGCGTATCGGAGAACGGATCGCGCTCGATGGGCACAAAGTGCTGCTCAAGCTGCTCGGCCAGGGCACGGCGAAGCTGCGGAGCGGTCTTGAGGTTCTTCTTGGCCGCGGCTTCGCGCAGGTCATCGGAGACCTGAATGGCGACCTCGGCGCCCATGTCACCCATGACGAGGGTGTCCTCCAGGTCCTCCCAAAAATCCTCGTCGACCTCGCCGCCAAAGTAGAAGACCTCGTTGAGGGCCTCGCGGCTGCGCTCAAGTCCGCGCGAGAGAGCATCGAAGAATCCCATTATGCATTCACGACCTTTCCGGTTTCGCGATCGGGTTTTTGCGAGACGACGCGACTGACGCCGTCGGCTTGCATCGAGACGCCATAGAGGACGTCAGCGTCCTCCATAGTACGGCGCTGATGCGAGATTACCAAGAGCTGCGTATCGGAGCGCAGCACATCGAGGGCGCCGATGAGCTTGGACAGGTTGGCGTCGTCGAGCGCCGCCTCGACCTCGTCCAGCACATAGAACGGCACCGTGCGTGTACGGTACACGGCAAAGAGCAGGGCGAGCGCCGTCAGACTCTTCTCGCCGCCCGACATGAGCATCATCTTGGTAATGCGCTTGCCGCGCGGCTGCGCCACGACCTCGATACCCGTCTCGGCAGGATGCTCGGGATCGGTCATCTCCAGATGAGCCTGGCCGCCCGGGAAGAGCATAGCGAAGATCTCGCGGAAGTTCGCGTCGACCTTCTCAAACGTCACCAGGAACGCCTTGCGCATCTTGCGATCAATGGCCACCGTGATCTTGGTGAGCGCCTTGCGCGCGCCCTCCAGATCGGCCAGCTGCTCCTCGATGTAGTCGGCGCGGCGCTTGAGCTGCTCGTACTCCTCCATGGCAACTTGGTTAACGGGACCAAGGTTGTTGATCTGGCGCACAAGCTGGTTGAGTTCGCGCTCGGCGGCATCGCGGTCCGTGGGCGCCGGAAGCATGAGCGCTTCCTCGAGCACCGTCGTGCCATCGGCGGTAATGGCCTTGATGGCAGCCTCGACCTGCACCTCGAGCTTGCCACGCGCGACCTTGAACTCGTTTTGCGTGGCAGAGGCGGTATCGACTCGCTCCTTAGCGCGAGCAACCTCTGCCTTGGCATCCTCGATGGTCTTCTTGAGCGAAGCGGAGTCCGCCTCCTCCAGAGAGGCCTGGTCACGTAGGCGCGCTGCCCAATCCGACGCGCGTTCCAACAGGGCAGAATAGCGTTCGTGCATGGGATCGACGCGCAGGCGCAGCAGCTCGAGCGAGCGCGAGGCCTGGCGTGTTCCGCGGATACGACGGTCGATGCCCTCAAGACGATGCTCCAGGTCGGGCACGCGGCCCTTCAGCGAACGCAGGCGTTCGCTCGTCTGGGCTAGGCGAACCTTGGCGTCGGCGAGCTTGCCGGCAGCCTCGGAATCGTCACGGCGAACGCGGTCGAGTTCGTCGTTGGCCTCGGAAATCTGCAAGCCCAGATCGCTTGCCTGCGCGCGGGCCTCGTCACGCGAACGGGTGAGCTCGTCAACGCGCGGGCGCGCGGCACGAACGGCTTCGGAGGCCTGCTCGCGGCGCTTGGAGATGCGCACGCGCTCGACCTCGGCATTGTTGGCGCTTTGCTCCAAGCGGCCGATCTCGGAAAGCAGCGAGCGGCGCTCGCCCTCAAGACGGGCGATCTCACCGGCGGCATCGCCCTCAGCGGCACGCGCTTCCTCAACGGCCGCATTGGCCTCGACGACCTGATCCGACACATGCTCAAACACAGCGGCCAAATCGGGCTCAAGCCCCTCCAGCTCGCGAATGCGACGCTTACGCTCCAGAGCACCCGACGCCTCGCCGGCATCGAGGCCCACACGCACCAGGCCGCCGCAGGCGACGCGGGCGCCATCGGGGGTCACGTAAGTCACGCCTTCAACGACCGGCGCCGACAGCGCGGCAGCAAGATCGTCAACGACGTAATAGCCGCCGAGCAGCGCCTCGACGACGGGACCGTAGCCTGCGCGCACGGACAGACGATCAACCAGACGGGTACCGGAGGCGCCCTCAGCGGCGGTAGAGCCGCTCACGTCGCGCGCCACCAACAGTGCCTCGCCCGAGGCCTTCTTCTGGTCCAGAGCGGCACGACTGGCACGCTCAAGCGCAGACGTATCGTCGAACAGCAGCGCATCGATATCGCCGGCGAGCAATTGCTCAACCAGGCCCTCAAGCTCGCGCGGGGCTTCGAGCACATCGCCCAGGCGACCCGTTACGTCATCGCCCAGCGCACCCACCAGACGGCTCACGAGCGGTGAGCTGTCGGCCATGCGCGCATCAAGCTTCTTTTGGCTGGCAAGCTCCGAGCGCACCTCGGATAACTTGTTGCGCGCCTCGCTCTCACGATTACGCAAGTCCTTCAGGGCCGCACGGGCGACCTCGGTGGCCTCACGCGCATCGAACTGGGCCTGGCGCGCCTCCTCAAGAGCGCCCTCAAGCTCCTCGGCGCGGTCGCGACGGCTCTCGAGCGAGGCCGTGACCTCCTCGAGCTGTTCATCGATCTGCTCCAGGCGCGAGGCATACATGTTGTCCTCGACCTCGGCATTGCTCAGCGAGTCCTTCACCTTGGCAAGCTCAAGCGCGGCGTTATCAGCCACACGCTGTACATCGCGCTGCTCACGCGTAAGCTGCGAAATCTGATTGTCGAGCGCCACGCGCCGCTCGTGGAGCTCAGCGGCGGCAGGACCAGCGGCATCAACGTCCTCCTGGGCCTGCATATGCGCACCGGTCGCTTCCTCAAGCTGCGCACGCGCGTCCTCGAGCTCCTCGACCACACGACGACGCTGATGCTCGGAGCTCGAAATCTGACCGCGCATGTCAGACAGGCGCGACACCATGTTGTGGCCCTTTTCCTCGAGCAGGCGCATGTCGGAGTTAATGCGGCCGACCACATCTTGCATATGACGGCGCTGCTCGCCCAGGTCGCCCACAAACAGGCCCTTTTCCTCGAGCATGACCTGGAGCTTCTCAAGCTCGCGCTCCTTTTCGCCCAAGCGGTACTGCGCAAGCTCAAGCTCGGCAGCGCCCTCCTTGGAGCGGCTCTCCAGGTCGTTCCACTGCGACTGCAGCGAACGCAGCTCATCGACGGCCAACATCTGCGTAAGCTCGTTCGCGCGCGAGGACAACTCTTTGTACTTGCGCGCGCGATCGACCTGACGCTCCAGCGGTCGCAGCTGACGGGCGATTTCCTTATTGATGTCGCGAGCACGCGTCAGATGCTCGTCCATCGACTTAATCTTTTTGAGCGCACGCTCCTTGCGGCGCTTGTGCTTGGAGATGCCGGCGGCCTCCTCGATGAGGGCGCGGCGCTCCTCGGGGCGGCTCTGCAAAATGGCGTCGAGCTTGCCCTGGCTAATAATGGAATGCGTATCCTTGCCCAGGCCCGAATCGTGCAGGATGTCCTGAATGTCCATCAGGCGGCACGGACTCGAGTTGATGAGGTACTCGCTTTCGCCCGAACGATACATGCGGCGGGTGATGGCGACCTCGTCAAAGTCGACGGGCAGCATATGGTCCGAGTTATCGAGCACCAGCGTGACCTCGGCGACACCCACCGGCTTGCGCGCTGACGAGCCCGAGAAGATGACATCCTCCATGGCCTGGCCGCGCAGCTGCTTGGCGCTCTGCTCGCCCAGGACCCACAGGATAGAGTCGGAGATGTTCGATTTTCCCGAGCCGTTGGGACCGACGATGACGGTCAGGCCCGGCTCAAACGTCATATGGGCGCGGTCGGCAAACGACTTGAACCCTTTGAGCGTGAGGGACTTGAGATACACGGTTCCTCGCTTACACGTGCTTCTTATTGAGAATCACGCCGTTGGTGGTGTAACCCATGCGGTCGAGCGCTTCGAGCGCGGCGGCTCCCTCGGCTTCCTTCTTTGATGAGCCGGAGCCGCGACCCTGGCGAATACCATCGATCAAAACCACGGCGGTAAAGGTGGGCGCATGCGCCGGGCCCTCGGAGCCAACGAGCTTATACGCCGGGGGCTCGTGACCGTCGGCTTGCACGCACTCCTGCAAAAACGACTTGGGGTTCGCAGGATGCTCGGCACGCTCGGAAGCTAAATGCGGCTTAAGCGTACGGTGAATGAACTCTGCCGCAACGTCCCAGCCGGCATCCAGGTACAGCGCGCCCACGAGCGACTCATAGACGTTCTCGAGAGCCGAATGCAGGCCGCGCGCACCGGTACCGGTCTCGGAGGCACCAAAGATGATGATGTCGTCGATGCCCAGCTCGTGAGAAACCTCGGACAGCGTAGCGCCCGAGACAAGCGACACCTTCAGGCGCGTGAGCTTGCCCTCGTCAAACTCCGGATAGGACTCAAACAGGGAGCGTGCGACCACAGCGCCCAAAATGGAATCGCCCAAGAACTCAAGGCGCTCATAGCTGGCAGAAACCGGCTGGCCCTCGACTGCCGAGGGATGCGTAAGGGCCGCGCGCAGCAGCACTTTATTATTGAACTCGTGGCCCAGAATTTCCTGGGCGCGCGTAAGTCGTTCAGACAAAGCCAAGACCTAGGCCTCCCTGGCATTTTCGATCGCGTCGACGGCGTCGGCGACAGAGTTGAGCGAGAGCAGAGTCTCGTCATCGATCTCGAGGTTGAACTCGTCCTCGATAGCCGTAACCAGCTGCAGGCGCTCGAGCGAGTTGGCATCGAGGTCGTCAAAGGTGGTCTCATCGCTAATTTCGGCAACATCGACGCCCAGAACGTCAGCAGCGACCTCGGCGATCTTGTCGAAGATTTCGGAGCGGTCCATAGCGCTTCCTCTCATAGTGCATGAATACCAAAAGAATGGTACCGCCCGGGCGGTACCAAGACACGGTTCTGATTCTACCCCACGACGCACGCCCCGAGGCGCATAACGCCGCTGTTATAAAACGATACCGTCCATAGAGTTGGCGACATTCTCGACCAGACCGGCGCGCACGGCTTCTGCCGCCGCGAGCGTACCGTTTTTAACAGCTTCGACCGAAGTGGCGCCATGCCCGATCAGGACCACGCCGCGCAGGCCCAAAAGAATCGCGCCGCCCTTGGCATCACCAGAGAGCTGGGCCTTTATCTCGCGCATCTGCTTTTTAATGAGCAGCGCGGCGATCTTGGTGCCGAGCGATGACATAAAGACACCCTTGAGCTCCTGCAGCAAAAACTTGGCAGCGCCCTCGGTGGCCTTGAGCGCAATATTGCCCGACATGCCATCGGCAACGACGACATCGAAGTTACCCGAGGTGATGTCCGTTCCCTCGCAGTTACCAACAAAGCCGGGAACGGCGGCCTTCATAGCAGGGAAACAGGCCTTGGTAAAGTTGGAACCCTTCTCGTCCTCGGTGCCGTTGGCAAGCAGGCCCACGCGAGGATGCTCGATGCCCAGGACGACGCGGGCATAGGCGCTGCCCATCTGCGCAAAGCGCACCATATCATCAACCTCGACATCGGGGTTGGCACCCATGTCGCACAGCACCGTCAGACCGCCGGCACGATTGGGCAGCGCATTGGTCAGACAGGGGCGCACCGGCTGCTTCTTGCCTTCGGCCTGATACCTAAACGGCGTCACATAGGCGGTGGCGGCAGCGGTCATGGCACCGGTCGAGCCGGCAGAGAAGAAGGCGTCCGCATTTCCCTTCTTGATGGCGCGGCACGACAGCACGATCGACGACTTGCGTTTGGTCATCACGGCGCGAATGGGATCGTCATCCATGGCGATAACGTCGGGCGCCTCAAGGGCCTCAACACGTGCATGGGAAGCTGCAAAGGGATTGACGATTTCGGCGGGGCCAGCTGCCAAGACCTCGATATCGGGATCGGAGGCAAGTGCAGCCTCGATACCATCGAGAACAACCTGAGGTTTCTCGTCTCCGCCCACAACGTCTACACAAACGCGAACGTTACTCATATACATGCTCCTTATACAAAAATGGCCGACTCATTGAGCCGGCCATTGTGGTTCCATTTGGAACGGCATCGCATCCAGAGTATACCGTTACTCGGTAACGATAACCTCGCGGTCCTTGTAGAAACCGCAGCTGGGGCACACGTGGTGCGGAAGCTTGACAGCGCCGCAACGGGGGCACGTGGACTGAGCCGCAGCCGAGATCTTCATGTTGGCGGAACGACGGGTGTGAGTGCGGATACGACCCTGCTTTTGTTTAGGTACGGGCATAGTGACCTTCCTTATGAACTATCCAGTGTGGCGATTACGCGCAAGTAGCGATACTACCACAGTTTTACTCATCGAGCTTGAGATTCTTCAATGCTGCAAATGGATTTTCCGTGGCAGCGGCCCATTCTGCCTCTGCCTGGGCGGCGCAATCGCATTGCTCGACGTTGAGATTGCAACCGCAAGTGGGGCACAGGCCGCGGCAATCGGGCTTGCACAGAACGACAAACGGCGTGTCCATGACGACCGCGTCGTTGATGGGCTCACCCAGATCGACGATGCGGTCCTCACCCAGGAGCTCGTAGCCGTCCTCGTAGGCCTCGGGATCCTCGGGCTCCTCAAAGAGGTAGAACTCCTCGATCTCGCCGGCGATATCAAACGAGGCAGGCTCCAGGCAACGGTCGCACTCGCCGGTGGCGTGCGCGCGGACCATGCCCGTGAGCAAGACACCGGTACCGGCATTGGTAAAGACAACGTCGTAGTCGATGCCGTCCTGTAGCTGGTACTCCTTCTCGCCCACCGTGTAGGTGGCAACATCGACCTTGCCGGTCAGCGGATACGAATCACCAGGAAACTCGAGCCGCTCAGAAAGATCGACGGTAACGCTCGGGAACTCAGCCATTACCACTGACCATTCTGTTGGGCGGCACCCTCGTTGAGCTGCTGACGGCAACGGGTAACGGTGCCGGTCAGGCTCTTGAGGTTCTCCTCCAGGTGCGTAAAGACCTGCTCTGCGTAGTCCTCGGCAGCATAACGCGTCTCGCGCTCGTACTGCTGGGCACGATCGCGGATGTCGTCGGCCTGCTGCTGTGCCAAGCGGACGATCTCCTGCTCACCGGCAATGGTGAGGGCCTGCTGCTGAGCGTCGGCGATGATGGAATCGGCCTGAGCGGCGGCGGAAGCCATAAGCTCCTCGCGCTCCTTAAGGATACGGCGGGACTTCTGCCACTCCTCGGGATAGCTCATGCGGATCTCGTCGAGGATGTTGAAGAACACGTCGGCGTCGATGACCTTGAACTGAGCGTTCTTGCCGAAAGGCGGCTTGGCTTCCTCGATCAGCCCTTCGAGCTCATCGACCAAGCTGACGATCCTATCGCCAGGAAAATTCTCGCCCGGCATCCGGTCTCCTTTCATAGGTAACATATCATCGTGCTAGTTTACCACATGCCACCAGGCAATAAAAAACGTCACGAAAAGCGGTGTCTGAGCGCTTCGACCACGTTGGGCGGGACAAACGTCGATACATCGCTGCCGAGCGAGGCGATCTGGCGAACGACCGAACTCGAGATATAGCCGTACTGCGGCGCACTCATGACAAAGATGGACTCCAGCTCGTTATCCAAGCGATAGTTGAGGTCTGCCTGCTGCAGCTCGTACTCAAAGTCGGTCATGGCGCGCAGGCCCTTGACCACGGCCCCCGCCCCCTGCTCGCGAGCGAAGTCGACCAAGAGGCCGGTAAAGGGCAGGACATCGACGCCGTCGATATCACCGAGCGCCTCGCGAGCCAGCGCCACGCGCTCATCCAGCATAAACGTGGTGCCCACACCGTTTTTACCCTGCGACTCGGCGACAGCGACGATCACGCTGGGAAAGATACGGCGGGCGCGGCGGATGACGTCGATATGGCCAAACGTGATGGGATCGAAGGTGCCCGGGACGATCACGCGGTTGATGGTGTCACTCATGGGCGTTCTCCTGAACCGTCATGGCATCGTTGTTGTGAGCATCGGTGCCGGTGCAATCTTCCTCACCATCGTCATCGCCGACCCAACGAAGCAGGTCGACCGAGGTAATGCCGTAGCGCTTCTCGCGCACGATCTCAAAGCCTGCCGGATGCGCGCCCGCATCGGCGGCGGCATGCTCAAACAGGGCGTAAGCGCCAGACGCAAGTAAACCCTGCTGAGCCAGGTCCTGCAGCAGTTCCTCGACCGGCTCGGCACCAAAAGCATAGGGCGGGTCGAGCAGGACCAGATCAAAGGGGCCGCCCGGTACACGACCGCGCGAGGCACTCGCCAGCATGTCGCCCGTGACAACGCGCCAACGCACACGGTCACGGCAGAGCGACTCGATATTCTTGGTAATGAGCCGCGCGGCGTTGCGATCGATCTCAAACGTCGTGAGCGAACGGGCCCCACGAGAGAGCATCTCTAACCCTAAGGCACCGGAGCCGCCAAAGGCGTCCAGCACACGAACCTCGTCCAAATCGAAATCGAATGCCGACATGACCATAGATGCGCACGCCTCACGCACGCGATCAGTCGTGGGGCGGGTGACATCGCGACCACGGGGCTCCTCGATCTTACGACCGCGCCATTCGCCGCCGATGATTCTCATCCTCCGCTGACCTCCTTAAAAATGTGCCGATATCGCATGGCGACTGCATCGCACAGGGGGCGCGTCGCCACAGAGTCAAGGTTGAAAGCATACCGCAAGAGCTCGATCGCGTCCAAATGGGCCCACTCGATCAGCTCCTCGTCGGCATCCAGGTCGACAAAGCGCAGGGTCACACCGCCGTGCTGGCGGTACCCCAGGATTTCGCCCTCGTGGCGCAGGCGCAGGTCCATCTGGGCGAGCGTAAAGCCATCCGAGGTTTTTTCGAGCGATTGCAGACGATCTTGCGCCGCCGACGCGCCGCCGTTGCCCTTGGAGTGCGTCATGACCAGGCACGTGCCCGACACGCTGCCGCGGCCCACGCGACCGCGCAGCTGGTGCAGGGCCGCCAAGCCAAAGCGCTCACCGTTCTCGATGACCATGACGGTGGCGTTGGGCACGTCGACACCCACCTCGACCACCGTGGTCGATACGAGCACGTCGATCTCGCCGCGCTTGAAGGCATCGATCACGCGGTCCTTCTCCCCTGCCGGCATGCGGCCGTGAAGGCGCTCGATGGTAAGTCCCGGCAACGCCAGGCGCAGGCGATCGAGCTCGGTCGCCGTATCGTGCAGCGGCACGGGAACCGTCACGCGACCCTCGTCGTCGCGGGCGATGCCGGGCACGTCTTCCAGCTCATCGGCCGAGTCACTCGGCTCCACGAGCGGACAAATCACGTAGGCCTGCTGACCCTTTTCATGCGCCTCGCGGATGGCGCCATAGGCGAGGTCGCGGCTCGACTCGGTGAGAACACGCGTCGTCACACCAGCACCCGGAACAGGTCGATGGCGGATGATGCTCGTGTCCAGGTCGCCGTAGACCGAGAGCGCCAACGTGCGCGGGATCGGCGTGGCCGTCATAACGAGAAGGTCGGCACCAGGGCCCTTGGCACGCAGCGCGTTGCGCTGACCCACACCAAAGCGGTGTTGCTCATCGATGACGACAAGCGAAAGATGCTTAAACGCCACGTCATCCGAAAGGACTGCGTGAGTGCCAAAGAGGACGTCAAGCTCGCCCGATTCCAACTGCGCATGGATCCGCTCGCGCTCGGCCGCCGGCGTGGCACCCGTCAGGAGCGCCCAGGACATACCAGCCTGCGAGAGCAAGGGGCCGGTCTTATCGGCATATTGGCGCGCCAGCACGCCCGTTGGCGCCATAACGCAGGACTGGGTGCCCGAATCGGCCGCGACAGCCAGCGCGCAGGCGGCGACGGCCGTCTTGCCAGTACCGACGTCGCCCAGAAGCAGGCGGTTCATCACGCGCCCGCCATCACACATATCGTGCAGGATGTCTTGGAACGCGCCCTCCTGCTCGTCGCTCAGCGAAAACGGTAGGGCTTCCCTGAGCGCCGCCAGGTGCTCGCCCGCGGTATGGGCGTAGGGAGCGACTTCGACCAAGCCGCCGTCGTTGCGCAGGCGCAGCGCCAGCTGAAGGCAGAGGCACTCCTCATAGGCAAGGCGACGACGCGCGATATCGCGCTCGGCCATGCTCGAGGGAAAGTGAATTGAGCGCAGCGCGCGGGCATTGCTCATCAGGCGGCGCTTGGCGCGTAAGCGGGCGGGAATCGGGTCGAAGGGATTGCCGACAACCTCGAGCGCGCCGCTTACGATGCGGCGCATCCATGCCTGGCTCACGCCATCGCTCACGTAATGGACCGGTAGGATAGTACCCGCGGCACGTCCTTCCTCGAGCTTTTCGAAATGCGGAGAGGCCATCTGCTTAAAGCCGTAGGCAAACTCGACCTTACCCATCACGGCCAGGCGGTCGCCCTGCTTAAATTGCTGGGCAATCCAGGGCTGACGGAAAAAGGCGACTTGCAGCACGCCCGTCTCGTCCACCAGCGAGACCTCGGTCACCTGCATACGCGGGCGAGGCTGCTTTTGAACGATACGATCGACCGTGGCGACAATCGTGCAAACGGTACCGATGGGCGCCATCTCGATGGACCAGGAGCGCGTAAAGTCGAGATATCGATGAGGGATATGGAGAAGGAGGTCCCCCACCGTCCGAATTCCCAGACGGCGAAGGGCCTCCTCACGTTTACCCGAAACATATTTGAGTCGCGCGATATCCTCGTCGAGCGCATTGCTCTGGGCAAAGCGCTCCGAGGCGCGCGGCACGGAGCACAGCTCGGACATGGGCAGATGCCTACTCGATCGAAAAGATCACGGGATAGAGCGGCTGCTCGCCACGATGGGCGTCGATCTCCAGGTCGGGCTGAGCCTCCTCGATGGCGTCAACGATCTCCTGGAAGGCCTCATCGGACAGTTCCTCACCGGCCAGAATCGTCAGCGCGTCGCCCTCCTCTTCCTCCTGCATGCGGTTGATGCAGTCGAGCGTGACCTGTTTCACATCGGAGCCGACCACGTCGATGGAGCCGGCGATGATACCCATGACGTCACCGGAGTGAATCGGAGAGCCATCGGAGGCGCTGGAATCGCGCACGGCACGGGTGACCTCGCCATCGCGAACCTCGCTAATGGCGTCGACCATGGCGGCAACGGCGTCCTCGAGCTCGGAATCGGGCAGGACCGCGAACAGCGCGGAGAACGCCTGCGGGACGGTCTTGGTGGGAACGACGGCAACCTTCTTGTCGGTGCAGGCAGAAGCGGCAGCCTCGGCAGCCATGCGGATGTTGCCGTTATTGGGCAGGATGATGACCGAGGTCGCGTTGACCTGGTCCACCGCGCCCAGAAGGTCGGCGGTCGAGGGGTTCATGGTCTGGCCACCCGAGACGATCACGTCAACGCCGAGCGACTTGAGGATGTCGGCCTCGCCCGAACCGGCGGCAACGGCGACAAAGCCCAACGCCTTGGCGGGCTCGGCGGCCTTCTCCTGGTCCTCATGAATCTTGGCGGTACGGTCGTGGGCCTCCATCTCCATGTTGTGGATAAAGACCTCGTAGATCTGGCCAAGCTGCAGCATGTGCTCGAGCACCAGGTTGGGCGTGTTGGAGTGCACATGGATCTTGTAGTCGGGGTAGGCACCCACGAGCAGCTCGCAGTCGCCCATGGAGCCCAGGAACTTAAGGCACTCGTCCTCGTCAAACGGGGCGTCGGCCTTAAAGAGGAACTCGTTGCAGTAGCGGAACTCCGAGCCCTCCCAGTCGTCGTTGGCCTCGATCTCAACGCGACCGAGGGCCGCGTCGCGGGCAGAGCCAGCGGAATCAAACGTGGCGGAGAAATCCTCGACAACGGTGCTGCGGCCAAGCGCGGCGGCGACAAAGTTCTCCAAGAAGATGGCAAAGCCAAAAGCGCCGGAGTCGACCACGCCGTTCTCCTTCAGAACGGGCAGCAGGTCGGGCGTGCGGGCGACGGACTGATAGGCCTCGACGACGATGGCATCGAGCGCGTCCTCGGCCGAGAACTTCTTCTTTTCGCACTCGTCGGCCTTGGTCGAAACATCTCGCAGGACCGTGAGAATCGTGCCCTCGATGGGCTTGCGGACGGCCTGGAAGGCGACCTTGACGGCGCGGCGGAAGGCGAAGGCGATGTTGGCGGACGTGATAGGCTCATCGGCGGAGACGAGACCCTCGGCCACGCCGCGCAGAATCTGCGAGGTGATGACGCCGGAGTTGCCGCGGGCGCCCATCAGGGAGCCATGGGTGATGGCGCCGGCGATGGCCTCCATGTCGGCGTCGGCAGGAAGGGCGGAGAGCTCCTTGGTCACCGAGGCGAGCGTGAGCGACATGTTGGTGCCGGTGTCGCCGTCGGGTACGGGGAAGACGTTGAGCTTGTTGATCTCCTCGGCCTTGTCGGAAACGGCAGCCGCAGCGATCGGAAAACAGGTGCGAATGGTCTTTGCAATCATGGGTATTTGAATCTCCGTTTTCGGATGCTAGTTCAGACGGCTCTTGAGCGCGTCGATGTGAATGCCGATCTTAAGGCTGGCGGGATCGATCTGGGCGATCTCCTGCAGGGTGAAGGCAACGGAGCTCGAAAGATTGTGGCAGACGGACTTCATGTTGACGCCGTTCTCGAGCACGACGTGAAGATCGACCGTAAGGCCGTTCTCGTCGGCGGAGACAAGCACGCCCTTGCGGAGGCGCTGACCGGCAAGCAGGCGCACGCTCTCGGCGCCCTGGAGCTGCTCAGCCATACCGACGACGCCATAGCACGTCATCGCGGCATAACCGGCAATATCGGCAATAACGTCGTTCGAGACGCTCAGGCTGCCGTTGATGGTCTCAGACACAAGAATCTCCTTATCTGGTGCTCACGGCACCATGTCGTGGGAGCAATCATTGCAATATTCTACAACGACCGCGCCATGTTGAGGTGATGGGTCGCGGGATTACATCCTCGACACGAAATGTTGATATGGCAACGTTCGAGTCAAGTGGTCGCGGCATGAAAAAACCCGCCGCATAAGCGACGGGTTTTACAACCTGGCTCCCCGGGTAGGACTCGAACCTACAACAGCGCGGTTAACAGCCGCGTGCTCTACCATTGAGCTACCGAGGAATTTAAAAGCCCAGCGGATTGGGCTGAGAAATTCTGGCTCCCCGGGTAGGACTCGAACCTACAACAGCGCGGTTAACAGCCGCGTGCTCTACCATTGAGCTACCGAGGAATAGGTGCGTGCTCTCAAGCAACGAAGTTTATTATACGGACGAATCAGCTCAGGGCAAGAACTTTTTTAAGAATTTTTCCGACCTAGTCATTGGGGACGTCCCCAATGACCACATGAAAGCGCCCCCAAGCGGATGTGCTTGAGGGCGCTTCTTGCTTGCGAGGTTATGACTCGATGTAGTCCTTCAGCTTGCTGCTGCGGCTCGGGTGGCGGAGCTTGGCCAGGGTCTTGGACTCGATCTGGCGGATACGCTCGCGCGTGACGCCAAACTCGCGACCGACTTCCTCGAGCGTGCGGGGATGTCCGTCAACGAGACCAAAGCGCAGCTCGATAACCTTGCGCTCGCGATCGGCAAGCGAATCGAGCACCTGGGTGAGCTGCTCCTGCAGCATGGAGAAACTGGCGGCATCGGGCGGAACGATGGCCTGGGAGTCCTCGATGAAGTCGCCGAGCTGGGAATCCTCTTCCTCGCCGATCGGGGTCTCGAGCGACACGGGCTCCTGCGAAATCTTCTGGATCTCGCGGACGCGGTCGGCACTCATGTCCATCTCGGCACCGATCTCCTCAGGGGTCGGGTCGCGACCCAGGTCCTGGAGGAGCTGGCGCTGCACGCGGACGAGCTTGTTGATGGTCTCGACCATGTGCACGGGAATACGGATGGTACGGGCCTGGTCGGCAATGGCGCGCGTAATGGCCTGACGGATCCACCACGTGGCGTACGTGGAGAACTTGAAGCCCTTCTGGTAGTCGAACTTCTCGACGGCGCGGATCAGACCGAGGTTGCCCTCCTGGATCAGATCCAGGAACAGCATGCCACGGCCGACATAGCGCTTGGCGATGGAGACGACCAGACGGAGGTTTGCGCTGATGAGCGCCTGCTTGGCCTCAAGACCAACGTTCTCGATACGCGTAAGACGACGCATCTCGGCGCGGGTGAGCTCGATCTCGCCTGCATCGGCAGCCTCGAGCTTCTCGGTAGCCTCGAGACCGGCCTCAATCTTCATGGCCAGATCGACCTCTTCAGATGCGGTCAGCAGGTCGACCTTACCGATCTCCTTGAGGTACATACGAACCGGGTCGCCGGTCAGCATCACCGTGGAGGCATCGATGCCGCGCACGCGCGAACGCGAACGAGACGTGCGCACGGTACGCTTCTTCTTGCTCTTGGAAGAGCCCATCTCGGCATCGGCCTGGCGGGCCATCTTAAGCTCGTGATCGTCAAGCGAGCCGGAATCGTGCTCGTCATCGTCGAAATCGTCGGTATCGTTATCGTCATCGTCGACGGCCATCGGGGCGTCGTCGTTTCCGCTCGCGGAGATAATCTGGATGCCGCTGTTGCGCAGCGCGGAATACACCGCGTTGAGCTGCTCATCAGAAACATCGATATCCTTCAGGGCGACCTGAATCTCGTCCTCGGTTACCGAAGTCCTGTTTGAGCCGTTGCCCATGAGCTTTGCAACGTAGGATTCCAGCCCAGTACCCGTGCTCTCAGTCTTTTTTGGCACAGATTCTCCCTTCGTAGTCCACAGGACTCAATACTTTAGCACACACATGAACGTCTATACCCAAAATAAAGACAGGATATAGGCGAGAATACGCTGGTTGACCACAACATCTAGGCCTGATCGGTACCTGCGGTCTCCAAACCGATCAAACGGAACGGGTCGGCCACGCCACCAATCGACTTTTGGAGCTCGCGCTGGCGCTGTGAATCTTGTACCGCCTGCATCGTCAGCACGCGACGGGCCTCATCGTCGAGAGAACGGTCCTGACGCAACTTGGCCTGCGCGGCTCGCATGCGACGTTTGATGGTGTAGAGCTCGAGCGTATCGAGCATAAAGACGATGTTCGTCTCGGTCGGGTGCTTACTCGTTGCCGAGATGCGTCCGGCGCTGACAAGCGACGCCGCCTCGGGACACACCGCGCGCGCCGCATCCATGCATGCCGCAGGATCGGTTCCCGGCGGCGTCGCCAGCACGGCCCACGCAATGGACTCGTGACGCGGGTCGACCCACTCGATAGAACAAATGCGATCGGCATAGGTGCGGAACAAATCGGGATAGCTCGTGAGCATGGTCAGCAGTTCGCGCTCCCCCGCCAGGGATTTCCGCTCCAGATCGGTCAAAACGATCGGCATCGACGGAGCTGCCGCCGCGCTTGAGCTATCGGCAACGGGCGCAGCGCTTTCCATCCCCGCCGGCACATCGATTGGCGGCAGATCCTCGTCGACCTCCACCGGTGCGGCCCCATAGGCATCAAGCGGAACGTAGTCGTACGGGTCCTCCTCGACCGGTGCGGACACCGGCGGCGTCGCACCCGCGGCCCAGGCACCGCGACCGGCACTGCGCGCACCAGCCGCACCGCCGCCCGAGCTTCGTCCCTGCGAACCGCCCGCGCGCTCAGCTTGCGCGCGTTGACGCTCGTAGTTCTGCTCACGCCGGCGCTCGGCATCCTCACGCTTGGCGACATCGCGAAACACGCGGCCCGAACTCGCGCGCACGGTCTCCAGGTCCAAACCCAACAGGTCGGCAATCTGGATAAAGTACGTGTCGATCATATAGCTGTCACGCAGCGGATAGATGAGCGTCAGCGCATCCTCGAGCGCCTTGGCACGACCGCCCGGTGTGGTAATGTCGCTCGACTCCTGCAGCGAACGGTAGACAAAGTCCATGAGGGGCTCGGCCGCGTCAATGCGCGCCTGAAGCTCCTGACCGCCATGCGCCGTGATGAACTCCATGGGGTCGTTACCGTCGGGCAGCACCACGCAGCGCAGGTCCATCGAATCCTGCTCGATAAACTGAATCGCGCGGCGAGCAGCCTTTTGACCGGCGGCGTCGCCGTCAAACATATAGACAATGCGCTTGGCAAAGCGGGTAAGCGTCTTTACGTGATGTTCCGTCAGCGCAGTGCCCAGCGTGGCGACGACGTTTTTGATCCCTGCCTCCCAGCAGGCGATGCAGTCGGTATAGCCCTCCACCACGATGGCGGTATCCTGCGCGACGATAAACTCCTTGGCCCAGTTAAAGCCATAGAGGTTTCGTTTTTTATGAAACACGCTCGTCTCGGCGGTGTTGAGGTACTTAGGCTGACCATCGCCCATGATGCGCCCGCCAAAGGCGATATTGTGACCCTGCTCATCAAAGATGGGAAACATCACGCGGTCGTAAAAACGGTCCGCGAGCTGCCCGCGCCCACGGCTCACGGCCACGTTGGCGTCAATCATCTCCTGCGGGGTAAAGCCCGCCTGCGACAGATGCGACACCAGCGCGTTGCGACCCGGCGCAAAGCCCAGGCAGTAGCGGCGACAGACATCTCCGCCCATGCCACGACTGGCAAAGTACTCGCGCGGACGGCTGTCCTTACCGCGCATAAGCATGGTGTGGTAGAACTGAGCCGTCTCAGCGCACAGGTCATAGATGCGGGCACGCTTGGTGCCTCGATCGCGCTGCGCACCGGTATCGTGCAGTTCAATGCCCGCACGGTCGGCCAAATAGCGGATCGACTCGGGAAAACTCAGGTTCTCGCGCTTCATGATATAGGTAAAGACGTCGCCGCCCTCGCCGCAGCCAAAGCAGTGCCACACCTGCGTAGCAGGGATAATGTGAAACGATGGGGTCTTTTCGCCATGAAACGGGCAGCAGCCCCAAAACTCATGGCCGCGGGGCTTGAGCTCAACCGTTTCCTGCACGATGGCAACCAGGTCCGACGCCGCGCGTACCTGATCTTTTTCCTCATCGCTAATCACGGATACTCACCCCCTGCTCACCCAAGTTATGACGGATATCGTCGATATTACCCTCGACGGTCGCGATCAACTCGTCCAGGGAATCGAACACGCGAGACGGACGCAGCCAGCGCGTAAACGCCAGCGACACCGAGGCGCCATACAGGTCGCCCGCATAGCCGATCAAGTTGGCCTCGAGATGCGCCGAGGCGGCATCATCGGCATAGGTCGGCGGCAGGCCGACGTTAACGGCAGCAGGCCATACGGTATCGTCGACCAGCACCAGACCCTCATAGACGCCATCGGCAGGCACTTGGATGCCGTCGGGCACCTGGATGTTTGCCGTGGGAAAGCCCATGTCGGAGCCCTCGTGACGGCCAGCCGCCACAACGCCGCGCAGCATATAGGGACGGCCGAGAAGCTCTGCGGCCAGCTCCACATGACCCTGACCCAGCTCATGGCGGATACGCGTGGCGCAGATGGACTGCCCGTTAACGCAGAGCAGGTCGTGACCGTAAACGTCAACCCCACGCCCGGTGCCCCAGGCACGCATCTCGGCAACGCCCGAAGCGCCGCCGCGGCCGAGCCTAAAGTCACTGCCTACACGAATGGAGCGAATATCGACAACGCGCGACAACAGCGCAAGAAACCCGACATGGTCGAGTGCCGCCACGGCGGGCGTAAAGGGAACGGCCACCACCGCATCGACCCCGGTTTGAGCCAGGGCATGCAGGCGGTCGGCCGTCGTCATCAATTTTTGGGCGGGCAACGGACTCACCACGACGTCCGGATCAGGATCGAAGGTGACCACGACCGCTTTGCTGCCGTGATCATGTGCATCGCGAATAACCGCTTCGATCAGCTCTTGGTGCCCACGATGCACGCCATCAAACACGCCAATAGCGATCGACGCGGCACCCAAGAACTCGCGCCCATCAAAAGCATCGGCAGAAACGATACGGGCCTCATCCAACTCACCCGCGAAAAAGATACGCGCGAGCTCGTGGGGCGTCAGCATCATCGAACACCGCCGATCGCCTGCGGAAAGACGTGCTCCATAACAAAGCGGCCGCCCTCGATACGAGCAAGCGCCTTCAATCCCCCATCGAGCACGAGCGCGAACGGCGCCTTCGCCGTATCGAAGTCCGCAAGCGCGCGTTCAACGGGAACGCGGCGGCCACAAAGCAGGTCGTCTGCAAGATTACCCGGCAAATCGACACGCGTGGCACCTAGGGCGGCGATGGGATCCAGAGCGAAACCGGCAGCGGTCTCGGCAGAGAGCTCCTCTACCGCATGACAGGCGCCAATGGAAACCACGCCGGAGGCCGTACGGCGCAGCGCGGAAATATGTGCAGCGCTATCGCAGGCACGACCCAGATCGCGAGCGAGCGCGCGAATGTAGGTGCCTTTGCTTACCGAAAACGCCACGGTCCAGACGCACGTATCGCCCTCGCCGCCCACGGCGATCAGGTCGGCGGCATAGACCTCGACGGGGCGCGGGGGCAACTCAACCGCATTGCCCTCGCGAGCACTCTTATAGGCGCGAACGCCATTGACCGAGATGGCCGAAAAGGCTGGCGGCACCTGCAACTGCGGGCCAAGCATAGCGGCCAGCTGCTCACGGGCGTAAGCGAGATCGTGCAGCTCGGGGGCAACGGGCACCGTGCGAACGGCCTCGCCCTCCGCGTCATCGGTGTTGGTCTCGACGCCAAACGAAATGTCGGCGACATAACTTTTGGTATCGAGAGTTAGCATGCCCAGCAGACGGGTCGCCTGGCCCACGCCCACCACCATGACACCCGAGGCCATGGGGTCGAGCGTACCGGCATGGCCGACGCGTCGCTCATGGAGAGCGCGTCGGCACTGCGATACCACGTCGTGGGACGTGCAGCCCACCGGCTTATCGACGGCGAGCAGCATATTCAATTGAGAAGGCGTACGACGAGCCATGTACCATCCAAAAAGTTAGAGCTCGACGGTCACCGAAGCGGGATCCTCCCCCACCAGCTCGGCCAGCATGGGAAGTGCCACGGCGAGCGTCTCGCGAATCGTTCCGTTGTTGGAAAAGCCGGCGGCGGCATGATGCCCGCCACCGCCAAAGTTGGCAGCGATCTCGGACACATCGAGGTCACCCTTGGAGCGCAGGTTGCCGCGCACCTTGGTATCGCCCTCGATGCCCTTTAGGAACAGGCAGACCTCAACGCCCATCACTGAACGCACCACATCGACCAGACCGTCGCACTCATCCGAAGTGACGCCGCAGGCCTCGAGGTCGCTCTGGTACGCATAACTATATGCCACGCGACCGTGCGCCACGGTCTTGATACGACCCATAACGATGGACTTGAGATGCAAGAACTCTACGCGCATGCTCTGGTAGACCTCGAGCGCGACGCGCGCCGGATCGGCACCGTGCGCGACCAGGCGCGAGGCGGCATGGAACGCAGCAGCATCGGCGTTTTGGTACTGAAAACGACCGGTATCGGTCACCAGGCCGCACAGCAGGCAGGTCGCGACACCGTTGCGAGCCACAATGCCGCAATTGTCCAAAAAGCGGTCGATGATCATGGCGCAGGCCGCGGCGCCGACGCACCTCAGGCTCAGCTCGGCAAATTCCTCGCGCGCCGGATGGTGATCGAAGCACACCACATGCGACGAGCGGCGGAGCACCTCGGCGGAGTTGTTCAGACGCTCGACGACCGGCACGTCCACCGAGATGAACAGATCCGGATTGCCGGTATACGCAGATGCCGGCACCAGACGGTCGGCGCCCTCCATAAAGCGGTAGATGCGCGGAACCGGGTCATCGTCTGCCAGCAGCAGGGCAATGTCCTTGTTGGGGAAAAACTTAATAAGCGATAAGCCCAGACCCAGCACGGAGCCCAGGGCGTCACCATCGGGAGACGTATGTCCCGAAATCGCAATGGAGGACGCACCCTCGATGAGCTCGAGGATGCGTCGCTGAATATCTGCAGACTCGCACGATGCGAGGTCGGCGGAATTACTCATCAAAAGCTGCCTCCTGGGCGGCATCCGCAATTGGATAGCCGTCCTCGTCCTTTTCGATCGCAAGCGTGGCGGGAACGTTTTCCAGCGCACGCGTGATGCGCTCGGCCTCATCGGTCGAGCGATCGATGCGAAAATCGAGTTCGGGCGTGACGCGCCAATCGAGCGAGCGGGCCAACAGGCTACGGATGCGGCCCTTGGCGCTGGCGAGCGCCTCCATGACCTCGTCGTAGCGGCTCGCGTCGCACGACACGTACACGCGCGCGAACGAGCGGTCCACCGCGACCTCGACCGCGGTTAGGGTGACCAGGTCGAGACGCGGATCGGAAACCTCAAAGAGCAGGATATAACCGAGCTTCTCGCGAAGCTGCTCGCCCAGACGGCGGGTTGCCTGCGTTTGCTTCATAGCGCTACCCCCTACTCGGTACGGGCAACCTGGTCGATGCGGTAGCCCTCAATGGTGTCGCCAGGCTTGATGTCCTGGAAGTTCTCCAGGCCAATACCGCCCTCGGAGCCGCTCTTGAGGCTCTTGGCCTCGTCCTTGTAGTGGCGCATCGAGGCGATTTTACCGTTGAAGACCACGATGCCGTCGCGCACCAGGCGCACAGAATCGGTCGCGGCGATCTCGCCCTCTTCGACGCGGACACCGGCGGCGATGCCGACCTTGGGCACCTTGAAGGTGTCCAGAACGGTCGCAGTACCCGTGGAGACCTCGACCTCGGTGGGCTTGAGCATACCGATGCGGGCAGCGTCGAGGTCCTCGAGGCACTTGTAGATGACGTCGTAGCAACGGATCTCGACGCCCTCGCGCTCGGCAGCGGAGCGGGCCTTGCCGTCGGGACGGACGCCAAAGCCGATGATGATGGCGTTGGAGGCGTCGGCCAGGACGACGTCGGTCTCGTTGATGGCGCCGACCGCGGAATGGATCGTGTTGATGCGCACCTCGGACTGGTCCATCTTGTCGAGGGAGTCCTGAAGGGCCTCGATGGAACCCTGGACGTCGGCCTTGATGATCAGGTTGAGCTCCTTGACCTCGGCGTCGGCGATGGTCTCGAAGAGGTTCTCGAGCGTCACGTGCTTCACGCGGCTCTGCTCCTCGATACGGGCCTTGAGCGAACGCTCGTCGGCCAGCGCACGCGCCTCGCGCTCGTCCTCGAACACGCGGAACTCGTCACCGGCGTTGGGCACGGACTGCAGGCCCAGGATCTCGACAGCGTCGGAGGGACCGGCCTCGGTGACGGCGCGGCCCTTGGGGTCGAGCATGGCGCGGACGCGGCCGTAGGTGAGGCCGGCGACCAGCGTATCGCCCACGTGCAGGGTACCGCGGGTCACGAGCACGGTAGCGACCGAGCCGCGGCCCTTGTCGAGCTTGGCCTCGAGGACGTTGCCGGAGGCAAAGGTGTCCGGGTTGGCCTTGAGCTCGAGCACATCTGCCTGGAGCAGCACGGTCTCCAGAAGGTCGTCGATACCGATCTTCTGCTTGGCCGAGATGTTGACGAACATGTTCTGTCCGCCCCACTCCTCGGGGATGACGCCGTACTCGGTGAGCTCCTGGCGCACACGGTCGGGGTTGGCGCCCGGCTTATCGATCTTGTTGACGGCGACGACGATGGGTACGCCGGCGGCCTTGGCGTGGTTGATCGACTCGACCGTCTGAGGCATGACACCGTCGTCGGCAGCCACGATCAGAATGACGATGTCGGTCACCTTGGCACCACGGGCACGCATGGCCGTAAAGGTAGCGTGACCCGGGGTATCGATGAAGGTGATCTTGCGGTCGTTGATCATAACCTGCGAAGCGCCGATGGCCTGCGTAATGCCGCCCGCCTCGCCGGCAGCGACACCGGTGTGACGGATGGCGTCGAGGAGGCTCGTCTTGCCGTGGTCGACGTGGCCCATGACGGTGACGACCGGGGCACGCGGCTTAAGGTCGGCGGGATCGTCGTAGAACGAGAAGGTGTTCTCCTCCTCGGGGGTGATGATCTTGATCTGACGGCCCAGGTCGTCGGCAACGAGCTCGACGAGGTCGTCGGACATGGACTGCGTCATGGTGAGCGGCGTACCCAGCAGGAACAGGCGCTTGATGATGTCGTTGGCCGGAACGTCGAGAGCCTCGGCAAGCTCCTGGACGGTAACGCCCTGGGAGACCTTGATGGCGTCGAGCTCCTCGGGGTTCACGCCCTGGGCCAATGCCTCCTCAATCTTGCGCTCCTCCTGAGCCTTGGCAGCCTCGCGCTCGCGCTTCTCCTTGCGCTTCTTGCGGCGACCGGTGGACTCGCGAGAGGCCTCCTCGACGGCAGCACGAGCCTCCTCGAGCACCTTCTCGCGGCTGTACTCCTCGGCCTCGCGAGCCATGCGGCTGTAGTGGTCCTCTTCGTTGTTGTGACCGCCCTTGCGCTTCTTGCCCTTGCCCTGCTTATCAGGGTTGGGGAAGTCCATGCCAGCAGCGACGTTGTTGCTGGCGTTGGTGCGATGGCTGTGCGGACGGCTCTCGGAGGCGTTGCGCTCGGAGTTGCTGTCGGAGGCGTTACGATCGTTGCGACGGCCACCGCGGCGGTCGTTGTTGCCGCCACGACGGTTACCGCGCTCGGCGGCGCGCTCGGCCTTGGCCTTGTCCTCGGCGTCCTTCTTCTCCTTGAGCACGGTCTCCTGTGCGGCGATCTGGTCGAGCAGCGAACGGAAGCGCGAACCGGAGTCGGAAGCGGGAACGGCGCGGCGCTGGGCCTCGCGGGCAGCCTCCTCCTTCTCGCGAGCAAGGCGCTCCTGCTCGGCCTTCTTCTTGGCCTCGGCCTCGGCGCGGGCAGCCTCCTCGGCAGCCTGGGCTGCGGCAAACTGGCGGCGCTCCTCCTCGCGTGCCTTCTCGGCGGCGATGCGCTCGCGCTCGGCCTCGGCGGCGCGGGCGGCCTCCTCGGCGGCAGCTGCCTGCTCCTCGGCCTGCTTGGCGGCCTCGACTTCCTGAGCGCGGGCCTCGATCACCGAGGCGAGCTGCTTGCGGACCATGGCGACATAGGCGTCCTCCAAGGTGGAGGAAGCGGACTTAGCGGGAATCTTCATATCGGCGAGATGACCCATCAGTTCCTTGGAGGTCATGCCGAACTCTTTGGCCAGGGTGGACACACGGACTTTTGCCATATGACTTCACCTACCCTTTCTGGCACCTTGGGTGCCTAGAGACTGAACGAGCGTGGGAGACGCGCCGGGGCCCGCCCGGCGCGACCGCGCGCTAGATCAGGTCCTCCGCATCATCGAAGGCGTCGGTGTCGTGGACACCGCAGAAACGGGAGCCGGGACGAGCCTGGTTGCGGCACTGGATGCCGTCCTCGGACACATACTCGCAGCGGCGGACATCCTCGTCCTCCTCGTCACCGATCAGGTCGGCGGCGGGCTCCTCGTGAACGGGAACGTTCTTGAGGATGTCGGCGGCAAGCGTCTCGGACTTGATATCGATGTGCCAGCCGGTCAGGCGCGCGGCGAGGCGGGCGTTCTGGCCCTCCTTGCCGATGGCGAGGGACAGCTGGTCGTCGGGCACGATGACGCCGGCGTAGGCCTTCTCCTCGTCGATGAGGACGCGGGTGACCTTGGCAGGCGACAGGGCGTTGGCGACGTAGACGGCAGGATCGGCATCCCACAGGATGACGTCGACGCGCTCGCCACGGAGCTCGCCCACGACAGCGCGAACACGGCTGCCCTTGGGGCCGACGCAGGCGCCCACGGGATCCAGACGGTCGTCGAGCGAGTGGACGGCGACCTTGGAACGCTGGCCGGGCTCGCGGGCGATCGACTTGATCTGGACGGTGCCCTCATAGATCTCGGGCACCTCCTGCTCAAACAGACGACGCATGAGCTCGGGGTGGGTGCGGGAGATGACAATCGGCGGACGGCTGTGCTCGCCGCGAACCGGTTGCAGGTTGGAGTTGGGGTCGCGTACGTCGATGATCACGGCCTTGATGTGCTGGTTGTGCAGGTAGCGCTCGCCCATCGGGCGCTCGTTGCGCTCGTTCTCGTAACGGCGCTGGTCGAAGTGCGGCAGCTCGGCCTCGACGCCCTCGCGGATCTTGACGATCGTGAAGTCGGGCGTGGACTGCAGCACGGTGCCGCTGATGAGGTCACCGATGCGGCCGGAGAACTCCTCGTAGATCTGCTCGCGGGCGGAGTTGCGCACGATGGCGTTGATCTCGGCCTTGGCGTGCTGGGCGGCGATGCGGCTCGTGTTCTTGGGGGTGACGTCGATCTCCTCGAACTCGGTGAAGTTGCCCTCCTCGTCCATGGAATCGTCAATCGGCTCCAGGCGGTAGACGTAGATCTTGCCGGTGGTGCGGTCGATTGTCACCTTGGCGCCCCACTCAAGATGCAGAATCTCGGCATAGCTCTTGGCGAGCGACTGCTCCAGGCGGTCGATCAGGTAGAGCTGGTCGATGTGCTTCTCCTGGCAAAGCTCCATCAGGGCGGACATCATGTCGGATGCTGCCATCTTACTTTCCTTCCTTCGCGGGCTTGAAGTCATAGGTGGGCTTCAACTTGCACTTTTTAACATCAGAGAAATCGAGGGTAACGGACTCGCCGTCCTCGAGCTCGAGGGTCACGTTCGTCTCGGTGGCGGTGGCAATCTTGCCGGCGTACTTGCGACGGCCCTCGGTGGCGGTAGAGGTGAGCTCGCAGTTCTCGCCCACAAAGCGGGCAAAGTCACTCGGGCGGCGCAGCGGGCGCGCCATACCCGGGCTCGACACCTCGAGCGTATAGCTCGAAGAGATGGGGTCGAGCTCCTCAATCACATCTCCGACCCACTTGGTGTTGGCCGTGACGTCGTTGAGCGACAGGCTCTGACCCTCGGCACCCTCGATACGCACGCGCACGCAGGGGGCCTTGGTGGCACCCACGAGCTCGACGTCGACGATGTCGACATCGTGCTGGGGAGCGACGGCCTCGAGCGCGTCGATGATCGCCTGCTCGGTCTTGGTCTTGACCATTGCGGCACCTCCATCCATACAAAAAAGAAGCGGGGCCGAAACCCCACTTCTTTCAATTACAACTTCATTTGCAAGCAAACTATACCAATAGCTGCGGAAACGCGCAAGCACAGTACGAATCTGCAGGTCAGCGTGCGCACAGGTTCTCCACAAGAATAGGACAATTGACCGAGGAGCCCCATGCGGCGCGCCCTCAACAGTCCCAAAACGGGCCATGCGTCCCAATCCACAGGTCTGTTCGGACCCCAAGGGCATTCCTCCCCGAGCCCTTATCGATCAGACTTACGCTAAGGGACATTCCGCAACAAGCCGGCCAGAAAGTCGCGCAACGACGAACCTTTCCAAATCCTCTACGGCAAGGAGGCACCCATGAAACGCCTAGGCACCCTCTGCATGACTGCGCTCGCCATCGCAACGTGCTCGTTGGCCCTCGTGGGCTGCGGCAAGACGAACAGCAAAACCGGAACATGCGAACCGAATCCTGGCAGCACCAAAGCCATCGAAAAAACCGAACGCCCGGTGAGCTCCGAAAAAATGGACGAGGACATCATCGATCCCCAGGGTTTGGACCCCGACCCTCAAGAACAGTTCCCCATCGACCTTGAGGCAGACGAGAACGTCCATGTTGCCTGCGTGGGCAAGGACACCGACGGCTACGGCGACGCCACGCTCGTCTTTTCGGTGACCAACAACACCGGTGTCGATATGATGTTTGGCGATGTGGACTCCTATGCCTACGTCAACGGCGTGGTCCGCGATGTGCGCATGCGCCAGCCCGTCGCCGCAGGCGAAGAAGCGACCGCGATGCTCACCTTTGTAGGCACCTTCGACGACCCGGACTTTGATGTGAACAACGACCTCAACGACATCTACCTCAACATTTGGATGTTCGAAGAGACAACGGGCAACGTTTACTTTAGGGACCTGGTACACATCTCGTAGAAGACGGTGCGACGCACTGACTAAGCAGGGCATACAACACAAAACGAGGGACGACCCAACCGGACCGCCCCTCGTTTATTGCATGTCAACTTTACGCGCAGCGCTTACTTGACCACCAGGTTGACCAGCTTGCCGGGCACGCAGATGGCCTTGACGACCGTCTTGCCCTCAAGCCACTTGGCAACGGCTTCCTCAGCGGCAGCTTGCATCTCCTCGTTGGAGGCGTCGCGGGCGACGTCGATGCGGCCACGGACCTTGCCGAGCACCTGTACGACGATCTGCACCGTATCCTCGATGGACTCGGCCAGGTCGAACTCGGGCCAGGCGGCGGTGTAGGCGTTGCCCTCGCAGCCGAGGGCCTCGTGCCACAGCTCGTCGGCCCAGAACGGGCAGATGGGGGCAAGGACGCTCACGATATCCTTAGCCACGCCGTAGCACAGCGCCTTGTCACGGGAAGCGCCCTCAGTGGCATTGAGGTAGGCACTCGCCGCGTTGACGAGCTCCATGACGGCCGAGATGGCGGTGTTGAACTGGCCGCGGTCGAAGTCCTCGGTGCACTTGGCGATGGTGCGGTGACGCTCGCGATAGAGCTTCATCGCAACCTCGTCGAGCGCGGACTTGTCGAAGGCCACGTTGGCGTCGCCGGACTGGACGAGCTGCCAAACGATACGCCAGGCGCGCTTGATAAAGCGGTTGGCGCCCTCGACGGCCTTGGGGTCCCAGTCAAAGTCCTTCTCGGGCGGGGCGATAAACAGGATCGCCAGACGCATGGTGTCGGCACCATAGGGCTCGATAACCGAGCTCGGGGGCACGACATTGCCCTTGGACTTGGACATGGTGTCGCCGTTCTCGTCCTTGACCATGCCCTGGCACAGCAGGTTGGTGAAGGGCTCGTCCACACTCAGCAGACCCAGGTCGCGCAGTGCCTTGGTAAAGAAGCGGCTGTAGAGCAGGTGCAGAATGGCGTGCTCGATGCCGCCGATGTAGTTATCGACAGGCATCCAACGGTCGGCGGCCTCGCGGGAGAAGGGCAGCTCGGTGTTGTGCGGGTCGGTATAGCGCAGGTAATACCAGCTGGAGCAGGTGAAGGTGTCCATGGTATCGGTCTCGCGCTTGGCCGGGCGGCCGCAGACCGGGCAGGTGGTCTCGTAGAACTCCTTGCACTCGGCGAGGGTCTCGCCGGCGCCCAGGTCCAGGTTCTCGGGCAGCGTCACCGGCAGCTGATCCTCGGGCACGGGCACGATGCCGCAGTGCTCGCAGTGGATGGCCGGGATGGGGTTGCCCCAATAGCGCTGACGGGAAATGAGCCAGTCGCGCAGACGGAACTCGACCTTGCGACGACCGCAGCCCATGGCCTCGAGGTCGGCCACGATCGCAGCCTCGCCCTCGGAGTGCTTACCGCCGCGCATGCCGGTGTACTTGCCAGACTGGACGAGCGTGCCCTCGGCAGCGTGGGCGCAATCCCAGTCGACGGTCTCGGCATGGAAGGTATCGATGGTCTCGCCGCTGGCCTCGACGGCAGTGCGATCGTCATCGTCCAGGATGATCGGCACGATCGGCAGGTCATACTTGCGGGCAAACTCAAAGTCGCGCTGGTCGCCGCAGGGAACGGCCATGACGGCACCGGTGCCGTAGTCGGCAACGACGTAGTCGGCAACCCACACAGGGACCTTCTCGCCGTTGACGGGGTTTACCACATAGCGGCCCGTGAAGGCACCGTGCTTCTCGAGGGTGCCCTGGGCACGCTCGACGGCAGAGATATGCTTGGAGTCCTCAACGATCTTGGTGACGGCCTCCTCGTACTCCGTGCCCTCGACGAGCTCATGCAGGCCGGCGTACTCGGGAGCCAGGACAAAGAAGGAGACGCCAAAAAGGGTGTCGGCACGCGTGGTGAAGACGGTGATCTTGCCCTCGTCGCCTTCGATGGGCTCGCCATCCTGGTCGCACAGGGTAAAGTCGACCTCGGCGCCCTCGGAGCGACCGATCCAGTTGGCCTGCATCTGCTTGACGCGCTCGGGCCAGCCGGGGAGCTTCTCCAGATCGTCGAGCAGCTCCTGGGAGTACTCGGTAATCTTGAAGTACCACTGCTCCAGGTCGCGCTTCTCGGGCTCGGTGCCACAGCGCCAGCACTTGCCCTCGGTGACCTGCTCGTTGGCCAGAACGGTCTTGCAGGTGGGACACCAGTTGACCGGGTTCTTCTTACGGTAGACCAGGCCCTTTTCCCACAACTTCTCAAAGATCCACTGACCCCAACGGTAGTAGTCGGGGCTGCAGGTCTTGACCATGCGATCCAGATCGTAGGAGAAACCCATGCGCTTCATCGTGGCGAGCGCCTGGTCCATGTTCTTATACGTCCAAGCGGCAGCCTGCGTGTTGTGCTTGATGGCGGCGTTCTCGGCGGGCAGGCCAAAGGCATCGAAGCCGATGGGGTGAAGCACGTCGTAGCCGCGCATGCGGGCCTGACGGGCCATGGCATCGCCGATGGTGTAGTTGCGCGCGTGGCCCATGTGCAGGTCGCCCGACGGATACGGGAACATCTCGAGCACGTACTTCTTGGGCTTGCTGGCGTCGGTGTCGACGGCAAAGAGGTTGGAGTCCTCCCAGGCCTTCATCCACTTGGACTCAATGGCCTGTGCGTCGTAGGCAGGGATCTCGTCCTTATGATCTGTGCAATCGCACATATCAGCTCCTTTAATCTTAGCTGGGGTCGGTCGGCTTAGCTTTATTCGCTACTGCGGACAGTCCTGCGCAAGACGAAGAGCACATTAAGTGCTCTTCTTTGCGTGCGGAACTTGTAGCAAACAAAGCTAAGCCGACCGACCCTAAGGTTAACTTGACTGATGATAGCAAATACAACAAGCGAGATGCCTGCGACTTGCAGGCATCTCGCTTTATCTAAATAACGTGGTTGAAACTCAACCTTTATGTGCAACCCGTTCTAGAAGGAACGGGTTTTCCAGATGCCGCAGGTTGCCGTGAAAGAGGAGCGCCGCGTACTTAGGTACGCAAGCGACGGTTTGAACGGCAAGATGCGGTGCCTGGGAAAGCCGCTTATCGATAAGACACAGACTGCTGGGAGTCTTTGACGACAACGTCGTGGGCTCCGCCTTCGACGATGGAAGTGGAGCTGACCAGCGTTAGGCGCGCCTTTTCCTGGAGCTCGGGGATCGAGAGGGCGCCGCAGTTGCACATCGTGGACTTGACCTTGTAGAGCGTGCCGCCCACGCCGTCCTTGAGGGAGCCGGCGTAGGGAACGTAGGAATCGACGCCCTCGACGAAGCTGAGCTTCGCGGCGCCGCCCAGGTCGTAGCGCTGCCAGTTGCGGGCACGCGCAGAACCCTCGCCCCAGTACTCCTTCATGTACTGACCGTTCACATTGACGCGCTCGGTCGGGCTCTCGTCAAAGCGGGCGAAGTAGCGACCCAGCATCATAAAGTCGGCACCCATTGCAAGGGCGAGCGTCATGTGGTAGTCGTAGACGATGCCGCCGTCGGAGCACACGGGCACGTAGACGCCGGTCTCCTCGTAGTACTCGTCGCGAGCGCGGCAGACGTCGATCAGCGCGGTGGCCTGGCCACGGCCAATGCCCTTGGTCTCGCGGGTAATGCAGATGGAACCGCCGCCGATACCGACCTTGATGAAGTCGGCACCGCAGTCGGCCAAGAAGCGGAAGCCCTCGGCGTCGACGACGTTACCGGCACCGACCTTGACGTCCTCGCCGTAGTTGGCGCGGATCCACTCGATGGTGCGCTTCTGCCACTCGCTAAAGCCCTCGGAGGAGTCGATGCACAGGACATCGGCACCGGCCTCGATGAGCAGCGGCACGCGCTCGGCATAGTCGCGGGTGTTGATACCGGCGCCGACCATATAGCGCTTGTCGTTATCGAGCAGCTCGTTGGGGTTGGTCTTGTGGCTGTCGTAGTCCTTGCGGAAAACGATGCCCATGAGGTGATCGTTGTCGTCGACGATCGGCAGGGCGTTGAGCTTGTTATCCCAGATGACGTCGTTGGCAACCTTGAGGCTGATGTTCTTATCGCCCACGATGAGCTGCTCACGCGGGGTCATGAACTCGGAGACCTTCTTCTGGTGGTCATCGCGGCTGGGACGATAGTCACGGCTGGTGACGATGCCCAGGAGCTTACCCTTGGGAGTGCCGTCGTCGGTGACCGGCATGGTGGAGTGACCGGTCTTCTCCTTGAGCTCGATGACCTGCTCCATGGTCATGTCGGGGGTCAGCGTGGAATCGGACTGAACGAAGCCGGCCTTGTGATCCTTGACGGCCTTGACCATAGCGGCCTCGGACTCGGCGCTCTGGGAACCGTAGATGAAGGACAGGCCACCCTCGGTAGCGAGCGCGACACCCATGTCGACGCCCGAGACGGACTGCATGATGGCGGAAACCATGGGGATGTTCAGGGTGATTGCCGGCTTCTCACCGCGCTTAAAGCGGGTTAGCGGCGTCTTAAGAGAGACGTTGTTGGGGATGCACTGCGAGGACGAGTAACCAGGGACCAGCAGATACTCCGAAAACGTGTGGGACTCACCGGGAAAGAACGTAGCCATGTTTCTCCTTTTTCCATGCGACCGGTCGGCTGCAGGCCTCGTAGGACCCAGCCCAACCTTGGGCGCCCAATACTGGGGAAGCATCTTAACGCACTTTGACTGCTACAATGCATGATTTAAGAAGAGCACACGAGGGTTTGACGCAGGCTTTGCGTTTGCCCAGCAAACACTTTAGCGGGGAGACGTGGAGCACATGGAGTACAAGACAACGGCAAAGTTGGTCATTCAAGCGTGCGACAAGGATCTGCCGGGCGTGTTCGGCCACGGCTGCGTCTTGCTGCTGCAGGGTATTGCCCGCGAGCACTCGCTCAACCGCGCCGCCAAAAGCATGGGCATGGCGTATTCCAAGGCCTGGCGCATCGTGAACGAGGCCGAAGGTCAGCTGGGATGCAAACTCATCGAGCGCGACGGCGCCCGCGGATCATCGCTCACGCCGGCCGGCGAGCGAGCCATAGCGGTCTACGAGGAGCTGCAGGCCGACATCAACAACGTCATCGCCACCAAAGCCGACGCCCTCATAGCCAGCATCAACGCAAAGTAGTCTATTTGGTCTGATTATTGATCCGCCGCACGAACTAATTAAGACGCGCGCCATAAAATGGGCCTATCTACTACGTTTAGTTGAACACCCTCGACCACCCCAGATTTCTTGAAAACAAAACCGCTGGTAGACAGCTTGCCAGTTTTCAAAAAAGGCAGGTAAGGTCGCCCCCTAAGGGTTAAACGTAGTAGATAGGCCACTTTCGTGGCACAGTCCCCCACGGCCCAGTCCCAAAGTAGCTAAAAAGCCCGTCCCAAAAAGACTACCCCGAGACAAGCCACAAAATAGCTAGTTGCGGAGGGCGTTGTCTAGGGCGCCGGCTACGGTTAGGGGGTCGTCGGTGCCGGCGAAGAGGCGGATGGTTCCCCCCTGCTTGCCGCGTGGGGCCGAAAGGCGTGTCGTTGCGCCGCCGGCGGGCGACGTGCGGAACTCCCCCGGCAATGTGTCGAACAGCTCACCCGCACTTCGCTCGATAAGGTCAAACTCAACTGCCGGGCCAAAGCCGTGCTCGAGGATTCCCGTTGCAACCGCATGATCGGGATGCGAACCCAGCCCTGGATAGCGCACGTTGCGCACCATCTCGTTGGCAGCCAGATACTCGGCCAGTGCACGTGCGCGGTCGAAGTGAGCCTGCATGCGAGCATCGAGCGAGTCCAGCCCGCGCTCCAGCACGTCGGCCTCGTCAGCAGTCAAATCAAGCTTGGCCAAGCCGCAGCCCTCAAGCAGGGCATGCGTGCACTCGGCAGCTGCATCCACACGATGGCGCTTGAGCTGCGAGCGCGCCACCGAGACGGCGACGAGCTTGCGCGGAGCTTCGCCGGCACACACACGGTCGAGTGCCTCGAGCGACAGCGCGGCACCCAGCCGCAGCGAATCGCAGCCAAAAGCCGACGCCACGGTGTTGTCCACAACCAGCAGCGCATGAGCCTCACGCGCCGCCCGACCCAGCGCGCGCAAATCGGGAACACGCAGGCCAAAGCCGCCGATTGAATTCACAAACCACCACAGGTGCGGCACCTCGGCATCAAACGCGGTGGCAAAACCCTCGGACGCGGCGGCAAACGCCGCAACCGACGGCTCCCCCACGAGCACAACATCGCAGGCATCAAAGCCGCGCGCAAACGCATCGGCAAAGTCATCGGCAAACACGACCAGGCGATCGCTGGGACGCACAATCCCCAGCAGCGACAGCGCCGCCGGCACGTGCGAGGCCGCAACAAGACGCGCCTCACGCGCGCCGGCCCTTGCAGCCCAGGACTCTTCTAGCTGTTGCACGTCCACGCAGCACCATCCCTTACATAAAACCAAACCAAGACCAGCCCACCCAGGTCGAGAAAACGTCAGCGCAAGCAGCGTCGAGCGGTCCGGCGTTCGTTAGAACGCCGGAACAAAATCACCCGTGATATTCGCCGTTGTACTGGATGAGCGTTAGATCTTCCACACCATCGAGCGCGCGGATGGCGTCGGCATAGGGCATATCCACGCCGTCCGAGAACACCTCGACGGCCATCTCCACCCTGTCACCGCGCATGGTCTTGGATTTAACGGTGAACTTGGTGCGCCCAAACGCGCGCACGATATCGTCGCCGGTGGTCTGACCCGTGTAGTGGATGACCATCATGTACACGCGCGCCTTGTCCTGGTGGCTCGCAGAGCCGGCGATCATCGCCACGATCACCACTGCTGTGAGCCCCACGAGCGCATACATGCCGGCACCCGCCGTAATGCCCGTGGTAATGGCCCAAAACAGATACAGCAGGTCGAGCGGGTCCTTGACCGCCGTACGGTAACGAACGATGGACAGAGCACCGACCATACCGAGCGAGATGACCACGTTCGTCGAGATCGCGAGCGTGACCATGCAGGTAAGCACGCACATGCCCACGAGCGTCACGGCAAAGCTACGCGAATACACCACGCCGGTAAAAAAGCGCTTGTACACGTAATAGATCAGGATGCCCATGGCGAGCGCCACGAGCAGCGACAGACCGATCTTGGCAGGGTCGACCTGGCCAAACGCCTCCAAGACGGAGTTCTTAAAAAAGTCCCTGGTGCTCATGGTCTAAATATCCCCTCGGTTCCCAAAATCCGATTCCCAGTAGTTAAAACCGCGCAGGTAGGCGGTCTTGTCATAACACAGGCAGTACTTGGAGACCGCCGTGAGCTCGGCAGCGCCCGGCGGCACCATATCGCGCACCAGCTGCGGGCAAAACTCGGTAAACTTGACCTCCATCACCAGCTTGCCGGGCTCCAGGACCGGCAGCGCGGGCAAGGTCGCGTCAAAGATATCGAAGCTTCCCACCGCGGCACGCACGTTCATGTCAAACGTAATGCGCACGGTGCCCTCATCCATCACCCACGGCTCGCGCTCGTAGTCCACGATGGTCCGCGGGCGCATCATGTTGCAGATGCACTCGATGTAGAACTCGCGGCAGAGCGGATAGGGGCTTCTCAGCAAAAAGACGTAGTCTCCGGCCAGAATCTGCTCAAACTCGCCGCGCGTAAGTGGCGCGTCCTCCTTGTAGATCCAGCTGCCGTACTTCTTTTTGCGCTCGAGCTTAATCACCTTGTCGCTGCCGTTATAGATGCGCGCGCGATACTTTTTGCGCATGAGAATACCGGCGTCTTTTTCCTCGTAGGCCGAGTTGCAGTAGTCGTCAAAGTACAGGCTGCGAATGGTGTAACCACCCGCCCGCGCATGCTTGTCCAGCTTAAACACCGGCGCCATGCGGCAGGCAAGCGCAGCGTGCTCGCCCTCGTTAATGAGATATTTGAGCTCGTGGCGGTAACGCTCCTGCGTTGCACACACAGGCGGAGTCGCCAAGCGCTCAAGCAGCGCGCTAACCCTCCTCATACGTGTCCTCCACGACCTTACCGCCGTCTTGCACGTAAAAACACTTCATGCCGTAGTGCTTGCCGTCGTCGGTCACATAGTAGTCAAACGCATCTTGCGTATAGCCGTCGGAGTTGGCAGCGCGCACGCGCACAAAATACTGGCCGGTATCGGGCGCATCGCAGGTCACCTCGGGAAGCAGTACGTCCTCGGCCTTAAAAAGCACGTCGCTTATGGCATAGTCGCGCGCCAGCTCCACGGTATAGCGAATGTCACGCGCCTTAAAGTCGTAGGACGCATCCCAGTTAATGCGCAGCTTGCCGTTATCGATCTGCGGCACGCCAATGTAGAACGGCATGGGCTTTTTATAGCTCTCGCGAAAGCTCTTGTAGTTCTCCTCGATCTCGGAGGGAATCGCCGCGGCGATCTGCTCGTATTGATCCTTGGTGACAGGCAGATGGTCGATATCGGGCGAAGCAAAGACCAGCGATTCGGTAACCTCGCGATAATGTCTAATCATCTTGGTCAGGCGTGCCTCGGTCATATACGAGCGCAGGTCCTTGACGGCGCGGTCGAGCTCGCTGCGGAACGATTTGCTGCGCAGCGCACGATTGAATAGCACGTTGCCCCAGTAGTTGCTTACGCCGCGCTCCCAGCTCGCATAGTCCGAAAACCCGGCAAGAGAAAGCTCCAGCTTACGCAGCATACCGTCGTTGTCCCAATCGAGGATGTACCACGTATTGGAGTTGAGCGGGCTGTACAGATAGCAGTTACGGTTCTGAGTATCGCAGTTGCCCGTCAGAATCTGAAACGCCAGCCAATAGACCAGGTTCTCGGTATCAAAGTAGGTGTCGAGCACGTCATCGATCTTTTGCGATTCGTCGTTAAGCGCATCGAGCATCTCGATGAGCTTGGTGTGGTCCGAATCACCCTTAATCTCGAGCATGCCCTCAAAGCTTGCCTGGTTGTAGTCGGGATCGTCGGCAAGTTTAATGGTGTCCTCGTAGCGATGGAAATCAAAGCTGTTCACCTTATACAGGTGCCCGCTCTTATCCAGGCCATGTGCCTTAAGCGCCGTCTTGTTGAGCTGCTCCACCTGCGTAAACAGGCCGTAGTCCTCAAAGGTATCGTTGGACTTTTCGGTCTGGTCGCACACCCACAGATGCACAAACTGCGTACGCAGGCCCATCATCTGTGGAATCCCGCGGATAAGGTCGTAGGCCATCTTGTTGCGAAAACGCATACCCTCGCCCATGTGCTTGTTGAGCGCAATCGCGCGCTGTTGGCGCCAGGTACCCTTGCCCTTTTTGAGCTCCACCTTGTAATTCTTTTGCGTGTAGGAGCTCGATGTCTGGCCGCGCACTTGCACGGTGGCATTGGGCGCTTCCTCGCCATAGCCAACCTCGCCGGCCACCGGGCCGTCTTCGTCGCCCGCCTGCAGCAGGCCCATAACCTGATAGCGCGTCACGCCCATGTCGGCATAGTCATACACCGAGTACGTGTTGATCTCGGCCCAGCTATGGTCCGTGTTCTCGGAGCTGTTGCCGCGAGAGACCGTCAGATACATGGTCACAATGCCCGAGTCATCATAGACCTCGTACAGCTCGTCCTTATCGCGCAGATGCTTGGACTGGTCGGAGGCCTCGGCCTTTTTAATCTTATCCTGCTTTTTTACCTTATTTGTCGAGGATTCGTCCTGAGATGAGCAGCCCGAAAGCAGCAGCGCGCCGGCAGCCACCTCGATCAGACAGCGGCGAGACATCAACTTATCGATCATCAGAACCTCCCCAATGGTTGCGATACACGCGAACTACTGCGCGCTGAAACGCGCCGTGCGGCACGCCCTTGCGGCGGCACTCCTCATAGCGCTGCTCGGCACGGTCGAGCAAGCGGCCCAGCTGTGTAAAACGACCCGTTTTGTCGGTCGCCACAATGGGCTGCTGACTCAGGATACGATACGGTAAGTTGGCGGTATAGGTATCGAGCCGCAACAGCGCCACGATAAAAAACACCACCGCACCCAACAAAAAGCCAAAGCCGTAAAACTGCTGCGGCAAAAGCAACGACACGGCGGTCGCCAGCCCTGCCACACCGGCAAACAGGCCCGAGGCCAGAACGGCTCCCTTGTAGTCGGTAAAGTACAGCAAGATAAGCAGGATCGTGTTGCCCACGCATACAGGCCGTAGCCTACGCATAACGTGCGAAAATACCCGTGCATAAGATTGTTAAAACCCAGCGGCAGGGCCGAGAGCACTGTAGTCTCGAGCGAGATGACCGCCGCGGTCACAAACAGCTGCTTGAGCGCGCAAAAGCGCAGTTCGCTGTTAAGCGTGGAGAGCATCTCCTCCTCGGCCACCACAATATCGCCCACCACGCCGCCGTCGTTGAACAGGCTGTAGTAGTCACGGTAGCGCGGATAGAAATTGACCTCGACCGACACCACAAAGTTGACGGTCGTGACGAGTGTGGTCAAAAACGCAATGAGTGCCGGCACGTCATGGTAAGGAGCCCCGTAAAACAGACCTTTGATCTGCACACCAATAGGGCCCGCCCAGATAATAACCAGGTGTGCGAAAAGCCCCAAGTTGGTAAACAGCCCCGTAAGCGCAAGCGGCATAAATTGGTCGAGCCAGCGCAAAAAACGCCAGGGACTCCGATCACTCTGTGAAAAATACCGGTACAGCAGTACCACATCCCAGGCAAGCATGACGCCGTAGCCTAGGGCGATTGACGCCAACAGGCCCTCGACCGGCGGCAGTCCCAACGCCAGCGCCGCCAGGGCGCACAGGCACGCCACGCCAATGGCGGCCGCAAAGCTGCACAGAATGCCACGATAATCTTTGATGGCCGTGAGATAGCTCATGCCGTTCCAGTTGACGATCATGATGTTGAAGAGCCACAGGCACAGCAGCCCCTGCAGCAGCGTGGCCCCCGAGAACAGCAAAAAGACGCCGTAGAGCACCGTGCCCGCAACGAGCATGATGGCATTAGATCCCCAAAACGAAGGCAGGATCTCATCCTCGCGCTCGGCAAAGAGCATGTCGGCCAAAAAGCGCGTGACCGGCATGGAGAAAAAGCTTGTGAGCGTGAGCGATGCCAGCAGCGTATAGGTCACCATGCACACCAGCAGATCCTGGTTGGCGCGGCCCACACCCCACAGACCGCACAGCACCAAGATACCCACCTGGAGCAGCACGCCAAGCAGCATGGGGCCCGTGCACACAATGCCGGCGTAGCCATAGGCGCGCATCGTGGCAAACAGACCCTTGCGCCTAAATAGGCGTTTGAGCTCAAAACCAATTCCGGCCACCGGCTACTCCCCCTCTCTGGGCAGGTTAAACGCACACGCCGTCTCGTCGTACAGCGCGCGATAGTTGGCGAGCATCTGCTCGTGCAAAAAGTACGTGGCAACGCGACGCTGCCCGCGCTCCCCCATCTCAATGCGACGGGCGCGGCTCACGCACATGCGCTCCATGGCATCGGCCAAGCCCTTGCGATACATGGGCGGCGTCACAAAACCTGCCACGCCAAAGTCGTCGCCCGGGGCGCCTTCGAGCAGCTCGCGACAGCAGCCCACCTCGGTCGTCACGCAGGGACGGCGCGCTGCAAGCGACTCCAGCACGCTGAGCGGCTGGCCCTCGGAGATGCTCGTCAAAATGGTAAAGTCGAGCTTTTCCATGTACTCGACCACGTTGACGCGGCCGGTAAAGATCAGGTCGCGCACGCCCAGGGTATCGACCAGCGCGTGGCACTCAGCGCCGTACTCCTCGTCGTCCACGCCGCCCATAATGTGCAGGCGCACCTTGGGCAGGCGCTCGTGCAGCTCAAAGAACGCATAGATCATGGTCTTGACGTCCTTGATGGGCGCCAGGCGCACCACCGCGCCAATGTCCACCCAGCCGTCATCGGGCTTTAAGGGAATGTCCTTAAAGCGGTCGAACTGGATGCCGTTGGGGATGACCAGGCATTTACCCGCATCGCAGCCCATATCGATCTGCGTCTTGCGGGCGTTATGGAACAAACTCGTCACGCGGAAGGCGCGGCGGTAGATCTCCTCCGAAAGCAGGTAGAAAAAGCGAATCCAGCGATCCTTAAACGACGGCACCACCCAGTCAGCGCGAATGATCTCTTCCTCGCGCTCGCGGGTATAGATGCCATGCTCGGTCAGCAGCACCGGCGCATGGGAAACGCTTGAGCCCAGGCAGGCGAGCAGGCCACCGTAGCCGGTCGAGATGGCATGGTACACATCGGCCACCGGCACCTCGCTGCCCAACAGGTAGAGCACGGGAAGCAACATGGAGCGCATGGTGTGGAATGCATCGGCAAAGGGCGTGTAGGGGTACTCGGCCAGGCACACGTCGCGGAAGATGTCCATAAACGTTCGGCTCTGCAAAAACGAGAGCGGATGCACGCGACGGCGCTGAAAGATATCGAACAGCACGTCCCAGTCCGGATTGGAGAGCGACACCAGACGGCGTAGCGCCTCGCGCTCGCGGTCGTTAAAACTGGCTTCATGTTGCTCGCCCGAAAGCCGCAGAGCATCGTCCAGGAACACCTCGTGCACCTCGACCACGTTGCCGGGCAGCTCGTAGACAAACTTGCCGCGGTCGGCAGCATGCGCGCCGATCACCCACAGCACAAACTCGTGCTCGGGCATGGCCTGGATATAGCCATGCATCCAGGTAGATACGCCGCCGTGCACATAGGGGTAGCAACCCTCGAGTACCAAGCAGATTCTCATTTGTCGCCACCCTCCTTGCGTGCAATGGTCACCGTCTTATCCGTGGCTTTGACCAGGTACAGGTCGCCCGTCAGATGCGTAATCTCGCCACCCGTGACTGCACCGGGCTCACCGTTGTTGGCACGGAACATGAGCCACGCCTCGTCGTGGAAATTGCCCAGGCTGAGCGTCCAGGCATCCGCACTTGTATCCACGCTCACTGTCACGGACGAAAAGCGCTGGATGGCGCCCGAGCATTCCGAACCGGTCTGGCGCCGCAGGTCGGGCGCAGACTTGGTAAGCCACTCCAGGTAGTTGGTCAGACCGCCCTTGTAGACCTCCCAGCCCTCCTTGGCGCCGCGATCGGGATCGAGCAGATCATCCGGGTGCATAAAGTGCGTACTCACGTAGTGCATGTTGAGCTCGGACACGGCTGCCAGACGCATATAGGAATCGTTGACCATGCCGCCCGAGACAATACGTGGCTGCTCCACAATGCCATCGCTCGCCACGCCAAACTCCTGCACATAGGGCAAGTCGGTGCCATCCTCAAAATACGTACTGGCGATGGTCTTAATGCGCGGAACGTCGGTGCCAATAAGCTTGCGCGCACGGGCCGAAAGGATATTCGACGGTGGCACATAGACCGAGCCGTGCGCGTTGGGCAGCACCTCGTCCTGGAAAGCGATGAGCTCGTTGAGCGACGCGACGAGCGTTTCCTCGTTCTTCCACGTCTTGTAGTCGTACAGCTTGCCATAGTCGGTATCCCAGAGCGCCAGAGGCTGATGGTTGTAGCCGTGAAAGCCCAGCTCTCCGCCCATCTGCAGCAGCATGCCGCCAAAGTAGCGGAACTGCGTGGTATCGGCCTGGCGCGCGGGCTCGGTCTGGTTGACCGCGTCCTCGTAGTTTTCGATCATCACGCCGGTAAAGCGAATGCCATATTTTTGCGCGAGCTTTTGCAGATCGGGCCACCAAACCTTGGTGTAAAAATCGGCAATGGAAAGCCCGTAGTCGCGCTTGATGTAGGTGCCATCGCCCGAGGGCACGGGGCTGGGAAAGTCGTCTAGGTAGAAAACGGCGCTGTTGATGACCGGATAGGCCGTGGCATCGCCCAGCAGGCTGATCGCCGCGGCGTAAAAACCGCGCATGACCTTGTCATAGATACCGATATTGCACACCACGGTGCGACCGCTACCGCAGTCATTCGACCAAATGAGCGGGGCGCCCGCATCGCCGGTCTTAGCCCACACACGAGCCGTCTCGCGCAGCGAAACCGAAAGCGACGAATCAAAGGGGTCCGAGAGCCCGTAGCGCTCTCCCCCGCCCAGCATAAAGTCCTCGCTCGGCACAATGCTATCGGCTTTTACATAGTCATATCCGGCAGATTCAATGCCAAGCTTGGGAGCAATCACTTGCAGATAGCCCGAGTTATCCGGAGGCATGGCGAGCATAAGCGAACCGCCGGCACTCACCCAACTCATAATGTCGCTCAGGTGCGTACCGAGCCCATCGAGCGACGGCATGAGCAAAATCACGCGATCGTAGGAGGTCAGCGAGGGAATGGCATCCGCGCCGTCCAGGGCAAGGTCCACGTCGCGGTGCGCTATCTTCATGTCGAGCAGAATCTGGTCGAACTGCTCCTTTACGTCCTCGACGCCAGCTTGATCGGAATCGGTAATGACCAGGCACGTGGGCTTTTGGCCAAATATTGCCGAGGAAGCCGGCACCGCATCGTTGGCGGCAAGCATCCCCAGCTTATGCTGGCCCGCACTGTACTGTACGCCGGCGCGCTCCACCAGCAGCACGGCGGCCATGGCAATAAAGACCGCCCACACCACAAGCAGCCCCATCCAGCGAAAATGGCCCGCACGGTCGCGGATATGCTGTATCACGCTCATCGGGCCTCCTCTCCGTTGCGCCAAAACGCCAGTTCCTCGCGGTTGGCGGCGCTCAAGTATACATGCTGTTTGTCAATCGCATCGATCACGCGGTGGACCTCGTCACCGTCGCAGCGCATCACCGCCAGGCGCAGGCAAAGCATCCAAACCTCCTGCTCCTCGGGCACGTCGAGCACCAGTTGGTCGGTCACGGCCTGCGCCTCGTCGATCTGTCCGACATCGGCCAGCGCCGTCGCGTATCGAATGCGAAGCTCAAGGGTGTCCTCGCGCTCGCAGCGACGCGCAAGCAAGCGCGCGTACTGCTGGCGTTGAATCTGAGCCACGCGCCCCTCAGCCAAGCCCGAGCCCAAGTATTCACCAAGAAAATCGCAGTATTCGTTGAGGTTTTGCGCGCTCGGGTCCGTCTTAAAGGCACGCTCCAGCTGCTGCAGTTTAAGGTCGGACTCCTTGGAGATCTGCGCCACCGCCGTCGCGGCATAGTGAGCCACCTCAACGTCGTCGTTAAGCTTAGCCGCCTGCAGCTGCGCCAGGTACGCGTCGGGCTCCTCGGTGAGCATGGAGAGCATTAGTCGGCGCCGCTCTGCCGGGTCGTTGACGATGAGCGCCTCCTCGAGCGGAATCACGCCCGCATCGGCTTCACGGTCATGTACCAAGATGCTGCGATGGAGCTCGTCGTTAATGCGCAGCGACTCCGGCGCAGACTCTTTCAGCCTCTCGCCAAACACCGCGCCGCGGACCGATAGCAGAACCACCAGCAACGGGCCCCACAGCGGCACCAGCACTATCACAGCCAGCATGTGCCCGCGCACCGGCAGCAGGCCCAACTTCATAAGCGTCCACAGCACCAGGCAAACCAGCGCATGAATCAGCAGCAAGACGGCAGCAACGACAAGCGAGATCAAGCGGCACCCCCCTCACCGTCACCGGTGTAAGAGATGTGCTGCAACAGCGCCACGATGTCCTCGCCGTCGACGGGCTCCACCGCAATCTGCTTTGCGCTCAGGCGCTCGCGGATAATGGGCAGATCGCACGCCTTTGCCTGACGCATAAGCAGGTAGAGCACGTCGCCGTCGACCAAGCCCGCCGCATCGTTCTCGCGGATAGCCGAACCAATCGCGCCCACCAGCTCGCCGACAGGCTCCATGCCCGGCACCACGCGCAGGAGCAAAAAGCTCCCCATCTTGCTATCTGCCAACGCCTGCTCCGCCGCGAGCTCTTGGCCAAAGGCCGCCTGCTTGAGCACGCAAGTGCCGTCAACGCAGCGCTTATCCTGCGCCACCGCCTCATAGTCAAAGGCGCGCCCCAGCGCGCTTTCGACCAAGCCGCACAAGATGCGGAACAGGTTTTGGTAATAGAGCGTCATTTGATTCTGGGCCGCACGACGCACAGAGATCAACACGGCGGGTGCCCCGTCGCGCTCGATCGAGTATCCAAACATGGGCAGCCCCGGCGTCAACTCGCGATTCACCCACAGGTTCGAACGACCCCCGCCACCCAAAAGGGGCGCAAGCTGCTCAAGCGAAAACGAGCGCGTGGCGTCTTCGGCAATCACGGGACTCGCCGCCACCAGACGTGCAAACGCCCCGCCCGAAACGTGATAGATCGCCACCGAATCGTTTTCGAGAATCTCACCCATGAGCTCGCAGCACTTGCGATAGATGTCACGCGGATTGAGCACGTCGAGCTCTTGCGTCACGGCAAAGATCTTGCCAAAGCTATCCTGACGCCCCACAATCTGGTGCTTGTATGTGCGCTTGTCCTCGATGGCATCGTGGTAGAGCTGCGTGAGGAACGTATTGCGATTACGTACGAGCTCGTTTTGGTCGCGCTCCACCCTAATGGCCTCGCTGTTACGCAGCTGCACATAGCCGCACACGGCACCCACCACAAAGTACGCGATAAACGGCAGCCAGTTGGACGGCTCATAGAACAGGCCCTGGAAGGTATAGCCGTATTGAGTAAAGTAGCTTAAGGCCAAGCCCACCGATGCCAACAGCGCCGCAACCAAGCCAAAGTCCAAGCCATACAGCGTGCCGATGAGCACGACGTAGAGCAGGCGATAATCGAGCACATTGAGCTGGGCTGATTGGGAGAATAGACGCTCCAGCACCTCGAACAGAACCCAGGCAACGCCCGTCTCCAGGCATTTAATAGGCAGCGTGCGCAGCTGGATACGGTCGATGGCGGCGCGCAAGGGGTTGGCCTTCTTTGAGCGGCCAGCATCCCAACGCGCCTGAATGGTCGAAAGATCGCGCAGCAAGTCGTAGCGCTGAAACCAGCCATAACGCACGCGAACGGTATCGTCCGTGGGCAGGGCGTAGCCGGCAGAATCGCCATAGGCAACGGCAAGCCCTGGGAACAGTGCCTTGAGGGCCTCGCCCACTTCACCCGACGTGTGATGGAAGGCATCGGCAACGTCGAGCGTCTCAAAAGAGGCATCCCAGCTATCAAAGATGCGGCGAATCAGCACCGCAAGCTCCTCGGCACACAGCAGGGGAAACGCCGCATCCTGCGCGCCCTGCAGAGCGACCGATCCGGTTGAGCACGCGTCGAACAGCGGCACCAAAAACGGGTCCTCCAACGCAGCAGACGCGGTATACAGGAACGGCACGCGCAGGATCTTGGTCTGAACGCCCTCGCGAGCAGCGTAGTAACGGCACAGGTCGTTGGCTGCGTGCGCGATAATGCCTTTGCCCGTTTGTTCTGCGGCATCGGTGGCATCCTCAGCGCCCGCGGGCCCGGCTACAAACAGCAGCTGAACCCGGCGCCCCATGCACGCACGAAAGACCGAGCGCAGCAGCTCGATATCGCCCACGGTATCGGTATGCGGGGTTAGGTAATTAGACAGGTAGACCACGCGGTCGAACTCGTAGGCCTGCTCCAAGTGCTGAAGCAGCTCTTTCCACGAGGCATGGGGCGACGACTCATCGCGGCGCGCTTCCGCGGCAGCGACGACCTTAACGTGGTCCCCGGGGAACGCCTTGGCACAAAAGTCATCGTCAACATATGCGGTGTTGCCAACAACCAGCACCTCCATGGCGTACTCCCCTTCATCAGATTTCAATCATGCAAAACATGCGTATTGTACGCTGCCAACGCGAGCTGGAGCGCCTTTAAGGCTGTTTTAAGAACTTTTTTAGAGGATGTGGGGGCCATGAGAACTAAATAGTGAATCCAATCTGTGGCAGATAAAGCGGCCCCCATACTCCACCAGCAGCGACATTTTCAATAATGCCCCTTGCGTAGGAATACAGGTCTTGCATGCCGAAGCTAAGAGCCTCCCTATCAAATGCTTCGTCGTCTAAATCAGACGGAGCACGATAGATACCGGACACGGATATTTCGGAACGGTAATAGTGCCCCTCATCGCTGGGAATGAGCTCTATGACGAGGTTGAGCTGCCGAAATCTAGCTCCATTTTCATCAGTGAAGGCATTCGTTATGTCATTTCTAACGTTAAACTCACCGTCTGACTTATTAACTCCCTCCTTAGGGGTCATTCCGCCATCAAATGAAAACCTGTCGACTTTTTTAGACATGCATGTAATCGATGAAGACTCAATGCGCTGCTTCTTCAGAGAGTCCATTTACATCTCCAATCGGAAGAGATTCTCATCAACCAAAGGATCAGAATCCCTATAAGCAGGAACTTTTCCTCCTGGTATTACAGACAAAAGCGACGAGCTAAGACTTGCACTCCTCTCATGAGGAGACAAGCCGAGATATCTGCGGACCTCAGGAACATCGCGAATGAGCCTCATAAGGGTATTGGCAGTAATAGATTGTTGCGATGCGCCGTTCTCCCAACGAGAGGCCGTGGGCTTCGAAACACCTAAGACCGACTCAAAATCATGCTGTGTTAAGCCGAGATCTGAGCGCAAATGCTTTATTTCCGAGGGAGATAGAAGCTCATGAGCCTTGGCGTATTGCGCGGCAAGTGCATGGGCGAGCTTAGTCGCCTCTGCAACAGTCATTTCATCGTTGCCGCACTCGCAAACATAATGCTCAATTCCTTTTACGGTAATTTTCTCTCCACGGTAAATTTCAGTCATTGGCGCCGTGGTAAATTGCATTTCTTTGCCGCATTCCATGCAACGCATGACTCCTCCTTTAATGAATGTATCCATCGATGTTCGCAGACAAAACGTTTAAATGTGCATTTCCTTCGGAATCAATTGAAAACTTAACGTACCAATCCTCGCATTCAAAACCTCGGCACACGTAGACATCTGCGTAAACATCATGCAGAGGCCCATCCATATCGAGCGCGATGGATTTTCTAAAATCATCAGGCTTCAGATAATCAAATAGGTCAGCAAGGAAATGATCGATGTCCAAATAACCAAACTGATTCATCAGGTGTCTGCGCACCCTACCATTTACAATCATCTTTCCCGAGCGAGCCAAAGACTTCGCTTCGTCAAGTGAATATGTCGGTCGGAGCTTGGTTCGATTCATAACCACCCCTTAGTTAGCATAATGCTAACTATATTCGTCTTGTTGCCAATTGGCAACTCTATATGACGGTCCGCATCGGGCGCATTAACGCCTTTTTTGCGTCTATCCGGAAGTGCAGGGTAAGACCGAGATCTGGGGACCAGACCTTGGTCTTACCCTTCCACGACCTGCGGTTTTGTCGTCAAAATTCGAGTTGTGCTCGGAGGTTTTCGATTTCCCCGCACTTCCGAAATAACGACTCCGCATCGAGGGTTCTAACAACAAAGGTGGCATCCACGACAACACCTAGTAGCCGCGGAAACGTCAAAGGGTCGTTACCGGAAAACCGAACAACGACCCTTCTTGGTCATCGCCTCACGTAGAGTGCACGACGACAGTATCACCGAGAACCTCTTACCGTAACGCCCATCAACCCAATAGGGCACTAATGAGGAACGATCAGAAATACAGATGTCCGCTCCCCAAAATCTCCATCTAAATAAAACTAGGGGATGCCCTCCCTTAGGAAGGAACCCCCTTGCAAAACGATGGCCTATAGCACGCCTTCGTTTTTCATTTAGGACATCATAGCGCAGCATCACTATTTCGAAGAGCGGTTGGACACAAATAGATTGAGAACATTAATCGCCGCAAGCCCGCCTACAAGAGAACAGGCAACGGTTGTTTTATCCAAACAGCCCAATATGATGGCGCCGGCCATCAACGTAAGATTAAGAAGTATCGTTCCATATTGCGCTCAAGGAATCTGCTCGGCATCAACCTTATTCATGACGTCAAGTCGAGCCGACTCTGCCCTCTACTGGTTTGCGATCGTGTCATAAGTCATGCATCACAACGGTAATCTGCCAAACAGGGCCATGCCCCCGGACGCCAGGCCGGTTCGCTACGAATCGGGCGCTACACCAACTTTCTCGACACTACCTTACCAAACGGTACAATCTCGCCTTCCTCGCTCAAATCACCAACGAAAAAGCCTCCGTATCATCGAAGCGATTAATTCGCTTAGCCAGAATCTCGCAATCAGAAAGGATGACCTCGATGAACTCCACGTCCTTATATCCTGCTTCATAGAGACGCACTTCATCCTATTCAATGACTTTGCGAGACGCAGGGCGCATGTGCTCAGGCGGGCTAGCGACAATCTCGACATCTCATCCGAGCTCTCCCTCGATCTCAAGGCAGAGTTCACATAGCGTGCAAAAAATCATTGCTTCGCCGCAGACTAGACACAAATCAATATTGCTATCTGGCGTTCGCTCGTCACGGACGAGCGAACGCCAGATAGGCATGCTTCACGGACGTCTGAACGAAACAGCATGCGGGAAACGGCAACGGATATCGACAGGGGCAATCATGGCTCAACTCATCATTCCGAATATATAGAAGGAAATCGCCATGCGCCTGTTCCACGGCCCGATGGTTAATCGAGTCGATGTGATCAACGAAAATTACTGAGACTTTATTATGGCAGAACCCCAATCTTTAAGTTTCAGAAGCTATCGATAGTCACTTCCAGTTTCTTTTCGAAGGGATTTCAGAGTTTTATCCTTCCTAGCCTTACGCCCATCAGAATTCCTAAGTGTGCCTGTTGGGAGGTCATGCTTCTTCTCGTAAGTACCAACCGTACAATCGCTTCTTGTTTTCCTGACTTTGCCAAACATATCTTTCCTCCTTAATTGGACGTAATTATAGCCGTGAAACAAACCGGCAGCGAACAACCTACCGTGCAGCATCGACATAATCAGGGCACGCAGCGACAACAGAACGTCCGAATTCAAAGCGAGACGGGTTCCCGAGGGGAAATGTAAGCGCAAGAGAAGCTATGCCCATGAAGCCCCTCTCGATGGAGACGAGAGAGAAGAAAGCGCGGATTGGCAACCATTGGAACGTCTTTCGCGACACCGCCATCCATCACCCATAGGCGAGCTCCATTAGTGCAGGCATAACGCCTCCGCTGGACACAGCCTTACCATAGCTCGCGTACTTGGCTAAAAGTGCATTGCAATAATCCGGTTCAACCTGTTTGCAAAAGCTCAGATGGCCTAAAACGCGATGGGCGTGATTAGGATCGCACTCGCGCATAAGCACCTGGTATAACAAGCGCTTTAGCTCTGCTTTTCTTTGAGGCCCCAGTCGAAGGACGCCATCGCAGTCAAGATAGATACCCGTGATTTTACGAAGGTGCCCTCGCCCAAAACAACGAGTTTTGTCATTATTCAAATCAAAACCCTTTTGCCGTAGGCGATTACCAACAAAAGTTGAAATCTCCGCAGAGTTTATCCATTCAGATGATGAAATGCAGATGTCGTCAGAGTATCGTGAGTAGACGAATCCTTCGCCTAGTCTAGCTGCAATCTCTTGGTCAAACGAAGCCATTATGCGATTGGCAATAAAGGGCGAACACGGAGAACCCGTTGCAAGAGAACCCCGATAACATGATAAAGCTACGAGAAGATCGATATCGTCTGCAGTAAGACGCGAGCGAGATTCAGCGTTTGTCGACCGATACGTTCCCCCTGAAAACAAATTCCTAACCATTTGCTGAGTGCAGGACTCAAAGAAATGGCAAATATCAAGCAGAAGAAAATGACTGCTCTTAGCATGGAGCCCGGCATTACGGCAGACACTTGAGCCCTTTTCGTAGGCTGTAGCGTAAGGAAGATCTATATCAAACTCCGTATTTATATAGTCCGATATCCAACACTGAACGAGCTTCAAATCTGGTTGAGGCGCAACGATCTTTCTCCCGCCGGCAGAAAAACAGTGATACTTATCTGTCGTTGAGCTCGCAAGGTCCAGTAGCTGGCGATTTGTCATTCCAAGATCGAAGCAAATTCTATCCGCAATAGACACCGGCAACGCCTCCATACCCCATTGATCTCTTGCGAAGGATTACCCGCGCCCTCATGTTTGAGAAATCTTGGTCTTCGCTTCCCTTAAACATGAAATAGGAATCGAGGTGTATCGTGCTTTTAATCAGGGAGTCCGAACCCTTGTTGCATCCCACTTTAGAAACAAGACCGGTAGCTCTCATCATGCAGCAAACATCCGACCAAGATATCGGAACGCCGGCATTTTTCATATCCGCATTTAAAATGGGTGAGTATATTTTGAGCTTACTAGCACGGAAACCTTTGGCCGCACAGTATATCGTTCGTAAATCGGTCTCTGACATGGGCCCCAATATTTGAAGCAAATCAAGTAACTCATGGACGAGTGAGCCCACGTTAATCTCGGATTCGTCTCGATTGATCTTCTTTCTAGCGGCCTTTAAGCCAGCCTTGCCCCGCTTAGTAGCATTAACACCAATAAGGAGTCTTAGTTCAGAAACAAAGCGGCACAAGTCAGGCGAAGACATCGGGTTATTTAAGTCTAAGTAAAAGACTTTGTTAAGCGAAGAGTCGCCCGTGGCTATTTCTTTCACTGGCCCATCAATCAAGAAGCTCCGAGAGCCCTTATATTGCTTTCCAACGGCAACAGAGGTAATCCAAGCAGCATGAGGCAAAGCGGAGAAAGCACCCAACTCGCAAAAAGATCCACAGCTCTCTGCAAAAATCAATATCCAGTCAGATATGTCGGCAAGCATGGCCTCTTGCTGAAGTAAATTAAGTCTCGAACCGTCCATTTCCGCCGCTACGTCTTCGGCAGTAAGACAAAAAACGTTTTTTAAAGCCTCGGTGTGATTGTTGGACACATAAGCTCTAAAGAATCGTCGAGAGGAATGCAGGCTCTGATCACCGCCGCAGGGAAAGATAAACAAGGGCAGTTTATTGACGTCACGATAAACCCTCAGATGATTTCTCAGGATATTCAAATCAGTTTTACTGATACAGTCGCAGAGCATTGCACCTCGATTCCAATAAGGACAAGGCCGCACAGGCCGTGCATATGGTTATTCCGTAGGCACGGTTTCGGGTCCGTGGCTATGGAATAACCATATGCACGGACCCGAATTGGTAAAAACGTCTCAGTCCATCTTTGACAGAGGACTCGCTCCAATCGGGGCGATCAATGACTAGCTGCGACCTTGTCTCAAGTAACTTTACCATCACATTAGTGTCTAAGGCTTGATATTAGCCGGCTATAAATAGAAAGCATGCTAGTCCCGCATCAAGTTTATACTGCAAAATGTACTCTATTGAGCAGCGAGTCGCCCATTCTCGGCCTATTCCTGGCTGCTCTTCGCGGAGGATTTCATCCCGTTGTCACTCCCCCTTCTTCTTGCACAACACATGTATCGCGTGTTCGCCGAAGATCGCCGTGGACAGTTTCATCGCCGCACCCTTAACGGCGTTGAAGAAGTTCTCAAGAAACGGTACGTTCATGTCGTAGTAGTTCATGTTCCTAAACAGCGCATAGATTGCCAGAAACGTTCTTGCAATGACCACTACAGTACTCATTGCAAGAACGTTATAGGGCGACTGGGAAATCCAGATCAAGGACCTTAAGCCCAGTTGGGCAAACCAATCTCCAACGATCAACAATCCGTCTTGGGCAGTCTTAATAACCCATGGGGAAAGTAGTTGCGCATAAGGAGGTGACGCATAATTTCTTTCACAAATTGACAAACACATAGAGGAACACGATTCACGCGTCGTCATATGAGTTCAGGCGACCAAACAACAAATCATCGACGAAAGGGGCACGAGCCCCGTCTGCGAACATCGTATCGATCGACGATGGGTCGCTCGACGCGCTGCCCAAAGAGGAGGCGTCCGAGCTTGTCGGGGCCGAGCGCTACGGGAGGACGGCAGGCCGGGAGGCCTACCGCAGCGGTCGCTGCGCGAGGAGGCTCGTCACGGGCGCCGAGGAAGTCGAGCTCAACGTGCCGAAGCTCCGCGGGGCGGGCGCGAGGACGGTGCGCGACGGGTTCGCCGAGACACTTGCCTACACGGAATTCCCGCCGGAACACTAGCGCCGGATCAGGACGAACAACGGAATCGAGCGCATCAACCGCGAGATCAGGAGGAGAGCGAGGGTCGTCGGGACCTTTCCGGACGACAACTCACCCCTCAGGCTGGCGACGGCGAGGCTGAAGTACACAGTGGAGCGCGAATGGGGCAAGAGGAGGTACCTGGAAATGTCCAAGCTGGAAAAGACGGACAAGCTGAAGGGAAAGGCGGAGGGCAAGAAGGGAAAGGGACCGAGGACGGCTAAACCAATTTGCGAAAGAATCTTGACGGCACCTTAATGCCCACGATTTTCTCGGTAACATCACGCGCGAGCTTCTCGAATTCAAAACTATCCAACGCTTCGTAGTTGTAACCCATCGCAATACCATCCAACAGGAAAAGCAATTATTGTTTTGCAAGCAATATGTTAATAGAAGCTGATAATTTAGTTTTCAAATCAAAGTTGCAGCTCATAGGGGCGCCAACGGTTATCTAGCCATGCAGTCCGAACGCATCCGGGCTTATCAAGCCAGACGATTGGCGCAGGGTCCCCTTGAACACATCTGAAGTCAGGCGGCCTTCAATATAGGCTTCATAACAACGAAGCAATGTCTCAGTTGATAGAACTGCGATTTCAGTTCTCTGTGCAATAGAAATCTGCTTCTCAGGGAATGGATCGCGCTCTTCGGGTCTTAACTCAATTTGAGATGCAAATATTAAAACACCTTTGATTTTTCGGGAGTCGCCTTCGGCCTCCATCTCATCCATTTTAATTTGGACATGATCGTATGTCTTTGAAATATGCTGTCGCTTCAGCCCGCGGCCGCTGCCTTTAATTTCAATCAAATAGAAAGTGTCATCGTAAGAGAAGTTGAAATCCTCTTCCTTATTGTCTTCAAAGGTTTCATCAACCTCAGCAATCTCGGCCAAAAGGTGCCGAGCATTATTTTCAAGATCAAAATCTTTGGTACAAAGGACTGACTTAATATCCCGATAACTAGAAAGGACTTTCTCAATCCCTTTCTTCTCCTCGTTCAGAACAGCCATTTGTTCATCTATTTCTTTTACTCGCGCTCTTTGTACTGTCTCATCATGAAATTCAACTTCATCCAGCCAATCAGGAACGCAAGTGAGCTGGCTTTCAGTTGGAAAAATTCCATTAATAACCGCCGATAGGTCCTCATTGTCATTTACCTGAAGAGTTGTAGCGGCAAAAGCCTCGGAGATTAGAACGGCTGAAACTGTTGATGCGTTCGAAAAAAGAAGGGGCTTAATAGGATGCAGTATCGGTGAACTGAAAGAAAAATCCGAATGAAGCTCTCTGTCTGCAAGTGCCGTTTTCGATTCTCCAAAACAAATGGGCAGCGGAAAAGGAAACAATTCGCATATCGGAGAGTCGGCAAAATCCTTAATAAAATCCTTCAGAAGCTTATTACGCTTATATCTCTTAGCGTCAATGCGTGAATCATATTCGTAGGAATATGAATACAAACAGTTTTGCGGAAGCAAGATGATGCATTCAGATTTTTTTGATTGCAGCACCATCTGACTAATCGAAGCAATATCTGCATGGTCCTTTAATAATGACACATCGCATGGATCGCATTTCCATAAATTCTCATCCTGCAAGTCAATGACCGTTAGCTCAAAGGCATCAAAGGCGCTCGCATTGCTGAATTCTCTTATCGTAAGGTCGGTTGTTTCCGCGAATCCACAACCCTGTTTTCTATATACCAATAACTGAGTCTTCATTACATAATCCTCCAATAACCAGAATGGATAAATCCCGTGTTCACAATTAATCGCAGTACAGAACCATTTATCGGCTGTAGACACGATATCCCGCGCCTACAGCCGAAATGAGCCCGAACCCTTAGTCTCGCGGAGGGAAGGGATCGAACCCATGGGAATCCCTTGCGCGAATTCTGCCGTCAGGGCGATGGATAATCAACTCGGACTGTTGGTTAGAGCTAATGATTCGTCCGCGATTTATAGCATCGCGTTGTGTCGTCGTAACGAATGAAGCGCGACTCGCCCCTTCGCCTTTAACCTGCCAACTTCCGTCCGCCCGCTTTGTAACGTGTTGATTTCTGCCCTTCATGTTCACCTCGCCCTCGAAACCAATTCATCAACGAATCCACAGCACAAGACTTTCAGCAAGTCGCTCATGCTGTTCCGTTTAGATTTTAAGCGCCGGTGCGGACATGAACTTAGCGCGCCTTGAATCCCATGAATCCGATAGCCAAACGCGTAAACAGTCCGCAAAGACAAATGCATGCACGATTTAACCAGCCAAAAATAGGGGGCGTCAACCTGCGCCGATGTCCCCAATGCGAACACGCTATTTGCCACATGAGCCAGATCCCATACGCCAGCAGCACACCCCCTACCGCCCCCGCGCGCGGTAGGGGGCCTCGGTGGCCTCCTTGGCGGGGCGCCACCAGGACTCGTTCTCCACGTACCAGTCGATGGTGGCCCTGAGCCCCTCGGCGAAGTCGGTGTGCGTCGGCCTCCAGCCCAGCTCGCGCTGGAGCTTCGTGCTGTCGATGGCGTAGCGGCGGTCGTGTCCGGGGCGGTCTGCGACCCAGTCGAAGTCCTCGGGGCCGCGGCCCATGGCCTCGAGGATCATGCGCAGCACGGTGATGTTGTTCTTCTCCCCGTCGGCTCCGATGAGGTAGGTCTCCCCCATGTGGCCCTTGGTGAGGATGTCCCAGACGGCCGAGGAGTGGTCCTCGGTGTGGATCCAGTCGCGGACGTTCTCGCCCTTGCCGTAGAGCTTGGGACGGACGCCGTCGACGATGTTCGTGATCTGCCTGGGGATGAACTTCTCCACGTGCTGGTAGGGGCCGTAGTTGTTGGAGCAGTTGGAGATCGTGGCGCGAAGCCCGTAGGTGCGGGTCCAGGCGCGCACGAGCATGTCGGAGGAAGCCTTGGTCGAGCTGTACGGCGAGCTCGGGTGGTACGGCGTCTCCTCGGTGAACTTGGCGGGGTCGTCGAGCGCCAGGTCGCCGTAGACCTCGTCGGTGGAGACGTGGTGGTAGCGGATGCCGTATTTGCGGACGGCCTCCAGCAGGCGGAAGGTGCCCTCCACGTTGGTGCGCAGGAACGGCTCCGGGTCGGCGATGGAGTTGTCGTTGTGGCTCTCGGCGGCGTAGTGCACGATCGCGTCGTGGCCGGGGACGATGCGGTCCAGCAGCCCGGCGTCGCAGATGTCGCCCACGACGAGCTCCACGCGGTCGGAGGGAAGCCCGGCGATGTTCTCGGGGTTGCCGGCGTAGGTGAGCTTGTCCAGGACGGTCACGTGCACGCCGGGGTGGTTGTTCACCACGTAGTGCACGAAGTTGCTGCCGATGAAGCCGCAGCCGCCCGTGACGATGATGTTCTTGGGATTGAACGTTTCAGCGATGGTCAATCACCTTCCTACACCTAAAAACCACCGCGCTTAAAATGCTTGCGCAAGCGTAGCGCCAAAACGCCAGTTTGAATAAAGGCAACCTACGTCCAAGAATCAGAGATTCCAAAAACAGTCGCAGCTTGCGCCGGTGTATTTACGACATGCGTACCCAAGCTTCGCCCCGACAACCTTGAAGACACGATTAAAAGCAACACGCAGCTCAAACAAGTTGATCCCTGAGTTATATCTCTTCGCCAAATCGATTAGATCCGCAGTGAAACGGAAAGAATGAATACAGATTCTTTAGAACCTCATTAAGGAAAAATTAAAGTCAGGAATTCGAATAACAGAGGTGAGCGGTTTGGACAGTCACATCGATAGCGTATATTACGACAAGCCACTCCCAGATAGGACCAAAATCGATATCTGGGAATGCTATGCAAGACACGTTCTGCAGTTTATCGATAGCAACAAATATGGAAATCTGACTTACAGCGACAAGCCAGATCTGATCGATAGGACACGTTCTCTGGGCATTGAGGTGACAGATTCCCAATCACGAGAAAGCAGAGAGGCTGAATCTCTTTACTCGAGGCTCGCATTCATCGATGACCAATCTTGGAGAAAACGCCAAATCGAACGGATCGAACAGTGCGGCGCTCATTATGAAAGCGGAATTCTGTTTGGTCCAAGGGGCGCCGATTCGTTCGAGCTGGTTTATGAAGCCCTTAACAAAAAACTGGAGAGACTCAACTCTAACGATTATGAATTATTTAGAAGAAATGAGCTGTTTGTCAAATCTACTATTCTTGCTGACGAGGAAATGCTTCGAGAAGCCCTCTCAAAAATGGAAAAACAATCCCGCGATCACCCGCGACGCTTCGCTTCCGTCACTGTCTCGGTTCCAGGACACAATTACGTGTTCGACTTCGATTCATCCACATACAAATCTCTTGAATTCGGAAGTAGCGAGCAGTTTCGAATTGCCGATAGTGCGCGGTGGGAAGTAATACGCGCGGAGTTGAGCTGAGGCAAGCACGGCCGCATATAATAAGAGCTCCTATACCTCCGCGCTTGCAAAACCATTCACACTGCAATTAAACGGGCTGCGCGGTCAAGACCGCGCAGCCCGTCATTTCCCCACAAGCGATTCCAAACACTCGTAATCTCTCGCGATAAGGAAATCCCAGGAGTCATTACCGCGCATAATCGCGCGATTGACCACATCGACAGCGGCACCATCAATGTGAGAAATACTCACCAAGCGGTCATTCTCTGATTTCTGCTTAAAGGCCACTCCATATCGAGGGCTCAACGGAAAGTAGATGCTGCAGGGATCGCTCTCCCGAATGTCCGACCATTCAGGAAAGATGGGCAACGACGAGGTTAAAAACTCTGACCCCTCAGGCGCCACGAAAAAGCCGCAATCCATTCTAAGCATCAAAGAAACCAGCGAATAAAGCGGGGCGCCCTCACAGAACTTAAACAAGGCTGCGTCCTGAATAGCAAGCTCTACAATCGATTCAAACTCCTCGCCAAAACCCTCGGCGTCCATCTCTTTTCGATCAACTTCAGTAAGGAATCCTTCTGCTTCCAACTCAGCCGCGTAGGATGCAGCATTACTTCTTACCCTCTTGAGATATTTTGGGCTCCTTACGAGTAATAACGCAATGAAGAGTATAAGACGTTCGAGCAGCTCACAGGTCTCATCAGTGTCAGAAAACCCGCCGGCATCCAAATGCTCTATAAGCAGTCTGTAATCGTACGCAAGGTCATTCTCCATCTTGCTTAATGCCTTTTCAGCAGACCCCTGTTCAATAAATCGCTCCCCATCAATTGGGGTCCGTCTCTTTATCTCATGAAGGTACTTCTCGAAACAAATGCCTTCCGGTTTAGTTTGAAATATGCGACCCAAACCACTTGGCTCACGCTTCACCGCATAAAGAAAGCCATCTTGATTAGTAAACGACTTCAGATAAAAACGCGGCACGTAGTGCTGCTTCTTAACATCGGACATATAATCGCCTCCACAAAGCGTCCTTACCCCTGCCGAAACACCAGGAAGAAGGTCAACGTAAAAATCATGGAAAACAATAACCCAAAACCCGGCAACCATTATGCCGACAGGCCGAAGATGGTAACGCGCCGCAATATGCGATTAAAGGCAACCCGCTGGGAACATCCTTGGTGAGCAGCACGGTCACCTTCGGCTATTGCCAGTTTCCAACTTACTTCATCTATGCGATCAGGGGGCGCTACGCCCCCAACCAAGAGCCTGATTGGCAATCCGTTCCTTGGCAAATCGTATAGGCTTTTGTCAAAACGACCGGATACGGCAACTCGCAGAGACGACGCATCATCCGGGGTCTGCCCTTGAAAACCGAGGCTCGGAGTCTAGATGAAGACAGTTCGGCCTTTGTTGCAGCTAATTCGGTCATACCTACAAAACACGACACGAATACCTGGACCACTTGAGCCTCATACATCAGGCAAACCATAACGAATATGAATCTCTTTGGCAGAGATCCCACATCAATGCCCGCAACGGTTGGCACTACAGCGAGGCCCAATCACACGGCACCACTTCCAACACGCGTCTGAGGAACGTAGCCCCGCTGAGGTTGCGCAGGACAGCCTCAACTGTGAGCTCACCCCCAATTTCGTTATTAGCTGACAGCAGCCGACACTCCCCTGCCCGGAAACAGCCCCCGGAACGCTCCACAGACATGCACCCCCGGCGCCGAGGGCGATCACAACCTCCGGGCAACACCAGCGATCCACACCACTCCCGCACGAGGGTCCCGCCAGGAACCTTTACCTTGGTAGCAAAGAACCTGGCCGCACAAGGCGGTCCGAGACATCACTACCCAAGAAAGGAAACGCCATGCTCAAAAACAACATCGTCTACCTACTCAAGTTCGCACCTAAGGAAGCATACATCGACGACTTGATGAACGGTCGCCTCTACATGAACGCGGCTGGCTACTATCATGGCCTGTCTGGCGAACAGGGCGATCCGCTCGAGGCGTCCATGGTCCTCCCGGCATGCATCTACGGCAATTACCGCCTGCCCATCTACTGCATGTACACGGTCCGCGAGAACGACATCGTCGACGGTTCTGTCCAAATCCCGAAGCGCATGATCCGCGAGTTCGGATGTGCAGACGGATGGATCGGCATCGTGCGGTACGACAGCTTCGCGCGCCTTATGGACAGCCACACCACAGACGGCGGGGACGTATACGCCCACAGCGCCATCTCCTATGGCATCCCCGGACCAAAGCTGATCGACGAAATTTTCCAAGGCAAGATCTGCAACCTACTTATCAAAACGCCCAAGTACGCATATCAGAAGGAGTATCGAATCATCGGGTCGCGTCCGGTCGAATGTCGCCTTTTACCAGACGAGAATCACCCGGGCTGCAAAATTGAAAAATACGACCACGCAGAACTTGACCTAAGCAGCAGCCTCGCGGACTTTTCCTGGAAGGCCTCGGCGCCGAGCCTCGAAGAGTCGCAAGACGGCCTCATGCTGGAGTTGCCACATCGCGTATAGCTAACGAAGCGCGGGCGGGACGCCGCCGGGGACCAAAGCGGGACCGCTCCCCCTCCCCAACATTCCCCAGAAAGTTCGCTGATGTTGACTGGTGTTCTCGTAAAATAATCCCCAATAAAATATGTGCGGAGTGCTGGCCTGGAGCTGCCTTCGGACCCTATTGGCTGCTCACCGAGAGGCTCCGCTATGAAACGACCCCTTTACTACCTGCTCTGCGCGATCGCGTGCACGTCCATGGTCAGTGCGACGTTGCCCGTGTCAGCCATTGCGGAAGCCATCCAGCCTCGGGCAGCAGCCCAGCAGCAGGCGCAAGCCGACGCCACAAGCAGCGACACAGGCAAGGCCGAAGACGGCACCAGCACAAACGCGACAGCAGATACCGTAGAGGACGGCACCGCAACATCCACCGGCGCCAGCGCAGTCAACACGGAAAGCGCTGACGACACCCCCACCGCCAACGCCACAGACACCGCCGCGCCC
>DXZT01000038.1:0-9765 GCA_019419545.1 Collinsella sp. | reverse complement strand
AATCTCCGCCACGTCACAAACCGGCTACGCACACTCCGCCACCGCAACCCAAAACGGCGTCGCCTTCACCGTCTCGTGGAACGACGCACCCGCGGGCACCGCGACGACCTTCCACGTAACCCAGACCAACGGCTCGTCCCAGGCCAAGGCGCGCATGGACGTGCCCACCTATTGGGACGGCGGCGGCCAGGAAAGCGTCTGCGACCCGTCGCGCCCGGCATGGGCCAGCTACTACAGCCTGGGCGCCGCGGGCCACGACTTTACCTTTGACTTCACGGCGTCGGGCACGTACCGCATCTACTTCTACTTTATGGACAACGACAGAAACGACCCCCAAAACGACAAGGGAATCTACTACCTGCGCACCACGGCGGAGGTGACCGTAAACGACGCCGCCCGCCCAAGCGTCACACAAATCGTCAACAACGCCGTGGCCCAGTGCAGGCAAGAGACAAACGGCTCGGAATACGACATGGCGCTTTGGCTCCACGACTGGACGCTCGACCAGCTGGAGTACGACCACAGCCTCAACTGGTGCTCGGCCGAAAGCGGCCTCACGCGCCACCAGGGCACCTGCGAGAGCTACCAGCGCATCTACTCCAAGCTCCTCGACGCAGCGGGCATCGCCAACGGCCGCATCACCGGCAACGGCCACACCTGGAACGCCGTAAAGATCGACGGCAAATGGGGCCAGATGGACCTAACCTGGGACGACACCAACGACAACTGGTACGGGGACCTGGACCAGCGCCATCTGTACTTTGGCCTGACCGACGAGCTCATGGCAATCGCCCACTCCGACCACACGGCCAACTACCAAAAGGCCGACTACGCCTACCGCTCAACCGACCTGTCCAACAATTACTTTGTGCGAAACGGCAAGGCTGATGAATGGGCCGAAAAGTATGCCGACCGTATTCAGCAGAACTTGGATGCTAATGCAGAAAGCTTTTCTATTGATGCTGATAACCAGTCGTTCCCGCCGAGCATCTCGGGAATTCAGAATGGGATTGTTGCTTATGCGATGAATCTGAGGGAGTGGAAGACTGATGGCGCAAAAGTTGAGCTTATGGCAGCATCTAGCGTCACAAAAGAATCGAACAGCAAATGGAGCGCCAAGTACGACTTCATGGCAAGCTATGAGACCACGTACGCCATAACAACCATGCCGAAGGACTGTGAATTATACAGCGGAGCCCAAGCCGAATTCACCGTAACGGCACCAAGCGCGACATCGTTCCAATGGCAATGCTCCGACAACGGAGGTTCGAGTTGGTACAACACGGGTATAGGCGGCGAAACTTCCAGGCAGAAAACCCTGAGGTTTGCATCCAATGCCCAGCTCGCGAAGAGGCTCTACCGCTGCCTAGTCTCGTTCCCGAACAGCAGCACCCTCGCAAGCGAGCCCGCACGCCTCGTCCTTGTCGCCCGATACGCCATCAGCTCCCAGCCCGAAGACTGCACAACTACCGCAGGGTCAACAGCGTTCTTCGCCATCGAAGCAGAGCGGGCTACTTCGTTCCAGTGGCAATGCTCCGACAATGAGGGCAGAACATGGTACAACACAGGAATCGGAGGTGAGACTTCCACGCAGGCGAGAATCGAGTTCACTGCAAGTACGGGATTGTCAAAACGCCGCTATAGATGCTTGGCACTCTTCCCTGATGGGACTAGCTCGGCTTCAAACACTGCGCAACTAAAACTAAGCGCTAACCAAATAACCGGGCAACCGCGAGACACGGCCGCCTCGACTGGATCCGAAGTGTCTTTCTCCGTGCGAGCCCTAGGTGCCATCTCGTACCAGTGGCAATGTTCCGACAATGATGGGAAGGGCTGGTACGACACCGGGATTGGCAATGCCGCCTCAAAGCTGCCTACGCTGCGGTTCACCGCCAGTGCCGCACTTGCGAAACGTCTCTACAGGTGCGTTGTCACCTTCCAGGATGGAACAACAGCTGCGACTCAAAACGCCAAACTCTCGTTATTATCGAATAAAGAGAGGATCACCACGCAGCCGAAAGACTGCGCAACGAGCGTAGGAATTGAGGCCTCGTTCTCAATCGACGCTGAGCACGCGGCCGCATTTCAATGGCAATGTTCTGACAACGGAGGCAGGACCTGGTACAACACCGCAATCGGAGGTGTCACCTCGAAAAGTTGCACCATGAGTTTCATTGCAACCGAAGGCTTGGCAAAGAGGCTGTTCCGATGCTTAGTCTCCCTCGAAGACGGTTCGACGCAAGCCTCCGAGACAGTCAGGCTGCTTCTGCGGTAAAGGCGATCTCATACTTTAAAGCGCCCGCAAAGCCGCTACCGGATATCACAGACCCCACGGCCACCGGAGACGTACAAAGTGTCACCAACGACCATGTCGCCCATGGGGCTGGCCAACATCACGGCGAACTCTGCGATCTCCTCGGGCATGGCGAACCTGCCAAGCCTGTTGTCCTCAGCGGAGATGCTGTCGCCCTTCTCGACGCCAAGAAGAGGAGTCGCCGTACTGCCGGGCGCAATCGCGTTGACTACAATGCCATGAGGAACCAGGGCGGATGCCATGCCCTCAGTGATGCCCTTCAGGCCCCACTTCGACACGCGGTAGGGAGACCATGCGGGCTCGTTGCCGGCCGAGGACGAGACGATAAGGATATGCCCATTACTGACCTTATCGGAAATCATGCGCTTTGCAACAGACTGCACCATGAAGTAGACGCCGCGCAGGTTGATGTCCAAGATGCGATCGTATTCCTCAACTGAAAAATCGAGAAACCCGCCCATGGAGACGTCCTCGGTGTGAACGCCGGCAGAATTGACTAGGATATTGATGGGGCCGTAGAATGCCACCGCCTCGTCGATGACTTTCGAAAAGGTGTCTGGCTCGGCAAGGTCGACAACAACCCCGGCGCAATTCCCGCCAAGCTCTAACACCACCTTGTCGACCTTCGCGCGCCTAGTGCCGGCGATGACAACATTCGCGCCGTTCTTCAGGAACGCCTTGGCGACCGCCTTGCCGATACCGCCTGAGCCTCCCACTACGAGGGCGGTCTTCCCCTTGAGCAAGCATTCATCGCCGACGGTCTGCATCACAGGCTGTATATTCTTGGCTTTGAGAGCGACGATGCCCTGCTTGATTGCGTGCTTTAAATTCGCCATGCACCTACTCCTCGACATCCATGAACTTGCCTTTATCGGCCTCGAGCCCCTTCCGATTTCGATCTATGACCAGCTTCGCGTAAAGCACGGGTGCCATGCCGCAGCATGCAATCTTTACTTTCTCGGAACGGCCGACCTCGCTGTTCTTGAACACGGACAGCCAGTTCTTCCTAACGTACGCCGTACATTCTTTCACGAGTTCACCTTCGGAGTCCATTTCATCCGCACCTATTATCTGAGTGAGTAGGAACTCGTAGTTTCGCCAGATATGCCAATCGCATGCGTTGCGAACCATCGGAGTGTCCAGAGTCAAGTTCTCTTTAATGAATTTAATATTTCCAAGGGCGTTCTTGCCATTTTGAACGTTGTAGTTGGTAAGACCGCTACCCATGTTATTCAAACGGTAGTTGTAAACCTTACGTCTACCGACGCCCACATGATTAGAGTGCTGTGCAACCTCGGTAGCAAAGTACAGACCCTCGCCGAACCAAGGAACGGAAAACGAAATATTGTTGTCGACAACTACGGAGCGTTTGTACAACTTATTCCAAGGCCCTAGTCTCATAAAGGGATAGATGATGGCAGAGGTAGCGCGCTCTGCCGACCAGGTCTCTCGGACATCCTCAACAATCTGCTCCCTATCGCGCGTTGTAAAGAGATTCACCGAGTAGGACATGTCGGAGCCGGTGTTCTCTGCCAAGTCGACCAAATATTCGACGCAATCGGGCTCCAGCCAGTCGTCACCGTCCACAATCATGAGATAGTCACCCGTCGCGACACCAAGTCCCGCATTCCTAGCGGAGCAAGTGCCGCCATTAGGCTTGTGAATAACAATGGCCCTAGGGTCACGTGTAGCATAGTCATCACAGATGCGACCGCTGTCATCGGGAGAACCATCGTCAACGAGAATAATCTGGAGATTCTTATGGGTTTGAACCTCAAAGGAATGAAGAAGCTTCGGCAGAAATTGTTCAGATTTGTAAACAGCGACGATGATGGAAACAGATGGCTGACTCAAAATACGACCTTCCATTCATTATTCTAGCGAGCAAGACAGGCGGAGAACTCGCCAACGGTGTCACAAAGGAACTCCAAGGAGGACTCACGGTTGACGGCAAGTGACTCATTGACGCCCGCCCAATCAAAATCGTTGAGGCAAAGCTCTTCTGGCTGAAGCTCCGTGCTTATGCGGGAATCCAACCCGTAGCGAGAAAGAATTGCTTTGTTACGCTCCGCATACTGCTCAGGCAGAATATCGACAAAGGGCGTATTGAACAGCAACGAAAAAGCAGTCCCGTGGAATGAGTCCGTGAGCACGCAGGTAGCATTGTCAAACAGCCAAAGGAATTCATGAAGCGACGGGTAGAACAAATTCTTCCCCATCGTCTTACGAAGCGACGGACGAATGCTAACGACCTCGAGGCCGAGTGACTTGCATGCGGCAGCAGAATAGCGGTCGAATGCATCGCTTGGATGCAGGTTGTAGATCAGGCAGTACTTCCCATTCACCCCACGGGGAGCACGAGGCTCAACACGATCAAACCAGGCCTCCTTTGAGAGCAGGTGCACGGGGTCAACAACGGTTTGCGCCTCAAGTCCCATTTCCTCAAGAGTTTTCTGCCCACTTTCCTCGCGCACTGAAAGCCTATCAAAGCGCGCAAACGCTTTGGCGGCACGTTCGCGTTCGCGTGGATCGAGGCCATTTTTACCAAAGGAGGAAGAGAAGGAGAACTTGTAGGCATCGTCTGATGCGCTCTCCAAAAGGTAGGCACCCTCGATGTTTCCATCAGACATGATGTTCCACACTTGGTCGCCTCCCACACAAAGGACAGGATACTCCGCAAGAAGCTTACCGAGCTCTTCTGAGTCGGTAACCCTACGGCTCTGCCTCAACAAATCACTCCTCATCGCCTCGAACTTACGGGCACCAATCGCTTTTGGAATCGCACGAATCGGACCGAGCGCGCCAGAGGTCCTCATGGCATCTGCTAAAGGAAAGTCCCGGGGGATGCGGTAGTCAACATACTCAGCATTGATACCCATTGAGGCGAACGCATCCTGAAGGGCATATGCTTGCAGAATGGAACCGTAGTTCGGCACTGCATGGCGTGACAATATACCGACACACTTTTTCATTTCTTATTCCTTACCTTTCGCAATCGGCGGTAACACTTCGAGACGGAAACAAGTATCCGCGCGCGAGCCAAATGCGACTCACGCACATAATTGCCTCAGTAAGGCAACGGATGATGCAAATGACCTGCAAACTTGCGACTCCTATTGCAGACACGGTCAAAAGCGAAACAATGCAAAATACAGCAGATCCAACTGTGGTGAAGGTAACCTCAGTGACTTTGCCAGAGGCGCCAAGAATCGGCCAGCCGACCATCGTTGCATAGAAGGAAAACACGAGTACGGGTGAAGCCCAGGCGATAACCCAGGAACCTGATAGATAGTCCTTGCCACCGAGCACGAGCATAACTACATCGGAAAGTGCTGCGAAAGCGATGGTGCCAATGAGCAGGACGGGTATAGAGACTAGGAGCAACTTCCTTGCAAAACCGTAGTCACTCCCCTTGACCATATGGGGGTACAGACTGTTCACAATTGGCGAATAAAGGGACTGGATGGCATTAATTGCAGTCACAGCAAGGGACCAGTAGGAAATCATCGCCTTGTTGGTAATCACGATACCAATCAAAAGCGTAGTGAAACCGGAAAAAACGACGGAGGCCATGTTCGAGAAACAATAGAGCGCGGAAACCTTCAGCTCTGAAAGCGCCTCGCATAGGGGCACGAACGTAATGGTGGTACCGAACATTCGCTTGGCGGAAATGAAAGACCAGGCAAGGGCAATAACGCTCGAAAGGATGTCGAGAATAGGAATCCACAGAATGTCATCGATAGAATGGACAACGACGAACGTCAAGGCAGTAGAGACACCCTTCGAGACAAAATAGCGAGTCGTCAATGGACCCATGTTTTCATGTCCCTGGAAAAGAAAGTCCGGAGCAAGTGCCTTACCGAATACAGCAACAAATGCAAGCATGGTATATAGCATGTTCGAATGAGTAATGGGGATGAACCAGGCCACAACAACAACGACAGCGCCGGTCACTACACCAAGCAATAGGCGAGCCTCTGTCACAGCGCCGATAGCCCGGTTCTCCTCTTCGACAGTCTCGGATTTTGCTATGCGTTTAGTACCGGAAAGGTTGAAGCCAAAATCGACGAAAGTCTGGGCGAAAGTCATGAACGACACAACATACGCGTAGATCGCGTAACCCTCCGGCAGAAGCACACGAGTCAGATAAGGCAGCGTAATGAGGGGAAAAATGTACTTAACAATCTGCAGTCCGTACTGCCAAACGACATTGCTGTAGAAACGTTTGTGTTGAGAACTCAAAGTGAAATCTCCAGACGATATAAGCTAGATAAGTTAATGGGAAAAGACGCACATATAAGGAACAACATGGCTGAAGTTCAAAATGCCATATAGATAGATAAAAACGATAATGACAAACATCGCATATAAGCTTTTTACAATGAGAATCGATGGACAAGTACCGCGATCGCACGAACAAAAAAGCCTTGGAATCGCAATGATACAGATCGACGTGAAGTAGACAGCAATCCTAGAAAACAGCATTACGTATTTAGACAAGACGCACACGACGACTCCAACCATCAAAAGGTTGAACAGGAATATGGTGTGCCTGTCTAACGTTATTGAGCTAACATTTTTAACCCAGAAAAATATTGCAAGACCAATCGAACAAATCAATAAATCGGCAACGTCTATGTTGCCGCTCGATAAAAACTGATTAGACAGATGTTCAACGCTTGCGTATCTTGCAATCTGCGGTGAAACTGCAATTCCAAAAGATAGAAGCGCGGAAGAGATGGCTCCGCCGAAAACAATGGCGCACACAAACGTGAAAAAGGATTTCAAGCTATCCGGACGCCACCCCCTCAATACAACCAAAGGAATGAAGAGCAGAGCCGTAGAGTGAAATAACGATGCCGCCAAAACAGCTATACAAAATTTAATTGTATCACCTCGAGTAGCAAAAGGAAGAGCATTCAACAGAATTGACGCGGCAAGTGCCTGCCTAATCCCATTGGATGAGAAAAAGAGAAAACCTCCGAACAAAAATATGTAGACACCCCAAATTGGTCCTAAAGATTGACTATAAATAGCTCTATAAACTAAAAAGACCGTAAGAAAGGAGGTAACGAAAAACATGCTGTGGTAATCAAGGCCGAATAAAATGAGCAATCTACAAAGAGTCACAAATCCCAACTCAAAACGACTGGCAAACCCAGCCTGTATTTCGTTGTAGCCTTTGACATAAATATCGTAGTAATCTGTTCCGAAACCTTCTCTTATACCAAAAGCAATAGCAACAGTTAATCCACTTAAGACAAAAAAACCCAGTCTCGGCTGTTTTAGGGTTCGTCTTTGCTTTAAATCGCATACCGAAAGAAAGGCAAAAAAAACTGAGACGAAAAAAAGGCAACTGTAAAATATCATTTGCCGATAACCTTTCCGGTCAATTTGCCATAAAAGCTGTATGCGAAGCTGTGCAGGGCAGGAGAGACCGCGAACAGAAGGCAGCGAAGGCGCCAAGTCCTGTCAACAAGCGTACTAGCTGCAGCGGCCCAACACTGCTTTCTGGCTTTAAAAATAAATGCCTTTGCTGACTCTATGTCAGAGCATTTGGACAAATCGAGCCTTGAAGCTATGCGAAGCGAACAGAAGGCCTCAAAACATGCAAAGGCGTCAAAAAACTCAGGCTTTTCCCGCACAACCCGCCTAACGACATCAAGAGAGGCAGACATTCCGTCGAGCTGGGCATCACCATAACTCTTGATTGTGGTAATAGACCCTTCACGCGCCAGATAACCATATAGCCCAGCATCAAATATGCATGCTTTATCAATCGTCGAAAAAACAGTAGCCTCTACACCAAAATCTTCAAATAGCTGACCATCGGGAAATACCAAAAGCGGCAGAAGCTTCTTTGCATATAACTTTGCGCACGCAGAACCGGACTCACCATCAAGCAGCAGCAAGCTTTCAAGCAAACGGTCACCAGAAACAACCTCAACGGGGCCGGGCTGTCCACCCTTAAAATCTTCGGTACATGATATTTTTTTATACTTGCAAGTAACAAGAGAAACATCGTTCTCAAGGGCGATCTCGACAAGAAGCTCAATCGTTCTTATATCAAGAACGTCGTCGCCGTCTACAAACATTATGTATTCACCGGTGCAGTGTTTAACGCCGAAATTACGCGCCGAGGAGAGCCCACCGTTTATCTTATGGAGAATTTTAACGCGCGAGTCAGCCTCGACAACGCTTTCGATTAACTCAACTGTGTCATCAGTTGAGCCATCATCCACAATGATAATCTCTAGGTTAGCATATGTCTGCACCAGCAGCGATCTTATGCACGAGCAGGCATAAGAACCCAAATTATACATGGGTACGATTACGCTCACGCATGGGCAATTAGATTCAGAAGCCAGATATCTCATAGAGTTAGATAGAACCTTTCGAAGAAATAGCGTCCAGGTACTCCCCAAGCTCTTCCTCCCAGTCGGGCATGTGGAAGCCCGCGGCCTCGAGCTTCGAGAGGTCGAGCGCGGAGTGGACCGGGCGCGGGGCGATGGGGTCCGAGGCGTTCGCGTAGTAGTCGGCGGTGCTGACCGGCACGACCCTCTCCCCGTTGCCGTTGGCGGCCTCGAAGACGGCGCGGGCGATGTCCGCCCAGGACTTCACGGCGCCGGAGCCGGTGCAGTCGTAGGTGCCGTAGGGGGCGTGCGAGCCCAGCACGTGGAAGATGGCCCCGGCCATGTCGCGCGTGAAGGTCAGACGGCCCAGCTGGTCGTCGACCACGGTGACCTGTGTGAGCCCGTCCTCGGGGTCGGCGACGCGGTCGGAGAGGCACTTCATCGTCTTGACGAAGTTGTGCCCCTCGCCGATGACCCAGCTGGAGCGCATGATGTAGTGGCGCGGGCACCCGGCCACGGCGATGTCGCCGGCCGCCTTGGTCTGGCCGTAGACGGATAGCGGGCTGAGGGGCTCGTCCTCCGTGTGGACCTCGGCGGTGCCGTCGAAGACGTAGTCGCTGGACACGTGGACGAGCGTGATGCCGTGCCCGGCGCAGGTGCGGGCGAGCAGGGCCGGCCCGGTCGCGTTGGCCTTCCAGGCGGTCACGCGGCCCTCGGGGGTCTCGGCCCGGTCGACCGCGGTGTAGGCGCCGCAGTTGATGACGGTGCCGTAGAGCGACCAGTCGTACTTGGAGTAGGCGTCCGGGTCTGACATGTCGAAGGTGTCGATGTCGCAGAAGTCGAAGTCCTTGGCGACGCCGCGCTCCTCCGCCAGCGCGCGGACCGCGCGGCCCAGCTGGCCGTTGCAGCCGGTGACGAGAGTGCGCCTGGGCGCCATGGGGACGACGTCGGCGAGCATCGGGTGGTTGAGGTCGGCCTCGGAGACGGTGGCCTCGGCCAGCGGGATGGGCCACTGAATGTTGAGCTCGGGGTCGGCGAGGTTCACGAAGGTGTAGGTCCTCTTGAGCTCCAGCGACCAGTGGGCGTCCACCAGGTAGG
>DXZT01000037.1 GCA_019419545.1 Collinsella sp. | reverse complement strand
GCACCGGCTAACTACGTGCCAGCAGCCGCGGTAATACGTAGGGTGCAAGCGTTATCCGGAATTATTGGGCGTAAAGGGCTCGTAGGCGGTTCGTCGCGTCCGGTGTGAAAGTCCATCGCTTAACGGTGGATCCGCGCCGGGTACGGGCGGGCTTGAGTGCGGTAGGGGAGACTGGAATTCCCGGTGTAACGGTGGAATGTGTAGATATCGGGAAGAACACCAATGGCGAAGGCAGGTCTCTGGGCCGTTACTGACGCTGAGGAGCGAAAGCGTGGGGAGCGAACAGGATTAGATACCCTGGTAGTCCACGCCGTAAACGGTGGATGCTGGATGTGGGGCCCGTTCCACGGGTTCCGTGTCGGAGCTAACGCGTTAAGCATCCCGCCTGGGGAGTACGGCCGCAAGGCTAAAACTCAAAGAAATTGACGGGGGCCCGCACAAGCGGCGGAGCATGCGGATTAATTCGATGCAACGCGAAGAACCTTACCTGGGCTTGACATGTTCCCGACGGTCGTAGAGATACGGCTTCCCTTCGGGGCGGGTTCACAGGTGGTGCATGGTCGTCGTCAGCTCGTGTCGTGAGATGTTGGGTTAAGTCCCGCAACGAGCGCAACCCTCGCCCCGTGTTGCCAGCGGATTATGCCGGGAACTCACGGGGGACCGCCGGGGTTAACTCGGAGGAAGGTGGGGATGACGTCAGATCATCATGCCCCTTACGTCCAGGGCTTCACGCATGCTACAATGGCCGGTACAACGGGATGCGACGCGGCGACGCGGAGCGGATCCCTGAAAACCGGTCTCAGTTCGGATCGCAGTCTGCAACTCGACTGCGTGAAGGCGGAGTCGCTAGTAATCGCGAATCAGCAACGTCGCGGTGAATGCGTTCCCGGGCCTTGTACACACCGCCCGTCAAGTCATGAAAGTGGGCAGCACCCGAAGCCGGTGGCCTAACCCCTTGTGGGATGGAGCCGTCTAAGGTGAGGCTCGTGATTGGGACTAAGTCGTAACAAGGTAGCCGTACCGGAAGGTGCGGCTGGATCACCTCCTTTCTACGGAGAATTCAATCGGATGTTCGTCCGATGGTGTGCGCCCCGCGCGTCGCATGGTGCGATGGCGGCGGGGTTGCTGGTGTGGAAGACGTCGTTGGCTTTGCCCTGCCGGTCGTGCGGTGGGTGCGGGGTGGTATGGATGCGCTTTTGGGCTCCCGGATCGCCACCCCAGGCTTTTGCCTGGCGCGATTCGATGCCCGTCGTGCCTGGGGGCCGGCCGTGTGCCGGCGCGATGGCGTGGCGGTGCGTGGTGGCTTGAGAACTGGATAGTGGACGCGAGCAAAACAAGGGTTTTTGAATCTTTGTTTTGCTGTTGATTTCGAATCGAACTCTATTGTTCGTTTCGATCGTTTTGTGATCATTTTTAGTGTGATGATTTGTCGTCTGGGAATTTGCTAGAGGAATCTTGCGGCCATGCACTTTCGTGGTGTGTGTTGCTTGCAAGGGCGTATGGTGGATGCCTTGGCAGACAGGACCGATGAAGGACGTTTGAGGCTGCGATATGCCTCGGGGAGCCGCCAACAGGGCTTTGATCCGAGGATTTCCGAATGGGGGAACCCACCGACCGTCATGGGTCGGTACCGGCTTCGGCCGGGGGGTACGCAGGGAAGTGAAACATCTCAGTACCTGCAGGAAAGGATATTCCGTGAGTAGTGGCGAGCGAAAGCGGATGATGGCCAAACCTTGCGCGTGTGATACCCGTCGGGGGTTGCGCGCGGGGTGTTGCGGGATCGCGTGCGCCGGCTCCGACGGGCCGGCCGGCAGTTGCAGAAAACCATGTGTCAGGGGAACCGGGTTGAATACCGGGCCGCAGAGGGTGAGGGCCCCGTACCTGAACGCGCATGGTCTGCCGATCGCGTCTCCCAAGTAGCACGGGTCCCGTGGAACCCCGTGCGAATCCGCCCAGACCGTTGGGTAAGCCTGAATATTCCTGTCTGACCGATAGCGAACGAGTACCGTGAGGGAAAGGTGAAAAGTACCCCGGGAGGGGAGTGAAACAGTCTCTGAAACCGTGCGCCTACAATCCGTCGGAGCCCTTTTGTGGGGTGACGGCGTGCCTATCGAAAAATGAGTCTGCGAGTCAGTGGCATGTGGCGAGCATAACCCGTGTGGGGTATGCGTAGCGAAGGCGAGTCTTAAAAGGCGTTTGAGTCGCGTGTCCTGGACCCGAAGCGGGATGATCTAGCCCTGAGCAGGTTGAAGCGCGGGTAAGACCGCGTGGAGGACCGAACCCACCTGGGTTGAAAACCGGGGGGATGACTTGGGGCTAGGGGTGAAAGGCCAATCAAATTCCGTGATAGCTGGTTCTCTCCGAAATGCATTTGGGTGCAGCGTCGGGTCATTACGTCCCGGGGGTAGAGCTACTGGATGCTTGCGGGCCCGTATCGGGTACCAACAGCAACCAAACTCCGAATACCGGTGACGCGTATCCCGGCAGTGAGTCGGCGGGGGATAAGCTTCGTCGTCGAAAGGGAAACAGCCCAGACCGTCGTCTAAGGTCCCGAAGCGTGTGCTAAGTGGGAAAGGATGTGGAGTCGCATAGACAGCCAGGAGGTTGGCTCAGAAGCAGCCACCCTTGAAAGAGTGCGTAACAGCTCACTGGTCTAGTGGTTCCGCGCCGACAATGTAGCGGGGCTCAAGCACACCACCGAAGACGCGGCAGTATTTTGTACTGGGTAGGAGAGCGTCCCATGAGGGGCGAAGCGGCCGTGTGAACGCGCCGTGGACTTCATGGGAGTGAGAATGCAGACATGAGTAGCGAGAGACGGGTGAAGATCCCGTCCGCTGGATGACCAAGGGTTCCAGGGCCACGTTCATCGTCCCTGGGTGAGTCGGGTCCTAAGGCGAGGCCGACAGGCGTAGTCGAATGGATGAACGGGTCGATATTCCCGTACCGGCTTTCAGCCGCCAAAACCGAGGCTTGGAGTACTAACCTCCGGGTCCGGGCTTACTGCTCCTTCGGGGGCGGGATGCCCTGGCCTGTTGGGACCGATCCTTGTAGTAGGTCAGCGCAGGAGTGACGCAGAAGGGTAGCCGGCCGCGGAGGTGGTCTTCCGTGGTCAAGCACGCAGGGCGTGGGACAGGCAAATCCGTCCCGCATGGGTCCGAGGTGCGATGATGGGGGCCTTATGGCCCGATATCCGGTGATCCCGGCTGCCGAGAAAAGCTTCGGCGTCAGGCTCAAAGCCGCCCGTACCCCAAACCGACACTGGTGGTCAGGTAGAGAATACCAAAGCGATCGAGCGAATCCTGGTCAAGGAACTCGGCAAATCACTCCCGTTCCTTCGGTTTAAGGGAGACCCCCGATGGTGAACACACTTGCTGTGGGAGCTTTTGGGGGTGGCACAGACCAGGGGGTAGCGACTGTTTACCAAAAACACAGGTGCATGCGAAGGCGCAAGCCGCTGTATATGCACTGACGCCTGCCCGGTGCCGGAAGGTTAAGAGGATCCGTCAGCCTTCGGGTGAAGCGGTGAATTCAAGCCCCGGTAAACGGCGGTGGTAACTATAACCATCCTAAGGTAGCGAAATTCCTTGTCGGGTAAGTTCCGACCTGCACGAATGGCGTAACGACTTCCCCACTGTCTCGACCAGGAGCTCGGCGAAATTGCAGTACGAGTAAAGATGCTCGTTAAGCGCAGAAGGACGAAAAGACCCCGGGACCTTTACTATACCTTGGTATTGGCATTCGGTGTGGATTGTGTAGCATAGGCGGGAGGCCGAGAGGCGCGGTCGCCAGATCGCGCGGAGCCGTAAGGTGAAATACCGCTCTGTTCGCATTGGATGTCTAACCTCGAACAGTCATCCTGTTCAGGGACAGTGCCTGGCGGGTAGTTTAACTGGGGCGGTTGCCTCCCAAAGAGTAACGGAGGCGCCCAAAGGTCCGCTCAGCCCGGTTGGCAATCGGGTGGCGAGTGCAAGTGCACAAGCGGGCTTGACTGCGAGGACGACGGTCCGAGCAGGGACGAAAGTCGGGACTAGTGATCCGGTGCCGGTGTACGGACGCGGCATCGCTCAACGGATAAAAGGTACCCCGGGGATAACAGGCTGATCATTCCCAAGAGTCCATATCGACGGGATGGTTTGGCACCTCGATGTCGGCTCGTCGCATCCTGGGGCTGGAGCAGGTCCCAAGGGTTCGGCTGTTCGCCGATTAAAGCGGCACGCGAGCTGGGTTCAGAACGTCGTGAGACAGTTTGGTCTCTATCCTCTGCGCTCGTTGGAATGCTGAGGAGGCCTGCCCATAGTACGAGAGGACCTGGGTGGACGAACCTCTGGTATGCCGGTTGTCACGCCAGTGGCACGGCCGGTTGGCTACGTTCGGAAGGGATAACCGCTGAAAGCATCTAAGCGGGAAGCCTGCTCCAAGATAAGCATTCCGTGGAACCTTCGAGTTCCTGTAGTCCCCATGCAGAACACGTGGTCGATAGGCCGGACGTGGAAGCCCCGCGAGGGGTGGAGCCGACCGGTACTAACGGACGAAAGGCAACACCAACATTCCAACCCCTGGCGGTTGGACCGCATCTTCCTCCTGCAAACGACACCAGACGGCAATGAGCATTGTCTGGCCACAAGACGAAACATCGACATATCCGCGTCCGCTGTCCGGTTCCCAGGCCGCCACAGGCCGGCAGACCCCAGCGTCTGACCGTACAAGAGAAGATTTGCGGCGGCCATGGCCCAGGTGAGACGCCCGGTCCCATTCCGAACCCGGAAGCTAAGGCCTGGCACGGCGATGGTACTGCACCCGACAGGGTGTGGGAGAGTAGCACGCCGCCGCATCACACGTACAGGAAGCCCCTTGGAGCACACGCCCCAAGGGGCTTTC
>DXZT01000036.1:4887-80016 GCA_019419545.1 Collinsella sp. | reverse complement strand
AAGGGCGGAGGCGGGGCATGCCCCGCCTCTTACACCACATCTCTGCGCGCTACCAATGTTGTGATGGGTTTTACTGCCTTACGGCACGATCAAAATGCCGGCGTCCAAACAGCAGCAACGCCGCAGGGACTGCCGTCACGACCATGCCTGCTCCGATGAGCGTCTGCTGCACGCCAAACGTCGCCGCCAGCCACGGGGCAATCGCCAGCGGGGCCACGCCGGCGAACATATTGCCAAAACCCATGACCGAGTTGACGCGACCAAGCTGCTCGAGCGGAGCCGTCGTTTGCACGATCGTGTTGTGGAGCGGGTTGACGACACCCCAGGCCACGCCCAGGGCAATCTGTCCGACGAGGGCTACGCCCACGTACGGTGTCCCCACATAGAGCAAACTTCCCAGACCCACGGACATGAGCGCCACGAGCAGTGTTTTAAGGTTGACCAGGTGCGGCGGCAAGCGGAGCGCGAGCACGGCACCCAGCACCGCGCCCACGCCCGAAGCCGACGAGAGCCAGCCCATCCACTCAACGCCGACGTGTAGGACATCGCGGTAGAAGAACGACTCGAGCGGATCGAAGGCTCCGTAGCCAAAGTTCGAGAGGAAAATAATGCAGAACAGCAGAGCGAGGACGCTGTTGGTGAAGACTGTCTTGATGCTGGCTGCGAAGGTGGCGCGGGCGGATGTGCTGGGGTTGGAGCTTTGTCCCGCACGCTCCCCTTCCTCTGCCGAATCGGCATCCGCATGCCCGGCGACATGGCTGGTCTGCGGCCTAAAGCCCCAACCGACGACGAACGCCAGCACGGTAAAGAGCATCATGAGCACAAACACCGCGCGCGACGATGCAGCCGCCGCGACAAAGCCGCCCAGCGTGGGGCCAACGATGATACTCACGTTTGAAAACATGGCGATGGCGGAGTTGATGTCTTTGAGCTCGACAGGATTGTCGGTGAGGTAGGCCGGATAGGATGTGGCGATGGGCTGGGCGAACCCCATCACAAAGCCCAGAAACACCGCGCCGAGTAGGACGACGCCGGTCGCGCTACCAAAGGCGATGATTGCCGTGCCAGTTGCAAGAGCGCCGACGATGCTCAGCAAGAAATGGCGGCGCGGACCCCAGGCGTCGAGCGCAGCGCCGCCCGCAAAGGATCCCAGGATCACGAAAACGTTCATAAACAGGACGGCCAGCGATGTCGCGACGACCGAGGCATCGTCCGCATAGGTAAGCGTTCCGATGACGCCGATAAAATAACTGGTCTGAAACCCGGTGTAGATGAGAAAGCGCATCGCCACCAGGCGCTTGGCCTGCACGGACAGCGATGATTGAGGCTTTGAGAAAAGAGAGACGAGCATGGAGACTCCTTGTTTCATACGAATGCGGACGGCGAGCATTCGCCACCGTCTGTCAAATCAATCTATCCGCATGAAACATTAAGGACGCATCAAGCCCCTTTTCTCCGTTTTTCGCCCGTCATGAACTACTTGGTAGATTGTAAGGCATGTCCCACACATCTACCAAAGCAAAAACCACCACAAAGGTGCCTGGCTCCTTTGTGATAGAAATGACGTTTGCCCAGATAAAACCTGCCAAAACAAACCTGTCCCTATTTGGCAGGTTATGGCAGCGCAGCGAGCCGGCCCTTAAAGGTGATCTTGGATAAGATCGCAGATGGCTCGAGCGTCGTTGATGTTGATGGCTCGGGTCGCAAAGCCGGCGTCGAAGGCCTGGCGCGCCAGGGCCTCGTTGCAGGCAAGGGCCAGCGTGTGACCGTCGACCAGGTCGAGCGAGCTCTTGCCGCGCAGGCGATCAACGCCCGATCGCGCGACCACGATGTTGTCGAAGCCCTCGGTCTTGTAGCCCTCGATGATCACCACGTCGACATCGTTGTAGCGCGACAGCAGCTCGCGCGCGGGCATCTCGTCCTCCTCGCGCGTGTCAGCGTACTCCGCCCAGCGCGTGGCGCAGATGAGCCCCACATGCTTGGAGCCGGCCTGGTGATGGCGCCACGTATCCTTGGCGGGTACATCGATATCAAAGCCGTGATGCCCATGATGCTTGAGCGAACCCACGCGCAGGCCGCGGCGGGTGAGCTCGGCGATAACCTTCTCGACGAGCGTGGTCTTGCCCGAATTTTGGTAGCCGATAAACGCGATTGCGGGGACGGCCGGCGCCGGAGCTGCGGGTGCGACGGCGACGGGTGCGCTCGCGGGCGCGTTACCGTCGGCGCCGGCGGCCTCAGCAGCAACGGCCTGACGCTCGGCGCGATCCCACACGCCCGAGCGGCCGCCCTCCTTGTGCAACAGGCGCACGTCGACGATCTCCATGCCGCGATCGACGGCCTTGCACATGTCATAGATGGTCAGACACGCGGCACTCGCGCCGGTCAACGCCTCCATCTCGATACCCGTCTTGCCCGTCACGCCGGCCGTAACCAGTACGTGAAAGCCAACCTGCCCGTCCGCGCGTGGCGGCGCCCAGCCCTCGGGCACGTCCTCGGGCGGCGTTCCTGCCGGCGCGATAGGCTCAATATCGCACTTGCTCTTGGTAATGAGCAGCGGATGGCACATGGGGATGATGTCGCTCGTGCGCTTGATGGCCATAATGCCCGCCACGCGCGCGCAGGCAAGCACATCGCCCTTCTTGGCGCGGTCCTGCAGCACCATGGCCTGCGTCTCGGGGTGCATGAGGATGGTGCCCTCGGCGATGGCGATACGATGGGTCTCGGCCTTGTCGGACACGTCGACCATGCGTACCTCGCCCTTGGCGTCCACGTGCGTCAGTTCGTCGCGACGGGCATCACGGGTGGGCTCGGCTGCAGCGCTGGAAGTCGGCTGTGCGGCAGTGACAGCATCGCCAGCCGCAACCGTGGCTTTGTGGGCAGACATCGCGGCCCTTCGAGCGGCCTTGGTGGCATCGGCGTACCTGCTCTTGGCCATATGATCATCCTCCGATTTGGGACATAAATCGTTGCGTGCCCTCAATTATCGCGTGTTCCTGCGGTTTGTGGGCCACGGCATCGCGCCAAATCGAAAGCACCTGCATATCATCACCACGGCGCAGCGCCTCACGCACCGAATACTCGGCATCGCTGAACAGGCACGGACGCACGTTGCCATCGGCCGTCAGGCGCAGACGGTTGCAATTCGCACAAAAATGATTGGACATGGCGCTGATAAAGCCGACCGTTCCCGCCGCACCCGGAAAGTGCCAATAGCGCGCAGGACCCGCGCCGGCAGGAGCGTCATTGATGTCGAGTGGCTCGAGCTCGCCCAGTCCCGTCGCGGCGGCCCCAGCATTGATGCGCGCCCGCAGCTCGTCGCTCGGCACGGTATCGCTCACGTCCCACAGCTCGGGATTGAGTGCGGGCGCATGCGGGTCCACAGCGCAATGCGAGCTCGTGTGCTCGTCGCCAATGGGCATGTATTCGATAAAGCGCAGGTGAATGGGGCGATCGACGGTCAGACGCGCGAGGGCCGCCACATCCTGGTTGAGCCGGCGCACAACAACGCAGTTGACCTTAACGGGCTCAAAGCCCCAAGCCAGCGCCGCGTCGATGCCAGCCATGGTCTGTTCGAGCCGACCCAGGCGCGTGATCTTTCCAAAGAGCGTAGGGTCGAGTGTGTCGAGCGAAATGTTGACGCGGTTAAGCCCGGCATCTTTGAGCTGCGGTGCCAGCTTAGGCAGCAGAGCGCCGTTGGTGGTGAGCGAGATGTCCTCGATCTGCGGAATCGCGCGGATGTCACGAATGAGCGGGATGATACGGCGGCTGACCAGCGGCTCGCCGCCCGTCAGACGCACGCGGCAAATGCCCTCCCCCGCTACTAGGCGCACAAAGCGAGCGATTTCCTCGGCGCTGAGCAGCTCGTCGTGCGCGCGGGGCGCCACGCCATCGGCCGGCATGCAATAGATGCAGCGGAAATTGCACTTGTCGGTAACGGCAATACGCAGGTAGTTGATGTCGCGGCCAAAACCGTCATGTTGCACGTGCCCGTTCACGCAGCCCTCCCCTCGCGCGGCGTTTTATTCTTCGGAAAACATAATACCCCACGCAAGAATCATGCCGACACCCGTACGACAGGACAGGCCGCTTCGAGCAAAACGGACTTCCCAAGCCCATCCTCAGCACAGACCATCACAACATTCGATGCTTTTCCCGATTTTGGCGAAAAACGTCGAATGTTGTGATGGTTTGCCTGCCCACAGCACCCCGCGGAAGGACCAAAGCGCCCCTAAAGGCCGCCATCCCAGTGTCGAATCACGAATTCTCGCAAGTCGTTCTGCCGCTTTTGGAACGCTTCGCTTCGGTCGCACTTAAGGCCCATAGCGAGCGCGATGGCGTTCATCGCCCGATGCAATTGCAGCTGGTGGGCAAACTGAGTCCCGGTGAGAACGATCATCCTAAAGCCCAGCGCGCTCAGCACGGTCATACGCTCCGCGTCCGACGCGCTGCGCTGTTTATCAAGATGGTCCGAGCCGTTGTATTCAATCCCTGTACCGCTCGCAGGCGCATATACGTCGATCTCGAAATACCCGGCCTTTGCGAGATACTTGAACTCGTTGGGAACATCGACCCGATGGTTGAGCTCGATCTTGGCATATCCCAGCCCTCCCTGGGAACGTTTTGCTACGACCATGATTGCAGTGGCCGTCTCCATGGGCGATCGCGCGCCATCGTGCACGCGCTTGAGCACGGCGGCCGCGCGTATGGCCCCCTGACGAGATCGGTTCTCATTGCAATAGGCAATCAAGTCGGCAACGGTATACCTCTGCCCCATCTCGATATAATCGCCTGTCGACAGATGATTCAAATGGTATCGAGCGCAGATTTCGTAGCCATATTCCAGCTGCTCGGGTTCGCTCATCCACGAACCCGCTTGGACAAAGCACATGGCCTCATCAACCACCAGAAGGCCCTCTGCCACCTCGATAAGATGGCCTGGAGGTACCGGCGCTCCAAACACGTGGCACCTAAATCCAGCCGGCGTCGAGCGCTCAAAATCGAAGTTGACGAGCGTGTCGATATGATCGAGCTCTTCTCGTGGAATACCGAGCGAAACCAGATAGTCGGCAACGATCCCAACTGCCGTTGAAGCCCTCAGCCCCTTGGCATCGAGTCCCAATTTGGGCAGGCTCGCGGTCGGTTCCGCCTCGTTAGCAAGCGAGTCCTCATCGTATAGGCTGCTTGCTCGCGAGAGCGGCTCGGACGGGCGCGCCACGTTGTGGTACAGCCAGGCAGTCTTATGGGACAGGACGATCGGCAGGTCCATGAGCCCTCCAATGGAGTCGGATAACCAACCTTATTCCCCTGCCCACGGGTCCGCACACCTTCGTGCGCAAGAAAGCGATTCCACCCGATCGAGTGGTAGAAAAACCATCGCAACATTCGATGCTTTTCCCGATTTTGGCAAAAAACGTCGAATGTTGTGATGGTTTGAGGTGAGGTGAGGGGGCACGGAGGGCCAAAGCATCGTGCTCGAACGGGTTAATCCAACTCTTTTAAGCCACGCGCCAGCTGCCAGTACTCGCCGTGCTGGGCGAGCAGCCCTTCGTGGGTGCCGCGTTCGATAATGCGGCCGTGTTCGAGGACCATGATGGCGTCGGCGTCGCGGACGGTGGACAGGCGGTGCGCGATCATAAACGTGGTGCGTCCGCGCATGATGCGATCCATGCCGCGCTCGATGAGCTTTTCGGTGCGCGTGTCGATGGAGCTCGTGGCCTCGTCCAGGATGAGCACCGGCGGATCGGCGACGGCCACGCGCGCGATGGCGAGCAGCTGGCGCTGGCCCTGCGACAGGTTGGCACCGTCGGCCGTGACCGGCGTGTCGTAGCCCCTAGGCAGGCGGCGAATAAACGAATCCGCGCAGGCTGCCTCGGCAGCGGCGCGCACTTCCTCGTCAGTCGCGTCGAGCTTGCCAAAGCGGATGTTCTGCGCAATGGTGCCGCTAAACAGGTGCGTGTCTTGCAGCACAATGCCGAGCGACCCGCGCAGGCTGGCCTTGGCAATGTGCTTGACGTCGATCCCGTCGTACGTGATCTCGCCGTCATCGACCTCGTAGAAGCGGTTGATGAGGTTAGTGATGGTCGTCTTACCGGCGCCCGTCGAGCCCACAAACGCGATCTTTTGCCCCGGCTTGGCAAACAGGTTGAGGTCCGTGAGCACACGGGTGCCCGGCACGTAGGAAAAGTCCACGGCATGGAAGCGCACGTCGCCGGCGAGCGGGACCAAGCCGCACGTGAGCTCGGTGCCGTCGGCAGCCACCGCACGGCCCGACTCATCAACGGCAGCCACATCATGCAGGTGCCCGTACGCGCCCACGCCCTGGCCCTCGGGAATCTTCCATGCCCACGCGGCGTCGCCCGTCTGCACCAGCTCCACGCAGCCCTCGTCCACCTCGGGCTTAAGGTCCATGGCGGCAAATAGGCGCTCGGCACCGGCCAGCGCGTTGAGCAAAAAGTTGCCCAGCTGCGTGAACTGGTTGATGGGCATGGCGGCCTGACGCACAAAGACCAGGTAACTTGCAAGCGCGCCCACGTCGGCGAGCCCCTTGATGCAGAGCATGCCGCCCGCCACGGCGACGATGGCGTAGTTGGCATAGCCGATCACCACGGTCATGGGCACCATCGAGTTGGCGTAGGCTTGCGCGGCGCCACCGGTGCGGCGCAGTTCTTGGTTGCGCACGTCAAAACCAGCCACGTTGGCCTGTTCGTGATTAAAGACCTTGATGACCTTTTGGCCCGAGACCATCTCCTCGACGTATCCGTCCAAATCGCCCAGCGACGCCTGCTGGGCGGCAAAGAAACGCTTAGAACGCGCGCCCGAGTAGCGCGCGTACAGCACAATGGCCACATCGCACACGAGCGTGATAATCGTGAGCTGCCAGTTGAGGATGATGAGCATGGCCGTGGTGCCGACCACCTGGATGCTCGCCTGAATCACGTTGGCAAAGCTGTTGTTGAGCGCCTCGGAGACGGTGTCGACGTCGTTGGTAAAGAAGCTCATGATGTCGCCCGAGCGCGTGCTGTCGAAGTAGCTCAGCGGCAGCATCTGGATGTGCGCAAACAGGTCGCGGCGGATATCGGAGACCACGCGCTGGGCCGCGCGCACCATAATCTGCGAGTAGCCCAGAGCCGAGAGCACGCCCGCGGCGTAGATGGCAGCGGTAAAGATAACCTGCTTAGCGAGCAGTTCCTCGCCGCCCGTTGCCAAACCGTTGACGATGGGGCGCACCATGTAGGTACCGGCAAGGCTTGCGATGGCCGCAACAGAGGCAAGCACACCCACTGCGAGCAGCGAGAACTTGGCGTGGCCCATGTAGGAGAGCAGGCGGCGGAGCGTCTGCGCCAGATTGGCGGGACGGGCCTGAGCGGATGTCTTAGGCATGGCGCTCACCCCCTTCCGTGGCTTGAATTGATTCGTTGGGGCCGGCGGAAGACGGGGCATTTGCGCCGTCCACGACGCCCGCATCCCCCGCAAACTCCATCTGCGAGGCGTAAATCTCCTGGTAGATGCTATCGCCCGCCAGCAGCTCCTCATGCGTGCCCACGCCGTGGACACGGCCGTCGTCCAACACAATAATGCGGTCGGCATCCATGACGCTCGCAATGCGCTGCGTAATGACAATCACCGTCGTATTGGGAATCTGAGCGATATGCTCACGAATCTTGGCGTCGATCGCCATATCGACCGCGCTGGTCGAATCGTCAAAGATGAGCACGCGCGGATGCTTGAGCAGCGTTCGCGCGATGCACAGGCGTTGCTTCTGGCCACCCGAAACGCCGGCGCCGCCTTGGCCCAACTCGCCGTCCAATCCGCCGATGCGATCAAGGAACTCGTCCACGCACGCCGCGCGGCAAGCCGCGAGGAGCTCATCGTCCGACGCCTGCGGATTGCCCCACTGCAGGTTCTCACGCACGGTGCCCGTGAACAGCACATTCTTTTGCAGCACAATGCCCACGGCATCGCGCAAGGTAGCCAGGTCGTAGTCACGCACATCGTGTCCGCCCACAAGCACGGCACCCTCAGTGGCGTCGTACAGGCGCGCAATCAGCTGCACAAGCGAGCTCTTGCCCGAGCCCGTGCCGCCAAGGATGCCCACCGTCGAGCCGCTCTCGATGCGAAGGTCGATATGCTCGAGCACATCCTCGGCAGCATCCGCGCGGTACTTAAACGACACATCGCGAAACTCGATGCTTCCGTCGGCCACCTCGTGCACGGCAGCGGCAGCGTCGGGCGCTTGGATAAGCGAACGTTCGTCGAGCACCCGCGAGATGCGCTCCACGCTGGCAAGTGCGCGGGTGAGCAGCAAAAACACGTTGGAGATCATCATGAGCGAGTTCATGATCAGCAGCACGTAGCTCATAAAGCCCGTGAGCGAGCCCACGCCGAGCTCGCCGGCAAGAATCATGCGACCGCCGATCCACAGAATGGAAAGCGCCGCCACGTACATCGACAGCTGAAACACCGGCAAGTTGAGCACAGCGTTGCCAAAGGTCTTCGTCGCCGTATGCGCAAGCTCGGTATTGACGGCGTCGAACTTGGCCTCCTCGTGCTCGGCACGCACGTACGCCTTGACGGCGCGCACGGCGGTGAGGTCCTCCTGCACCACACCGTTGAGATGGTCCATCGAGGTCTGTAGCTGGCGGTAGAGCGGACTGACGCGATAGGTGATAACGCCCAGTACGATCGCCAGCACCGGCAGGATGATCGCGAATACCGTAGCAAGCGGACGCGACAGCACCAGCGCATAGACCAAGCCGACGATGAGCGTCACGGGGCCGCGCACCATGGGGCGAAAGCCGTTGCCGATGGCGTTTTGGATGACGGTGATATCGGTGGTCATGCGCGTGACGAGCGAGCTGGCGTCGTAGTTGTCCAGATTGCCAAAAGCGAGCGTCTGGATCTTGCGATACTCGGCCTCGCGCAGGTTAGCGCCCAGCCCCGAGGCAACGCGGGCGGACGTGCGTGCATAACCCAAGCCAAGTACCAGCGAACATGCGGCGCATACCAGCATATACGTGCCCTGTAACAGCATGTAGTTGATGTCGCCCGCGGGCACGCCCACATCGATGATATTTGCCATGATGACCGGGATAAACAGCTCGAGCGCCGTCTCGGCAGTCACAAAGAACACGCCGAGCATGGCGTCGCGGCGGTATGCCCCCAGATAGGAAAACAAAATCTTGAGATTGCGCACGCAGGTTCATCCCCCATCAAACGTTGTTCGCAAACCCACGTATTATGGCGCGCCGTGCGGCGGTGTCAAGTGTTCCGAAATCGATTTCTGCAAGGCTAGTGCAGGCGCTAAGCTCGCAAGGTGCATCTCTGTATTCAATTGGAAATGAACGCGAGCGCGACTTTTTTCGCCCCGCTGCCAACATAAACCTTGACTCTACAATCGTTGTAGGGTTTTCACTACACTGGTAGCAAAACGAACCCAGCCAGAAAGCCCCGCCCATGGAACACGACCTCACACGCGGCAATGTCCTCAAGACCATCGCGGTCTTTGCCCTGCCCTATATGCTCTCGTACTTTTTGCAGATGCTCTACGGCATGGCCGACCTGTACATGATGGGGCAGTTTAGCGGCGCCGCCGGCATCACCGCCGTGGGCAATGGCGCGCAGACGCTCTATATCATTACCGTAACGCTCGTGGGCCTGGCCATGGGAACGACGGTTATCGTCGGCCACGCCGTGGGTTCGCGTCGGTTTGACCGCGCCGAGACCGCCATCGGCAACACCATCACGCTCTTTATGGGTGTCTCGGTGGTGCTGGCCGCTGTCCTGCTCGCACTGTGTCCGCAGATTGTGGCACTCATTGGCACGCCGGCCGAAGCGGTCGAAGGAACCGCCGCCTACCTGCGTATCTGCTTTATGGGCATTCCCTTTATCGCCGCGTACAACATCCTCTCGGCCATCTTTCGCGGCCTAGGCGATTCGCGCTCGCCCATGTACGTGATTGGCGTGGCGTGCATCATCAACATCGCGCTCGACTTTCTGTTTATCGGCCACATGGGGCTCGGCCCCGTAGGCGCGGCACTCGGCACAGTCATCGCGCAGACGGCGAGCGTGGCTCTCGCGCTCGTGTGGCTCAAGAGCCGTCGCACAAACATCCATGTTAAGCGCAGCGACCTGCGCCCCCAGCCCGAGGTGCTCGGCAGCATTCTTAAAATCGGCGTGCCCGTGGCCGTGCAGGACGGCTGCATCCAGGTGGCGTTTATGTTTATTACCGTCATCGCCAACCACCGCGGCCTGGTCGACGCCGCCGCCGTAGGCCTGGTCGAGAAGATGATCAGCTTTTTGTTCATTGTGCCAAGCTCCATGGGCGCCACCGTCAGCGCGCTCACGGCGCAAAACGCCGGCGCGGGCAAGGGCGACCGCGCGCGTCAGGTGCTCAAGGATGCCATGACCGTCTCGGTGGTGTACGGCTGCCTGATCACGGTGCTGATGTGGCTGGTGGCACCGGCGTTTATCGGCTTTTTTGCCAAGGACCCCGCGGTGGTCGCCGCCGGCACCGGCTATATGCGCAGCTATATTTTCGACGCAATCTTTGCCGGCATCCACATTTGCTTTAGCGGCTTTTTCGCTGCGTATGGCAAGAGCTACATCGGCTTTGCTCACAACGTGCTGGCCGTGGTGCTCATTCGCGTGCCCGGTGCATGGCTGCTGTCGAACGCCTATTCCGACACGCTGTTCCCCATGGGTATCGCCTCGCCGTGCGGGTCGATTCTGTCGGCGGTTATCTGCGTGATTGCCTTTACCGTGCTCAACCGCCGCGGAACTTTTGACAAGCTGATGGCGTAGAGGGACAACGCGAGCCTGGCGCCCCTCCCCGACCCTATTGAAAGGAGCGGTCCCGTGACCGACATGCCAAGCGAACACACCGAGGGCCTGCTCCGCATTGGCGAGGTGGCGCGTCTGTTTAACCTGAGCGTGGGCACGTTGCGCCATTACGAGCAGATGGGCCTACTGGACCCGGCGCACATCGATCCGGCAAGTGGGTACCGCTACTACGGATCGCGACAGCTCTCCACCCTCAATACCATCAGCCACCTGCGCGTTCTCGACTTGCCACTCGCGCAAATCCGTGAGTTTGTGACCACGCGCGATGTGGACCTTATGCAGCGGCAGCTGGCTCAGCAGCAGGAGCTCATCGAGCGCAAGCGCCGCGAGCTGGAGCGCGTGTCGCGTAAGATCGATAACCGGCTTGCGCTGCTCCACGATGCTTTGAACACCGAGCTCGATACCATTTGCACAATCGATGCGCCCGAGCTTCGCTGCGCCGTGTTGCGCGAACGCGTCAACCCTACCGACGCCTATGCGCTGGAGTGGCAGATTCGTCAACTGCAGAAGGGCCAGCACGAGACCTTTGTCTTTCTGGGCAACTTGGGCGTCGGGATTGGCGCCGAGCGCCTCGCCGCCGGCGACTTTGATGGCTACGACGAGGTCTTCCTGCTGCTCGATGACACCGATGATTACGTGGGCGACGTCGAGGTGCGGCCCGCCGCGCGCTGTCTGACCATAAGCTTCCGCGGTACACATGGGCAAGCAGCCCCACGCTACGAGCAGCTGCTCGGCTATATGTGCGAGCACGGCCTGACACCCGCCGGTCCCTCACGCGAGATCGCCCTCATCGATGACATCATCAGCGACGACCCGGCAACCTACGTGACGCAGATCACGGTGCCGGTTGCCCCAGCAAAGTAAGAACCGCCCGGAAGGCATCATGCTTCCCGGGCGGTTCTTCAATTTGGTTATCGATGCGCTAAGCCCGGGGCACCTCGCCAGTAGCCAAGATCCGCTCGAGCGCATCCTCGTCCAGTACGGGCACACCCAACTGCTCGGCCTTGGTGAGCTTGGAACCCGCCTTGGGGCCGGCGACCAGATAGCTCGTCTTCTTTGACACGCTACCCGAAACCTTGGCGCCGAGTACCTTGAGCGCCGCACCTGCCTCGTCGCGGGTGCGGTTGACGAGCGTGCCGGTGAGCACGAAGGTCAGACCCGCAAGCGGTTGCGCGTCGGCGAGCTCGCCCGCCACGCCGGCGTCGGCTGCGGCCTGCGCGTGCGCGGCGCCCAAGTCGACCTCGAGCGACAGGCCCGCCTGACGCAGGCGCTCTAGCACGGCGAGGTTCTCGGGCACGGCCAGGAACTGCTTGACGCTCGCCGCAATCTTGGGACCGATACCCTCACACTCGGCGATGTCCTCTTCGCTCGCCAAGATGAGCTTGTCGATCGACAGGAATCGCTCGGCGATGACCTCGCCCACGCTCTTGCCCACATGGCGGATGCCCAGGGCAAACAGCACGCGACCGAGTGGCTGGCTCTTGGACTTGTTGAGCTCGGCGATGATTTTCTCGGCCGTCTTGAGGCCCACCGGAATGGGGTCGCCCTTCTTGACGCCCTTTTTGCTGTTGGAGCTGGCATAGGTGCGCCCTGTGTCCAGGCTGGCGATATCGTCGACCGTGAGCTGGTAGAAGTCCGCGACATCATGGATCAGACCGGCGGCGATCATCTTGTCGACGATCTCGTCGCCCAGGCCGTCGACGTCCATGCAACCGCGGCTCACCCAGTGGAGTAGGCGCTCCTTGAGCTGTGCGGGGCAATCGATGGACACGCAGCGGTAGGCTACCTCGCCATCCTCGTGAACCACGGGGCTGCCGCACACGGGACAGACCTCGGGCATCTGCCAGTCAACGCTGTCGGCCGGGCGCTTGTCGAGCACGGGGCCCACGACCTCGGGAATCACGTCGCCCGCCTTGTGCACGATGATGGTGTCGCCCTCGCGCACGTTCTTGCGGCGGATCTCGTCGATGTTGTGCAGCGTGGCGCGCGCGATGGTGGAGCCGGCGACCGTCACCGGGTCGAACTCGGCGACCGGCGTGAGCACGCCGGTGCGACCAACCTGGATGCGGATCTCGCGAAGTACCGTCTGCTTTTCCTCGGGCGGGAACTTAAAGGCGATGGCCCAACGCGGCGCACGGGCGGTAAAGCCCAGGTCGAGCTGCTGTTGGAAGCTGTCGACCTTTACGACCACGCCGTCGATGTCGTAGTCCAGGTCACCGCGATGCTCGAGGGCCTGGGCACAGAACTCGTGAACCTCAGCCGGCGTGGCACAGCGGGCCACGTTGGGGTTGACACTAAAGCCGGCGCTGCGCAGCCAGTCAAGGAACTCACGCTGGCTGTGGACGTGCAGCGGATCGGTATCGGCAATGGCGTAGATAAAGGTGGCGAGGTCGCGACGCGCCGTGACCTTGGGGTCTTTTTGGCGCAGGGATCCTGCAGCGGCGTTGCGCGGGTTGGCAAAGGGGTCGCGACCCTCGGCATCGACCTCTTCATTCAGACGCACAAAACTGCCCTTGGGCATGTAGACCTCGCCGCGCACCTCAATGGTGCGCTCGCGGTCGGCACCCATGTGGGCGAGCGCAGGCTCGGACAGGTGCATGGGCACATCCTTGATGGTACGCACGTTGAGCGACACGTCCTCGCCCGTGGTGCCGTCGCCGCGCGTGGCGGCGCGTACGAAGGTGCCGTTTTGGTAGGTAAGGGCCACGCCCAGGCCGTCGATCTTAAGCTCGCAGGTATAGGTGACGCTACCGGCACCGAGGGCATCCTCGGTGCGCTGGAGCCACGCGTCAAGTTCGTCCAGATCCATGGCATCGTCCATGGAATACATGCGTGCCATGTGCGTGACCGGCGTAAACTGCTCGCTCACGTATCCGCCCACGCGCTGGGTATAGCTGTCGGGCGTCACCAGGTCGGGATAGGCCGCCTCGATCTCCTGCAGCTCAACGAGCATTTTGTCGAAGGCGGCGTCCGTAATCTCGGGTGCGTCGAGCATGTAGTAGCGGTACGCGTGGTAGTCGAGCTCATGGCGCAGCTCGGCCGCGCGCGCCGCCGCCTGGGCACGGGCGTCGGTCGGTGAGGCGGCATCCGCGCTCGCGGGCGTTTCGGTATCGATGTCCACGCCGTCACCAAACAGGCTCGATTGCTCCATAGCGGCACTCCTTCGCTCGATTTCAAACGGATACAAGAGTACCACCGGTCACGATGGGGCCGAATAGCGGTCTCAAACCGCACCGAATCGGCAGCCGTCAAACTGGAGTGGATCGCGCGTTCAAACCATGCCCTTGCCGTTTCTAAATGATCCGTTTTCCTCCATCCCCAATGGATCACTACGAAAAGAGGGGCTGTCCCGCGCTGGCGGAACAGCCCCCTCTGGCCTCGATATGTGCGATACAGCTCGTTAGAAACCCTGGCCGTTGCCCTGACCCTGGCCCTGCTGGCCAAGCAGCTCCTCCAGATACTGGCGCAGCTGCTCGTCGGTAATACCGCCGTTGCCGGTATCGGTCGCGCTGTCGTTCTGCTGCTGGTTCTGCAGCTCCTCGTCGGAGCCCAGCTCAACCGTGACCTTCTTCTCTTCCTTGCCGCGCATGAGCGTGATCTCGACCTTCTCGCCCACCTCGTGGCTGCGCAGCGCGATGATCAGGCCGTCGGCGCTCGAAATCTCATCGTCGCCCAGCTTGGTGATGACGTCGCCCTCCTGAATGCCGGCCTTGGCGGCAGGACCATCCTCAACGACGCTCGCCACATACGCGCCGCTATCGGTGCTCAACTTGTTGGTGCGGGCGTTAAGCGCATTGACGCTCGAAAGCGTAGCGCCCATGTACGGATGCACCGGCGTCTTACCGTCGATAATCTGGTCGGCAATGTTCTTGGCATAGTTAACGGGAATGGCAAAACCCACGCCCGAGCTGGAGCCCGAGTAGCTCTCGATAAGCGAGTTGATACCCACAAGCTCACCGTTGTCGTTGACGAGCGCACCGCCGGAGTTGCCCGGGTTGATGGCGGCATCGGTCTGGATCATGTTGGCATAGATGGTGTTACCGTTGGTAGAGCTCATGGCCGTTGAGCGATACAGCGCCGACACAATGCCCGTGGAGACAGACTGCTCGTTGCCGAACGGCGAGCCGATCGCCATGACCCACTCGCCCACGTTGAGCTTGGAGGAATCGCCGATCTCGATCGGGGTGAGCTTGGAGGCGTCGGCGTCCTTGAGCTTGATGACGGCCAGGTCGCTCGAAGCATCGTTGCCCACGAACTCGGCCTCGTAGGTGGTGCCGTCGTCCATGGTCACCACGTACTGGTCGTAACCATCGACCACGTGGTTGTTGGTGAGGATGTGGCCCTCGGTATCGAGCACCACGCCCGAACCGACGCTGCCCGAACCATCCGACTCGTCGGCAGACTGCGAAAGCGAACCATTCTGGCTGCCGCTCGAAGTGGCGGTGATGGAGACGACAGAGGGCAGGGCCTTGGCAGAAACGGCCTCGGCCAGCGTAGTATCCTCGGAGTCAATGGTGATCTTTTGCGTCGATGAACCCGAAGCGCCCGCCGTCACGGCATTCTTGCCACCACCGATATCGAGCGTGCCGCTCATAATGAGTGCGATGACCAGCAGGGCGCCGCAGGCACAGCCGGCAAGCGCCGTAATAAAGATCGGCAGCTTTTTGGTCTTGGTCTTGACCACCGTGTGCTTGTTTACAACCTGTTGGCCGCTCAGCGGCTTGCCGGTCTGCGTGTCGTATGCCTGCACGTAGGGAATGTTTCCGTCGGCAGGCGTCGACTCCACCTGCACGCGCGGCTGCTGCTGGGTCTCGCCGGCATTGCCCGCATCCTGGGGACGCTGGGAATCGTTCTCGCTCATGGCTGCGATCCTTTCGTCAAATAACCAAAGGCCCGCCAAACATGTGGCGGGCCATCATTGTTCACGTTGAGTTGTACCCCAATATGCGGGCGAACGTGTATGAGAACGCAATCTTTTAGGAAGGCTTAAGTTCTGTTGCAGATTCGAGAGGGACCCACATCTGCGTCAAAACCACCACAAAGATGCCTGTCCTCTTTGTGGTGGAAATCTAGTCCTTAAACAGATAGCCCACGCCGCGGACGGTGGTGATGTGTGCCGCGATCTGCGGGCCCACCTTGGAGCGGATGCGTCGGATGTGCACGTCGACGGTGCGCGTACCGCCGCAGTACTCAAAGCCCCACACGCGGTGCAGCAGCACCTCGCGGCTGTAGGCGCGGTTGGGATGCGTCGCCAAAAAGCTCAGCAGCGAGTACTCCATCAGCGTCAGGTCGATAGGCTCGTTATCGAGCGTCACCTGGTAGGTTGCCAGGTTGATCTCGAGGTTATCGATGTTGAGCACATCGTCGGCGGTGATAGTCTCCTCCTCACCCATCAGGCGCTGCGCACGAGCCTTGAGCTCGTTGGGCGTCGCCGTGGGACATACAAAGTCGGCATGCGCGTGATTGGGCAGGCGCAAGGTACCGAGCGCCTCGTCGTCGACGATCACCAACATGGGGACGCCGCCACGATCATCAAGCCACTTGGCAATCTGATCGATGCGATCGCTGCGGATGCCATCGGAATCGAGAATCAGCAGGTCAAAGTCGTGCGCCGCAGTCGGCGAATCGGGGGTTGCCAGGCTCACCTCGACACCCAGGGTGGTCGTCAAGCTGCGGGCAAACTCGTGGAAGCGCGTCGTGCGCGCCATGAACAGGGCACTCTTTTCGGACATATCGGCCTCCAAAGAAATGAGCTCAATCGTACTGGAACAAGCCAGCGCGATTAGGAGTTCGCCAGGTAGTGCTTGATCTCCCACTCGGTGATCGTAGACTCAAACTTATGCCACTCGTCGCGCTTCTTTTTGAGGAAGAAGCTGTGGATGTGCTCGCCGAGGGCATCCTTCATAAACTGCGAGTCCTCAAACACGTCGAGCGCCTCTTTAAGCGAGCGCGGCAGCGGCGTGTAACCGGCCTCGAGCATCTGACGGCCGGTGAGCTTGAGCGTCTCGGCCGTGGCCTCGGGCGGGAGCTCCAGCTTACGCTCGATGCCGTCAAGCCCGGCCGCCAGCGTGACGGCGTTGACCAGGTACGGGTTTGCCATGGGATCGGGGCTGCGAAGCTCGATGCGCGTGGACAGCTGCTTGCCAGGCTTGTAGACCGGGATGCGGATCATGCTTGCGCGGTTGCGCAGGCCCCACGTGGCGTACTGCGGCACGGAGTCGCCACCCGTGGTGATGCGCTTGTACGAATTGACCGTGGGGTTGGTGATGGCGCTGATCTCGCGCGCGTGCGCCAAGATACCGGCCATATAGTGCTTGGCGACGTCGGAGAGATGGTACTTCTCGTCGCCCTCGCCCCAAAAGACGTTGTTGCCGTCGTGGTCGAACAGCGATTGATGCAAAAACATGGCGCTGCCGTCCTCGCCCGCCAACGGCTTGGGCATAAAGGAGGCGTGGCAGCCGCTCTCGTAAGCCTGCTGCTTAATGATGAGCTTGGCCGTGGTGATGGCGTCGGACATGCTCAGGGCCTCGGCGTGACGCAGGCTCATGCCATGCTGCGAGCGGCCGGCGGCGTGGAAGGTGTACTCCACGGGCACGGACATCTTCTCGAGCGTGAGGACCGTGTTACGACGCAGGTCGCGAGCGGCATCGCTCACCGAAAGATCGAAGTAGCCCACGTTGTCGAGCGGCTCGGGCGTGTGCTCGTCGGGGAAGTAGTAATACTCCAGCTCGGCGCCCACGTTAAGCAGATAGCCAGCCTTCTCGGCCTTGCGGAACATGCGGCGCAGGGCATCGCGCGGGTCGCCAGCAAACGGCTTGCGATCGGGAGTGCACACGTCGCAGAACACGCGGGCGACGCCGTTGTGGCTCGGGCGCCACGGCAGAATCTGGAAGGTCGAGGCATCGGGGAACGCCAGCATGTCGGCTTCCTCGGGCGTGGCAAAGCCCTCGATGGCGGAGCCGTCAAAGCCAATACCCTCCTCAAAAGCGACCTCGAGGTCCTCGGGGCTAATGGCAAAGTTCTTGAGGCGGCCGAGAATGTCGACAAACCACAGACGCACAAAGCGGATATCACGCTGCTCTACGGAGCGGAGTACGTAATCGATGTTCTGCTGGTTCATGTCGCTCCCCTTTCTTTCGGGCGGGTTTCGACTGGTCTATATCGCAGATACTATCGCAGAAAAATGTTTCCGCAGGGTTAAAGCGTATCAAGCGCTCAAAAAACGTGCGCGAACAGGCGGATGTGACAAACAGCTACCGCTCGGATTCGGAGACAATTTGCCTACAGGCTCGTTCCAGTACGGGGAACTCCATCGTCACTGCATCCCAAACAACCGAGCGGTCAACATTGCCGTAATCATGCGCGAGGTAATTTCTCATGCCGATAATTCCACGCCATTCGATTTCGGGATGAAGCCGCTGCGAGCTTTCCGACAACTTGCCTGCTTCTTCCGTCACCCTAAGCGCACACATCAAAAGGGAGTCCGCTAACGCCCTCGTCCGCACATCATTAGCATGCAGAAACTGGTCCTCGGTGATATCAAAAGCCTTGATGCGCTCGTTCGTTTCAGAAATGGCCTCCAAGACCTCTTGAGCGCGGAGGGTGTCTGACTTACGCGCGATCATAAATGATCACTCCTTCGCGCTCGATTACCGCGGCAAGATCGTCATCAAGATAATCGCTCGAGACAAGATCAACCTGCCTTCCGGTTTCCTTGCGCACTGCCTCGCCAAACGCCGACAACGCAAAAAGACCAAAGCCCTGCTCGCGATCGACTTCGAGACGCAAGTCGATATCACTATCTGCACGTGCCTCGCCACGGGCATACGATCCAAATAGGATCACGGTTTTGATGGCGGGAATCAGGCTGGCTGCCTCGCGGACGGCGGACTCAATCTGAGCGGTATCCAAAATGCCCGCTGCGGCGCTTTCGCTCACAGAACTTTTACCGAGTGAAGGCACAAACGGCAGCGAGCGCTCGCGCAACATCTGCCTCATGAACATATTGACCGCAACGGACGAAGTCATGCCGAGCTCTTCGCACAGCTCGGCAAATGAGTCTTTAATTGACGAGTCCACTCGCACACTCAGCACAGACGCAGCCATGGATACCTCCTGTATGACATTGTCTATATATTATCACACAGATTAGCGCGAGGTCGAAGCGCGGTGTTCGATGTGGCCGGGTATCTCGATGCGCTTGGGAGCCAGCCTTGCGGCCTCGCCCACCGTGGTGGTGACCACATCGATGCGCTCGGACAGACGCTCGACTACGCGCTCGGCAATGGCGACGGTGTCCTGCGCGGCCGTGGTCACACCGCCAAAGAGCACGTGGTTCCAGGGATAATCGTCAAACGTCGCGATCTTGAGACCCTCCGGCAGCGAGGGACCAAGATGTGCCAGCGCCTCGGTCAGGTGCAGAAAGACCAAGCCGTTGGCGGCGATAAGGCCGAGCTTTCTACCTGCGTACTCGCGAATGGCCTCGTCCAGGCGGCCGACGCCCGTGGCGCCACCGTCGGCCAGGGTGACGACCTCGCCGGCCAGGCCGCGACGCGAGAGCTCGCCGGCAAAGGCCTCGGCGCGCTCGCGACGCACGGGGCTGTCGTCGCTTGCCTCGGTGAGCAGGCACAGGCGCTCGCTGCCCGCAGAGGCCAAGGCGTCTACCAGGCCGGCGACCAGCTCACGGTTGTTGGAGGTCACCAGATCGACACCGCCGTCGGCAACATCGCGGTCGAGCAGCACGACGGGCAGGCGTCCCGCAGCCACGGCAATCGCCTCGTCATTGCCGCCGCAGGTGTTGACGACCAGGCCGTCCACGCCGGCATCGATAAGCCTGGTGAGCGACTCTGCTTCCTTTGCGGGGTCGCTGCCGCTAATGGCCGTCATGAGCGAGCAGCCGCGCGCGGCAGCGCTGACGGAAAGACCCTCGAGCATGGCGCACGAAAACGGGTTGGTGATGTCGGCCAAGATCACGCCGATGAGATTGGTACGCGAGCTGCGCAGATTGCGCGCGGCGGCACGTGGGCGATAGCCGGTACGCTCGATAACCGCCGCGATGCGAGCGCGGGTTTCCTCGGTCATCTGCCCGGGGCGGTTGTTGAGATAGCGCGAGACCGTGGCCGGGCTCACGCCTGCCTCGGCGGCAATGTCCTTGATTCTCATCTGCGCCATAGCGTACCCCGTTTCCCAATTGTCGGCAGTCTGAGCCATTTTAGGCATTTTTTTAAAAATCTCGCTTGCAAAACGCTGTAGGTGAGCAGCATCGTTTTTGCGTCTCGAGCAGATGCGGTGATGGGCTAGATAGACGAGTCTTTGGACAGCTCGAAATAGTCGGGATGCAAGGCGATAACCGGGCCCTGCTCCTCGGGCATCAGGTGCAAGTGCGTCTCTGCCAGGTAGCTCGCCGTGTCGGTATCGCCCCTCTTAATGGCCTCGAGAATCCGACGATGTTGTCGACGAATCGGCTCCCAATCCAGATCCTGCGACACCATACGCAACCAGTTATATCGCTCAAAATGCGTGTTGACGCTCTTCATCCAATCCCACAGCATGTGACGACCGGCAATCTCAAAACACGTCTCATGAAACAGGTTATCCAAGTCGAAAAAGCGACGCGTCTCGCTATGGTCGAGCGACTCGGACTCGGCAAGAATCTGCTCGAGCCGATGCTTTTGCTCGGGCGTGGCAGCCGAACAACATTTAATGAGTACGCTTCTTTCGAGTTTCTCGCGCAAGAAACAGGCATTCTCGGCGTGTTCCATGCTGATCTTAGAGACGTAGGTACCACTCTTGGGACGCGTTTCCACCAGCTCCTGCTCACGCAGGCGCACAAAAGACTCGCGAATGGGCGTGCGCCCGATTCCCGTCTCCTTTTCCAGACCAATCGCCGAAAGGCGCGTGCCAGGCTTGAGCTCGGCATAGATGATCTTGGAGCGCAATGCGTTGTATGCCTGGTCTTGCAGGCTCTGATAATGCTGGTGTTGTTCCATAAAGCCCTCGGATGAAGCCCACGGTTTGTCGAATTTCATCACGTAATACTATCTCATCGACACGCCCCAGCTCCCAATCAGTCTTTTTGGGACGGGGCTCTTTTAGCCACCCTGGCCCGCAGATCGGCCCCCTTGCCACAAAAGTGGCCCATCTACTACGTTAACACGGATAGCCTCGGCCATACCGAAAACCGTGAAAACAAAACCGCAGGTAGACAGCTTGTCGATTTTCGAAAAAGCCGACTATGGTTGACCCCTGCGGCTTAAACGTAGTAGATAGGCCCTTTTCGTGACGCAGCACTACCGCACCCCAAATTGGCACCCCGAGCCTGTTATAAGTTGATGTGAAATACGGACGGTTGATAATCAAGGGTTGATAATCAAGGCGCGCTATACGGCTTGCCATATTTCACTATACTTTGCTGTACGTCGCTATACTTTGCTATAACTTGACAATAATCGGCCCGTTACCATCCGGGATATAACAGACCCCAAGCCAACGCTGGCTTGGGGTCCGTCTTGTACCATGGCTCTTTTGGACTATGAGCGCTCGTATTTCGTGGCCCGCCCGGTTCCCTGCCTTACGATTGCATTCCGTTCAAGCAGAGATTCGAGTGCCGCCAACGTCCGCATGCGGCTCAGCCCCGTCTGTTTTTCAATCTCGCTTCGCGACATAATTCGCCCGCCCGACAAGGCCTTGAGAACCTGGGCCTCTTCCTCGGACCCTTCAAAGGCATCGGTAACGGGCAATGTGACGGCCACCATGCCACCGCGAACATCAAAAATTGGTTGATTAATCGAATCGCGATAGGCACGTCTAATGCGCGCGATTCCCGTACCAAATTTCTCGATGTAATCCAGCTTTAAGAAGGTCTCTGCAACGATGGGGTTTCTGAGCACGGATATCTGCCCATACAGGTATTGTTCCGTCGTCAAACCGGCGGGCAGCGATCCGGGGGAGGTCACAACGACACGATCATCGTACAGGGCAATTTGAACGTTCGCTCGAACGTCCCACGTCCGATGCACCAAAGCGTTTGCAACAGCTTCGCGGAATGCCTCAAGAGGAATTCGATCGGTTTGGACGCGCTCCATCCCTTCAATACGCTCATAACGGTAGTAGCGTGCAAACATAGCCACCGCCCTGTCCGCCTGCTCAATTGCGGATACATTTGTCGCCGTCTCGCGATCCAAGATCACATCCTCGGTATCACCAAAACGGACGCAATCGATGCCCGGAAAATCATTCTTATCCGCCAAAATCGCCGCAGCGTTGGTATAGCCGTCCTTGCCGAGCAAGCGAAGCGTGCGCATAATATCCAACGTTAGTTCAGAAATGCCAAGATGTTCAACACACTTATGCTCGAGCGTGTGAAAACTCAGGTCCTGGCGAGCCGACGTGAGCGCGTCGAACGTTACGTTGCTGCCTTCGAGCGTCAGCCTGCCATACTCAAACCGGTCGACCTCCACCGTTGCCGAATCGTTTCGCCTGTAGGCCTTTCCCTTGCTTCGATAGGGCTTGTCCTGGCCCTCATAAACCGTAAGGATTACGGTCCCGTGTTTCTCATCGGGCTCGAGCGTGTAACGGGGAGCGGGGTCCAAGCTGTCATTAATCATGTTCTCGATGCGGAGACACTCTGCGACCGGATCCGCAAGGCCGACAGCCACGCCCTCGTCATCAACGCCAAACTCAATCTTGCCCGTCCCGTAGTTTGCATAGGCGCTCACCGTTTTAAGAAACGTCGGCGTAACGCTTTCCTTGTATTCGACTGTAGGGCTCTCTCTAACAACCATATGCACAACCCTCTCGTTTCGTACCATTCATAACCGTATTATAAGACGAAAACCGTTTGCGTACTGATTTATCCAAGACGCAAATGGTTTTCGTCTTTATTTGCGTACGGAATTAAGACGCATAATTTCGCTTTCGTATGGCTCAATACCGGACACAGACTGTTTTCGTCTGTCAATACGCCTGCAATCCAAACGAAAAGAGCACCGAGCTCAGTATGAACTCGGGGCTCTTTGTGCCGCACATCTATGAGAGGAGAAATTCGATGCGTACGGGCGCTATTCCATGAAGCCGCCCTGGGATGGCGGCAACCTCGTCGTTACCCGTCCGATGGGTGTGCTCAAGGCATCCGCTCCCCTCTTTATCGACGTAACGGGCAAAAAAGCTCGTCGAGGAGACCATCCGCACGCACCACGGTGTGGCCGGCGCCATCGAGGCGCGCAACCCCACCGCCGCTCACGATGCGATGTATCTGCACCCGGTCTACAACCGCAACATGATTGCAGAGGACGCACAGACAAAAGGCATTTAAGGCTCGACAATGATCTTTCTTTGATAAAACGCAAGCGGCGGCCGCTTGCGTTTTATCAAATAGTGCAATGGGGCCAGGTTTACATGCACCAAGTTGGTGCAAAGTAACCTGTCCCCACGCACCAAGGGGTTGACTAGAGCTCGCAAGCAATCTTGTAGCCGTCGCCGATGGCGTCGCGGATGTTGCCGCACTTGTTGGCATCACCCAACACGTGGGTGGTAACGCCGGCTGCAGCAAGGTCGTCGGCCAACTTGGTATTGGGACGATAGCCCATGGCAAGCACCAGCGTATCGGCACCGGTGATGGTGTGGACCTCGCCGTCCTTTTCGTAACTGATGGTGTCCTCTGTGATCTCGGTCACCTTGGCCTCGGTCAGCACGTGGACGCCCTTGGAGAGCATGCGCGTGATGAGCACCGCGCGACCGGCGCCACCCTCGTTGGCGGCGAGCGTCTTGGTCATCTCGATAACGGTGACATCGCGGTTGGCCGGCGAGAGGTCATTGACCAGCGGGGCCAGGTAATCTGCCGTCTCGCAGCCGACGGTGCCGCCGCCCACGACGACGATCTTCTTACCCGGGAAAGCCTTGCCACCCAGCAGGTCGTCGGCCGTCATAACCTGCTTAAAGCCCTTCATAAAGGCCGGAGCGATGGGCTCGGCGCCATAAGTCAGGACGACCTCGTAACCCGCGTAGTCACGCTGAATGTCCTCGGCAGTAAGCTCGGTGCCAAATACGCACTTCACGCCGGCCTCGGCCAGGCGACGGTACTGATACTTGATCACGCGGGTGAGCTCCTGCTTTGCCGGCGGAACGGCTGCGATGCGCATCTCGCCGCCCGGCTCATCCTGCTTATCCACGAGCACCACGTTGTGGCCGCGCTTGGCGGCAATGTAGGCTGCCTCCATGCCCGCAGGACCAGCGCCCACAACGAGCACGTTCTTGGCCTCGGCGGCAGGCTCGTAGCCGGCCTCGTCGCGCTCCACGTCCGGGTTGACGGTGCAGGAGATGCGCTTGCCAAACATAATGCCGTTCAGGCAGCGCAGGCAGCCAATGCAGGGACGGATATCATCGGCGTTGCCGGCAGCGGCTTTGTTGCAGAACTCGGCATCGCACAGATTGGCGCGGCCCATCATGCATATGTCGGCAGCGCCGTCCTCGATCAGCTCCTCGGCGATCCAGGCCTCGTTGATACGTCCGACGGTGGCGACGGGAATGTTGACGTGCTTTTTGATCTCGCGCGAGCAGGCGGCATGCGAGGCCTGCTGGGTACCGGCGGCGGGAATTGCGGAGCCGCGCTTGATGGTGGTGCCGCCCGACACATGAATCATGTCGACGCCGGCCTTCTCCAGGCGACGCGAGACGTAGATCATGTCGTTGAGGGTCAGACCGCCATCGGTGTACTCATCGCCCGAGATGCGGACGTCGATGATAAAGTCCTTGCCGCAGCGCTCGCGAATCTCGGCGATGACCTCGAGCAAAAAGCGCATGCGGGCGTCGAGCGAGCCGCCGTACTCATCGGTACGCTTGTTATAGAGCGGGGTCAAGAAACCGCCGAGCATGCCGTGGGCGTGCGCCGCATGGACCTCGACGCCATCGACACCGGCCTTCTGCATACGCACGGCAGCGTCGCCAAACTGATGCGTGAGCTCGTGAATCTCGTCGACCGTGATGGGACGCGGTGCCTCACGGGCATAGGACGGTCCCACGAAGGACGGAGCGATCAGGCGCGGCGTGCCCGGAATGTTAAAGGCCATGTAGGCGGGGTGAAAGAGCTGCGGCATGATCTTGCAGCCATACTCATGCACGGCGGCGGCGAGCTTTTCCCAGCCAGGGATAAACGTGTCGTCGTAGCAGCACATGTCACCCGGCAGATAGGTATAGGTGGGCTCGACCGTCACGACCTCGGTAATGATGAGGCCCACGCCGCCCTTGGCGCGGGCACGGTAATGATCGACCAAGTCGTCGGTCACATAGCCATGATCGGCCAGGTTGGTGGACACCGGCGGCATAAAGACGCGGTTCTTGACCTCGGTCGTACCGACCTTGATCGGACTAAAGAGCATCGGGTAGGCGGAGGACTCCATACAGGGTTCCTTTCATTTGAGCCGCTCGGCGGCAGTTGCTGACGTACCTATCGTACCAGCAACCGCCGCGTCCGTACCCGCTCGCACTCCCCACCTTCAATCCCGACCCTCAAAAAAAGTTGCGGTGGAATACGGAGTAGATGAGGCTTTTAACAGGCAAAACAGTCCGTATTCCACCGCAACTGATGGGCGGGATGGAATTGAGGGCTCAGATAGTCAGCCATGCCCTCATCTCATCCGCCACTCCCTCACCTACAGCGCGCCGTCCAGCATAAGGTTCACCTTGAGCACGTTGACCGTGGGCTCGCCGAATACGCCGAGGAAACGGCCCTTGGTGCACGCGGCGATGATGTCGCGCACCTCGTCCTTACTTTTGCCCGTGGCCTTGGCAAGGCGCGGAACCTGGTACTCGGCGGCATCCGGAGAGATCTCCGGGTCGAGGCCGGACCCCGAACACGTCACCAGGTCGACGGGCACAGCGTCCATATCGGCATCGGGGTTGGCGGCGCGGATCTTCTTCACGCGCGCATCTATCAGCTGCCGATACTCCTCACTCGCCGGGGACAGGTTGGACGGGGCACCATACGCCATGAGCTCGCCGTCTTCGCCTTCGACAATTGACACGTTCTGGATGCGGCCCCACATGTGGTCCTCATCCTCGAAGTTCTGACCGATCGGCTCGGAGCCCACGATCTTGTCGTCGACCTTGATAAGCGAACCGTTCGCCTGATACGGGAACGCAACCTGGGCGATGCCGGTCACGACGAGCGTATAGCCCAGGCCGCAGACAACGGTAAACAGCGCGAACACGCCCAGTGCGCGCGATGCAACACCTTTGAACATACAAACCTCCACTTACATAATGCCGCAGAACGCGAGCAGCATGTCGATGAGCTTGATGAATACGAACGGGGCAACGATGCCGCCCAGACCCCACACGAGCAGGTTGTGGGTCAGCAGCTGTCCGGACGGGACCTCGCGGTATTTAACGCCCTTCAGCGCGGCCGGGATTAGCGCGACGATAACGAGCGCGTTATAGATGATGGCCGAAAGAACCGCGGACAGCGGGCTTGTCAGACCGAGGATGTTGAGCGCGCCAAGGCCCGGGTAGATCGGCGAGAACAGGGCCGGGATGATAGCGAAGTACTTCGCCACGTCGTTGGCCACCGAGAAGGTCGTGAGCGAACCGCGGGTCATGAGCAGCTGCTTGCCAATACGCACGACCTCGATGAGCTTGGTGGGGCTGGAGTCGAGGTCGACCATGTTGCCGGCCTCCTTGGCAGCCTGGGTGCCCGTGTTCATGGCCACGGCGACGTCGGCCTGGGCCAGAGCGGGCGCGTCGTTGGTGCCGTCGCCGGTCATGGCGACCAGGTGGCCCTCACGCTGGAACTCGCGGATCTTCTCGAGCTTGCCTTCAGGGGTGGCCTCGGCCAAGAAGTCGTCAACGCCGGCCTCGGCGGCGATTGCCGCGGCGGTGAGCGGATTGTCGCCCGTCACCATGATGGTCTTGATGCCCATCTTGCGCAGGTCGGCGAACTTCTCCTTAACGCCGGACTTGATGATGTCCTTGAGGTACACAACGCCCAGCACGCGGCAGTTCTTGGTCACGACCAGCGGGGTGCCGCCGGCCTTGGCGATGCGCTCGACGGCCTCGTCGCACTCCTGGGAGAACACGCCGCCGGCTGCCTCCACATAGGTGCGCACGGAATCGGCAGCGCCCTTGCGGATCTCATTGCCCTCGTAGTTCACGCCGGACATGCGCGTTGCCGCGGTGAACGGGATGAACTCCATGCCCTTATCCTCGAGCGTGCGGCCGCGCAGACCGAACTGCTCCTTGGCGAGCACGACGATGGAACGGCCCTCGGGGGTCTCGTCGGCCAGCGAGGAAAGCTGGGCGGCATCGGCCAGCTCCGCGGGATCGACGCCGTCGACCGGGATGAACTCGGCGGCTTGGCGGTTACCCAGGGTGATGGTGCCGGTCTTGTCGAGCATGAGGATGTCGACGTCGCCGGCGGCCTCGATGGCGCGGCCGGACATGGCCAGCACGTTGGCCTCGTTCAGACGGCTCATGCCGGCGATGCCGATAGCGGACAGAAGGGCGCCGATGGTAGTGGGAGCCAGACACACGAGCAGCGCTACGAGCGTGGTCACGGCCGTGGGGTTGACCATGTCGTTAAGACCGACCGAGAAGCAGGAGTAACAATACAGGGCCAGCGTGACCAGGATAAAGACGATGGAAAGGGCCACCAGGAAGATCTCCAGAGCGATCTCGTTAGGGGTCTTCTTGCGCGCGGCACCCTCGACCATCGCGATCATCTTGTCCAGGAAGCTCTGGCCGGGCTCACTGGAGATCTTGACGATGATCCAGTCGGACAGCACCGTGGTACCGCCGGTAACGGCAGAGCGGTCGCCGCCGGCCTCGCGGACCACGGGGGCGGACTCGCCGGTGATGGCGGACTCGTCAACGGAGGCAGCGCCCTCGATGACGTCGCCGTCGCCGGGAATCTGCTCGCCGGCGCGTACGATCACCAGGTCGCCGCGCGTGAGCTCGGTGCCGGGAACGACGGTGAAGTGCTCCTTGTCCTCAACGGACTCGATGCGATGGGCCTCGACATCCTTCTTGGCCGCACGCAGGGAATCAGCCTGAGCCTTACCGCGGCCCTCGGCAAGCGCCTCGGCGAAGTTCGAGAACAGGTCGGTGAGCCACAGGATGACCGCGATGGCGACCACATAGTAGGTGGGCACACCCGCGTCCTGCACACCGAAGATGGAAGCGACGGCCAGGACGGAGGTCATGACGGCGGAAAGCCACACCAGGAACATGACCGGGTTTTGAATCTGGACGCGAGGGTCCAGCTTGGCAAACGAGTCGCGGACCGCGCGGCCCATCATGTCTTTTTGCATAGTCATAAATCTGCGCCCTCCTTTACGCAATCATCTGGAAGAACTCGGCAACGGGGCCAAGCGCTAGGGCCGGGAAGAAGCTCAGGGCACCGATCAGCAGAACGATGAACACGAGCAGGAATACGAACATGCCGTTGGTGGTAGACAGGGTACCGGCGCTCTCGGCGACCTTACCCTTCTTGGCCAGCGAGCCGGCGATAGCCAGCGTACCGATGATGGGCATGAAGCGGGCGAACAGCATCTCGAGGCCGAGCATGACGTTGATCCAGGGAATGTTGCAGTTCATACCTGCAAACGCCGAGCCGTTGTTGCCGCCGCATGAGGTGAAGGCATACAGCACCTCGGAGAAGCCGTGCGCGCCACCATTGTTGAGCTGGTCGGCAAGACCGGGCACCATGCAGGCGATGGCCGAGCACACCAGAATGGCAAACGGAGTTGCCAGGCACAGGACAACTGCCCAGCGCATCTCGCCCGGCTCGATCTTCTTGCCCAGGAACTCGGGCGTGCGGCCGACCATAAGGCCGGCGATGAACACTGTGAGGATGGCGAAGCCGATCATGCCGTACAGGCCGCAGCCCACGCCGCCGAAGACGACCTCGCCCAGAGCCATCTGGAGCATCTGGACAAACCCGCCGAGCGGGGTGTAGGAGTCGTGCATGGAGTTGACCGAGCCGTTGGAAGCAGCCGTCGTGAAAGCGGACCAGGTGGAAGAGGAGGCGATGCCAAAGCGGCTCTCCTTGCCCTCCATGTTGCCGCCGGCCTGGCCGTCGGTCATCTCGATATTGACCGCTCCGCCATCGGCCAGCTGCGGGGTGCCCGCATGCTCGTTGACGGCGATGATGCCGGTGAAGATCACCAGCAGGATGAACATGGCGGCAAAGATGGCCTTGCCCTGCTTGGTGTTCTTGACGCCGATACCGAAGGTGAAGCAGCAGGCAGCCGGGATCAGCAGCAGGCTGGTCATCTCGATGATGTTGGTGAAGGCACTGGGGTTCTCATACGGATGGGCGGAGTTCACGCCGAAGAAGCCGCCGCCGTTGGTGCCGGACTGCTTGATGGCGACCTGAGGAGCCGCAGGACCCTGGGGCAGGAACTGCTCGGTGACCACGCGCGCGCCCTCGACAACCTTGCCGTCGACCTTGACCGTGTCGCCCTCGATCTGGGCGCCGTCGAGGACGCTCCAGCCGCCGTCTGCATTAGGCTGGACGGCGACGGGCTCTACGAGCTCAGCCTTCTGAGCCGGCTGGAAGTTGGAGATGACGCCACCGGCAGCCAGGCAGATGCCGAACACGAGGTTCAGCGGGATGAGCACATACAGGACGGTGCGGGTGAGGTCGACCCAGAAGGAACCCAGACCCTGCTCCTTGACCTGACGGAAACCGCGGATGAGCGCGAACATGACCGCAATACCGGTGCCGGCGGACAAGAAGTTCTGCACGGTGAGGCCCATGAACTGCACAAGGTAGGACAGGGTGGTCTCACCGGAATAGGATTGCCAATTGGTGTTGGTTATGAAGGAAGCGGCCGTATTGAACGACAGGTCCCATGACACACCCGGCAGGTGCTGGGGATTGCCTGGCAAGAAGGGCTGAAGCGCCTGGAGTGCCACAAGGGCCACGAGGCCGATCCCCGAAAAGACCAGCACGCTCGCCAGATAGCGCCTACACCCCATCTGCTCTGCCGCGTCGACGCGAAGCAGACGATAGACGCCACGCTCCACAGGAGCAATCACAGGCGACAGGAACGTATGCTCGCCATCCATGATATGGGCCATGAACCGACCGAGCGGAACGGCCAGGACGACGAGCACGGCAAAGTACAAGATGTACTGAATCGCAGCGTCCATAGTTTACGAATCACTCCTCATCAGAATGTAGATGTAATAGATAAGGAGTCCGATGCAGACGACTCCGATAATGGGAATGAGGATGTCCATTACCGCCCCTTTCACGCGCGGTCCGATGTCTCGGACGCCTGCTCTCGCAAGCGCCTGGGGACAGTAAACGCTTCTAGAGATTAAAGAGGCGTGAGGGCCGGGGCTCACGACCTTAAGATGCCGTAAAGATGCAGGTAGAAAGCACTATTGCGGCTGCAGTGCGCCTATACTCGACCTCGCGAGCATACAGTGGCGTCCTCGCCGCGTATGCACGCATGGACAACGCTTTAGAAAGGCTACGCTATGCAGCGCGACGCATCGGACACTCGCGTCAATCCAGACCTCATCCTCAAGGCAATTGAGAAAGACGAGGTCGCCGATGACGCTCGAACCAGCCGGGGACACCTCAAGATTTTCTTTGGCTACGCTGCTGGTGCAGGCAAAACCTATGCGATGCTTCAAGCCGCCCACGCCGCCAAGCGGCGAGGTGTCGACGTCGTCGCGGGATACATCGAGCCGCACGAACGTCCGGCAACTGCCCATCTTGCACAAGGGCTTGAGAACGTGCCCTGTAAACTCATCGAGCACAACGGCATTGCGCTCAGCGAGTTCGATCTAGATGCGGCTATCGAACGCGCCCCTCAGCTCATCCTTGTCGACGAGCTCGCCCATACGAATGCGCCGGGGTCTCGCCACGACAAACGCTATCAAGACGTCGAGGAACTTCTACATGCAGGCATCGACGTCTATACGACCGTGAACGTTCAGCATATCGAGAGCCTAAACGACATGGTTGCATCCATCACCGGCGTTGTCGTGAGCGAACGAATCCCCGACCGCATCTTCGATGATGCCGACCAGGTCGAGCTCGTTGACATAGAGCCCGAAGACCTACTTGAGCGCCTTCGCGCCGGCCTCGTCTACCGTCCCGCACAAGCCGAGCGAGCGCAACAGCATTTTTTTACCGTCGAGAACCTCACCGCACTCCGAGAAATCGCGCTGCGCCGCTGCGCCGATCGCACCGGCCACCTCACAGACGCCGCACGCGTGCTGGGAAACCGTGACTACTACACCAGGGAGCGTATCTTGGTCTGTGTCTCCCCGGCGCCGACCAATCCCCGCATCGTCCGTGCCGCCGCACGCATGGCGAAAGCGTTTCGCAGCGAGCTCGTCGCCCTGTTCGTAGAGAGCCCGCGCACGCAAGCCATGAGCGATGATGAGCGCGCCAAGCTTGCAGCCAATATCGCCCTAGCCGAGCAGCTCGGAGCACAGATGGAAACCGTCTATGGCGACGACATCGCGTTTCAGATCTCCGAGTTCGCACGCCTGTCGGGTATTTCGAAGATCGTCATGGGGCGCACGGGCGAGCGCAGCAGCGTCCGTCAGGCCCTCTTCGGCCGCAAATCTCTCGTAGAACAGCTCATAGCATTCGCCCCGAACCTCGACATTTACATCATTCCAGACCAGTCGACTCCGCCCTCCCGGCCCAAAGGACGCCGCCGTGCGCGCGCCCTGCAGCCGCCCAGCAGCCGAGACGCGCTTCGCACGCTGGCCTTCTCTCTTGTCGCCACGGCGATCGGCACGGCTTTTCGCCATCTGGGATTTGCCGATTCCTGTATCATATCCCTCTATATCCTCACGGCCCTGCTGACCGCCGTCACCACGACGGGGCGTATCTGCACGATCGTATCGAGCGTGCTCTCTGTAGTGCTTTACAACTTCTGCTTCGTCACGCCTCTGTTTTCGCTCGCCAGCTACGACCGAAGCTATCTGGTCACGTTCGGCATCATGTTCGCTACCGCTATGGTCGCCGGCGAGTTAACTGCGCGCATCGCCGACAACGCCCGTACCTCCGCCGAGAACGCATTCAAAACGCGCGTACTCCTCGAAACGAACCAGCTCTTGCAGCAAGCCCATAGCGCGGAGGAGTGCGCCCGCGTCGCCATGAACCAACTCATCAAACTGCTAAAACTCGACGTGGTCTTCTACACCGCCGAACACGGCACGCTCGGCAAGACGCTCTATGAGTCCGCTGGCACCGAAAACCGATCCGCGTCGCTGTTCACCGACTACGAGCGCGCTGTTGCAACCTGGACCTACACCAACAACAAACGCGCGGGCGCAAGCACGCGGACCCTGCCCGAGGCGCGCTGCCTCTACCTCGCGGTTCGCACCGGCGACAAGGTATTCGGTGTCATCGGCATCGACCTGGAGGGGCGCGAGATCGAAGCCTTCGAGCATTCGATCGTCCTATCTATCGTAGGCGAATGCGCCTTGGCGCTCGAAAGCGACCGGGCGGCGCAAGAGCGCGAAGAGGCTGCGGTCTTGGCGAAAAACGAGCAGCTGCGCGCCAACCTTTTGCGCTCCATCGGCCACGATTTGAGGACACCCCTCACGGCTATATCCGGATCTGCGGCAATCCTTCGGAAGAGCGACGAGAAGCTCAGCCTCGAACAACGCTGCGATCTTGCCGATGCCATCTACGATGACTCCCTCTGGCTTATCGATACCGTGGAGAACCTCCTCGCCATCACACGCGTCGAGGACGGCACCATTCGCCTCAACTTAACATCCGAGCTCATCGACGAGGTCATCGAGGCCGCCCTCAGCCATGTCGCCCAAGCATCGCATGGACGTGCCGTCACCATCGAGCACACTGACGACATCCTGCTGGTACGCATCGACGTCCATCTCATCATGCAGGTGCTTACGAATCTCATCATGAACGCCTTCAAATACACGCCCGAGGACTCGACTGTCACCATCAGTGCACGTCGCGAGGGCGCGTTCGTCGTGGTGGACGTCGCAGACGATGGGCCGGGTGTGGCAGACTGCGACAAGCCTCATATCTTTGAGCGCTTCTTCACCTCAAGCAATACGCGGCCCGTGGATTCGCGTCGAAGCATCGGCCTTGGCCTGTCGCTCTGCCGCTCCATCGTGGAGGCGCATGGCGGCGTCATCGAAGTTCGCGACAACCACCCCCATGGGGCTGTCTTCCGTTTTACCCTGCCCGCCGAGGAGATTGAGATTCATGAATAATGCCGCTAAGCCACGCATCCTCCTGGTCGAAGATGACCCGACCGTTCAAAACCTCGTTTCGACCGCGCTTGACCTCCACGGCTATGTCGTGAGCAAGGTTTGCAGCGGCCAAGCCGCCATCATGGATGCGGTGTCGCACGGCCCCAGCCTCATCATGCTCGACCTCGGCCTTCCCGACATTGACGGTATCGAGGTCATCACGAAGATCCGAAGCTGGTCGGCAGTCCCCATTATCGTCATTTCGGCGCGCACCGAAGATTCCGACAAGATTGCAGCACTTGACGCGGGGGCAGACGACTACCTCACCAAGCCCTTTTCTGTGGATGAGTTGCTCGCGCGCGTCCGTGCGAATTTGAGGCGCTCCTCGATGGCGTCGAGCGAGTCGACAGAAGCGAGCACGTTCGACAACGGTCCGCTGCATATCGACTACGCCGCGGGATACGCTACGAAAGACGGACGCGAGCTCTCGCTCACCCCAACCGAGTACAAATTGCTCGTCCTTCTGGCGAAAAACGTCGACAAGGTGCTCACCCACACCTTCATCACCCGCGAGATATGGGGCACGAGCTGGGACAGCGATCTGGCGAGCCTGCGCGTGTTCATGCGCACCCTGCGCAAGAAGATCGAGGCAGACCCCTCTCACCCCAAGATGATTCAGACGCACATGGGTGTCGGGTACCGCATGCAGCGTCTCTAGCCCGCCCAACAAAAAGTTGCGGTGGAATACGGAGTAGATAAGGCCTTTGACAGCCAAAACAGTCCGTATTTCACCGCAACTGATGGGTGGGATGGAGTTAGAGGCCCAGATAGGTAGTCATGCCTTCGACGGCGAGCTTGGCGCCTGGATGTCGGGCCTTATTTAATACCGCGGCCCAAGTCTTCGGCGATTTTGTCCACGCCTTTAAGTGCGGCGCAGGTCTTTTTGTTGGAACAGTGTCCTGTGCAAACGCCACCCTGAGCGCAGTCGGCGCAGGTGCCCTTGCGGTAGATGCGCACGCATACCGCGACAAACGCAATACCGATAACAGCCAGTACAACAATATCGATAGGTGCCATAGTAAGCCTCCTCTAGTTAACCACCACTTACTTTACCCCATTCTCCACCTACCAAAAAGGGACAGGTTTATTTTGGTCGGTTTTATCTGCGGAAACGCCACATCTTAACTTCTGGAGCAAAGCAATCTGCCCCCCATTGCACCAAAAAGCCCGAGTGTCGCTGGGACACCCGGGCTCATGGAAAGGGGTTAATCCTTATTCGGACTTAAGCGGAAACTGCGGCGGAAGCAGTGTTGGTCTCGTCCTCGTCGGTCCATACATGTTTGGGCATGGGACGGAAGATCTGGAAGAGCATCGCGACCAGCAGCACGATAGCCACAACCGTCCAGAAGCCAAACTGACCCAGAACAAGCAGGTTGTAGAACTGGTTGATGAACAGGCCGATAACCCAAGCGAAGGCGCACTCGTAGCCGATGGCAATCGCAGTCCACTTGCCGGAATCCATCTGGTTGCGGATAGTGCCCATAGCGGCAAAGCACGGAGCGCACAGCAGGTTGAACGCACCAAAGGCAACGCAAGCGCCCATAGTCGGGAACATGCCGGCGAACGCGGTCCACAGGCTCGGGTCGGTCTCGCCGGCGTCAGCCACGGACAGCAGCGAACCGGCGGTGGCGACGACGTTCTCCTTAGCGACAAGGCCAGAGACAGTCAGCGCGGTGGCCTGCCAGGTGCTAAAGCCGAGCGGGGCGAAGATCCAAGCAACCAGGTTGCCCAGCATGGCAAGCACGGAGTAGTCCATGAACTCCTCGGGGATGCCCTCCATAGCAGGCAGGAAGCCAAACGTGCCGTTGTAGCTACCAAAGTTGGACAGGAACCAAACCACGACGGTGGACGCGAAAATGACCGTGCCGGCCTTCTTGATAAAGGCCCAGCAGCGCTCCCACACATGCAGCGCCCAAGAGCGGATCGCCGGGAAGTGGTAGGCGGGAAGCTCCATAACGAACGGCGTCGGACGGCCGGCGAAGAGCTTGGTCTTCTTGAGCATGAGGCCCGAGGCGATGACGGCGAAGACGCCCAGGAAGTAGAAGAGCGGGCTGATCCACGCGGCGGTGGTGGAAGAATCGCCGATGATGGAACCCATGAGCAGGGCGATGATCGGCAGCTTAGCGCCACAGGGAATAAACGTGGTGGTCATGACCGTCATGCGGCGGTCCTTCTCGTTCTCGATGGTCTTGGTGGCCATTACGCCGGGGACGCCGCAGCCCGAGGATACGAGCATGGGGATGAACGACTTACCGGACAGGCCAAAGCGGCGGAACACGCGGTCCATGATGAAGGCGACGCGGGCCATGTAGCCGCAGTCCTCCAGGAAGGACAGCATGACGAACAGCAGGAACATCTGCGGCACAAAGCCGAAGATGGCGCCCAGGCCGCCGACAATGCCGTCGCAGACCAGCGAATCGACCAGGCCACCGTCCTCGGTGCCGCCCGCCACAAGGGCGTCGTGGACCATGGTGGTAATACCCGGAACATACGGGCCATACTCCGCCGGGTCAACCGAATCGGCAGCATCGCCCGCGGCCTCGACAGCTGCGTCGTAGGCGTCGCGACCCTGGCCGAGCACATACCAACCGTCGGTACCAAAGAGCTGGTCGTTGGTGAAGTCGGTCACCGTGCCGCCCAAGGTAGAAACGGCGATGTAGTACACGCAGAACATGATGACCACAAAGATCGGCAGGCCCAGGATACGGTTGGTAACCACGCGGTCGATCTTCTCGGAGGTGCTCATCTTTGCCGGAGCCTTGGTGAGGCACTCGTCAATGATGTGGGCAATCACGCCGTAACGCTCGCCGGTGATGATGGACTCGGCGTCGTCGTCGCAGTCCTGCTCGCACTGGGCGACCAGCTCCTCCACGCGAGCGGCCTTCTCCTTGGTGAGATTGATGAGCTTGCAGGCGTCCGCATCGCGCTCAAACAGCTTGACAGCGTAGTAGCGGCGCTTGTTAGCGGGAACGCTCGCCGGCAGGTTGTTCTCGATGTGGGTCAGAACGTCCTCGATGGCGGAATCGAACCTGTGCGCCGGCGCGTCGGCCTTGGCAGCCGCCGACTTCTTGACCTGCTCGAACAGCTCCTTGATACCCTTGTTCTTAAGGGCCGAGATCATCATGACCGGGCAGCCGAGCTTCTTGGAGAGCCTGTCCGTGTCGATCTTGTCGCCGTTCTTCTCGACCAAGTCGGCCATGTTGAGGGCGACGACCACAGGCAGGCCGGTCTCGATGACCTGAAGCGCCAGGTATAGGTTGCGCTCGAGGTTGGTGGCATCGACAACCTGGACGACCACATCGGGCTCGCCGCTCATGAGGTAGTCGCGCGAGCACTGCTCCTCGGGGCTGTAGGGGGAAAGCGAGTAGATGCCGGGGAGGTCCGTGATGGTAACGTTCTTGTCGCTTAGGAGCTTGGCCTCCTTTTTCTCAACCGTGACGCCGGGCCAGTTGCCAACGTAGCCGTTGGCGCCGGTGATCAGGTTGAAAAGCGTGGTCTTGCCGCAGTTGGGGTTACCCGCCAGCGCGACATGGATCTGAGAATCCGCCATTCAATCCTTCTTCCTTGTGTGCCTGCGCTGCTTTCTCCACGCAGGCTGGATAATGTGCTTCAAAGTTGCAGCATTAAGTTAGAAAAACCTAACTTTATCTGCAGAAATATACGTCGCGAGCCCTTACTGGACCTCGACGACGGCCGCCTCCTCCTTGCGGATGGAAAGCTCGTAGCCACGCACGTTGATCTCGACCGGATCACCGAGCGGTGCAACCTTCACGACCTTGAACGAAGTGCCCTTGATGAGCCCCAAGTCCATAAGGTGGCGGCGAAGCGCACCCTCACCGTGAAGCTTGACGATAGTGGAGCTCTCGCCCACCTTAACGTCACCCAACGTCTTCATCCTCTTGTCCCCCTTTCGGTTTTTATGAAATGCTGCGGACTAACCGACGGTCATGATGTGCATGGCAACCTTGGAATCGATACCAAAGCGTGCGCCCAGCACGGTGACGATGATATTGGCGCCACTCGAGCTCACCACGTGGATTTCGTTGCCCTCGACAAAGCCGAGGTCCTTGAGGTGGTGCTTCATGTCCTCATTGCCCTTTACACGAGACACGCGCACGGTTTCGCCCGCTTTTACCATCGAAAGCGGCATGGCCGGCATCTGCGGTCCGCAAGACATGAGTGGCTCCTAACGTCAGTTCGTCCTCGACATCGACGCGATAAAAGTTAACCACGTCTATGTTCGCTTTAGTAAACTAGCACGTGGTTAACTTTTTGGAAAGGGTCCCTATTCAGATTTCGAAAAAGTTTCCTATATGAAACAAAAGAGGCATCGCAAAGACTGTCTCTTTGCGGTGCCTTGTCATACCAATTTATGCAACAGAGGGGGCTGCCCCTTTGCCACATTATTGCGGTTAAATCGAGAGGTTTCTGATCGACGTGACGCAGGAGGCCTCATCCACGCCCGAAACGCGGAACACGATGTCTTCGCCACATTCGCCGTAGAGAGCCATGAGCCCCATCACATCGCGGCCGTCGGTATGGCGATCGCCGATGCTGACCGATACGTTGCTACGATGCTTGGCAATAATGTCATAGAGCAGCGCAACCGGGCGGGCATGCAATCCCAACGGATCTTTAATCGTCTTTGTAAACTCGACCATGTCCCCTCCCACGACGTCGCACATTCGGCCGGCAAACCCAGCCACGTGGTAGTTATTGTAGCGTTAGATGCTTGTTGAGGGCGGGATGGAAACCGCATCCCACTTCGAGCGTCAACGATGGGACACAGTTTCCGCCACGTCCGGTCAACCTATGCCCTCGCAACGCCCGCGCATAAAAAACGAGGGAAGGCACACGTCCTTCCCTCGTTGCAAGCAATTTGTGGCCGCTCGCCTACATCAAGCGCAGGCTGACGTCCTTGAGCTGGGCGCCGGAAACGGCACTCGGGGCGCCCGACATGAGGTCGGAGCCGCTGGCCGTCTTGGGGAACGCCATGACGTCGCGAATGGAGTCGGAGCCGGTGAGCAGCATGCACACGCGGTCCAGGCCCAGAGCGAAACCGCCCATCGGGGGCGCACCAAACTTGAGCGCCTCCATGAGGAAGCCGAACTGAGACTCGGCGCGCTCCTCGGTAAAGCCCAGAAGCTTGAGCATGGACATCTGCATCTCGGCGTTGTGGATACGCATACCGCCGCCACCGGCCTCAAAGCCGTCCATGACAAAGTCGTAGGTGCAAGAGCCGGCTGCCAGCGGGTCGGCCTCGATCTTGGCGATGTCGGTCTCGGTCGGCAGGGTAAAGGGCTGGTGCTCGGCAGCATAGGCCTTGCGATCCTCGTCCCAGTGGAACAGCGGGAAGTTGACGACCCACAGGAAGTCGTGGCCCTCGCGCTTGACCTCGAGCGCATTGGCCATGTGGGAACGCATGCCGCCCAGGATCTCGTCGGAGAGCAGGCGCGGGCCGGCGGCGAACATCACAAGGTCGCCGGGCTCGACGTCCATGCGCTCGCGCAGGGCAGCCATCTCCTCGTCCGAGAAGAACTTGACGATGGGGCTGTTGATGGAGCCATCCTCGCGGAAAGCGATCCAGGCCAGGCCCTTGGCGCCAAACGTGGAGGCCACGCCGGCGAGCTTATCGATCTTGGCACGTGCCCAGGCACCGGCGCCCTTGGCGTTGATGGCCTTGACGACAGAGCCCTCCTCGTTTGCGGCGGTCGCGAAGACCTTGAACTTGGAGTTGGCAAAGATGTCGGTCAGGTCGACCAGGTGCATGCCGTAGCGAGTATCGGGCTTGTCGGAGCCATAGGTGTCCATGGCCTCCCAGTAGTCCATGCGACGCAGCGGCGTGGGCATCTCGACACCCATGCGGCCGAAGGCGTCGGCCAGGACCTCTTCGAGCGCGCTCATAACGTCGTTCTGGTCCACGAAGGACATCTCGATATCGACCTGGGTGAACTCGGGCTGACGGTCGGCACGCAGGTCCTCGTCGCGGAAGCACTTGGCAACCTGATAGTAGCGCTCGACGCCACCGACCATAAGCAGCTGCTTCAGGAGCTGCGGGGACTGCGGCAGGGCGTAGAAGTTGCCCGGCTGAATACGGCTGGGAACGATGAAGTCGCGAGCGCCCTCGGGCGTGGACTTAAACAGGGAGGGCGTCTCGACCTCCATGAACTCACGGTTGTGCAGCGCCTCACGAATGGCAAAGGTAAAGTCGGAGCGCAGCTTGAGGTTGGCCATCATCTCGGGACGACGAAGGTCCAGATAGCGATAGCGCAGGCGGGTGTCCTCGCTGGTCTCGATGCCGTCCTCGATCTGGAACGGCGGGGTGACGGACGTGTTGAGCACCTCGGCGTGGTCGGTCAGAACCTCGATCTCGCCGGTCGCAAGCTTGGCGTTGGTGGTCTCCTCGCCACGGGCGCGCACAACGCCGTGGATCTTGATGGGCCACTCGGGACGCATGGTCTCGGCGATCTTAAAGGCATCGCCGTCGGAGTGCTCGGGGTCGAAGGTGAGCTGCGTGATGCCCTCACGGTCGCGAAGGTCGCAAAAGATTAGGCCGCCGTGGTCGCGGCGACGGCTCACCCAACCGGTGAGGGTGACCTCTTCGCCCACGTTCTCGCGGCGAAGCTCGCCGCAGGTACGGGTGTGCATGGAATGCTCGTCGATGGGACGGGTCTGGCTCATACCAGTGATCCTCCTTTATGGATCTGTGCCGCCCCGTGTCGTTCCGGGCGGCGTCGTACAGATTTGCCCGGCCTGCGTAAACCGCGCAGCCGGACATGGCGTTCTATCTTATCGCACCTGTGTCGATGCGCCGCGGAAAAGTAGCTCCCGCCCAAAGACTTGACGGAGACGAAACAATTGACGCACCGTGGCCGTCGCCAAGGCGCGCCGCGTGCGACAATGTGCCCCAATACAACTGCACTCGGAAAGGCCCGCCATGACTGCACGCCTCATCGTTATGGATATCGACTCCACGCTCATCAACCAGGAAGTCATCGACCTGTTGGGCGAGGAGGCCGGCGTGGGCGAGCAAGTGGCGCAGATCACTGAGCGCGCCATGCGCGGCGAGCTTGACTTTAAGCAGGCGCTCGAGGAGCGCGTGGGGCTGCTTGCCGGCTTGGACGAGAGCGTATTCGAGCGCACCTTTGAACGCGTGACATTTACCCCCGGCGCGTTGGAGCTTGTGCGCTCGGCACACAGCAAGGGCTGGAAGGTCGGCGTCGTGAGTGGCGGCTTCCACGAGGTTGCCGACAAGATCGTGGAAGCCGCGGGCATCGACTTTTGCCTGGCTAACCGCCTAGAAGTCGTAGACGGCAAGCTCACCGGCAAGCTGGCGGCAGACATTGTGACCAAGGAGTCCAAGCTCATCCAGCTGCTGGACTGGGCAGTTGAGTGCGGCGTCGATATGGCCCACACCGTCGCGATCGGCGACGGTGCCAACGACATCCCCATGATCCAGGCCGCGGGCACGGGCATCGCGTTTTGTGCCAAGCCCAAGACGCGCGAGGCCGCCCCGTTTGCCATCGACGAGCGCAATCTGATGCTCGCCATGGACATCATCCTGCGTGACTAGTCGATCCGTCTAACAATTGAATCAGTCTGTCCTATAGTTTCCGAACAATTTTGTCTTAGTGTTCGGAAACATACCCTTTGAGTGCTAGACTTTGCGCCGTCGAAGGGAACATATATGGATAAGCGAGATCTTGAGCAGTTACTGAGCGATGTTGCCGGCGGGGCAGTCACCCCGGCCGTCGCCCTCACGCGCATCCAGACGGCTCCGACTGCCGATTTGGGCTTTGCGCAGCTCGATCTTTTGCGCGGGGTGCGCCAGGGAGCCGGCGAGGTTGTCTACGGTGCCGGTAAAACCGCCGATCAGATTGCCGCCATTATCGAAGCGCTGCGCGATGCCGGCCAGGAGCGCATCCTGGTCACGCGCCTGGATGCCAAAAAAGCTGCGCGCACCGCTGAGCTTCTCGGCAACAGCATCGACCTGGGATATGTCCCGGACGCCCAGCTCGCCCTCGTGGGCGGCAAGCCCTCCCCTACCGGAAACGGATGCATCGTTGTCGCCTGCGCCGGCACGAGCGACCTGCCCGTCGCCGAGGAAGCCGCATTGACGGCCGAGTTCTATGGCAACGAGGTCGACCGCCTCTACGACGTGGGTGTCGCCGGTCTGCACCGTCTGCTCGCGCATGTCGAGGAACTTGCCCAGGCACAGGTGGTCATCGCCATCGCCGGCATGGAAGGCGCCCTGGCGAGCGTCATCGGCGGCCTGGTGAGTTGCCCGGTCATCGCCGTTCCCACCAGCGTGGGCTACGGCGCGAACTTTGGTGGCGTGGCCGCGCTGCTCGCCATGCTCAACTCCTGCGCCAGCGGCGTCTCGGTCGTCAATATCGACAACGGCTTTGGTGCCGCCTACCAGGCAAGTCTCATCAATCATCTGAGTGCCGGCACGCCCTGCGCCCGCTAAGGAGCATCCCATGTCCAACCATCAGCACACGCTTATCATCGACGGCACCTCGGGCATCAGCGGCGATATGACCGTTGCGGCCTTGCTCGACCTGGGCGCCAGCGAGGAGCACCTGCGCGAACAGCTCGCCACGTTGCCGGTCAACGGCTTTTCGATTGCCGTCACGCGCGTAAACAAGCACGGCATCGACGCCTATGACTTTGACGTTCAGCTTGCAGAGGGCCTCGAAAACCATGATCACGATATGGCCTGGCTCTACGGCAACGAAGCAGCTGTCGAGCATATGCATGAGCATGAGCATGAGCACCACCATCATGACCATGACGAGCACGAACACGAACACTGCCACGATCATGACCATGAGGCTCACGGTCATGGCCACGAGGGTCACCATCACGCCCACCATCATCACCACCGTTCTTTGGCGGACGTCACCGCCATCATCGATGGCTCGCAGCTGAGCGATGGCGCCAAGCGTCGTGTGCTCGCCATCTTTACCGCGCTCGCCGCCGCCGAGGCCAAGGCACACGGCAAAACGCCCGAGACCGTCATGTTCCACGAGGTGGGCGCCGTCGACTCTATCGTCGACGTCTGCTCTGTCGCCATCTGCCTCGATGACCTGGGTATTGAGGACATCGTGGTTGAGTCGCTCTCCGAGGGTCACGGTACCATCCACTGCGCCCACGGCCTTATGCCCATCCCGGTGCCCGCCGTCGTCAACCTATGCCAAGCAGGCAATATCGCCCTCACGCCCGCACCGGTCGCCGGCGAGCTCGTGACGCCCACGGGCGCCGCCATCGTCGCCGCACTGCGCACGTCCGAGCACCTGCCGGCCCGCTACCGCATCGAGGCCGTCGGCTACGGCGCCGGTAAGCGCCCCTACGAGGGTTGCTCCGGTACGCTTCGCTGCTTGCTCGTTCACGCGGACGCATAGCCATGGATGCTCGCAAGGCAAAAAGCCGCGCTGCCATCGTTGCGGCGTTCTCCGAGCTGCTGCGCGAAGAGGACTACGGCAAGATCACCGTCGGCGACATCATCGCTCGCGCCCATGTGGGTCGGGCCACGTTCTACGGCCTCTTCAAGAGCAAAGATGACCTATTGTCCGAGCTCGTGAGCGACATCTGCACCCACGCCCTCGATGACGATGGCACACCGCTCGACGACCCACTCGTGCAGGTCGAGCATATTCTCAACAATCTATGGGAACGTCGCCAGGGCGTCCGAGCGCTGGTAGCCGGCGCCGGCTCACGCGTCTTCGCCGACTGCTTACGCAAGACCATCATGTCACGAGCAGCCGAAACCGTCCCTACCGATCCAAACGGCCCCGCCGGCACCATGGACCGCAGTTTCTTACTGCACCACATAGCCTCAAGCTTCGTAGGAATGGTCCAATGGTGGGCCTGGCATAACTTCCAAGCCCCAAAAGAGGACGTAGCCAAAGACTACCTATCAGCCATAAAACCCCTCTTCAACTAAGTAAGAAGCTCATCCCAAAGCACCGCCCCACGCCAAGGCGCCACGCATCCCAAAGTGTCACTCGCACCTCAAAGCGCCTAACAACAAAGTGCCCACCACATCCAAATTCAGATATATATGTTGGTTGCTTGTTCGAACGCAACTGGATTCCCGCAGGGTCCGGCATAGGTTAACTTTCCGCCGCATTCCGCAGGACGCAAGAAGCTCCCGCCGCACGAAGTGCGCAGCGGGAGCTTCTTGCATGTCCGAGGACGCGGCGGAAAGTTAACCTATGCCGGACCCGGACGTTATATCAATTGCCTTGGACTAGAACATGCCCAAGAAACCATGCACAAACAACGCAGCCACGATGGCACCGACAAACGGAGCGATGCCAGGAACAAGCAGACCATACTTCCAGTTGTTATCGGCCTTGTTCTTAATCGGCAGCACCTGATAGGCCATGCGAGGACCAAGGTCACGAGCCTGGTTCATGGCGAAGCCGGTGATGCCGCCCATGCCCATGCCAACGGCCCAAACGATCAGGCCGACGCAGATTGCGAGCATCAAAACGTCCTCACCAGCACGGCTAGCAGCAGCAAGGATGGCGCTAATGAACACAAAGGTGCAGATGGCCTCGCAGAAGAAGTTGCGGGCATAGTTCGTACCCTCGGTGGTGGGGTTGGTCGAGAAGATGTTGCGCTGAGCAATGGGATCGACGACACCCTCGGAAGCCTTGAACTCATCAGCATACATGAACCACGCGATGCAGGCGCCCACAAAGCCGCCGAGCATATCGGCAAGCATGAAGGGGATGCAGTTGCCCCACGGCACCAGACCGACGATGCACTGGGCAAGCACCATAGCGGGGTTCATGCACACGGCGCCGCCAAAGACAAACAGGCAGACCGAGATGCCAAAAGACCAGGTGGTGATGGCAAACATATGGCCAGAGCCCTGATACTTGGTGCCCTTGAGCACGGTATCGCAGTGCACGCCGACGCCAAAGACGATCATGAGGGCCGTCGCGCCGAATTCGCAGAGGAGTTTGGTAAGCATAAAATCTTATCTTTCTTGTCGGTTATAAACGATTCGTTTAAGCCGCGCGCTAGTGCTGCGCGACGACAACGCCCAGGCCATCGGGAATAACGGCGACCTTGGCGTCGGCACCCTTCATCTCAAAGGCGAGCTTGAGCGCCTCCTCGAGGGTGTTAACCGGCGTCATGTGCATATCCTTGAGCATCTGGTGGTCGCACAGGTCGGTAACCATGATCACAGGGTGATGTGCCAGGATGCGAGCGAAAATCTGGCTCGTCCACTGATCGGGCAGGGTCTCGTCCTTGGGACGGTCGATGCAGGCACGCTCAAACTCTGCCGGATCGTTGTCGGCGATGTTGTGGTAGAAGCCCTCGCCGCCGTGACCGTCGGCGCAGCCGGCGACATCGATGATCACGCCGCCCTCGGGAAGCGTGGCCTCGGCAGCGCACATGCCCTTCACAGCCTGATAGATGTTCTGATCGAGGGGGTAGCCGCCGTTAGTGGTAATGGCGATCTCGCACTCGACGGGTTCAACGCCGGCAAGGCTCTTCACGAACTCGCAGCCAGCCTCGTGCGCCTTGTGGATGTCGCCGGCAAAGGAGCCAATGACCTCGTGCTTGCCGTTGAGCACCACGTTGAGCACAAAGGCAAGGTGAGCCATCTCGGCGGCGGCAAACATGTCCTCGCTCACGTGGTTGTGGCACAGGTTGCCGGGACGCGAGTGGGAATCGTTCACAAACTGACCGTTGTGGTTGTACATGATGGTCTTGTAGCTGGCGATGCCAGGCAGGACGGACTTGCGGCTACCAGAGAAACCGGCAAAGAAGTGCGGCTCAATAAAGCCCTCGGCAAGCAGCAGATCGCAATCGGCAGCGATCTTGTTGATGATGCACTCGCCACCAGAAGGCAGGGTGCCGATCTTTTTCATCATGCTGTCGTCAGTCGCGACGTGCATAACGATTTCTTCGTTGGCAACGATCTCCTCGCCGTACTTGTTGACGAGCTCCTCGTGCGTCGACGGACGATGCATACCCGTAGCAACCAGAATGCGAACGCGCGCCTCAGGCGCAGCGGAGTGGATGTGATGCAGCAGAATAGGCATCGTCACACGCGAGGGAACGGGACGCGTATGATCTGAGCTAATGATGACAATATCCTTCTTGCCAGCACAAAGCTCCTCGAGCGAAGGCGAGCCGTAAGGGTTGGCAAGCGACTCCTCCACCAGCTCTTCCTGCGATTTCGTGGTCTTAAACTCGTTTTGATGACCTTCCATCACACCCGCGAAGTTCTTATCCTCGAGTTCCAGATGCAACGTCTTGTGGTCAAACGGCAGTTCACATTCAAACAATGACGAGCGCCCTCTTCCTTTCAACTGACACACTAGATAAACCGTTGGAAGGATACGCCGCTCACCGAAAAACACCACCGTCTACCGACTCATTAACACAACGTTCATATTTGACCCACAACAAAACGACCGCGATCCCAAACAGGACCGCGGCCGCTACAGTCGTAAGGCGAGAAGCGCGCCTTTCTTCCCTTCAGCCCGTAATCCGCCGAAGACCGAGGACGAAGGGACCCGATGGGTTTCCCTCTGAATGCATTCCGCAGCACGAAGCCCCATCAAAGTGCGCGAAGCGCGCCATCTTTTCCCCAGCCAGTAATCCGCCGAAGACCGGACATCGCAGGGCCCGCCATCAGCTTACTTTTAGGCACACTCCGCAGGACGCAAGAAGCCCTCGCCGCACAAAGTGCGCAGCGAGGGCTTCTTGCATGTCCGAGGACGTGCCTAAAAGTAAGCTGATGGCGGGCCCGGACGACTACAGGGCTATCGATTACCCCGTGTTCTGCAATCCTGCCGAGACGCCGGTCACAGTCGAAAGAATCAGGCTCATGTACTCGGCCTTCTTCTCCTCGGCCATCTCGTCCTGGTTCATACGCACCTCGCGAAGGGCGCGGACCTGGGCGATGGACAGGGCGTCGACGTAGGGATTACGCACACGGACGGCGCAGCCGAGCACACGGCGGCGCTGCAGCGGCCATTCGTCACCGACGATGGCAAGAACCCACTTACGCGTGAGCTGCATCTCGGTGAAGACCTTCTCGGACAAATCCTGGCGATCGCCCAGGTGCAGGTACATCTTGGCGATGCGCTGGTCGGTCTTGGCGATCGACATCTCGATGTTGTCGATAAAGGTGCGGAAGAACGGCCACTCCTGGTAGGCAGCCTTAAGCTGGTCCAGATCGCCAAACTGCTCGCAGGCGGTACCCAGGCCGTACCAGGCGGCCAGATTGATGCGCGCCTGGCTCCAGCTGAAGATCCACGGAATGGTACGCAGGTCGTCGAGCGACTTGGCACCCAAACCGCGCTTGGCGGGACGCGAGCCGATCGGCAGCAGACCGACCTCGGTCAGCGGCGTCACGGTCGAGAACCACGGTGTAAAGTCCTCGGTGTTCAGCAGGTCCAGATAGCGCTCGTGGCTTACGGCGTTGAGCTTCTCGGCCATATCCCAGAACTTCTGCGTGGTCTCGGTGTTGGTCTTCTCGACGCTCGGGGCCGACTGCAAAAGCGTTGCGGCGGCAACGGACTCAACATGGCGCTGAGCCAGCGTGCGGTTGCCGTAGCGGGCAAAGATGACCTCGCCCTGCTCGGTGAGCTTAAAGAAGCAGTTGACCGAACCCTTGGGCTGCGCCAGCACGGCCTTGTTGGCCGGACCGCCGCCACGGCCCACGGCACCGCCGCGACCGTGCATGAGCACCAGATCGATATCGTTTTTCTCGGCCCACTTGGCAATGCGCTCCTGCGCGGAGTGCAGCGCGAGCATGGCCGTGGTAGGACCGGCATCCTTGGAGGAGTCGGAATAGCCCAGCATGACCTCCATGCGGCGGTTGGTCTGGGCAAGGCGCTTTTGCACCACGGGCAGCGTAAGCATCTGGTCGAGCACGTCGACGCAGCCCTCGAGGTCCTCGAGCTGCTCGAACAGCGGGATCACGTCGAGCTCGGGCACGTCCTCCTCGTGCGCAAAGGACAGGTGGGCAAGCTCAAAGACGTCGGCCACATGCTGAGCGCTCTTGGTGAACGAGATGATGTAGCGGTGCGCCATCTTCTTGCCGTAGCGCTTTTGGATGGAGCCGATAGCGCGGAAGGTGTCGATGACCTCGCGCGTCATGGGCTGCAAATCACCATGGATACCGTTCTCGTGAATATCCTTGAGAGCGCGGGCGTGCACCACGGAGTGCTGACGGAACTCCATCTCGACCATATGGAAGCCGAAGGACTCGACCTGCCAGATGATGGTCTGGACCGGGCCGTAGGCAGCACGGACGGCACCGCAGGCGGCCAGGGAGCGCTGAACGACGCGCAGGTCATCCAAGAACTCGTCTGCGCTGTGGTACATGGTGTCGGTGATGCGACGCACGGTGGCGTTCAGACGGTCGGCCATGACGAGCATGACGGCGCGATGCGGCTCGTGCTCGGAGATCAGCTCGGCGCGTGCGGTGTACTGGGTGCTCATCTCGACCTGATGGTTCCACAGGTTGATGAGCTCGGCAGACGGCTTGCTGTAGGTGGCCTCGAGCGTGAGGTTGCGGCCGATGCGGCGGCACTTGTCCTCGAGCTTGAGCACCATGTGGGTGAAGTACTTGGCGGCGACCTCACGGCTCACCTTGGCGGTGACGTTGGGGTTACCGTCGCGGTCGGAACCGATCCAGCTGCCGGGATGGAAGAACGCCGGGCACAGCGGCGGCACGGTACCCGCCTTGTCGCCCAGCACCCAGTCGTCAAAACGACGATAGATAACGGGGATGACGTCGAACAGCGTGTTATCGAAGATGTCGATGATGGTATCGGCTTCCTCGACCGGCGTGGGTTTCTTGAGCGCGATGGGGCTCGTACGCACCAGGGCGTCGATTTCCTGCAGCATATGGCGCTCGTTCTCCACTAGGTCGGAGCCGCCCAGGCGCGGACGCTCCTCCAGCAGGTTGGAAATACGGCGAATCTTGCCCTCGACGGCCTTACGACGGGCCTCGGTGGGATGTGCGGTAAAGACAGGGTGGAACTCCAGCTTGTCGAGCAGCTCGTTGGCGCCCTCGACACCCATCTCGTTTACCAACTGGTGATAGGCGACGGTGAGCTCGTTGGCGGGATCGACCTCGGTATCGGTCGATGCGCCGGCCTCGCGCTCGCGCAGCTGCGCCACGCGGTAGTTCTCCTCCGACAGGTTTGCCAGATGGAAGAAGCTCGTAAAGGCGCGGACGATAACCTGCTGCTTATCGAGCGGCAGACTGTCGATCAGATCAACGACCTCGCGAAACGCCACGGCGGTGGGCTCGTCGGCAGTGGGCACGCCCTGCTCGTCGACGGACTCGTCGGCAGCACGGGTGCCGGGGTTTCCGGCGTTGGCCACAATCTCGGCTGTCAAAATCTTGTCGAACAGGTCCGCGATCTCGGGATCATACTCGCTAAGCACACGGCGCTCCAGGCGCAAGAACAGCGCCAGATTGTCGCGCAGCTCCTCGGGGATCTCGATCTCAGCGAGACGCTCCTTGGATTCGGCATTCGAGCCGATTCGGTTAACGAGGCGGTTGACCACGGCAGCGACGCGCGCCGCGGCTTCGGGTACAGACTGGTTGCTTAGGTTCTCAGCCACGTTTCCTCCCATTCCTCCTTCTATGCACGTAACATGCGGTATTCATTATAGGCGCTTGCGAAATACTTTCGACACTGATTGCGCTTTACCACACAAAAGTATTTTCTGCATTGCAAGGGTTTTTGCTCTAAATGGTCGTATTTCTCGGTGGACGGCATACACAAACGGGGGCATTCCGCATAAATGCGAAACACCCCCGTAACAATCGCTCGCAATGGACGAGACACTCAAGCGGACCCGCAGCTCAAAATGATGCGCTACAGGCGCTCGCGAACCGCCTCGACGACGTTGGCCAGATCGGCAAGGACCTCTTCATGGCTCTCCATGTCGCGCACCTTGACCTTGCCGGCGGCAAGCTCGTCGCCACCCAGGACCAAAATGAGCTTGGCGCCAACCTTGTCGGCCTGCTTAAACTGAGCTTTGAGCGAACGACCCTGGTAGTCGGCCTCGGTCACGATGCCAGCGGCGCGAAGCTCCTGCGTGATGGCAAAGACGTTCTGGCGCAGCTCCTTGCCGGCGTTGGCGACGTAGACGCACGGGGCCTCCTCGGCACCCAAGTCGTTACCAAAGGCCTGCAGGGCCAGCAGGGCGCGCTCAAAACCGACAGCGAAGCCGACGCCCGCCGTGGGCTTGCCACCCTCGAGCTCGACCAGACCGTCATAGCGACCGCCGCCACCAATGGAGCCGACACCGGCGCCGGGAGCCTCGACCTCAAAGACGGTACGGGTGTAGTAGTCCAGACCACGCACCAGTGTGGGATCCTCGACATACTCGATACCGGCGGCATCCAGATAGCGCTTGACCTGCTCGTAGTGCTCGCGGCACTCGTCGCACAGGTTGTCGCCCATCAGCGGCGCGTCGGCCATGATCTCGCGGCAGTGGTCGTTCTTGCAGTCGAAGGCACGCAGCGGGTTGAGCTCGGCGCGCTCGCGGCACTCGTCACACATCTCGTCAGCGTGATCGAGGATAAACTGCTTGACCTGCTCGCGGTAAGCCGGACGGCACTGAGCGTCGCCCATCGAGTTAATGAGCAGACGGAGCTTGGAAAGATCGAAGCCCAGGCGCTTGTAAAACTCCATGAGCATGATGATGCACTCGGCGTCTGCCGCCGGATCGGGAGCGCCGAGCCACTCGATACCCACCTGGTGGAACTGACGCAGGCGGCCCTTCTGGGGACGCTCGCCGCGGAACATGGCCTCGGCGTAGTAAGCCTTAAACGGCGTGGAGCCCTGGGGCACCAGGTTGTTCTCCACGACTGCGCGCACCACACCGGCCGTGCCCTCGGGACGAAGCGCCAGGCGCTGCTTGGGCTTGAGTTTTGTGTCGGTGCCCTCGGTAAAGACGCGCTCCAGGTTGGCGCCGCTAAAGACGCGGAACATCTCCTTGCGCACGACGTCGGTCGACTGGCCGATGCCGTGGACAAAGACGTCCACCTGCTCGATCGCGGGCGTCTCGATGGGTTTAAAACCAAACGGCTCGAACACGCCGGCAGCGATCTGCTGCATCTTTTGCCAAGCGCGCATCTCGGCGCCGATAAGGTCGCGGGTTCCCTCCGCCTTCTGTGCCTGCATGGGCAAACACCTTTCTTTTGTATCGCGTCATAGGTAGTGGACATTATACGGCACAAACACAAACAGCGGCGGCGCGTCTGACCGAACGAGGGTATGGGGACTCGTTCGGCCAGACACGCCGCCGCGGTTTGTGATCCCTTTTCCTCCGTCCCCTTCGGATTACGTGATCCCTTGGGGACGGAGGAAAAGAGATCATTTCGTAGACCCGTGGCTGCCCTGGAAACCGAATGACAGTACGAGCATCCATTCGGCTTCCAGGGCAGCCACGGGCAGAACAGGCAAACAGGAATAGGCGGCGACCCGCTACTCCCCCGCCACGCTTGCGCGCAGCTTGGCGGCGATGGGCTCGGATGCCAGCAGGAACACGAGCATGACCACGGAGCACGCCAGGCACACAATCCAGGTGCTCGCAAAGGAGCCCGTGGCATCGAACAGCACGCCCGAGACAATGGCGCCCACGGTGCCGCCGACCATCTCGAGCGAGGTAATGGTGCCCGTGACCTTACCCAGGTCGGCCATGCCAAACTGCTTGGACGCGGCGATGGTAGGCGTGATGGTGCCCATGCACGTTCCAACACCAAAGCTCACAGCGGCGACAATAGGACCGAGGTCCGTCGTCGGGAAACACAGCGCCACGCAGGCGATAATGCACGCAACGGAGCCAAGGATATTGCCAAAGCGCAGGCCAAAGCGGTCATAGATCGCACCGAGCGAAATCTTGGCAATAACGACGGTGACCATGTAGGCCGAAAGTACGGTACCCGCCCACATGGGATCGTGGCCGCCCGTGACAATCTTGGCACCGTTGACGGTAACACTCGTCATGTTGGTAACCTGGTTGGGCAGGATGGCGCCATTGACCAAGCCCATAAAGAGGAAGGCGACGACAAGCAGCCAAAATGCCGGGCTCTTCTTGATACGAGACCAGCCGACGCTAACCTCGGGGGCTGCCTTCTCGTTCTTATCACCCGTGGCAGAAGCAGACGGGTCGCCTGGATTCTCGCCGAGCGGCTTAAGACCGATCTCGGAAGGCTTGGTGCGGAAGGAATAGGCCGTGATGGGCAGCGCCGCCACCATGCAGATAGCCGCGAGCACCAGGAAGGCGGAACGCCAGCCAACGCTCACGATGAGCGAGCTCACGATGGGAGACAGAATAGCGCCGCCAAAGCCCGAGCCCGAAAGTGCGATGGAGATGGCAAGGCCTCGCTTGGCCGTAAACCAGTTGGCGGTCACTAGGCTGATGAGCAGGCGGGTCGAGGCGACGGCAAAGCAGCCCGAGACGGCAAAGAGCACGTAGACCTGCCACAGCTCACCGACAAAGCTCATGCCGGCAAGAACGGCAGAGGTGGCGATTACAGTGAGGGAGCCCAAAACGCGGCCGCTTACTTTATCGGCGACATGGCCAATGACAAGCGAGCCGATAACGCTCACCACGGTGGAGATAGCGTTGGAGATGTTGTACTGCGCAAGCGTGATGCCCAGGTCGCTTACGATGAGCGGCTGAAACAGGCTCATGCAGTTAACGAAAATCGTGTAGCACGTGGCCATGATCACAAAGCCGGAGGCCACCACGAGCCAGCCGGGGAAAAATTTACGTTGCTGGGACATACTGTTCCTTTTTTAAACAAACGAGTAGCAAGATTGGGTGCTACCGATGATCGGCGATGTAGCCCAAAGCGACGGCGGCATAAGCCGCGGCGCCGAGAGGAAGCTCGGCATCGTTAAAGCGCGCCTTGGGATGATGCTGGGCAAAATGCTCGTCCGTATCGGTCACGGCCGCGCCCACCGTAAAGTACGCACTTGGGATCTCGCTCGAGATAAGCGCGAAGTCCTCGCTCGCCATGGCGTGGAATAGCGGCAGGAAGGCAGCCTTGGACAGCACCGCGCCCACGTAGCCAAGCGAGGCCTGGGTCATATCGCTGTCGAGCACGAGCGGCGGAACGTCCGAAAGCGTCTCGATGGTTGCCGGCGTACGATATGTTGCGGCAACGCCGTTGACGACCTCCGCGATGCGGGTCTTAAGGTGAGCCATGAGCTCGACATCGAAGCCGCGCAGCGTTCCCTCGAGCACACAGGTGTCAGGGATGACGTTGGCCGCCAAGCCGCCAGCGAACTTACCAACGGTAAGTGCGACTTCCTTGGCCGCTGGCACCTCGCGGGAGATAAGCTCCTGGAGCGCCAGGTGCACATGGACGCCGGCCGTGATGGGGTCGATGCAGATCTCGGGGCTGGAACCGTGGCCACCCTTGCCCTGCAGCGTGATGCGGAAACCGTACACGCCCGAGAGCGCCGGACTCCCATAGAGCACCAGGCCAAGCGGCGACTGGCTATTGACATGCATGGCAAAGGCGGCCTGGGGACGCGGGTTCTGCAGCAGACCGTCGGCGATGGCGGCGCGGGCACCCTCAAAGGTTTCCTCGCCCGGCTGGAACAGCAACTTAACTGTGGCGTTAGCGTCGACAAGCTCGGACTCGCGGGCCTTGAGCAAACGGGTCGCGCCGAGCAGCGCCGTCGCATGCATATCGTGGCCACAAGCGTGCATGCAGCCGTTGGTGGAAGCGAAAGGCTCGCCCGATTCCTCGACAACGGGCAGGGCATCCATGTCGCCGCGAAGCATGATGACCGTACCGGCCTGTTCGTCCGTGCAGACGCCATTGCCCTGGGCCGCGGCGGCACCGGCGCCGACAAGGCCCACAACACAGGAACCATCGACGAGCGTGGCAAATGGGATTTCCATCTCGGTCAGGCGCGCTTGAATATACGCAGAGGTCTGCGGGAGGCTATTACCCAGCTCGGGCATCTGGTGTAAATCGTGTCGCCACACAGCGAGCTCGTCTGCAAAAGCCTGAGCTTCTGCAACGAGACCGTCACCGATAGCGGCCTGCGCCGCTGCGGTGGCCTTGGGCGCTGATTGCGGTTGAAGATCGGACAGAGCTGGTGCCATAAATGCCCTCCAGTAACGTTTTTGCAGCAAGCACTTTGATAGCGTAAAGTGCAAGGTACAACTTTAAGGGCGACGCATAAAAAATGCCGCCCCGAGAGGGCGGCGCAACAAGTTGTTTACAATTGCGGGCGCGGCTTTTTGCGCAAAAAATCGAAGTGAGTCTCGCTCAAGATAATCGACAGGAAGATAAGCACGAAGCCGGCGAGCAGGCGCGAGGTGAGCGCCTCCCCCATCAGCAGCACCGAAAACAACACGCCCGAAGGCGACTCCATCGAAAGAAGCAGTGAGCCCGTCGAGGCGGGGACATGCGCCAAACCGACGTTTTGGACGAGCAGCGCCACGCATGTGCAGCCCACCGAGAGGAAAACAGCCACACCGATAAACTCCGGCGTCCATGCAGAGAGGGGCGCCTGAGTCTCGAATAGCAGCGACGTGATTAAACTCAAAACGCCATTGCCCACAAACATCCAAAACGTGATGACGTTGATGTCCATCTTGCGACCGTACTTGGCAGTCACCGCCATCTGGATGGCGAAGAAGATCGCGCCGCCCAAGGTAATAACATCGCCGGCATTGAACTCGACGCTATCGAGCGCTACCAGGCCAATACCCGCCAGGCACAACAACGCTGCACCCAGGTTATACCGGGTAAGCTTTTCACCGCTCAGGACATAGCTTGCAAACGGCACAAGGATGCAATACGTGCCGGTCAAAAAAGCGCTCTTGCCCGCCGTGGTCTGTGCCAGGCCGATCGTCTGCAAACCGTAGGCACCCCACATGAGCGCGCCCATGCCAAGCCCGACGATCAGGTTGCGGGCATTGAAATGAGCGATGATGCGCTTATGGAAAATTGCAAACATAACCAGTGATGCCGGGAGAAAGCGAACATAGACCAGCTCGAACACCGGAATGGTGTCGAGTGCGTCCTTCATAGTGGTAAAGGAGTAGCCCCAGATAATCGCCACCGAAAGCAGTAGAACTTTCCAGAACAACGGCGAGCGTGCGCCGGCACCCCGGGGAATACCACCCGCGCCCAAATCCTCACGGGCTACAGGGCTATCGGGCATGTTTTCGATTTCGTTGGCAGCGTATTGGGCCATGGAACATCCTCGCACTCAATCTGGGCGTGGTGTCCGCACGCGTATGGCTGCGTGCCGCCTCATGGTCAAATAAAAACGGGACGCGCCGGACCCCCGGCACGCCCCGCTACTGTAGCAACAACCAAGCAGCTCATGCAATTCACTCAACTAAAGCGTCGAGCCGGAAGGCCTCGATGTTCCGTCAACGCCACATTGTCGCGCTAAATCAATTTGGTCGACTCCAGCTTTTCGATGATCCAGTCGTTGGCCTTGATGACCGGGCGGCGGAAGACGACGCCCAGGCCCAGCGACGGAATCAGGTAGCTCGCCAAGATACCCAGCTCAATCCAGTACTCCATATGGTAGGCGCCAGCCATGGCGGCGTGCATGGCGTTGATGCCGTGGGTAAACGGCAGGAACGGGTAGATCGCCTGGAACACGGGGCCGGTCATCTCGATGGGGAACGTACCGCCTGAACCGCCGACCTGCATGACCAACAGCACGACAGCGAGCGCCTTGCCGATATCGCCAAACGAAACCGTGAGCGTGTAGACGATATTGGAGAACACGAGACTCGCGACCCAGCCCGCCAGCACAAACTGCAGCGGGTTGTCGCATTGGATGCCAAAGAACAGGATGTCGCCCGCGCACACGAGTGTCGCCTGCAGCAGGGCCAGACCTCCAAAGAACAGGTAGCGGCCCAGGTAGATCTCGTGCAGGCGCACGGGGATCAGCTCGTTGATGAGCTCATCGTCAACCGATACCTTCATCATGGCCGCCAGCACGATCGAGCCGACCCACAGCGACAGGATCGTATAGAACGGCGCCATGGCCGAACCGTAATTGCGGATCGGATAGACCGGCTTGCGGTCGAGCGCGACGGGGCCGGAAAGCGACACGGCCAAACCCTCGGGATCGTTGCCGATCATCGTCTTGATCGTGGCAAGGTCGTCCGACATCAGGGCGCCATCGAGCTCGTCCTTAAAGGCGCTGATCTTGTCCGATGCCTCACCCAGCTGATCGGAAGCCTTGTTGACCAGCGTCGCAGCCTTGGAGAGGCCCTTTGCGAGCGAGCCAGAGGCGTCGGTCAGACCGCTCACGGCGCTATCCAAGTCACCCGAGATACCGTTCAGGGAATCCAGAACGCCCGAAATGGTCTTCTTGAGCTCCTTGGCCTTAACCGAGAACGTGGAATCGTAGTCGGACTTGGCTCCCGAGATACCCGCCTTGGCATCGGCGATGGCCTGGTCGACCTCGGCACGCGAGTTGTTGACCTCCGCCATGCCGTCCGAAAGGGACTTTGCGGTCGCCGTCAGGTCCTTCGCATTGTTGCGGTACTCCACGGCAATTCTGCCCAGCGACGTCGCAGCGGACTCGAGACCGTCTTTGAGCTTGTCATCACTCACCTGGTCGGCAAGGTTACGGAGCTGATCGGTCATCGCATCGATATCGTCAGCACGCGTATTGAGCGCCGCTGCGGCTTCGTTGAGCTGAGACACCGTAAGGTCAACATGCTGATTCGCGGCATCGAATGCCTTCGCAAGCTCGGCGGACACGTTGTCGAACGAGCCCGCGCTTCCGTCAATCGCCGCGTCAACGGCATCGTTGGCGGCCTTGAGCGCTTCCTTGGAATCATTGATGCCACTCTTGGCGTGCTCCATCAGCTGCTTCGTCGACTCATCAACGGTGCCCGTCTGCTTGAGCATGCCGCCCGCCGATGTCAGTGAATCGGACGTGGAGCTCAAAATGCCCGCGAGCGACGTCGCACTCGCCTGAACGTCCTGCAGGTCCTCGACCGAATCGCCCAGCGTCGAGGACAGATTGGCGATAAAGCTGCTCACCTGGTCGGTACTCATATAGTCGAGCAGGCTGGACACGGTCTTAAGGCCGATGGTCGTGATGGTCTTGGTAAAGGTCTCGTTGACCTGACTCTGGACGGCGCTCGAACCCTTTTCAGTCACGATCTGTGCGATGGCGTTGGCCTTCTGATTCTCATAGAACTCGATATCGGCGTGCTTCACCTCGGTCGAGAAAAGCGTCATCATGTCGGCGCTAAACGTTTTAGGGATAACGACGGCAGCGTAGTACGCGCCCGACTTAACGCCCTCAATCGCCTTATCACGGTCGTTGAGGACGACCCAGTCGAAGTTCTCGTTGCCGCGCAGGGTGGCGGTTACGTTTTCGCCCACGTTGACCTCGACGGGAATCAGATCGCTCTCGTAACCCTCATCGGTGTTGACCACTGCAATCTTAAGGTTGCCGGTATTGCCGTAGGGATCCCAGCTTCCGGCGATGTTAAACCATGCATAGAGACATGGCACGATGATCAGGCCCATCACGACGACCATGCCGATCACGGAGCGAGACACGTTTTGGACATCGCGCTTAAACAGGTGCAGGATGTTTTTCATTTATGCCTCACCTCCTTTAGAGTGCTTGCCAAGCGAGGTGGTGTCCCCGTCGTTTCCGTTTACGTTGTCAGCGCCGTCGGCATCTTGAGCCTTACGATGCGCACCGATATGCGACAGACGGCTCGTAGGCTGTTCGCCTCCCTTGGCGCCACGCTCGCTGGCGTTGAGACCAAATATGCGACGGGCGGCAGGGATGGCAGCCGTGTGCTCGCGCATCTCGCGGCGAAGGTCCTCGTCCGAAAGCGCCGAGATACGCATCTGGGTATTGAGGCTCGCACGGATGTATTCGATGTTGATGAGCCAGCCGCAGATGGCGATAACCGAAATGATCCAGATAACGAGCAGGATGATCTTGCCGTTATTGTCGATATCGAGCACCGTCGAAAGCACAAAGAGCAGAACCTGCACGCCTACCACGGCGGCAAAACCGCCCTTGATGTAGTACGGGTAGCGATGCTCAAACGCCACGGCATGATCGAGCAGCTCGCGACGGTACGAATCCGAATCGAGCATGACGCGCATGGCCGTGCGCAGCGAATAGCGCTGGCGCGGCAGGTCGTTGGACTCGCAGATCATGAGGCCCGTCGTGGAAAGCTGCTTGTCAAAGAGCAGGTTGAGGTTGAGCAGCAGCGGACGCAGCTGCAAGCCAATAAAGAGTGCGATGGCAAGGAACACGCCCAGGATGCACAGGTTGAACAGGTAGTTGAACGAATACATGCCACCGACGGTCTCGCGCAGCAGGTTGATGCCATAGGTGAAGGGCAGCAGCGGATGCAGCCATTGGAAGAAGCCGGGCATCATCTCGATGGGATACATGCCCGACGAGCCGGGGATCTGCACAATGACGAGGATGACGCCAATGGCTTTACCGATATGCTTAAACGTGGTGGACAGCGCATAGATGATGTTGACGTAGGTGAACGAAATAGCGATGCCGCCCAGTACAAAGAGCAGCGGATTGACGCACTGAACGCCAATGACCAGATCTCCCACCGTAACGATGATGGCCTGCAACGCACCCAGGATCACCAGCAGCAGCCAGCGGCCAAAGTAGCCCTGACGCGCCGTAAAGCTACCGATGCCCTCGCGGTCGACCTCGAGTTTATAGATAGCGATGAGCACATAGCCGCCTACCCACAGCGCCAGATTGGTGTAGAAGGGCGCGATGCCCGAGCCAAAGCTCTTGACCGGATAGATTGACTTGGACGTCAGCTCAACCGGAGATGCCATGAAATCTGCCACGTCATTGACGTCGACGTCCATGAGGTCGGCTAACTCGCCCATAGACTCAGAGGTCTGCAGCGCCGCAATGTCATTGGCGGCGGTCACGAGCTTGTCCTGAACCTTGGCAAGGGAGGCGTCGGTTTGGGACAGCGTGGTCTTTGCCTGCTTGAGCGTGGCGTCGAGCTGCGCCAGCGTGCCGCGCGCGCTCGCTATCGTGGGGGTCATACCCGACACAATGCCGGTCAAATCGCCCGAAACGGCGGCAAAGGAGTCAAGCGCGCTCGAAGCCTTCGGAAGTGCGTTCTGACCCAGATCGGTCTGAGCCTGACCGAGGTTAGCCGTACCGGTCTGAATTGCCGCGTTGAGTGCGTTGCTCGCGTTCGAGATTGCCGTAGCGTCGTTTGCCATGGCGCTCGATTGTGCAGAAAGGCCATCCTTGATGCTCTGCAGCTTCTGGTTTTGCTCGCGAAGCGAATCGATGGTCGATACAATGCGCGCGTCAATTTCCTCGGAACCTGTCGACGTGTCATTAACGAGAATCTCCAAGTGCCCGATAACGGCCTTATTGTGATCGATCGTCGCCTGGAGAGACTCGAGCGAGTTGTCGATGCGGGTGGTCGTAGATGTGACCGTACCCGTTAGCTTGCCAATCGCAGCGTTCGCGGAGGCTGACGTCTTGGTGAGTGCAAGGCTACCTTCCGAGAGTGCCTTGGAGAGCGAGGTGATAGAGTTGCCCGCCGTGGCGCGAGCCTCGCCCAGCAGGTCGTTGCCCTGGGAGATTGCCTGCGTCAGCGACGGTGCCTGACCTTGCAAGCCGGCAAGCGCCGCATCAGCCGAGGCGATAGCGCCACTCGTCTTATCGATGGCGGCATTCATATCGCCAATCGAATCGCGCACCTCACCCAAGGTGTCGGATGCCTCGGACACCGAACTTGTCAGCGAGTCCTGAGTCTGGGTTGCCTTGTCCTTTAAATCGACACCGGCATCCTTGGCGATACTGGCAACAGTCTCGCCCACCGTGGAGACAAACTCCGAGTTGATCTGCTCCTCGATGGTGTTGGCACCGGTATCGGTGACCTTGGGCGCAATGGCGCTCTTCTTCTCATTGACGTAATAGGTGAGCTTCGGCTGATGGTAATTGCCATCGAGCATCGAGACAAGATTGTCGGAGAAGTTCTTGGGGATTACGATCGCCGCGTAGTATTCCCCGCTCTCGACGCCCTCTTTGGCATCGGCCGCCGAATCGACGAAGGTCCAGCCCAACCGATCGTTCTCCTTGAGCTGATCGACAACCTTGTCGCCCGCGTTGAGCTCGCCCACCAGATCATTCTGAGTACCCTGATCGTTGTTGGCGATAGCAATCTTGATGCCCTGGGTGTTTCCATACGGATCCCAATTGGCCACGATGTTGTACCAGGCATATAGCGAAGGGATAACGCACACGCCCAGGGTAACCACCAAGGCGACGGGGTTTACGAGTAATCGCTTAATGTCGCGCTTAAATATCGCAAAGGAGACCTTTGCGTTGGATAGTTTGCTGCCGAGACTCACGCTTGGACCATCCATCCTGTCGTTGAATCAAATCGTACTATCAAAAACCATTGTACGTAGGCGCTTTAGCGTCTCGAAGCACAATGGTATTGAGTTTTGCGGGTAGCAATATACTACGAAGATTAGTTAACGTACAGTTGTACAGTATCCTAAATTTCAGCAGGTCACAAAACCACAACCCGCACAAATTAGCAATTCAAATAGTCATCGGGGACGTTCTTAAATGACTAGTCAAACAAGAACGTCCCCAATGACTACTTAGGACCACGGCAACGTCGATGTTTTGGCAATGCCAGCGAGCGGGCGCCAGAGCGAACAAATTGGCATGAAAAGAGGACGGCATAGACCTTCTGGTCATGCCGTCCTCTTTGAATGACAAGTTGTCGCTCTGGCGCCCGCGCAGCGTCGACTGGTCCGCCGTTCGTTAGAACGGCGGAACTGAGGGCAGCGTCGAGTAGTTACGCGGTTCGTAGAACCGCGTAACTACCCAATTACATAAGCTCGCAGACAGCTGCTGCGAAGGCAACGGGGTCCTCAGGGAGGATGCCCTCGACCAGCAGGGCCTGATCGTAGAGCAGGCCGGAGTACTGCTTGATCTTGTCGGCGTCGCCGGCCTTCTGGGCAGCGACGAGCTTGGCGAAGACCGGGTGTTTGGCGTTGAGCTCGAGCACGCGCTGGCTCTTGGGCATACCGTCGGGCGCGCCCTCAGGACCCTTCTGAAGCACCTTCTCCATCTCGAGCGAAAGCGGACCCTCGGTGGTGATGCAAGCGGGGGCATCGGTCAGGCGCGCGGAGACGGCAACTTTCTCGACCTTGTCACCGAGCGCCTCCTTCATAGCGCTAAAGAGGTCCTCGTTTTCCTTGGTGGCGTCCTCGGCCTCCTTCTTCTCGTCCTCGGTCGCCAGATCAAGATCGCCAGTCGCAACGTTCTTGAGCTCCAGGTGACGATCCTCGACCTCGGGCTCGGCACCGTCGGCAACGGCCTTTTCGGCAGCCTCGCGGGCGGCGTCGTCCTCGTAGATCTTGGGCATATCGGCGGCCACGTACTCACGCATAGCCTGGAACGTGAACTCATCCACATCCTGCGTCAGCAACAGCACGTCATAGCCGCGCTCGAGCACGCCCTTTACCACGGGCATCTTGGCCAAGCGCTCACGCGAGTCGCCGGCGGCGTAGTAGATGGCCTTCTGATCCTCGGGCATGCCCTTGGCATACTCGGCCAGGGTGATCATCTTCTGCTCCTTGGCAGACCAGAACAGCAGCAGGTCGGCGAGCTCGTCGGCCTTCATGCCGTAGCTCGAGTAGATGCCGTACTTCAGACCGCGACCAAAGTTCTCAAAGAACTTCTCGTATGCCTCGCGGTCGTTGTCGCGCATGTCCTCAAGATCGGCAGTGATCTTCTTCTCGACACGCTTGGCAATGGCCTTGAGCTGACGGTTCTGTTGCAGCGTCTCACGCGAGATGTTGAGCGTCACGTCGGCAGAGTCCACGACACCGCGCACAAAGTTGTAGTAGTCGGGCAGCAGGTCGTCGCACTTCTCCATAATCAGCACGTTGGAACTGTAGAGCGCCAGGCCCTTCTCGTAGTCCTTGCTGTACAGATCGAACGGGGCGCGACCCGGCACAAACAGCAGCGCATCGTACTCAAGCGTACCCTCGGCATGGAAGCTGATAGTGCGCGCGGGATCGTCAAAGTCGTGGAACGTGGACTTGTAGAACTCGTTGTAATCCTTCTGCTCAACGTCGGAGCTGCGCTTTTTCCAGATCGGCGTCATGGAGTTGATGGTCTCGAGCTCCTGGTAGTCCTCGTACTCGGGCTTGTAGTCGTCGCCGGCGTCCTCGGGCTTGGGTTTCTGGCGGCTCTTGCTCACCATCATCTGAATCGGGTAGCGCACATAGTTGCTGTACTGCTGAATCAGGCTCTTGAGGCCCCACTCGGTCAGGAAGCGATCGTAGGTCTCGGCCTCGCCGTCGGCGTCGAGCTTCTCGTTCTCGCGCAGCGTCAGGATGACATCGGTGCCGTGCTCGGCGCGCTCGCCGTCTTCGATGGTGTAACCCTCAAGACCATCAGACTCCCACACGTGAGCGGTGTCCTCGCCATAGGCGCGGCTGACAACCTTTACGTGGCTGGCAACCATAAAGGCAGAGTAGAAGCCCACGCCAAACTGGCCGATGATGTCGACATCGGAGCCCTGTTGCTCGGCGTTCTCGGTCTTAAACTCCTCGGAGCCGGAATGGGCGATGGTGCCCAGATTGCGCTCGAGCTCCTCGGCGGTCATGCCAATGCCGTTATCCGAGATGGTAATGGTGCGGGCGTCTTTATCAAAAGAGACGCGAATAGCCAGGTCGCCCTGGTCGAGCTTGACACTCGGGTCCTGCAGGCTCTTAAAGTTGAGCTTGTCGACGGCGTCGCTCGCGTTGGAGATAAGCTCGCGCAGGAAGATTTCCTTATTGGTGTAGATGGAGTTGATCATGAGGTCGAGCAGTTTTTTGCTCTCGGTCTTAAATTGACGCATGTGCAGTCCTTTCGCGCTACCCCCGTCCGCAAAAACGGCCCGGTTGCCCGAGCCGCATCGCAGACCTGCTATGTCCAGACTTAGATTTTATAACCCATTAGCGCGCATATATACATACGGAATCGAAAAACTGTATGTCCAAACGCTCTGATGCGCCAATTGCCAAGGAGTGTCCCCGACTGCCGGCAGGAAAGGAACGTCCCTATCTGCCATCTACGCGCTTGGCCATCCAAACATGGGGCTGGCCCTCGTCTTCGTAGTCCACCGGGGCAATCTGCGTGTAACCCGCCTTGGCATAGAGCGGCAGCACGTATTCCTGCGCGTGCAGCTTAATGAGCTTGGCGCCGGCATCACGCGCGCACGTATCACTGGCCTCGACAATCTTGCTCGCCAAACCGCGACGGCGCATGCTCGGCAGCACGGCCACGCGCCCCATAATGTAGGTCTCCCCCGCCGCGACGCCTTCGTCCAAGTCGCACGCCGGCGACACCGGAGCCTCTGCGTCAGCTGCGCGCTCGAGTTCTTCGGGAAACACGCGCGAGCAACCGGCAAGCTCACCGTCTACATAGAGCGTCACATGGATGCAGTTCGGATCCTCGTCGATAGCGTCAAACTCATTCTCGTAGCCCTGCTCGTCCATAAAAACGACGCGGCGCACCAACGCCGCGTCATCAAAGCATCCCGTCTTAAGTTGGATATCCATAGCTGCCCTTTCATTCAACGCGAACGTTAGGGACAGATTTTAGCGAAAATGAGCTCCGCGCACGCTAAACTTCGCGCGAGCCTTCGCCAGACAGTCGTAATGACCCACGTTATGGGCATCGCTCGCGATGAAGCTGTACAGGTTCTGATCGAACAGGCGCTGTGCCGGCTTTTTCTCGCGACCAAAGCGACCGCCGGCAATAAAGTCCGCCGAAGCCTGCAGCTTGCAGCCCATATCGACCAGGCGCTCCGCCACGCTTACATCCTTTTGAACCGCACGATAGCGCTCAGGATGAGCGATGATCACCTGATAGCCACGGCACTGCAAATCGTAAATCGTGTTCTCGTACTCTCTAAACGCATACGCATCGGCATGCGTCGAAAGCTCGAGCAGAAACTCGTTGGTCCCATCGAAATGCAAGTGATCCGCGGCATCGATACCAAGCTCAACGAGCTTTCGATGGTTGACCTCGAAGCCCATCTGGAGCGGAAAACCGTCAGCGTTATCGCGCAGCAGCTCAAAGGCATCCCACATCTTGTCGTAATCAAAATAGGGATCACGGCAGTGAGGAGTGCAAACGATTCTGGTTACACCGGCCCGCTTGGCAGCCTCGAGCATCGCCAAGCTCTCTTCGAGATCGGCGGCGCCGTCGTCTACACCCGGCAAGATATGGCAATGAATGTCACGCATAGGTCGGCCTTAATCAACTAAACGTTTGCTCGGTTGGTGAAGATGCCCTTTTTGGAAGTGCCCTGATCGTCGGAGCCCTTCTTAACCTTCTTACCGTCCTTGGTGTAGTAAGAATAGTAGTACTCGCTGGTCTCGGTCTCACAGTAATTCATGACGGTACCGATGAGCTTGACCTTCTCGGACTTCTTAAGCTGGGCGATAGCGTTGAGCGCCTCTTCGCGCTTGGTAAAGTCCTCGCGCACCACGAACAGCGCGCCGTCGGTCAAGCTGGCAATCTCGGCAGCATCGATGAAGGTGCCGACCGGAGGAGCATCGAAGATGACGTACTGGAACTTGGCGGACAGTGCCTTTACCAGCTTGGCAAAGCGATGGGAGACGATGATGTCGGCAGGATTGGGAATGTGCGGCTCGGCATCGAGGAAGTAGAAGTTCTTCTGACCCGTCTCGACAATTGCCTGGTCAATGGAGATCTGCTCGGAAAGGACCGCATAGAGTCCGCCGCGCGAACGAACGCCGAGCATATCGGAAAGGGACCTGCGGCGCATATCGGCCTCGACCAGGAGCACGGACTTGCCGCTCGTGGCGATTGCCTGAGCAAGGTTAATGGAAACCGTAGACTTGCCCTCGTTGGGAATCGAGGAGGTAACGGTGATGGTGCGAATGGGGTCATCCACGCTCGCAAAGCGGATGTTGGCCAGAAGGGTCTTGGCGGCATTCTGTACAACGAGCTTATCGGTGTTCTTTGCCTTAGCCATGCCTATTTACCACCTTTCATAGCCGGAATTCGGCCAACAACGGGAATACCCAGGAGCTCTTCTGCCTCTTCGGCACCGCGGATGCGGGTATTGAGCATGTCTGCCAAAACGACATAGGCAACTGCGATAAAGATACCGGCGAGGAACGCGACGGCAATATACAGCGTGCGCTTGGGGCCGCTGGGGGCTTCGGGGGTCTTAGCCTCGTCGATAACGTTGATGCTCTGGGCAGCGCCGACGTTCTGAGCGACCGTACTCACCGAGCTGGCAATGGCCTTTGCGACCTCAGCCGTCTCCTTGGCATCGGTGCCGGTAACCGAAAGCGTAATGACACGCGTGGTGGTCTCGGAGGAAACAGACACCTTGTAGTCATCCAAATCGGTGAGGCCCAGTTCTTTGGCGGCGCCGCTCTTAACGCTATCGCTATCCAGCAGCGTGGCGATATCGTTGGAAAGCATCTGGCTCGCCGAGAGATCGTTGTAGCTCATCTGACCGCTATCGTCGGTCTTGGCGAGAATGTACATGCTCGTCGTCGCGGTATAGGTGTTGTCCATCGCAACGAAGGACACGATGCCCATAGCGATCGCGCAGACCACCGGAAGGGTGATGACCAGCTTGAGGTGCTTCTTCAGCAGCTGGAACAGTTCGAGAAGGGTCATGCAGCTTGCCTTTCATTTCCCCAGTTCGGATTGACAAAACTGTCCGTATGTTATCGCATCTTTTTACCGAGACCAAACTCTATACATAAGAAACAGGCTCTCCTGTAAAAATGTCGGAAGCAATCGTAAAATTGCACAACAACGCCGCACCCGAAAGTCAAATGCGGCGTCTACATCAATATCTATGTTGTATCGCTATGCGAATGGCTCGTCCTGCTGTATGGGAAACGTCACCGTAATGGTGGTTCCCACGCCCAACTCGCTCGACAGATCGAGCGTGGCGTGATGATACAGGGCCGCATGCTTGACAATGGCAAGCCCCAGGCCGGTTCCGCCGCGTGCCTTGGACCTACTCTTGTCCACGCGATAGAACCGCTCAAATACCTTGCCCTGTTCTTCAGGCGCGATACCGATTCCCGTGTCGGCGACAGCGAGGAACGGATGGCCTTCGTCGTTGGTGCCGCACTGCAGCGTAACCGTACCGCCGGGCCGATTGTAGCGGATGGCGTTGCTTGCCAGATTATAGATGAGCTCGTCAATCAAGCGCGACACGCCTTCGATGACCACAGGCTTGGTCTCATGACTTATCGTCACATTCGCCTGACGGGCAACCTGTTCAAGGCGCTGCTCAACCGCGTAGATCGCACGCGAGAGCTCAATAGGCTCCGTGGACCCAATGGGCACTGCCTCGCCTTCAGTTGCACGTTCGGCCTCGTCCAAGTTAGACAGCGTAAGGATGTCGTTGACAAGCGCTGCCAAGCGGCCCGCCTCACGATGGATGCGACCGCCAAAGTTGCGCAGGTCGTCCTCGCCCTCGACCATGCCATTTGCGATGAGCTCGGCATAGCCCGAAATCGCCGTAAGCGGCGTCTTGAGCTCATGGGTGATATTCGCCGTGAACTCGCGGCGCATACGGTCGTTATCCGCTAGCACCGCCATTTGGCGCTTGAGTTCCTGGCGCTGCGACTCGATACGCTCAAGCATGGGGACCATCTCGGCATAGGCGTGCTCATAGCTACGGCGTGGGTGATCCAAATCCACCTCTTGCAACGGCGCGATGATGGCACGGGACTCACGGCGCGCCATAAAAAACGAGAGTACTGCACCCGCTGCTGCGATAAGCAGCATCGGCGCCACCATCGACAGCAAAATCGCCGCAACGCCAGGCTGGGCCTGCGCCAAGCGAACGACCTGGCCGTTATCAAGGGTGACAGCGCGATACAGCATAATCTCGTCGAGTGTAGAGCTTGCGCGCTCCGCGGAACCCGAACCACTCTCAAAGGCCTCGATGACCTCGGGGCGATCGCCATGGTTGGGCAGTGTGGAAGGCGACGCCTCGTTGTCGTAGGCAACAGATCCGTCCTTATTGATCAGCGTGATACGAAGATCCTCGCGATCGAGGCTTCGCAAGAACGGAATGGGCTCCTGCTGCTCGTCGAGGGCGGCAGCAATGAGCTCAGTTTCCTGCGCCAGATTGGCACTCGTGGCATCCGCCAAAGTGTTTTGCACAAAGAACGCGCCCAGCACCGTAAACGCCACGATAACCGCCATGGCGCAGACAAAGATCGTCACAAAAACGCGGTGCGACAGCGTATGTTTTCCCTGGGGGGCGAAGACCACGGGTTACTCCTCCGATGCGGTGGCCGCGGTGTCGTCGCCTTCGGCACCATCACCGGCAGAAGGCTCGGCCAAGCGGTAACCCACGCCGCGCACGGTCTCGATGGCGCTGGCATGCTCGCCCAGTTTTTGGCGAAGCGTCTGCACATGCACGTCGACGGTGCGCGAACCGCCGTCGAAGTCCCAGCCCCACACGCTCTGCAGCAACGACTCGCGGGTAAAGACCACGCCGGGCTTGCGCATGAGGTACTCGAGCAGGTCGAACTCGCGCAGGGTGAGCTTAAGCGGCTCGCCGGCAACGGTCACCTCGCGATGGCTGGGCGAGAGCACGATGTCGCCCACGCTGAGCACATCGCTCGCCTGCTTGACCATGCCGCCGCGACGCAGCAGTGCGCGGCAGCGGCTCGCAAGCTCCATGAGCGAAAACGGCTTAGTCAGGTAATCGTCGGCACCGCCATCGAGCGCCATCACCTTGTCGAGTTCGGTGTCCTTGGCGGTAAGCATCATGATGGGCACCGTCGCCGTCAGGCGATCGGCACGCAGGCGACGCATAATCGCCAAGCCATCGGTGTCGGGCAGCATGATATCGAGCAGCACAGCATCGGGCACCCGTCGTGCCACGGCAGCTTTAAACTCGCCATCACACGAAAAGCCCTCGGCCTCGATTCCCTGCTTGCGCAGCGCGTAGACTGTCAAATCCCTGATGTTGTCATCGTCCTCGACGTAATAGATCATGTTGAACCCCTTTGCGGCCGATATGACCGCATCTTAACCCTAAAGGCACCTGTAAAAGACAGCGTCAGCCAAAACGCCCCGTCAAATAATCCGCGGTGCGCGGATCGGACGGATTCTTGAAGAGTTGCGCGGTGGGCGCGTGCTCCACCAGCTCACCCAGCAAAAAGAACGCAACCGAATCGGAAATACGCGCGGCCTGCTGCATGTTGTGCGTCACGACCACCAGCGTGCAGGTCTCCTTGAGCTCGCAGGCCAGCTGCTCCACCACCAACGTCGACACAGGGTCGAGTGCCGAGGTCGGCTCGTCCATCAGCAGAATGTCGGGCTGCACGGCAAGTGCGCGGGCGATGCACAGGCGCTGCTGCTGTCCACCCGAAAGACCCAGGCCTGACTCTTTGAGCTTGTCCTTGACCTCGTCCCACAGGGCAGCGCGACGCAGGGAGTCCTCGACCAGCTCATCGAGCACGACGCGGTCGCGCACACCCATACCGCGAGGACCGTAGGCGACGTTGTCGTAGATGCTCATGGGAAATGGGTTGGGGCGTTGGAACACCATGCCCACGCGCTGGCGCAAACGGCAGATGTCGCAATCGCCCAGGATATCTTGACCATCGAGCGCAATCTTGCCCTCGATGCGGCAATCCTTGATGCCGTCGTTCATGCGGTTAAAGCAGCGCAGCAACGTGGACTTTCCGCAGCCCGAAGGCCCGATGAACGAAGTGATCTGCTTGTCGCGGATCTTGATATTCACGTCCTTGAGCGCATGGTGATCGCCATAGAACAGGTCGAGGCCCTCGACGTCGATGCGCGTCGGCGAGGCGGCAAGATCCTCTGCCGTGGGGCGAGTCGCATCCCCAACCTCGCGCTCATGCGCGGCCTCGGCCTGCGCTTCCATGAGTTCTTCAAGCTCCGTGGGCTCCACAGCCGCAGCAGCCGTCATACCGCACACCTCCATATCGATATCAATTCAGCAGTATCGATAGTAGGAATCGCGGCTCATACGCACGTGAGCACATTGTCAAGTGTTTGTAAGGGCACACTGGCTATGCGGCGGGCAGCTCGATGGTGAATATCGTGTGTTCGGGCGTCGATTCACATGCAACGGTACCGCCGTGTGCCGCGATGATCTCCTTGGCAATAGCAAGGCCCAGGCCGGCACCACCGCGATTGGTCGCACGCGCCGCATCCAGGCGATAGAACTTCTCAAAGATCACCTTGAGCTTAGCCGCAGGGATAGGATCGCCCTGATTGATAAAGCGCACGCGCACGCCGCCATCGTCTTGGCGCCTGGCCTCAATCGTGATAGTCGAGCCCTCATAGCTATAGGCGACGGCGTTTTTCATGATGTTGTTGAACACGCGGGCCATCTTGTCGCCATCCACGAGCACCGTCAGGTCCTCGCGAATATCAACTTGGGCTTCCTTATGCTGCTCGTTGAGGATGGGATAGAACTCGTCAGCCACCTGAGCCAGCAGCAACCCCAGATCAACATAGCCGCGCGTGAGCACGATATCGTGGAAGTCAAAGCGCGTGATATCGAAGAACTCCTCGATGAGCGCATCGAGCCGGTGCGCCTTGTCGAGTGCCACGCCCGTAAAGCGCGCACGTTGCTCAACCGGCAGCTCAGGAGCCTCTTGCAGCAGCGAAAGATAGCCCACCACACTGGCAAGCGGGGTGCGTAGGTCATGTGCCAAGTACGTGACCAAATCGTCCTTGCGATGCGACTCGTCACGCAAGGCCTGTTGCACCTTACGCTCGCGATCACGCACACGGTTGAGTGCGCCCTCGACCTCCAGGAAGTCGCCGTCGATGTTGTCCCAGGTGTCGGGGTGATCGATCAGGCGATCTTGAATACGAGCGGCCAGCACACAATCGGCATGCTGCTCGCCCTGCTCGTAGCCATGGTAGTACAGGGCGCGGCCGCAAAAGAACAGCACGCACACGGCAAGCGCCAGCACAAAGCCAAGCATGTTGAATACAAAGCCGGCATCGAACAGCACCGGCCCTTCGATGCCGCCGAGCGCCATGGCGCCAATCGCCAACGTCATGGCCCACGCGGCACCGCCAATCACCACGCAGCGGCGCACGACTTCAAATCGATCGATCAGCAAAAAGCCGACAAGCAGCACCGCCAAGATTCCAGCGATGCTATCGATGCCAATCAGCAGCAGGCTCAGCAAAAAGAGCAGCACCGTTGCAAGCGCGCGGTTGTCGACGACCGACCTCACGTATTCAAAGAGTCGATCGGGCACCTCGAATGCCTGCCTATCGTCTTTTGTCATATCCACTTCCCCACCATCAAAGGCCTTATTCGATTATGTAGCCGATGCCCCAGACGTTTTTGATAAAGCGCGGCTTTTGAGCGTCGTCACCGATCTTTTCGCGCAGGTGGCGAATGTGCACCATCACCGTATTGTTGGAGCCGGGCATAAAATCCTCGTTCCATACCGCGCGGAACAGATCCTCCACGGCCACCACACTGCCGCGATGCTCGACCAGATACAGCAAGATGGAATACTCGATGGGCGTGAGGCGAACCGGCGCACCGTCCACCGTTACGGAACGGGCATCGCGGTTGATCTCTAGGCCGTCGAGCTGGATGGTCGGCGACTCGGCCGCCTGCGCACGGCTACCGTAGCTGGTGTAGCGGCGAAGCTGAGCATGCACGCGCGCGATGAGCTCAAGCGGACGGAACGGCTTAACCACGTAATCGTCCGCGCCAAGCGAAAGGCCCTCGATCTTGTCTTGCTGGGCATCGCGCGCCGTCAGCATGATCACGGGATAGGTATGGCTGGAACGGATCGTACGCAGCAACTCAAGCCCATCGATATCGGGCAGCATGACATCCAGCAGCGCAAGATCGAACTCCTGCTCCAAGATTGCCTTGGCAGCATCGGCCCCGCTATAGGCGACCTGTACGTCAAAGCCTTCTTTTGTAAGGTAGATACCAACCAAGTCGGCGATGGCCTTTTCGTCATCAACTACCAAAATGCGCTCGTTCATGCGTGCTCCTCTCGCGCTCCATTATGCCCGAGGGGGCGCATGCCACACACAACAAGCGTGGGTGATTAAGTCGGCCTTAAGCACCCTTGTGCCCGTTCGGGCGCGGATGTGGGCCACGCACGCACGCGATGATCGCCGACACCGGCAAACGATATACTCTAGTTCCAGAAGAGACCATCCCGTCGAAAGCGAAATCTGTGAAGTCCCTCACCTCTTTTGCAAAGCGCTCTGCTCAGCTTGCCGCCGGCTTTGTCTGCGCTATCGCCCTTGCCGCTGGCGTGCCCACCGTCGCCGGCGCCCAAGTACTCACGACCGACAATGTTTGCGGCAAAACCGCCGATGCGCGCGGCATCACGGCCGAAAATCTGCCCGATATCGATGCGACCAATGCGCTCGTCATGGGCAAAGACGGCACCGTCTACTATGGGCGCGGCGCCGATGAGCAGGTTAAAATCGCCTCGATCACCAAGGTCATGACCGCAATCCTAACCGTCGAGAATTGCAAGATGGACGAGAAGGTCACGGTGAGCAACGCCGCAGCCACCGTGGGTAATTCGACCGCCGGCTTGCTCGAAGGTGACGAGCTTACCGTGGAGCAGGCACTGCGCGGCCTGATGATTCCCTCGGGCAACGACGCCGCCGTCGTGCTCGCCGAATATGTGGGCAAGAAGATCGACCCTAAGACCAAAGACGCCGAGGCAACCTTTGTGAAGGCCATGAACGAGCGCGCCAAAAAGCTCGGCTGCACCGGCACGGTCTTTGAGAACCCACACGGTCTGGACTTTGATGAATGGGCCGGCGACATGCACTCAACCGCACATGACGTAGCGCTGATGATGCAGGAGGCCATGAAAAACGACACGATCCGCGAGGTCGTAGCGAGCGAGGATTCCTGGATCGAGGTCACGGGCGCCGACGGCACCGACCATTCGCATTCCATGGACACGCATAACTATTTGCTGGGCCAAGATGGCAACATCGGTGGCAAGACCGGCACCACCGACGACGCGGGCTATTGCTTTACGAGCGCCTACAACCGCGACGGCGACGAGATCTACACCGTCGTTTTGAACTCCACCACCACCGACCAGCGCTTTACCGATACCGCAACCCTTGCCAATTGGTACTACGGTCACAAGGTGACGGTCGCAATCGCCAACACACAGGAAAAGACCGCCAACGGCAACCCGCTTATGGCGCGCATTGGTCAAACCGACTGGACGGATAAGACGATCGACGCCACACTCGCCGATCCCACGGCGCAAGCGACCGTGTTTTCCCTTGCCGGCGAGGTGACCGAAAAGGTTGGCTACGACGATCTTTCGGGCACGGTGCATGTGGGCGACAAGGTGGGCAGCGTTACGCTCAAGCAGGACGGCACCAAGATCGCCGTCATGGACCTGGTTGCCGACGAGGAAGGCGCAGGGCCGAATCCCATTGAATGGCTGCTCGTGAAGCTCGATCGCTTGGGCCGTCGCATCGACAACCGCCCACTCACGGCAGAAAGCGAGACCGTCGCCAAGGCGCCCGAGGTGTAGGGCGCAAGAATAATAAGTCCACTGAAAGGAGGCGTCCGAAAGGATGCCTCCTTTTTTGAGGTTCGAATCCCCAGCCGCCATTCTTGATAATAAAAAGGGCCCCAAATGGGACCCTTCTTTCAATTCATACTGGCGGAGAGCTGGGGATGTCCGGGCATGCTGCGCATGCCCTCCGGCTTCAAAGCCTGGCGGCTTTTCGCCCACGGGCTACAAACGCTTTCGCGTTTGCTTAACGCCCGTGCCCTCTCGGGTTCGAATCCCCAGCCGCCATTCTTGATAATAAAAAGGGCCCCAAATGGGACCCTTCTTCAAATTCGTACTGGCGGAGAGCTGGGGATTCGAACCCCAGATGCCCTTTTGGGGCATACTCGCTTAGCAGGCGAGCACCTTCGGCCTCTCGGTCAGCTCTCCGTAACAGCCGTTCTATAGTAACCAAACAGCCAAGGATGAGCAAGAGGAAATTTTCTAATTGCCTAGCAGCCTTTCCTCCTCGAAAGCTTCGCCTACCCCAGCGAGCGGTTGAGAGAGCCGAGCTCGTCGTTGCCCATGGTGCGCCACATTTGGAAGATGCAGCCGCGTGCCAGGAAAAAGAAGCCGTTGTCGACCAGTTGCACAGCGGCATCTGCCAGCTGATTCGTCACAGCGGACACTGGCGGCAGCTCGAGTCCAGCCTTGCGGATGGTCTCGACCGCTTCCTCGAACGCCGGAGGCTCGCTGACGCCCATCTCGTTCATAAGACCCTGCATTTCTTCCAGCGCGTTGCTGCCCGACTCCTCGCCGCGCGGCACCAGACGGTAACAAGCCAGCGCCAGGTCGAGCTGATCGCAATTCCAATAGGCAAACGCCAAGCGATAGAACAGGTAGCCGATTGCAGAACGATCGCTGGCAATACGTAGGCCGTGGCGCGCCACCTCGATAATCTCGTCAAAGCGCTCCAGACGCGCAAGCACGTTGATGAGCGCAAAGTGCGATTGCATGGACGAGCGCGCCAGATCGTAAAGATGGCGCACCTCGGGCAGCGCTCGTTCAAAGTCCTCTTGCTCGGCGTAAAAGCTGCAAATCTCGTGCTGGGCAAAGTACAGCGCATCGGGCGCACGAAGGATTCGCACAGAGCGGTCTTCTTCCAACACCGGTAGCACCATGCGCACCAGCTGGTTATCACAAAACTGCGTTTGAACCGGACCTGTCGCCAAAAGCTCGGCGACGGCGCACTTAGCCTCCAACTCCTCGACAAGACGGGAAAAACCTTCAAAAGCACCTGTACGGTCGACTTTTGCCTGCTCGCGCAATTCAACAACACGGGCCACGTATGGGTCATCGTCCTCTTCCATGACCTCCAACTCGTCAGCCTTATCGGCAAGCAGCAGATCGCGCAGCGCCGGCGGCAGCGTGCGATGGTCATCACGCGGACGAGCATGAACCTCCGCAGGCTCAATCGTCTCCGGAGCTGTTGACTCATACGCCTCAAGCACACGCTCGCACGGCATATCGTCCATGTCCATGCTCTCAAGATCCTTGACGACAGGCACGCAATCGGCCAGATAGGCCGCACGCCCAAAGAAATACGTTGCGACAACGCGCTCGCCCTGCTCACTGTCGGGAGCAGCAATCTGCACATAGCAGCGCGTGATGCAGGTGCCCGCGGCAAAACACGCTGCCGCAAGCGTGATTGCCACGCGCGCATCGTGTTCCGCGGCCCAGATCGTGCGCGTGTCCTCGTCCAGCTCGCGCCAGGCGACATCTTGAGCATCGTATTCACGTTGCGGCATGGCGTCCACGACAGACTGCCCAAACCGAACGAGCATAATCCCCTCGGCAACGTTTGCCCGATAGGTATAGTCGAGCCTTGTGACCACGTTGAGCGCCTCGACGATACGCGCGAAGCGGGTGCGCACGTCCCACTCACCGCCCGGCTGACACGCCACCGTCCCCGGTTTGCCCCACGGGTTATCGCTCGAGGCCGTATCGAGCAGTCGGGGAACATCGTTGGTCGTCTTAGCGATATGCCACGAATCAAAGAGTGCACAGCCCTCAAGGCTCGGCGAGGATGCCGCGGGGGCCAATCCAGCCCCGATGCGCTCAAGGATGCCGGAGAGGCGGTTGAGACGGCACTCGATGGCAAGCAGCATGTCAATCTCGTCCTGGTCCAGCAAGCTGCGATCAAAATTGAGATAGAACAGCTTTGACCGGTCGATGCGCGCTAGGCTCATTTCGGACTTGGCGGCAATGGTGCGTAGACGGGGCAAGTCGACCTCGCTCATAAGGGCGGCGGCATAACGCTCGATACCGCTCGGATTCTCGGCATGGTCAACGCGGTAAAGCAGCGTCTCGATAGCATCGGGGAGCGGTGCCGTGTTAAAGCCCAAAAACACCTCGACCGGCTCGGGTAACTTTACGAGCTTGATCTTGTCGACAACGTTTTGCATGTCCGCATCGAGACCGTCGACGCCCGCCGTGTTCGCAATAGCGCTTTCGGAGTTGGCAAATATCACGTAGCGCAAGAACATCGAGGCCATGAACTCGCCGTAAGGAAGGGCGCGGGTCGAATTCCATGTCTCGTGGTCGGACTGCTCGCGCATGGGGCCTTCGGGAGAGCCGGAAGTTTGTGCGCACGCGTGCATTGCACCGTTGGCTTCCCTTACCATAATCTCACCAATACTGGAATCCGACTCGTCAAGGACCAGTTCCATGTCGGGATCGTTGGGCAGCGGAGCCTCGCTGACGGGGCGGTCCACCTTGTACACCTCACCCGAAACGCTTACGTAGCCCAAAAGCGACACATGACTTTTGCCAACAAATTCGACGACATAACAAGATTCATGCCGATCCTCGCCAAAGAGTTTCCAGACCACGCCATATGAGCGTCCCGCAGGCTGCTCGGGCATCGCCGGAAAGCGCTTCTTGGGATCGAGAAACCTGAGCTTGTATGTCGGACGCTCTGCCACGAAATATCACCCTGATCGGTCGCTTGAAGAAGGAGTGGTCGCGAATAAGTCGCGACATCTACTCGGAATCTTACACGAGTCGACAGGAAATCGTCCCTTTGGACGAAAGCACTCAAGCTGACGCAAAAGAAAAGCCCCCGTTGCCGGGAGCTTTAATCTCAAATGGTGCGGCGTATAGGATTCGAACCTATGACGTTCTGATTCGTAGTCAGACCCTCTATCCAGCTGAGGTAACGCCGCGACTTGTTGATTATTATGCACATGGACTGAATAATGGTCAAGCATTTTTTCAAAAAAAGTTATCGAATTTGATTTTTACTCATTTGATGCAGTCGATCGAATCGATACTTTCAAACACGGCGAAAGCAACTCCTCAAGTATGTCGACATATAAGAAAAGCCTCCGTTACCGGAGGCTTTAAAGTTCAGTTGGTGCGGCGTATAGGATTCGAACCTATGACGTTCTGATTCGTAGTCAGACCCT
>DXZT01000036.1:0-4787 GCA_019419545.1 Collinsella sp. | reverse complement strand
CCTATGACGTTCTGATTCGTAGTCAGACCCTCTATCCAGCTGAGGTAACGCCGCAGCGCAAGACATATAAAACCACTTTAGCTTATTGGAGTCAAGCACAATTTCAAACTTTTTTGTGGAACGCAGTCTTGTCATGCTGCTCCGCATATACCGCCATTCCCCGTACGATCGATTGGCTTTTCGATCACGTCAAACTTAGCATCAAGTTCCCTCAGGAGCGATCTCACCCGCTGGGCACAATCATAATCGGCAAACGAGATGCTCAACATGCGAGCAACCTGATTAGATGTCTGGACCCCATAGAAATGCTCTAGGGCCACAAGCCCCTCGTGCGCCACAAACGTCTCAACCACATGAGGCGACTCCTCGTAGCACCATTGCGTCAACGGCCCCTCGCTCGTCTGTCGAACCACCAGGCCACCCATGCCAGACGGCTCACACGTCACAAGCAGGTACTCCCCGCCCTCGTCGCTCTCAAACAAAACCACCCGATCATCAAACAGCTCCATCGCGTCCCCTTTCTCTCGCTCTTATTTAGCAAAAGCATAGCAGGTAGATGGCTGCATACAGAACAGTTGTTCGTGTGTTTTCTATTGAGCTGTCCGCACAGCATGGTATGGACCTGCGCACGAAATAGGGCGCCCCCGAAGGAGCGCCCTTGCATATCGCCTATGCAGCCAAGTTACGCGACCGGCTCGATCTTCTCGAGGCCGCCCATGTAGGGACGCAGGACCTCGGGGATCGTGATGGTGCCGTCGGCGTTCTGGTAGTTCTCCAGAATGGCAGCCATGGTACGGCCAGCCGGCAGGCCGGAACCGTTGAGGGTGTGCAGGTAGCGCGAACCCTTGAAGTTCTCGGGGTCGCGATACTTGATGTTGGCGCGGCGAGCCTGGAAGTCACCGCAGTTGGAGCAGGAGCTGATCTCCTTGTAGGCGTTGTAGCTCGGCAGCCAGACCTCGATGTCGTAGGTCTGACGGGCAGAGAAGCCCAAGTCGCCGGTGCACAGGCTAATCACGCGATACGGAAGGCCCAGCTGCTGCAGCAGGTACTCGGCCTCGGCGGTCATGCTCTCGAGCTCCTCGTCGGACTCCTCCGGCTTAGCGAACTTGACCATCTCGACCTTGTCGAACTCGTGCTGACGGATGATGCCACGGGTATCGCGACCGGCGGAACCGGCCTCCTCGCGGAAGCAGGGGGTGAAGGCGGTGTAGCGGCGCGGCAGGGTATCGGCGTCGAGGACCTCACCGGCGTGCAGGTTGGTGAGCACGACCTCGGCGGTGGGGATCAGGAAGTTGTCGCCCGAGACGTGATAGGCGTCGTCCTCGAACTTGGGCAGCTGGCCCGTGCCGAACATGGTCTGACGCTTGACGACGATGGGCGGCCACCACTCCTTAAAACCACGGCTGGTGTGCGTATCGAGGAAGAAGTTGATGAGGGCGCGCTCAAGACGGGCGCCGGCGCCACCGAGAACGGTGAAGCGGCTGCCGGAGAGCTTGTTGCCGCGCTCGAAGTCAAGGATGTCGAGGTCGGTGCCCAGATCCCAGTGCGGCTTAAAGTCGAAGTCGAACTCGCGCGGGGTGCCCCAACGACGGCGCTCGATGTTCTCGTCCTCGTCCTTGCCGTACGGCGTGGCCTCGCAAGGAATGTTGGGCAGGTGAGCCATGAAGTCGTACTGCTCCTGCTCGAGGGCGGTGCGGCGCTCGGCCAGACCGTCAATCTTCTCGTTGACGGCGCGCACGGCCTCCTTGGCGGCCTCGGCCTCGTCCTTCTTGCCCTCCTTCATCAGGGCGCCGATCTTCTTGGACTCGGCATTGCGCGTGGCTTGAAGTTCCTCAACCTCGGTGATGACGGCACGACGCTCGTCGTCGAGCTCAAAGAACTTCTCGCGATCCCAAGACGTCTGGCGGTTAGCCATGGCGACATCGATGGCATCGGGGTTCTCGCGAACAAACTTGATATCAAGCATTAGATCCTCCGGCGATATACATTCCATTTAGGTTGCAACCTTGTACATGTATGGGCAAGTATATACTTATGAGCGTTTACGACCCAACTCAACTACGCAAGAAGGCACCCAATGGACGCAGTTTTTTCCTTTTTGTTTGGCACCCGCACCGGTTTTGCCATCCTTTTCGCCGGCGGCATCCTGCTGTTTGCGATTATTGCCTTTGTAATGGAGAAGCGCACCCATAAGATGTATGTCGACCGCGGCCCCAAGTCCGAGGACGAAGAAGACAGCTTCTGGGACTAACCTGCCAAAAAGGGACAGGTTTATTTTGGTCGGTTTTATCTGGGCAAACGCAAGTGCCCCGCAACTGGAATTGAGCCAGTTGCGGGGCACTTTTCGCTAAAAGGACAAAACCGCAGGAAAAACCTGCCAAAATAAACTGTCCCTTTTTTGGTCGGTTTTACTGGAGGGTTGCGTCGATTGCCTTGACCAGGGCGCTGCGCATGCCGGCGTCCTCGAGTGCAACGACGCCCTTGATGGTGGCACCGCCGGGCGAGCATACGGCATCCTTCATCGCCGCAGGATGCTGGCCAGTTGCAAGCTGCAGCTTTGCCGTACCCAGCACCATCTGGCTCACAATGCGATAAGCATCCGCACGCGGGATACCGTGCTTGACCGCCGCATCGCCCAGGGCCTCGATTGCCATGGCGACAAACGCCGGAGCGCAACCACCCACCGTGCCGCCCACAAACAGCAGGCTTGTGTCGAGCTCGACGACAGCGCCAAGCTTACCGAGCAGGTCGAGCACCACAGCACGCTGCTCGTCGTTAAGCGTCGAAGCCTTCTCGCAGGCGATGACGCCCTCGCCCACCGAAACCGGCGTGTTGGGCACCGTCGAGATATGCGCGACGCCCGGCAGGACCTGCTCCCACTTGGCACTGTCCCAGGTCCAGGCAACCGACAGAACGACCTTTTTGGCAAGAGCATCCTTGAGCGGGGCGAATACCTTCTCGATCATGTACGGTTTGACCGCAGCGACCACGATATCGGATGCGGCGACAACCTCGGCGGCATCGTGGCAGGCGACCATGCCGCGCACCTCACAACGCTCGACCAAAGCATCGTAGCGGCCTGCGCAGGCGCACATGTCGCCCGCGGCCACGCCGGCGGCAATCCAGCCATCGGCCATAGCACTCGCCATATTGCCAAAACCGACAAATCCGATCTTCATATCACACAGTCCTCTCAGATGCGTTCCTCAAAAACGAAAGTCATTGTCCCACGCTATTGTTTCGTATTGCCGACCTACTTGTGATACGGCTCGCCACGACTGATCTTGCAGGCACGGTAAATCTGCTCTAGCAGCACCACACGCGCCAGGTTATGCGGCAAGGTAATGCGTCCAAAGCTGAGCATCTCGTCGGCGCGGGCGCGCACCTCATCACTCACGCCGTCCGAACCGCCGATTACAAAGGCAATGTCGCTGCTGCCTCGCAGCATAAGATCGTCGAGCCTCGCCGAAAACTCCTCGCTCGAGCGCTCCTTGCCCTCGATAGCCAGCAGGATCAAATGCGCTCGAGATGGCAAGGCGGCAAGAATCGCCGCCCCCTCCTTGTCGCGCGCGGCATCCACGCCGCCCGCCTTAGCCGGGTCGATATCGGCCACCTCGCGGATATCCACCTTGGCATAGGCACCTAGGCGCTTGGTGTACTCAGCGCACGCGTCCTTCCAAAAGCGCTCCTTGAGCTTACCGACGCAAACGACGGTGTATTTCACGCGCGTCTACTCCTTCGAATCGTTTTGAACTTTGCCGGCGGCCAGCATCTGCTCGAACATCGAGGCCGACTGCGAAAAGTCGCTCGGCAGCACGACCGTCGAGGTTTTAGCCGTGCGAGCGAACTCCGTCATCATCTCGGACCACTGCGTAAACATGAACAGTTGGTTGGCCTCGTCATTGCCGACACCCGTCTCCTGGATGATCTCGAGCGAATCTTTGATACCCAGTGCGATGGCCTTGCGCTGGTTGGCGATGCCCTCGCCCGCCTTTTCCATTGCCTCGGCCTCGGCGGTCGCCTCGGTGACGCGCTTGATGCGGTCTGCCTCGGCGAGCTCCTGTGCCGCAGCGCGCTTGCGCTGGGCGGCGTTGATGTCGTTCATGGAGTTCTCAACCTCGGTCGGCAGTGCGATTTTGGTGATGAGCGTCGACACGAGGGTGAAGCCGTAGGCGGCCATCTGCTCGGAAACGGTAGCGTTGACATCCTTGGCGATGTCATCCTTCTTGGCAAAGACCTCATCGAGTGTGTAGACAGGAATCGAAGAGCGCAGGGCGTCGGTGATGAAGTCACGCATCTGGTCGACGGGCTCCTGCAGCATGTAGTAGCTCTTGTAGATGCCCGAATCTGCCGGGCCGGCGCCCATGTCGTAGCTCACGTGGTACTGAGCGGAGACCTCAAGACCGATGGTCACGTTGTCCTGGGTCTTAACGTCGATGCCAAAACCGTTTTTCATGGTGCGCAGGCTCACCGTGGCGGCCTTGCGGTCGATCACGGGCACCTTCACGTGGAAGCCCGCGTTGACGATACGATTGAACTTACCCAAGCGCTCGATGATCACAGCGTGCTGCTGCTCAACGACGTAGCAGGCGTTGGGAAGCAACAGCAGCAGGATGATGATGGGAATCAAAAGGCTCGTAAGGGCAGCGATGATACCGGAAAACAGCATGGTCTCTCCTCTGATAGGCACACGTTGCCATTAGGATACCCGTCCAAGGAGATCGTGCATAACAAAAGGCTCTGTTAGACCAAATTTGACACGATCGGCTGTTCGTCGAACCGGAAAA
>DXZT01000035.1 GCA_019419545.1 Collinsella sp. | reverse complement strand
TCCAAGGGTTATACCCTAAGAGCAAACCACCCCTTTTAGGGGTGGTTTTGATTGTTGTTATGACCCCTCATTCCCATTGCTCGGCATGCAGAACACCGTTGTCTTCGCCGTGCCAATCCCGTTACCGCTGGGGCGTAAAATTGCACCATTCGAGCAATAATTTGCGTTGACCTGCTGAAGAATTGCGTTTGCCTTACGGCGACGTATGTCTCCGGCGGTAAGATACTTCGGTATCGCAATTTGGTCTGCGGCCGCCGCGCCGCACGCACAGGGCGCATTCTGCGCCTGCGAAAGGATCCTTGAATAACATGAAGGCAATCATCCCCGCCGCCGGTCTTGGCACGCGTTTTCTGCCTGGCACCAAGTGCACGCCCAAAGAGATGCTGCCGGTGCTCGACAAGCCGGTCATTCAGTATGTCGTTGAGGAGGCACTCGACCCCGAGGAGGTCGACGATGCCATCATCGTTACCTCTCCCGGTAAGCCCGAGCTGCTGAGCTATTTCCAGCCCGATCGTTCGCTCGAGAACCTGCTGCGCGAGCGCGGCAAGGATGCTTATGCCGACGCCGTCGCCCACGCTGGCGGTATGCCGGTCGACTTCCGTTATCAGTACGAGCCCAAGGGCCTCGGTCATGCCATTCGCTCTGCCGCCGACGCTGTGGCGGGGGAGAACTTCCTGGTTCTTCTGGGCGACTACGTTGTGCCCAACCGTGACATCTGTGACAAGATGCTCGCCGTTTCCAAGGAGCACGGTGGCGCTTCGGTTATCGCCGTCGCTGCTTGCTCGCCCGAGGAAGTCAGCCGCTACGGCGTTATCGCCGGCGAGCGCGTCGGTTCGCTCGAGGGCGCCGAGGGCGTTGCCGATGCCGAGCCGGGCGCTGTCTGGCGCATCGGCGGTCTGGTCGAAAAGCCTGCTCCCGAGGCGGCTCCGTCCAACCTGTACATCGTCGGTCGTTACCTGCTGAGCCCGCTGGTCATGGACCTGCTGGCCGATCAGCAGGCCGGTAAGGGCGGCGAGATCCAGCTGACCGACGCCATGGCACGTTCGCTTGATCGTGAGGCCATGTACGCTGTCGTCATCGACCCGCTCTCGGGCTACGACACCGGCACCCCGTCTGGTTGGATGGCCACCAACGCCCTCATGGCCGCAAGCGATCCTCGCTTCGCAGACGCCTTCTGGGATGCCATTGACGAGCGCGGCGGCTTGATGCGCAAGTAAGCCTTCGGGCATCGACATTTACGGGTGCGGACTTCTGTCTGCACCCGTTTTTTCAGCCAATGTGACAAAGGGACAATCCCTTTGTCACATCCTGCCGCTTCACCTGATTTCCTTCCAAGCAAAAGGGCCGTCCCGTGAGGGGCGGCCCGATTTGGCTGTGGGTTTGCTTGTCAGGTGCTATTCGACCGGATGGCCGCACTTGGGGCAGAACTTGGCTTCTGGTACGAGTGGGGTGCCGCAGTGGCGGCAGAATTTCGAGGCAGAAGATGCGACCGGCTGCTGGGGCATGACTGTGAGGGGCTCCCCTGACGATTGCCATTGTGTATCAAATGTCGAACCAGCAGAAGGCTGTTGAGCGACCTGTCCCTGCTGGGCATACTTCTTGTGGCGGCTGCGCTTGTGTCTCTTTGCTTTGGGTGCGGTGCCAGCGATGCTTGTTTGAGCTGCGGCACGCTTTTTGCGACGGATACAAACGACTGCGATGCCGCCGATGATCATCAGGACAGCTGCAATCCCACCGCCAACAACGATTGGCGTGTTGTCCTGGGCAAAGAAGATCAGTTTTTCGATCGGGCTATAGTGGATATTCGACTTGTAGATGTCGATGTGCAGCTTCGTGGGGTCTTCGGCATCGGAATAGTCCACAACGATTTTTTGGTCGTTATCGACGAACTCGGGGAAGCAATAGCTATCCGATTTAGTTTTACTGTCGACCCTCTGGCCTGTCTGGGTATCGATGAGGCGAATGACGGTTGAACCGTCGTTTGAGATCGAGGCCAGCACGATATTGCCGTCTCTCGAGATGTCGGTATTATCACCCCAGCCCTCGTCGTCGTTTTTTATTAAATATCGAATTTGCTTCCCGGTGTTTGGGTCAATAACAATAGTGTCGTAGTTTTCGCCAGTAAGGGCTAGAAAATATTTTCCCCAATTCTCTCCCCAATTGTAGATATAAATTTTATTACCGTCGGCTACTTTATCGATGTTGCCATCGTAATCCGCCATGAAATAGGTTATATATGGCAAATCGTCATCGTCGCTGGCAGTCCCTATGAGTAGTTTATCGGACCCGTATGCCCTAGTTACCCCATTACATTGGGCGTTGCCTTGTATCTCTTTAATTGACGTGGAGCCATCGGGGATGTCGATTATCTTGAGCTTTCGATTCGAGCAGACATACAAACGCTTTCCATCCCTTGAGAGGACGGCATCCAAATCGTCTTTTTCGAACTTGTACGTAAATGTTTTCTTATTTGATTGTAGATTGAAAACGCAAAAATCCCCGTATTTGCCATTCGAACAATAGGCAGTCAAGCTGTTTCCGTCTTCACTAAGCTCGCTGAGGCTAACATCTGATTTCTTTGCGTGTATGGGGTGGGCGACTTGTTTTTGATCTTCGACGGAATAGACGATGACTTTCCCGTCATCCAGCCAATAAAGATGCTTGTTGTCCCAAGTAATCCGAACGTCGGATAGACAGGATTTCGGTAAATCAATAGGGGTGACTTCACCGCTCCTAAGATCAAGCCGTGAATAACCGTAATATAAATCATTACCGTCATCGTCCCAGTCGAGGTCATAGTCTTCGATGATGGCGTAATTACCATCGTCCGTGAACCATGCATGCGAATCTTCGCCTTCGACGTCGGCGGTTAGCGACTTTTCTAGCTCTGGTGTCGGCAGGCCGTCAGCTAATGCCGCGGGGGGGGCAGCCAGCGGGGTCAGCGCCGCTACGATGCCGATTGCGACCGCGGCGATCTTCCCGCCTTTTCGGATGCTCTTAAACATGGCAATCCTTTCGTTGGGTTATAAGTAACTATCCAGTATCTTCATGCCGGATTCGAAGAATCTGTTGCGCAACATTGCCAAACGGGTGCAACAAGGCGGCAGCCCCTTTGCCATAGCCTGCCGGAAACTTCGACCCACAATTTGGTCGAATTCTGGGACGCGCTTTCCGGTTGGAGCCCCTAGCGGAAACTGCGACCCGGAATTTCGGCTCAGAACGGGATATGCTTTCCCAAACAGGGCTCAACCGGAAACTGCGACCCAGTTTGAGGCCTCAAAACGGGATGTAATTTCCGTCCGGCCAACCCTCGCCGCCATTCCGCCATGCAGCGGCGCGCATCAGCGGTCTCGTTCACAGAAAATATATGAACAGGTGTTCGATACATACGTATCTACCTGCACCTTTTCTGCTGAAAAACTTTACTACTCCAAAAACTCAATCGCGTCAAGGCTTTTCTTGCCCAACGGTCGGTACCTGATAAACTATTAGGTTGCGATAACTGGCGAAGCCATGCCTCGCCAACCCACCGAGCATTTCCGTGAAGGAGGAAAAACCTGGTGACCTACGCATACACTGCCACTGAGCGCAAGCGCGTCAGCTTCGGGAAAATCCCGGAGGCCATGGAGCTCCCCAACCTTATCTCTGTTCAAAGGGAATCCTTTGAGCGTTTTAAGGACGAGGGCCTTCGTGAGGCGTTCAAGGAATCCAGCCCCATCCAGAGCCAGAACCATGTTCTCGAGGTTACCTTCGGCGAGCATCAGTTCGGCGACCCCGCGCACACCGTCGAGGAGTGCCGCGAGAAGGATATGACCTATCAGGCTCCGCTTCTGACCGACGTCCGTCTCACCAACAAGGAGACCGGCGAGATCAAGGAGCAGCTCGTCTTTATGGGCGACTTCCCCATGATGACCGATCAGGGCACCTTCATCATCAACGGTACCGAGCGTATCGTCGTCTCGCAGCTCGTCCGCTCCCCGGGCGTGTACTACAGCTCCGAGATGGATTCGGGCAAGCAGATCTACAAGGCCCAGATCATCCCGTCCCGCGGTGCCTGGCTTGAGTTTGAGGTCGACAAGCGCGACCAGCTCATGGTCTCCATCGATCGTAAGCGCAAGCAGAGCGCCACGATGTTCCTGCGCGCCCTTGGCATCGCCGTCACCAACGACGACATCATCGAGCTGCTCGGCAACTCCGATGTGATCAAGCGCACCCTGGAGCGCGACACCGCCCTTACCCGCGAGGATGCCCTCATCGAGATCTACCGTCGTCTGCGCCCGGGCGAGCCTCCCACCGTGGACGCTTCCCGCAGCCTGCTCGAGGGTCTGCTCTTCAACCCGCAGCGCTACGACCTGGCCCGCGTCGGTCGTTACAAGGTCAACAAGAAGCTCAACCTCACCACCGAGGAAGAGGTTACGGTGCTCACCGACGAGGATATCGTCGCGACGCTGCGCTACCTGCTGTCCCTCGCTGCCGGCGAGCAGGGCTTCAAGGTCGACGACATCGACCACTTTGGCAACCGCCGCATCCGCACCGTCGGCGAGCTCGTCGCCAACCAGTTCCGTATCGGCATGAGCCGTATGGAGCGCGTCGTCCGTGAGCGCATGAGCTCCCAGGACATCGACGAGATCACCCCGCAGTCGCTCATCAACATCCGCCCGATCGTGGCCTCCATCAAGGAGTTCTTCGGTTCCTCGCAGCTCTCGCAGTTCATGGACCAGGCGAACCCCCTGACCGGTTTGACCCACAAGCGCCGTCTGTCCGCACTCGGCCCTGGTGGTCTTGCCGGCCACAAGTCCGGCTCCAGCCGCCGCACCAACGTGCCGACGGCCGTCCGCGACGTTCACAATTCGCACTACAGCCGCATGTGCCCGATCGAGACCCCCGAAGGCCCCAACATCGGCCTGATCGGTTCGCTCGCCCTCTACGCCCGCGTCAACGAGTACGGCTTCATCGAGGCTCCGTTCCGCCGCGTCGAGAACGGCGTTGCCACCGACCAGATCGACTGGATGACCGCTGACGAGGAAGAGAAGCACGTCATCGCGCCGGCCAACACGCCGCTCGATCCCAAGACCAACGAGTTCATCACGACCGATGCCGAGGGCAAGATCGTCCGTCCGCACACCGTGATCGCCCGTACCCGCGACTTCGACGGCTCCTTCGGCGCTCCCGCCGACGTGCCTGTCGAGGACGTCGACTACATGGACGTCTCGCCGCGCCAGATGCTCTCCGTCGCAGCCACGCTGATCCCGTTCCTTGAGCACGACGACGCCAAGCGTACGCTGATGGGCGCTAACATGCAGCGTCAGGCCGTGCCGCTGGTTCACCCCGCCGCTCCCTATGTCGGTACCGGCATGGAGCGTCGCGCCGCTCTGGACTCCGGCGAGGTCACCCTGGCCAAGAATGCCGGCGAGGTCATCTTTGCCGACGCCGCCAAGATCATCGTCAAGCATGCCGGCGGCATGGACGAGTATCACCTGGCCAAGTACCAGCGCTCCAACCAGTCCACCTGCATCAACCACCGTCCGCTCGTGCGCGTCGGTGACACCGTTGAGCAGGGCGAGCCTCTGGCTGACGGTCCTTCGACCGATCACGGCGAGCTCGCGCTGGGCCAGAACCTCACCGTGGCATACATGCCGTGGGAAGGCTTTAACTACGAGGACGGTATCGTCGTGTCCGAGCGCCTGGTGGCCGAGGACCTGCTGACGACCATCAACATCACCCGTCACGAGATCGACGCCCGCGACACCAAGCTCGGCCCCGAGGAGATCACCCGCGAGATCCCGAACCTCTCCGAGGACATGCTTGCCAACCTCGACGAGGACGGCATCATCCGCATCGGCGCCGAGGTCGGCCCTGGCGACATCCTGGTCGGTAAGGTCACGCCTAAGGGCGAGAGCGCTCTGACCGCCGAGGAGCGCCTGCTGCGCGCCATCTTCGGTGCCAAGGCCCACGATGTCCGCGACACCTCCCTTAAGATGCCTCACGGCGCTTACGGCCGCGTCATCGACGTCGTCCGCTTTAGCCGCGAGAACGGCGACGACCTGGCCCCCGGCGTCAACGAGCAGGTGCGCGTCTACGTCGCCCAACGTCGTAAGATCCAGCAGGGCGATAAGATCGCCGGCCGCCACGGCAACAAGGGTGTTATTTGTAACGTTCTGCCGGTCGAGGACATGCCCTACATGGCTGACGGTACCCCGATCGACGTTATCCTCAACCCGCTGGGCGTTCCTTCGCGTATGAACGTCGGCCAGCTGCTCGAGTGCCACCTTGGCTGGGCTGCTGCCTGCGGTTGGGATACCGAGCAGGCCGACTCCGACAAGTACATCCCGGGTCCGTTCTTTACCGCCACGCCCGTCTTCGACGGCGCCAAGGAGGACGAGATCGCCGAGGTCATCCGTCGTGCCAACAAGAACATGCTCAACAAGGCCACCGCTGCTTTTGGCGATCACATGCGTCCCGAGTTTGTCACCCAGCTTGACGAGCGCGGCAAGACCCGCCTGTTCGACGGCCGCACCGGCGAGGAGTTCCGCGAGCCCATTACCGTGGGTACGTCCTACATCCTCAAGCTCGGCCACATGGTCGATGACAAGATCCACGCCCGTTCGACCGGCCCTTACAGCCTGGTTACCCAGCAGCCTCTGGGCGGCAAGGCCCAGTTCGGCGGCCAGCGCTTCGGCGAGATGGAAGTTTGGGCACTGTACGCATACGGTGCTTCCAACGTCCTGCAGGAGATCCTGACCGTCAAGTCCGACGATACCGTGGGCCGCGTCAAGACCTACGAGTCCATCGTCAAGGGCGAGAATGTTCCGGTCCCGGGTATCCCCGAGTCCTTCAAGGTTCTCGTCAAGGAGATCCGCTCCCTCGCACTGGACATCGAGCCCATGCACGATGCCGACGAGGACGCCTCCGCCCCCGTGACCGCCGAGGAGACCTCTGCTCTCGACGACCTGGCTGCGCTCGCCGGCGTTGACGCCGACGTCGAGGCCGAGGATGCCGAGACCGCCGAGGAACCCGAGGCTGTCGCCGCCACGACCACTGATAAGGAGTAGTTGACTGTGGCAGATTTCGAAGCTACTGATTTTGACTCGGTAAAGATCTCCCTTGCCTCCGCCGACCAGATCCGTTCCTGGTCGCACGGTGAGGTCAAGAAGCCGGAGACCATCAATTACCGTACCCTCAAGCCCGAGAAGGACGGCCTGTTCTGCGAGAAGATCTTCGGTCCCGCCAAGGACTGGGAGTGCTCCTGCGGCAAGTACAAGGGCATCCGCTTTAAGGGCATCGTCTGCGAGCGCTGCGGCGTCGAGGTCACCTCGGCCAAGGTGCGTCGCGACCGCATGGGCCACATCGAGCTCGCTGCTCCCGTGTCCCACATCTGGTACTTCAAGAGCCCCACGAGCTTCCCGATGAGCCGTATGCTCGACATCAAGTCCAAGGACCTCGAGAAGGTTCTGTACTTTGCCAGCTACATCATCACTGAGGTTGACTATGAGGCCCGCGAGGCCGACGCCGACGACCTGCGCGAGGAGCTCGCCGCCGATCTGGAAGAGATCGATGCCGAGTGCGCCCGCCAGATCGAGTCCCTCAAGGAGCAGGGCGACCCCGAGAACTTTGACGAGTTCTCCGACGAGGAGCCGCTGACCCCCGAGGAGATCGCCTCTGGCATCGTCGACATTGAGGAAGAGTGCAAGGACGAGAAGCAGCTCCGCACGGACGCCTTCAACGCCTTCATGAAGCTCACCGAGCGCGACCTCATCTCCGATGAGCCGCTGTTCCGCGAGATGACCCGCTACTACTCCATGTACTTCAAGGGTGGCATGGGTGCCGAGGCCGTCCGCGACCTGCTCGCTGCCATCGACCTTCCTTCCGAGGCCGAGAAGCTCAAGGCCATCATCGCCGACGAGGACTCCCAGAAGCAGAAGCGCGAGAAGGCCGTCAAGCGCCTCGAGGTCGTTGACGCCTTCCTGAAGGGCGGCAACAGCCCCGCGAACATGATCCTGGACGTCATCCCGGTCATTCCGCCCGATCTGCGCCCGATGGTCCAGCTCGACGGCGGCCGCTTCGCTGCGTCTGACCTCAACGACCTGTATCGTCGCGTGATCAACCGTAACAACCGACTCAAGCGTCTGCTCGACCTGGACGCCCCTGCGATCATCGTGAACAACGAGAAGCGCATGCTCCAGGAGTCCGTGGACGCCCTGTTCGACAACGGCCGTCGTGGTCGCCCGGTCTCTGGCCGTGGCGGTCGCCCGCTCAAGTCGCTCGCCGAGGCCCTCAAGGGCAAGCAGGGTCGTTTCCGTCAGAACCTGCTGGGCAAGCGTGTCGACTACTCCGGCCGTTCGGTAATCGTTACCGACCCCAAGCTGCTGCTGCACCAGTGCGGTCTGCCCAAGACCATGGCGCTGGAGCTCTTCAAGCCCTTCGTAATGAAGCGCCTGGTAGAGCTTGGCAAGGTCGAGAACATCAAGGGCGCCAAGCGCGCTATCGACCGTGGTGCCACCTTTGTGTGGGACATCCTCGAAGAGGTCATCGACGGCCGCGTCGTGCTGCTCAACCGCGCACCGACCCTGCACCGTCTGTCCATTCAGGCCTTTGAGCCGGTGCTGGTCGAGGGCAAGGCTATCCACCTGCACCCGCTGGTCTGCTCGCCCTTCAACGCCGACTTCGACGGCGACCAGATGTCTGTCCACGTGCCGCTGTCCAGCCAGGCTCAGGCCGAGGCCCGCGTGCTCATGCTCTCTGCGAACAACCTGCGCTCGCCGGCATCCGGCAAGCCGGTCAACATCCCCTCGCAGGACATGATCATCGGTGTGTACTACCTGACCCAGGTCCGCGACGGTCTGCCGGGCGAGAACCACGTGTTCTCGAGCTTCGACGACGCGCTGCACGCCTATGACTGCCGCTCCGAGGTCGACATGCAGGCCAAGATCCAGGTCCGCGTGTCCGCCGAGAACGCCAACGTCATCAACGAGGACGGCACCCGTATCTTCCGCGTCAAGAACGGCAAGAACGAGTTTGTCGACTACGACGTCACCGGCAACAAGACCGCGCGCTTCGAGACCTCTATCGGCCGCATCATCTTCAACCGCCAGTGCCTGCCCGAAGACTACGAGTTCATGAACTACAAGATGGTCAAGGGCGACGTGGCCAAGCTGGTTGCAGACTGCTGCGATCGTTACCCCGAGGCCAAGGTCGGCCCGATCCTCGACGCCATCAAGTACTCTGGCTTCCACTACGCTACCCGCGCCGGCCTCACCATCTCGGTGTGGGACGCTCTCATCCCTGCCGAGAAGCAGGAGCTGCTCGACCGCGCTCAGGCCAACGTCGACCAGATCAACGAGTACTTCGAGGAGGGCTTCATCAACGAGACGGAGCGCCACATCGAAGTCGTTAACGAGTGGACCGCTTGTACCGACAAGGTCGCAGCGCTCATGCTCGACATGTTCGACGAGGAGAACCCGCTGTACATGATGGCCGACTCCGGCGCTCGTGGTTCTAAGACCCAGCTGCGTCAGCTCGGCGGCATGCGTGGCCTGATGGCAGACATGTCCGGCGAGACAATCGACCTCCCCATTAAGGCGAACTTCCGCGAGGGCCTGCTGCCGCTCGAGTACTTCATTTCGACCTACGGCGCCCGTAAGGGCCTGGTCGATACCGCATCCCACACCTCGGACTCTGGTTACCTGACCCGTCGTCTGGTCGACGTGGCCCAGGACGTCATCGTCCGCGAGGAGGACTGCGGTACGCACGAGGGCGTCACCTACAACCTCATCATCCCCGGCACCACCGACCTCAACACCGACCTCGTCGGCCGTTGCTTCATTGAGGACGTCGTGGCTCCCGATGGCACCGTGCTCTTTGAGCAGGATGGCTACATCGAGAAGGTCGCCGACATCCAGAAGATGGTCGATGCCGGCCTCAAGAAGGTCAAGCTTCGCGCACTGCTCACCTGCCGCTCCAAGTACGGCGTGTGCCAGAAGTGCTACGGCTGGGATCTTTCCACCCGTCGTCCGGTCGCCATCGGTACCGCGGTCGGCATTATTGCCGCCCAGTCCATCGGCGAGCCCGGTACGCAGCTTACGATGCGTACCATTCACTCCGGCGGCGTCGCAGGCGTCGACGATATTACGCAGGGTCTGCCTACGGTCAGCCGTATGTTCGATATCGTCGGTAACGTCAACGAGAAGATTCTGGGTCGCGAGGCCGAGCTGGCTCCGTACTCCGGTCACCTCTCGATTAAGCCCGAGAAGTCCGAGTACGTGCTGACGCTCACCGACTCCGAGGATCACACCCGTGTCCTCGACGAGCGTCGCGTCCCCGCTTCGGTGCGCTTCATGCCCGAGATCGAGGACGGCTGCGAGGTTCGCGCCGGCGACCAGATCACCAAGGGCTTCGTCAACTTCCGCAACCTGCGCAAGCTGACCGACATCGAGTCGACGATGCACACCTTCGTCGAGAGCGTCAAGGACGTCTACACCAGCCAGGGCGTCGACCTGAACGACAAGCACATCGAGGTGCTCGCACGTCAGATGCTGCGTCGCGTTCAGATCACCAACCCCGGCGACTCCAAGTACCTGCTTGGTCAGTACGTCGACCGCTACGAGTTCGCCGACGAGGTCGAGCGCGTTGCCCGTCTGGGCGGTCAGGCTCCCGTGGCCGAGCCCGTCATCCTGGGTACGCTCAAGGTCGCGTCCAACATCGACTCCTGGCTGTCGAGCGCTTCGTTCATCCGTACCGCCGGCGTCCTTACCGAGGCTGCTATTGAGGGCAAGGTCGACCACCTGCTCGACCTTAAGTCCAACGTCATCGTCGGTAAGAAGATCCCGGCTGGTACCGGCCTCAAGCCGTACGCCAACGCCAAGCTGACGTATCGTACGGCCGACGGCTACGTGGACATCGACGGTCCGGCTTCGCCCAACGCCAAGTCGCTGCCCGAGTGGGCTCCGGTTGAGCTCAAGGACCTGGACGAGCAGCTCCCGCAGCAGCTCGACTGGGCCGGCTACGACGAGTTCGGTGGTGCTGACGGTTCGTTCACCCGCAACGGCCACACCATCTCCGCCGAGAAGGCTCGCCTGTACCTGTTCGACGACCTGGGCGTGTCGCAGCGCTGGACCAACAAGTTCAGCGAGGTCGGCATCGAGACGGTCGGCGACCTGGTTGGTAAGTCCGAGGAGGATCTGCTGCGCATCGACGGCATCGGTGCCAAGGCGATCGAGGAGCTCCGTGACGGCCTTGAGGCCCACGACCTGCTCTACATCCTCGAGAACAACGACGACGTTGCCGACGAGGAAGACCTCTCGCAGCTGCTGCAGATGGTCTTTAGCCCCGACGGTCCGGACGACATCCTGCTGGGCACCTCCGCTGCGCCGACGCATCACGCCGACGCCGACGAGGAGCTCCTGGGCGCCCCGATCGACGACAAGAAGGCTCCCGCCAACGGTGCCATCAACGAGGACATGGCTTCCCTCGACGAGCTGCTCAACCAGCTCGTGGACACCGACGACGCCGAAGAGGCCAAGGACAACGACGAGGAGTAATTTCCGAGTACGTTAACCGTCCTTCCAAAGACCCGTTTCCCAACAGGGAAGCGGGTCTTTTTTTGTGAGGAACGTTGCCCCGACGAGCACGTCGGATTCCCGGAACGGGCCGCCCGCTGTTTAAGTTTGTCGCGAGTTCCGCACGCAAAGGAAAGCACTTAATGTGCTTTCCGTCTTGCGCAGGACTGTAGAGCAGCAAACTTAAACAGCGGGCGGCCCGTTCCGGGAATCTACCCCGCGCACAGAAGGGGATTCCTTTTGCCAAAAAGGGACAGGTTTATTTTGGTAGGTTTTTCCTGCTTGGATTTGAAACATTTCGTTCGGCCAAAGCGTATCTATGGTGAGGACCTCATCAAGAACCATCAGCGTCACCGGGAGGTGATTATGGAAGAACAAGCTTTTAGACAGGCGGTCGAAGACCACCGGGATGTCGTGTTTCGGATCGCATTGACGTATCTGCGTGATCGCGCTGACGCCGACGATGTTGCTCAAGACGTCTTTCTGAAGTTACTCAAAAGCGACGCGCAATTTGAAAACTGGGAGCATCTTCGTCGATGGCTTATCCGGGTCACGATCAATGAATGTAAATCTCTCTTTCGAAAGCCGTGGAGGCGCGTGGAGGATATTGAGAATCTGGCCGATTCGCTTTCGACAGCGCAGGATGAGACCAAGGCCGTCCTGTCAGATGTCATGCGGCTTCCGGAACGATTCCGTATCCCCATCGTGCTCTATTACTATCTGGGCTTCTCGACTTCAGAAATTGCCGAGTTACTGCATGTGCCAGCCGCGACCGTTCGAACGCGTTTAGCTCGCGGCAGATCGAAGCTCAAGTTCATCCTAGAGGAGGGCGACCGTGAAATCCAACCAGATCAAGCAGGCCTTCGAGTCCGTCCAAGCCGATAGCGATCTTGCTGACCGTGTTCTTTATGCCGCTGCTGGCGAGCCGCTTCGCCGAAAGGGTCACGCGAAGCCTCTGTATGTTGCCGTAATCGGATGTCTTGCCGGAGTGCTGGCGACCGGAGGGGTCGCCTACGCTGTTGTCAATTCCAGTTATTTTGCCTCTGCCTGGGGAAACCATGGCAACGGAGAGTCCGTTACCTGGACAAATGGCGGCTCGTCGGGGACGAAATATACCTACACCAGAGAGTTTGGTGATGGTATCGCGCCCCAAAGCCTGGAGGGTGCAGTCCAGAAGGTCAATCTGTCCGTCGAGGGCAACGGCTATACGCTCGACATTCATGAGATGGCAATCGACGAGAACGGTTGCGGTGCTGTGACGTTTACATTGTCCAATCCGAATGGCGTTAACTACTACAAGCCGGCGGCAGAGCTTGGCGAACTTGTTCTCTATGGTGAAGAAGAAGGGGGCGTCAGTACACCCAGCATGAACTTCGGCGAGGAATGGGCTGATACACGCTGCACCATTGATAAAGACACATCAAGCGACACGGTCATTAACGGCACGATGTACTTTGCATCTTGGAATCGCGATCGAGATTTACGACATGCGGTCACCTGGAATATCTCCTGGACCGAGGGCAAAGGTGAGGATGCGAAGGTGATCGAGGTGTCGACGCCAGAGTTTAACGTCGGAGCGCACGTCGATACAAAGGAGCTCCGCTCCGACGACTCGCCTCTCGAGATCAGCCCGTTTTCCATCCAGACGCACATCGATGATCTGGGCTATGAAGCAGTTGATCATAAACTGACCGTCAGCTACAAGGATGGATCGGAGCAGATTATCGAAGATGACGACGCAGGGGCGTACAATTTCTATGTTTCGATGGCGCGCAATAGCGGAGAGAACATCTGGGTTCCGACAAGGCTCATCAATGTCGATCAGGTTGTATCGGTAACCCTTGAGGGAACGAGGTGCACATCAACAGGAGAGACCGAAACAGAAGTACCCTTTACCATCGTCTACTCGTAAGGCTTGAGGCCGCTTCCCACTAGGGGAAGCGGCCTATTTTGCGTTATATGGACGGTTATTTTGAGCGATATTCGCCTGAAATTCGGAAGTATGCGGCAAAATCTCGAAGGGTCGACCACACCGCATATGCTCAAGCGCTCTACCTGCGGGTTTATTATCGCAAAACCCCGGTGTGCTCGGCAGGTCCAGAATTTGCCGCATACTTCCGAAAACGCCGCCGATTTCCCTATGACAGATGAGGGCGGACCACCGCTGGAGCACGACGTTTCCCCAGATAAAACCGATCAAAATAAACCTGTCCCGTTTTGGCAGGTAACGTTGCCCCGACGAGCACGTCGGATTCCCGGACCGGGCGGCCCAGGTTTTAAGTTTGTCGCGAGTTCCGCACGCAAAGGAAAGCACTTAATGTGCTTTCCGTCTTGCGCAGGACTGTAGAGCAGCAAACTTAAAACCTGGGCCGCCCGGTCCGGGGATCCTCCCAAACGCACAGGAGGGGATTCCTTTTGTGTAGGCTTTGCGGAAATGTGCCTATTATAGGATACGCCCGGCGGCGTGGTCTGTTGACGGCACAGCTAACGCCACGTATCCTATCGAACTGCGTGTTTCGTAGGGGGATGCTGACCCCTCGATTCAAGCCGTTGCACTTTACAGAAAGCTGGAATCATTCGAGAAGGAGTACGCTTTGCCTACTATTAACCAGCTGGTTCGCCAGGGCCGTCGTTCCGTGCCCAAGAAGTCCAAGAACGCTGCTCTGCAGCACAACTCCCAGAAGCGCGGCGTGTGCACCCGCGTCTTCACCACGAGCCCCAAGAAGCCGAACTCGGCTCTTCGTAAGGTTGCCCGTGTTCGCCTCGTCAACGGCATCGAAGTTACTGCTTACATCCCGGGTGAGGGCCACAACCTGCAGGAGCACTCCATCGTGCTCGTCCGCGGCGGTCGTGTCCGTGACCTCCCTGGTGTCCGTTATCACGTCATCCGTGGCGCCTACGACGCTGCTCCGGTCCAGAACCGTATGCAGGCCCGTTCCAAGTACGGCGCTAAGCGCCCCAAGGCCAAATAAGCCAGATAACGTTTTGATACTTTCGCCGTGTGCCGTCTTGAGCGCCGCACGGTAGACACTTAAGGAGATTTCACATGCCGCGTCGTGCAGCAGCTAATCGTCGTGAGGTTCAGCCTGACGCCGTTTACAACAACCGCCTGGTGACTCAGCTCATCAACAAGGTCCTTCTTGACGGCAAGAAGGCCACCGCTGAGCGCATCGTTTACACCGCTTTCGAGATCGTTGCCGAGAAGTCCGAGGGCGGCGACGCTCTCGCTACCTTCAAGAAGGCTATGGACAACGTCAAGCCCACGCTCGAGGTTAAGCCCAAGCGTGTCGGTGGCGCTACCTATCAGGTCCCGATGGAGGTCAACTCCCGTCGTTCCACCGCTCTGGGCATCCGCTGGATCGTCAACTTCTCCCGCGCTCGCAAGGAGAAGACCATGGCCGAGCGTCTCGCCAACGAGATCCTCGACGCCTCCAACGGCCTGGGCGCTTCCGTCAAGAAGCGTGAGGACGTCTTCAAGATGGCCGAGGCCAACCGCGCGTTCTCTCACTATCGTTGGTAAGTTAAGGTAAGGAACTAACATGGCTAAGCCTAAGTACAAGCTTTCCGATACCCGTAACATCGGCATCATGGCTCACATCGATGCTGGTAAGACCACCACGACCGAGCGTATTCTTTACTACACCGGTAAGACCCACAAGATCGGTGAGGTCCATGAGGGCGCTGCCACCATGGACTGGATGGTTCAGGAGCAGGAGCGTGGCGTAACCATTACCTCCGCTGCTACCACGTGCTTCTGGAACAAGGACGGTAAGGACTACCGCATCCAGATCATCGACACCCCGGGCCACGTTGACTTCACCGCCGAGGTCGAGCGCTGCCTGCGCGTCCTCGATGGTGCTGTCGCCGTCTTCGACGCCGTTGCCGGCGTCCAGCCCCAGTCTGAGACCGTTTGGCGTCAGGCTTCCACCTTCAACGTCCCCCGCATCGCCTTCATCAACAAGTATGACCGCGTGGGCGCTGACTTCTTCAACGCTATCGAGACCATGAAGGACCGTCTCGACGCTAACGCCGTGGCCGCTCAGGTCCCGATGGGCGCCGAGGACAACTTCTGGGGCGTCATCGACCTGGTCACCATGACCGCTTGGGACTTCAAGGCCGACGAGAAGGGCATGACCTACCCCGAGCCGATGGACGAGATCCCGGCTGAGTTCGCTGACATCGCTGCCACCAAGCGCGAGGAGCTCCTCGACGCTGCTGCCAGCTTTGATGACGAGCTCATGGAGAAGATCCTCATGGAGGAGGACTTCACCGTCGAGGAGCTCAAGGCTGCTCTGCGCAAGGGCGTCCTGGCCAACGAGCTCAACCTCGTTTTCGTGGGTTCCGCCTACAAGAACAAGGGCGTTCAGGAGCTGCTCGACGCTGTCGTCGACTACCTGCCCAGCCCGCTCGACGTCAAGGCCGTCACCGGTACCGATCCGGACACCGGCGAGGAGATCGAGCGTCATCCTGACTTCGACGAGCCCTTCTCCGGCCTGGTCTTCAAGATCATGACCGACCCGTTCGTCGGTAAGCTCACTTACGTCCGCGTTTACTCCGGTCGCGCCGAGTCTGGCTCCTACGTGGTCAACGCTTCCAACGGTCAGCGCGAGCGCCTCGGCCGCATCCTCGAGATGAACGCCGCCGAGCGTATCGACCGTGACGACGCTGCCGCCGGCGACATCGTCGCTTGCGTCGGCTTCAAGAACTCCACCACCGGTGACACCCTGTGCACCGAGGGCAAGGAGATCGTCCTCGAGAAGATCGAGTTCGCCAAGCCCGTTATCGACGTTGCCATCGAGCCCAAGACCAAGGCCGAGCAGGACAAGATGTCCCTGGCTCTGACCAAGCTCGCCGAGGAGGACCCGACCTTTACGGTGTCCACCAACCACGAGACCGGCCAGACCATCATCGCCGGCATGGGCGAGCTGCACCTCGAGATCATCGTCGACCGTCTGCTCCGCGAGTTCAAGGTTGACGCTAACGTTGGTAAGCCCCAGGTTGCCTACCGCGAGACCGCTGGTCACGACGTCGAGAAGGCTGAGGGCAAGTTCGTCCGTCAGTCCGGTGGTCGCGGTCAGTACGGCCACGCCGTCATCAAGCTCGAGAAGATGGAGGAGGGCTTCGGCTACGAGTTCGTCAACGCTATCGTCGGCGGCGTCGTGCCCAAGGAGTACATCCCGTCCATCGACAAGGGCATCCAGGAGGCCCTGAACACCGGTGTTATCGCCGGCTTCCCGGTCCTCGACGTCAAGGTCACCCTGTTCGACGGTTCTTACCATGAGGTCGACTCCTCCGAGGCCGCCTTCAAGATCGCCGGTTCCATGGCTATCAAGGACGCCCTCAAGAAATCCGATCCGCAGCTGCTCGAGCCGATCATGGCTGTCGAGGTCGAGACCCCCGAGCAGTACATGGGCGACGTTATGGGCAACCTCTCCGGTCGCCGCGGCAAGATCGAGGGCATGGAGGATCGCAAGAACAGCAAGCTCATCCGTGCCAAGGTGCCGCTGGGCGAGATGTTCGGTTACGCTACCGACCTTCGCTCCCAGACCCAGGGCCGTGCATCCTACACGATGCAGTTCGACTCTTATGAGCCCGCGCCCAAGTCCATCGTGGACGAGGTCATGAGCAAGAACGCCTAAGTTCGAGCTCCCTGTTACGTAATCCGCGAGAACATCTCTCGCACTCTTTGGAGGTTTAAGTTGGCTACCCAGAAGATCCGCATTCGCCTCAAGGGCTATGATCACGAGGTCGTCGATCAGTCCGCGAAGCTCATCGTCGAGACCGCTCAGAAGACCGGCGCTCGCGTTTCCGGTCCTGTCCCCCTGCCCACCGAGCGCAACCTGTACACGGTCATCCGCTCGCCGCACGTGAACAAGGACTCCCGTGAGCAGTTCGAGATGCGCACCCACAAGCGCCTCATTGACATCCTCGACCCCACCTCGGGCACTGTTGATTCGCTCATGCGTCTCGACCTCCCCGCTGGCGTCGACATCGACATCAAGCTCTAAGCGATATTCCTCATAGCTTAAAGGGCTCCGCTGCCATTACGGTAGCGGGGCTCTTTTGTTTTGCATGATGGGTTTGGATCGCCGGGTAAGGCTGCCGAGCGGCTGGCTGTGGCGACCTACTCACTCAAGGGGCGCAATGACGCCTCCTCAAAATGGAAGGATCGCAAGCCGTCTTCTGTTTCGATGCACGCACGACCAAAGCCATCGACCGTTTTAAAGATGCCTCGCGCCAGCTCGTCACCGGCAGGGGAGCGGGCGATAACGTGCTTTCCAATCCAATTGAGGTGGGCGACATATTCGCCGTGGACGGGCGCGAGCGGTCCGGTGTTTTCTTCCATGGCGTTGAGGCGTTCTGCCCAGGCATCTACAGCGTCTATAACTGCGTGATAGACCTCATCGAGGAGCATGTCGACAGCAGGAACGTTCTCGTTAAGGTCCGAGAGACCGATTGCCGGCAGGCCGCCATCGGGCACTTCTTGGGGCGCATAGTTCACATTGACGCCAATACCGCAGACGGCGAAAGGTTTGCCTTCGTTATCGCGTGCGGCCTCGACCAGAATGCCGCCGAGCTTGCGTCCACGCGCGACCAGGTCGTTGGGCCATTTGAGGCCAATCTCGTTTGCAAGACCCTGTTTTTCGAGCGCCTCCAGCACCGCTAGGCCGCTGACGGCGGCAAGACCAGAGTACTTCGCAGGATTAACGCATGGACGCAGGGCAATCGAAAGCAATAGGTTGCCGGCGGTTGAATCCCACTTGTGGCCGCGCCGGCCGCGTCCTGCTGTCTGAGCCCGGGCGGCAAGTCCCGTGCCATGCGGCGCTCCCTGTTTACCTGCTTCGAGCAGGTCATCGTTGGTCGATCCGGTTACGTCGACTATCGTTAATTTGGCATCCATAACGGCTGCTACCTCCTTAATGAATAAGTGAATAACGTAATGGTGTCGAGAGATAGACACAATGTGAAGCCTGTGTCGCATTTGGGCAATTTAATGTTAACACGTCAACAACGACTGAAATGCGCTATCCTCTCATGGTCGATGTAAACACGTCAACAACTCAAAGGAGGTTAGTGATGGGTTTCACGATTCTTGGAACGGGCTCGGCGCTTCCTAAGCGCAGTGTTTCCAATGACGAGCTGTCCGAGTTCCTCGATACCTCGGATGAGTGGATTTTTACCCGCACAGGTATCAAGAGCCGCCACGTCTGCACCACCGAGTCACTTGATGACCTTGCCGTAGCGGCGAGCGAGCGGGCACTCCAGGTGTCCGGAATCGACGCGAGCCAGTTGGATTTGATCGTCTGCTCGACGACGACGGGTGACCATCTTGTTCCCGCTGAGGCGTGTGCCGTTGCTGGGCGACTAGGCGCGACGTGCCCTGCCTTCGATGTCTCGGCGGCCTGCGCCGGCTTCGTATTTGCGCTCGATGTTGCCGAGGGCTATATCGCCCGAGGACGAGCCAAGCATGTGCTTGTCGTTGCTGCCGAGCAGATGACGCGCGCGCTCGACTGGACCGACCGCGCCACCTGCGTGCTCTTTGGCGATGGGGCAGGCGCCGCGGTGATTGAGGCCGGGGGAGACAGCCCCCTTGCCGTTGAGCTTTCGACGGCGCCCGACGTCGAGACGTTGTGCGTTCCCGGTCTGGTCGGCACCTCGCCGTTTAAGGCCTCCGCAGATAGCGAGAGCGTGCTGTCCATGAATGGCCGCCGCGTGTTCAAGTTCGGCGTCAACGCGATTTGCGACACGGTTCATAAGCTTGCGAGCGATGCGGGCATTTCGGTCGAGGACATCGACCATTTTGTATTTCATCAGGCTAACGAACGAATCCTGAGTCAGGCGGTCAAGCGCCTCGGTGTGCCAGACAAGCGCGTGGTTCGAACGCTGCGCGAGACCGGCAACATTTCGAGCGCATGCATTCCGCTTGCCCTCGACCGGCTGGCAAACGCCGGTGCACTTCACACGGGCGACACCATCGCCCTCGTTGGATTTGGCGCCGGTCTGGATATAGGTGGCTATCTACTTCGTTGGAAGTAGTCGCACATAGGAAATAAAAACGCCCCTAGGGCACAAACAAAGGAGAACTACCATGGCAGATCAGAAGACCTTCGAGCGCGTTTGCGATGTTATCCGCGAGACCGCCGGTCTTGACGACGTCGAGATGAAGCCCGAGTCCACGCTCGAGGAGATTGGTCTCGACAGTCTGGGCACCGTCGAGATCCTCGTCGCCGTCGAGGATGAGTTTGGCATCCAGCTCGATACCGAGGAGAACCCCAAGACGGTCGGCGAGTTCGCCGATACGGTCGAGGCGGCATTGGAGAAGTAGAGATGCTCAAGACTCCTCTCTGCGATCTGCTCGGCATCGAAAAGCCCGTGTTCCAGGGCGGTATGGCCTGGATCGCCGACGCCTCGCTGGCGTCCGCAGTGTCCGAGGCGGGCGGCTTAGGGATTATCGCGGCCATGAACGCCGACGCCAACTGGCTGCGCGACCAGATTCATGAGCTGCGCGCCAGGACGGATAAGCCCTTTGGCGTCAACGTCATGCTCATGAGCCCGTTTGCCGACGAGGTCGCGCGGGTCGTGATTGACGAGCGGGTGCCGGTCGTCGTGACGGGTGCCGGCAATCCCACCAAGTACATGAAGGCGTGGAACGAGGCGGGCATCAAGGTCATCCCGGTCGTTGCCTCGGTGGCGCTGGCGCGCCTCGTGGCGCGTCGTGGAGCCACTGCCGTGGTTGCCGAGGGTACCGAATCGGGCGGCCATATTGGCGAGACCTCGACGATGGCACTGGTGCCGCAGGTTGTCGATGTGGTCGATATTCCCGTGGTTGCGGCTGGCGGTATCGCCGATGGCCGCGGCGTGGCGGCCGCCTTTATGCTGGGCGCCGCCGGCGTGCAGGTGGGTACGCGCTTTCTGATCGCAGATGAGTGCACCGTATCGGAGCAGTACAAGGAGATGGTCCTGAAGGCCAACGACACCTCGACGCGTGCGACCGGCCGCTCGACGGGACACCCGGTGCGTGCCCTCAAGAGCCCCTTCACCAACGCCTATGCCAAGAGCGAGGGTTCCGGCGCGAGTGCCGAGGAGCTCGGTGCTATGGGAACCGGTGCGCTGCGTAAGGCCGCCAAGGACGGCAACTACGAAGAGGGTTCGTTTTTGTGTGGACAGATTGCCGGCATGGTCAACGAGCGCCAGAGCGCACGCGAAATCGTTGACGACCTGGTCGATGGCGCCGAGCACGTCCTGAAGGGTGCGTGCGCATGGGTGGCGTAGCGTTTTTGTTTGCCGGCCAGGGTGCCCAGCACCCCGCGATGGGCGTCGACTTGATCGAGACATCGCCGGCGGCCGCCGAGGTGTTCGCCATTGCCGACGAGGTGCGCCCGGGGACCAGCGAGCAATGCCGGAGTGCCTCCAAGGAGGAGCTCTCGCAGACCGAGAACACGCAGCCGTGCGTGTTCGTTCACGACCTGGCAGCGGCTGCCGCCCTGCGTGAGCGCGGCGTGGTACCTGCCGCCTGTGCGGGATTCTCGCTGGGCGAGGTCGCCGCGCTCACCTTTGCGGGGGCGTTCGATACGCGAGCGGGCTTTGAGCTCGTGTGCGAGCGCGCGGCGCTGATGGCCGCGGCTGCCGAGCGCCATCCGGGCGGCATGCGCGCCGTCATCAAGCTCGATGCGGCGCAAGTCGAGGGCCTGGCAAAACAGGCCGGCGAGGACTGCTGGCCAGTCAACTACAACAGCCCACAGCAGACGGTTGTGGCCGGAGCGCCCGAGGCGCTGCAGGAGCTCGACGTCCTAGTAAAAGAGGCTGGCGGCCGCGCCATGAAGGTCGCGGTGTCGGGTGCATTTCATAGCCCCTATATGGCCGAGGCGACCTGTGGCCTTGCCGCATATATTGAGGCCGGTCACGCGCCGTCCCCGTTGCTCATTCCTGTTTTGGCAAATATGACAGCGGCGCCCTATCCGGCGGACCCCCAGACGGCATCGGATGTCTTGGCCAATCAGGTGAGCCATGCCGTACGCTGGGTCGATACGCTGCATGCTCTGCAGGATCAGGGCATCGACACGTTTATTGAGGTCGGCCCTGGCAAAACCCTGTCGGGCCTGGTCAAGCGTACGCTGAGCGATGTTCGCGTGTATTCGTGCGAAACGGCCGAGCAGGTCGCAGCTATTGCCGACGAGCTTGCATAGTCCACAGGGCTGTAACCCGAAAGGAATGACATGGGCAACTTGAACAATGGCGCGCTCGAGCGCAACGACTCACGTCGCGTGGCACTGGTCACGGGCGGCTCGCGGGGTATCGGCCGCGCCTGCGCTATCGGTCTGGCGGAGGATGGCTACGATATCGCCGTCGTCTATGCCGGCAGCCTCGATGCGGCGCGCGAGACGTGCGACACCTGCGAGGCGGCTGGCGCCACGGCGCGCTCATATCAATGTGACGTGGCCGACCCCGCTGCCGTCAACGCGTGCGTGGAAGCGGTCCTCAACGACTTTGGCTCCATTTGGGCGCTCGTCAACAACGCTGGCATCACCCGCGATGGCCTGCTCATGCGCATGGGCGATGACGCCTTCGACCGCGTGCTCGACGTCAATCTCAAGGGAACATTCAACATGATGCGCGCGCTCACCAAGACCTTTATGCGCCAGCGCGGCGGTTGCGTCGTCAACATGAGCTCGGTCGTGGGCCTGATGGGCAATGCCGGGCAAGCCAACTACGCTGCCTCCAAGGCGGGCGTGATCGGCCTGACCAAGGCGGTGGCGCGCGAGCTTGCGCCCCGCGGCGTACGAGTGAACGCGGTTGCCCCCGGGTTTGTCGAGACGGATATGACGGCAAAGCTCTCGGAGAAGGTGCGTACGGTAACCGAGGAGCAGATTCCCCTTAAGCGTATGGCGCAGCCCGAAGAGGTGGCCGGTGTGGTGCGATTTTTAGTGAGCGATGCGGCTGCCTACATTACGGGCGAAGTCGTACGCGTCGACGGCGGAATGGCGATGTAGAAACCAGGGCCGAAGAACGGCTTGGATGAGGAGACCATGATGGAACAGAGAGTTGCAATCACCGGTATCGGTGCCGTGTCGCCGCTCGGCAACACCGCGCTTGCCACCTGGGCGGCCATGTGCGCCGGCACGTGCGGCATCGGCCCGATCACGCACTTCGATACCGATGCGTTTGCCGTCAAGGTGGCAGCCGAGGTCAAGGGCTTTGACGGCAACGAGTACTTTGGCAAGCGTGACGCCAAGCATCTCGACCCCTGCGTTCAGTTTGCGATGGCGGCTTCGGACGAAGCCATGCACGATGCAGGCTTTGATGTCGAAGGCGCCATCGATCGCGAGCGCCTGGGCGTCTACGTGGGCTCGGGCGTGGGCGGCATGACGACGCTCGTCGACAACGTCCATACGATTGCCGAACGTGGGCCCCGCCGCGCATCGCCCTATATGATCGCGATGATGATCCCCAACATGGCATCGGGCAATATCGCAATCCGCCACAAGGCAAAGGGCCCGACCCTGCCCGTGGTGACCGCGTGCGCAACCTCGGCCCATGCGGTGGGCGAGGCGTTCCGCGCCATCAAGCACGGCTATGCCGACGCGATCCTCGCGGGCGGCGCCGAGGCGGCCATTATCCCCGATGCCGTTGCGGGCTTTACGTCCTGCCGCGCATTGACCACCAACCCCGATCCCGCGACGGCCTGCCGTCCGTTCGATGCAGACCGCGACGGCTTTGTGATGGGCGAGGGCGCCTGCGTGCTCGTGCTCGAGAGCATGGAACATGCGCAGGCGCGCGGTGCGCACATTTATGCCGAGGTCGTGGGCTACGGCAACACCGATGATGCCTATCACATCACGAGTCCTGATCCCGAGGCTGCCGGCATTGCCCGCGCGATATCGCTGGCGGTGACCGAGGGCGACGTCAAGCCTTCCGAGGGTCTCTACATCAATGCCCACGGCACATCGACCAAGCTCAACGATTCGTCCGAGACGGCGGGCATTAAGCGTGCGCTCGGCGAGGACGCGGCGCGCGCCGCGCACGTCTCGTCGACTAAGTCGATGACCGGCCACATGATCGGTGCCACGGGCGCCATCGAGGTCATGGCCTGCGCCATGGCGCTCGAGCAGGGCGTGGTGCCGCCGACCATTAACTACCGCACGCCCGATCCCGCCTGCGATCTTGACTACACGCCCAATCGCGCAGTTCGCGCCGACCTTACCTGGGCGCTTTCGACCAACCTAGGCTTTGGCGGGCACAACGCCGCCATCGCGCTGCGTAGATATACGAGGAGCTAGAGCATGGATTCCAAAAGACTTGCCGAGATAGCCGATGTGATGGAGGACCGCGGCCTCACGCGCGTGCGCGTTGAGGAGCCCGATGGCACCGCGGTCGAACTCGAGCGCGCGAGCGCCGCACAGCCGGTTGCCGTGCCCATGCCCATGCCGAGCGCTATGGCCGCTCCAGTTGCAGCTCCCACAGTCGCGCCTGCCGCACCGGAGCCCGCCGCGCAGACACCTGCCGCCGCACCAGAGCCCAAGGGCACCGAGGTGACCGCTCCCATGGTCGGCGTTTTCTATGCTGCCCCGGCGCCGGGCGACGAGCCGTTTGTGCACGTGGGCTCTAAGGTCAAGGCCGGCGAGACGCTCTGCATCATCGAGGCCATGAAGGTTCTCAACGAGGTAACGGCAGAGGCAGACGGCGAGGTGCTCGAGATCTGCGTGGCCGACGGCGACCTCGTGGAGTTTGGCAGCTGCCTCATGAGGATCGGATAGGTGATATCCATGAACAAAGAAGAGCTTAAGGAACTGTTGCCGCATCGCGAACCGATGCTTTTGCTCGACGAGGCCGAGCTGGTGGGCGACGAGGCCCACGGCAAGATCACGATCACGGGCGACGAGTACTTTTTGCAGGGGCATTTTCCGGGAAACCCGGTGGTCCCCGGCGTGATTCAGTGCGAGATGCTCGCCCAAAACTGTTGCGTGCTGCTGATGGGCGATGAGGAGGCGCGCGGCGCGACGCCGTTCTACACGAGTCTGGACAAGGTGCGCTTTAAGCGTCCGGTGCGCCCGGGCGACACGGTTGATCTGGTGTGCTCCATCACGCGTGCGCGCGGGCCGTTCCGCTTTGCGACGGGTACTGCGAGCGTCAACGGTGAGGTTTGCTGCCGCGCCGATATGTCTTTTGCACTCATGCACGAAAGTTAAGGAAGGCTTCATGTTCGACAAAGTGCTCATCGCCAACCGCGGCGAAGTCGCGGTCCGTGTTATCCGCGCGTGCCGCGATATGGGCATCAAGACCGTCGCCGTCTACTCCACGGCCGATGCGGACGCGCTGCACGTGCAGCTTGCCGACGAGGCGTATTGCATCGGCGGCCCGCGTCTTGCCGAGAGCTACCTCAACGACGATGCTGTGCTCACCTGTGCCGTGAAGTCGGGAGCTAAGGCAATTCATCCCGGCTATGGCTTTTTCTCCGAGAAGGCGAGCTTCGTGCGCGACTGCGACAAGTATGGCCTGGCGTTTGTTGGTCCTTCGGCCAAGGTGATCGACAGCATGGGCGACAAGGACGCCGCACGTCGAACGGCTGCCGCGGCGGGCGTGCCCATCGTGCCGGGCTGCGATTTGCTCAAAAGTCCCGAGGAGGCAACGGCCGAGGCTGAGCGCATTGGCTGCCCCGTGCTTATTAAGGCGCGTGCGGGCGGCGGCGGTCGCGGTATTCGTAAGGTCGAGCGCGTGGAAGATGCGGCAAAGGCCTTTATTGAAGCACGAGCCGAGGGCGAGGCCGTTTTTGGCGACGGCGAGTGCTACATGGAGAAGTTCGTCGCGCCGGCGCATCACGTTGAGGTACAGATTATGGCCGATAAGCAGGGCCATGTGTTTTCGCTCGGCGAGCGCGAGTGCTCGGTGCAGCGGCGCAACCAAAAGCTGATCGAAGAGAGTCCCGCGCCGTGCCTCGACGGACACAACGACATTCGTGCTCGCATGCACAAGGCAGCGCGTGACCTGGCTCGTGCCGTCGGCTACGAAGGAGCCGGTACCATCGAGTTTCTGTATTCGGACGACGGCAATTTCTACTTTATGGAAATGAACACGCGCTTGCAGGTGGAGCATCCGGTTACAGAGTTTGTGACCGATACCGACTTGGTCAAGTGGCAGCTGCGCGTGGCAGCCGGCCAGCCTCTGCCCTTTGAGCAGGAGGACATGCCGGTCCGCAACCACGCCATGGAGTGCCGCATCAATGCCGAAACGCCGGACTTTCTGCCGTCATGCGGAACGGTCACCGCGTTGCGTGTGCCGGGTGGTCCGCGCGTGCGCTGGGATTCCGCCATGTTTACCGGTGCGAAAGTTCCGCCGTACTACGACTCCATGCTTGGCAAGCTCATCGTGTGTGCGCCCACGCGTGACGGCGCCATTCGCAAGATGCGCTCGGCCCTGGGCGAGCTCGTGATTGAGGGCGTGAGCGAAAACAGCGAGCTTCAGCTCGACGTGCTGGCAAACGACGAGTTCTTGTCGGGCATGTATCACACCGATCTGATGGGGCATCTCTATGCTGATGAATAGAAAAGCGAAGACGGTCAACGTCCTCGAGGGACCGATGACCGAGTCGTGCGCCGAGTTTCCCGCGCGCCACGTGTTTATCAAGTGCCCGGAGTGCCGCCGCGTGATCGATGAGGCACGCCTACACGACAACCTCGAGGTCTGCCCTCGTTGCGGCAAACACTTTCGCGTGAGCGGTCGCGCGCGCATGCGCATGACGGTCGACGAGGGCACGTTTGAGGAATGGGATGCCAGTCTGGCGCCGGAGGACTTCCTTTCGTTTCCCGGCTATGCCGACAAGCTCAAGAGCGTGAGCGAACGTTCGGGCGAGCGCGATGCCGTTGTGTGCGGCAAGGGCAAAATCTGCGGTTGCGATACGGCGCTCTTCTTTATGGACGCCAACTTTATGATGGGCTCGATGGGTTCCGTGGTGGGCGAGAAGATCTGTCGCACATTTGAGCATGCGATCGAGCTGGGATTGCCGGTTGTCGGCTTTACCGTTTCGGGCGGCGCGCGCATGCAAGAGGGCGTGACGTCGCTTATGCAGATGGCCAAGATTTCTGCGGCGGTTAGGCGCCACAGCGAGGCGGGCGGTCTGTATATCACGGTGCTCACTGACCCCACGACCGGAGGCGTAACCGCGAGCTTTGCAATGGAGGGCGATATTATCCTGGCCGAGCCCGATGCCCTGACGGCATTTGCCGGCCCGCGCGTGATCGAGCAGAACATGCACAAGCGCCTGCCCAAGGGATTCCAGCGCTCCGAGTTTTTGCTGGAGCACGGCTTTTGCGATGCCGTTGTTCCGCGTGGCGAGATTGCGCTCACGGTAGGCGAGCTGCTGGCGCTGCACGAAGGGCACGCGCCCGGCCTGGGGGCACCGCATGAGATCGTGCATACGGGTCGCCGCGGCAAAAAGTTGGGACACTTGTTCAAGCGCTCGGCCGCACCAAAAACCGCGCTCGAGATTGTCAAACAGACCCGCTCGGCAGATCGCGCCACGGCAGGCGAGATGATCTCGCTGAGCCTGGATGGATTTGTGGAGCTGCACGGCGACCGCTACTTTGGCGACGACGCCGCTGTGGTGGCTGGCATTGGCTGGAAAGACGGGCGCCCCGTAACGGTCATCGCCATCGAGCGCGGCACCACGACCAAAGAGCGCATGCGTCGCAACTTTGGCATGGCACATCCCGAGGGCTACCGCAAAGCGCGTCGCCTTATGCGCCAGGCCGAAAAGTTTGGTCGACCGGTTCTGTGCCTGGTCGATACTTCGGGCGCGTTTTGCGGCATCGGTGCCGAGGAGCGCGGCCAGGGCGAGGCGATTTCTCAGAATCTCATGGAGATGAGCGGCCTTAAGACACCGATTGTCTCGGTGGTGACAGGCGAGGGCGGCTCTGGTGGCGCGCTGGCGCTGTCCGTGGCCGACCGCATCCTGATGCTCTCGAGCTCGGCCTATTCAGTCGTGAGCCCCGAGGCCTGTGCGTCGATCCTGTGGAAGGATACCGAGCGTGCGGATGAGGCCGCCGAGGCGCTTAAGCTCACGGCCCCCGATCTGCTGGCGCTCGGCATCATCGACGGCATTGTTGACGATAAGGGCCTGTCGCATGAGGAGATCGCCGGTGCCGTCATGTCCTCGGCATTTGATGCCTTCGATACGCTTGGGCAGCTCGACGACGCGACCCTCACAAACCTCCGCTACGAAAAGTACCGCGCAATCGGTCGATACCGCACGATGTGACAAAGGGACAGCCCGCATGTCATATTGGGAAAGGCGTTCCATGCTACAAGTTTCTAACACCTCGTTTACAACGTCGGTTTCATCAAACGCCATGGCCGTGGTGGACTATCTGTCCAAAAGCATGATGTCGGCGCTGCCGTTTATTGTCTGCGCGGCGTTGTTCCGCACCGTCGCTGTCATTATGGGCGAAGGCATGCTGGGCCTGTGGTCTGCCGATTCCGATATCTATCGCCTGTTCTACAGTTGGCTCTATAACGCCGGCTACTACTTTTTGCCCATTTATCTTGGTTGGGCGGCCGCCCGCCAGCTCGGTTGCTCGGAGCAGCTGGGCATGATGCTGGGCGGCGTATTGATTGCACCCGATTTACTCAAGCTTGTCGATGCCGCATCGACGACGGGGGCATCGATGACTTCCGTGTATGGTCTGCTTCCTGCGCCGGTCAACGATTACACGACGACTGTTATTCCGGTTCTCATCTCGGTGCCCGTGCTATGGCGAGTGGAGTGTTTCTTTAAGCGCGTTATCCCTAAGGACGTGGCGTTTTCGTTCGTTCCGTTTGCGACCATGCTTGTCATGGTTCCGGTTTCGCTGTGTATTACGGCGCCGGCGGGCAGCTATCTGGGCATGCTGTTGGGCCAGCTTATGTTTATGCTTGGCAATTCCGGTGGCATCGTGTCGCTGCTCACGCTCATGGGGCTTGCTGCGGGCTGGGAGTTCCTAAAGATCGCCGGCGTCAGCAACGTTGTCCTATCGCTCGCCTATGCGCAGTTTATGAGTGTGGGAACGGATTCGTGCATCCTGATCGCCGCGACGATGGCAACGTTCGCCGTTTGGGGCATGCCCTTTGGCGCGTCGCTTCGCGTTGCGGATAAGGACGAGAAGGCGCTCATGCTGGGCTATTCAATCTCGGGTGTTCTTGGCGGCGTAAGCGAGCCGGCGCTGTACGGTTGCGGCTTTAAATATGGCAGGTGCCTGACGTGCATGGCCATTGGCGGCGCCGTCGGAGGCCTTGTTGCGGCCGTGGGCCACGTTACGGCCTATACCATCGGCATGACGAATGTCCTTATGGTCATTGGCTTTGCCACGGGCGGCATCTCGAACCTGCTGTGGTGCTGCGCTGCCGGCGGTGTGGCATTTGCGGTGTCTGCGGCGCTGAGCTACTGCTTTGGCGTGGTGCCGGCGAAGGGGCAGGCGACGGGGGACGGAGCCGATTCGCCCGAAACAGTGGCGAGCGCTGCTGAAGTAAGCGCATAAACCTGTGCGACAAAAGGACGATCCCTTTGTCGTGTTCCAAGGCCGTTGCTCGTGTGGGCTGCGGCCTTTTTGTATCTGGGGGACAAAGTGGCTACACTACAATCCGGTCAAGCAATAGATATATAAGTAGTACCGTGGGGGCGGATGCAGATGGTCGAGTGGATTGTTAGGCGCGCGCAGGGTGATCGTGCGCGTGTGGGCACGTTAGCGGGCATGGTGTGTATTGTCGCCAATGTGGCGCTTTGTGCTGCAAAGGGTGCCATTGGTGTGGTTTCGGGATCGGTTTCGATTGTGGCGGATGCCATGAACAACCTGTCCGATGCCAGCTCGAATATCGTGAGCGTGCTGGGCTTTAAGCTGGCGAGCAAGCCGGCCGACCCCGAGCATCCTTACGGCCACGGTCGCTACGAGTATCTCTCGGGTCTGGTCGTGGCGGCACTCGTGCTGCTGATTGGCGTTGAACTGGTGAAGTCCTCGGTCGAGCGCGTCATCCACCCCGAACCTGTCGAGTTCTCGCTTGCCCTGGTGGCAGTTCTAGTGCTTTCGATGGTCGTAAAGCTCTGGATGGCGGCCCTCAACCAAAAGCTCGGCGATCGCATTGAGTCCGAGACGCTGCATGCGACCGCGCAGGATTCCAAGAACGATGTTCTTGCCACGGGCGCCGTACTGGCGTGCGCAATTGTTTCGCAGGTGACGGGCATCAACCTTGACGCTTGGGTCGGCCTTGCCGTTGGTGCCTATATTGGCTGGAGCGGTTTTGAACTCATCCAGGATACGGTGAGCCCGCTTTTGGGCCAGACGCCCGATCCTAAGCTGGTCAAGCACATTCGAGACAAGATCATGAGCTATCCCGGCGTTTTGGGCGTTCACGATCTGATGGTTCACGATTACGGCCCGGGCAGGAAGTTCGCAAGCGCTCACGCCGAGATGGCAGCCGAGGCCAGCCCTCTGGAAAGTCATGACACGCTCGACAATATTGAGCAGGCGTTTAGGAACGAAGACGGCATGATCGTCACGCTCCATTACGATCCCATCGTGACCGATGACCCCAAGCTGGCAAGCATGCGTTTGCGCATCAACGCCATGGCTCAACAGATCGATAGCCGTCTTACAATTCACGATCTGCGCTGTGTGCCGGGTCCCACGCACACCAACGTGATTTTTGACTGCGTGCGACCCTCGGATCTGCAGATGAGTGCCGAAGACTTAAAGCACGCGCTGGCACAACGGGTCGAATCGGAATACCCCAAGTCGATTGCCAAGATCACGATCGACGAAGACTACGTAGGCCATACCCACGAGTAGGGTTGTGCCGATAAAGCAAGTTATGCAGAAGGGGAGAGCATGAAGCGCCTATACCTACTCCGCCACGGCCAGACGGAATTCAACGTCAAAAAGCTGGTCCAGGGTCGCTGTGATTCACCGTTAACCGACCTGGGCCGTAAACAGGCGGGAATGGCAGCCGCATGGCTCAAGAGCCACGACGTTGTCCCCGACAAAGTGGTCTCTTCGCCCTTAGGCCGAGCCATGGACACAGCTCAGCTCGTCGCATGCGAACTCCTCGGCCCGGACGCAGCAGTCGAGCCCTGCGAAGGCATCATCGAGCGCTGCTACGGCACCTTCGAAGAAGGCCCCCACGACGCGCTACCCACCGACGTCTGGGATCCGGGCGAGGATTTGGTCCCCTTCGGAGGAGAAGGAAGCCGCGCGCTGCAAGAACGTATGGTAGGCACCCTCACCAATCTCATGGGCTCCGAGGGCATCGAAACCCTCCTAGCAGTAAGCCACGGCAGCGCCAGCCGCCAATTCATCAAGGCTGCCGCCCCAGCGGACTTTGAGCTCCCAACAAAACTCCCCAACTGCGCCATCATGATCTTCGATTTTGACGAGGAAAAGCCACAAGCAGAAGGCGAGCCAATGCAATGCAAGTTTTCCCTCCAGCAAATAGTGGACCCTCAACAAAGTAATTAGCTGAGCGAGCAAGGTTTAGCAGACATTAACGTGTCGTCTCCCGAGCTTGGCAGAGGGGCGGCGAAATATATTAAGTTTGTCGCGAGTTCCGCACGCAAAGGAAAGCACTTAATGTGCTTTCCGTCTTGCGCAGGACTGTAGAGCAGGAAACTTAATATATTTCGCCGCCCCTCTGCCAAGCCCAGGCGACTCCACGCACTTTACCTGCGTAAACAATGTGAGTGAAATATGAATCTCGATGGATACGCCCGCAGCCGTGTATACTAATCAGCTGTGTGTAACCAGGGGAGTATTCTGGCTGGACAAAATGCCTGCTTAATAGGGTTGTCAGGTAGTCCGGGCGAAATACAAGGCTGGGGAGCACGTCGTGTAAGTAGTGGTCCTCTAGGGGCGTACGCTCGGTGGTGTACGCATTGTCCCAAGACCACGCGAGAGTTGGGATCATATCTTGATCAGCATGATTCTCGGCCGCAAGATTGGCATGACCCAGGTTTGGGACGAGGACGACAACGTCGTTCCCGTCACGGTCATCCAGGCTGGCCCCTGCGCTGTCTCGCAGGTTAAAACTCAGGCAACCGACGGCTATGACGCCGTCCAGATCGGTTTCGGCGACATCAAGGCCAAGAACGTGAACAAGCCCATGGCTGGTCACTTCGCCAAGGCTGGCGTCGAGCCTGTCCGCTTCCTTCGTGAGGTCCGCGTCGAGAACGGCGAGGAGCACAAGGTCGGCGAGGTCGTCACCGTCGCTGATTTCGCTGATGTCGAGAAGGTCGACGTCATCGGTACCTCCAAGGGTAAGGGCTTCCAGGGTCGCATCAAGCGCTGGGGTCAGCGCCGCGGTCCTATGACGCATGGTTCTCACTTCCAGCGTCACCCCGGTTCTATCGGTCAGTGCGCCTATCCTGCGCGCGTCCTCAAGGGCGTCAAGATGGCCGGTCACATGGGTAACGAGCGCGTTACCGTCAAGAACCTTTCCGTTGTCCGCATCGATGCCGAGCAGAACCTCATCTTGGTCAAGGGCGCTGTCCCGGGTGCCAAGAATGGTCTCGTCGCCATCCGTATGGCCTAAGGGCCCAGCCCATTTAGCCCAGCGTCATACCAAGGAGAACACTTAAATGGCAAAGTTTGAAGTAAAGAACAGCGAGGGCAAGAAGGTCGCCGAGGCCGAGCTCGCCGCTGAGGTGTACGGCATCGAGCCGAACATCCACGTTATGCACCACATCGTCAAGTGCCAGATGGCCTCTTGGCGTCAGGGCACCCAGTCCGCTAAGGGCCGCTCTGAGGTTTCCGGTGGCGGCAAGAAGCCTTGGCGTCAGAAGGGCACCGGCCGTGCCCGCCAGGGTTCCATCCGTGCTGCCCAGTGGCGTCACGGTGGCGTTGTCTTCGCCCCCAAGCCCCGTTCCTACGCTAAGCGTATGAACAACAAGGAGGTCAAGCTGGCTATGCGCTCCGCGCTGTCCGCCAAGCTGGCCGATGGCGAGCTCGTGCTCGTCGACGACTACGGCTTCGAGAAGCCTTCCACCAAGGCTGCCGTCGCCATGCTCAAGGCTCTCGGCCTTGAGGGCAAGCGTCTGACCATCATCGTTCGCGATGAGGACGTCAACGCCTACCTGTCGTTCCGCAACATTCCCAAGACGTTCATCATCACTGCCGACGAGGCCAACACCTACGATCTCGTCAACAACAACGCCGTGCTGATGCCCGCCGACATCGCCGCTCACTTCGGGGAGGTGCTTGCATAAATGACCGCCCACGAGATCATCATCCGTCCGATCGTGTCCGAGCGTTCCTTCTCCGGCATGGAGCTGAACAAGTACACGTTCGAGGTCGCCAAGGATGCTAACAAGTATCAGATCAAGGACGCAGTCGAGGAGATCTTCGGCGTCAAGGTCGTTCGCGTGAACACCCTGACGGTCAAGCCCAAGACCAAGCGCGTGCGCTATGTCGCCGGCAAGACCCGTTCTTGGAAGAAGGCCATCGTCACGCTGGCCGAGGGCGACACCATCGAGGTCTTTGGCAACCAGGCCTAAGACTCGCTGCTGTTGAGTGAGCTCATGCCTCCCAACTAGGGGAGGCGAGAGCTCAAGGTTTTGGGCGTATAAAATGGACACGCCCGGAACCGTGTATACGTCCGGTGTCATCGCACCCGAGGCAGAACCTCGAATCCCTGTCTGCGATGGCTAACGGATTCCTATTGAAAGGGATTGTAATGGCTGTAAAGCACCTTAAGCCGACCTCCGCTGGTAGGCGTTGGCAGACGATCTCCGACTTCTCCGAGATCACCTGCACCAAGCCCGAGAAGTCTCTTCTCGAGCCCCTGCCCAAGAAGGCCGGTCGTAACAACAACGGCCGCATCACCACCCGCCACCAGGGCGGCGGCGTGAAGCGTCGTTACCGCGTGATCGACTTCAAGCGCAACAAGGACGGCGTGCCCGCCAAGGTTGCCACGATCGAGTACGATCCGAACCGTTCCGCTCGCATCGCTCTGCTGCACTACGCTGACGGTGAGAAGCGCTACATCCTGGCCCCCAAGGGCCTCGAGGTCGGTCAGACCATCATGTCCGGTTCTGACGCCGACATCAAGCCGGGCAACGCTCTGCCCCTCGCCGACATCCCCGTCGGTACGCTCATCCACGCCGTCGAGTTCCAGCCGGGCAAGGGCGCCGCTATCGCCCGTTCCGCCGGTAACTCCTGCCAGCTGATGGGTAAGGAGGGCAAGTACGCTATCGTCCGTATGCCTTCCTCCGAGATGCGCCGCATCCTCGTTACCTGCCGCGCCACCGTCGGTGAGGTCGGCAACGCCGATCACTCCAACATCGTCATCGGCAAGGCCGGCCGTAAGCGTCACATGAACGTGCGCCCGACCGTCCGCGGTACCGTCATGAACCCTGTCGACCACCCGCACGGCGGTGGCGAGGGCAAGAACCACACCTCTGGTCGTCCCTCTGTTACCCCCTGGGGTAAGCCGACGAAGGGCCTTCGTACGCGCAAGAAGAAGAAGGTCTCGAACCAGCACATCATTCGTCGCCGTAAGAAGTAATTTCGGATACCGAGTTTTAGGAGAAAGCACTTATGAGCAGAAGTCTCAAAAAGGGCCCGTTCGTGGAGACTCGCCTTCTCTCGCGTATCACCGCGATGAACGAGGCTGGCAAGAAGGACGTCGTGAAGACCTGGTCCCGCGCGTCCACCATCTTCCCCGAGATGGTTGGTCACACCATCGCCGTCCACGACGGCCGCAAGCATGTGCCCGTGTATGTTACCGAGTCCATGGTTGGTCACAAGCTCGGCGAGTTCGCGCCGACTCGTACGTTCCGTGGCCACAAGGCCAAATAGGGGGTTAACCGTAAATGGCAACTAAGTCTATTGAAACTGAGGCCACCGAGGTTCGCGCCGTCGCTAAGTACGTGCGTGTTTCCCCCAGCAAGGCCCGCCTGGTGGTCGATCTGATCCGCCGCAAGCCTGTCGCTCAGGCCTTCGACATCCTCCACTTCTGCGACCGCGCCGTCGCCGTGGATGTCGAGAAGGTTCTCCGTTCCGCCGTTGCGAACGCCGAGAACAACAACGGTCTGCGTGCCGACAACCTGGTTGTCGCCGCTGCCTATGTTGACGAGGGTCCGACGCTTAAGCGCATCCGTCCCCGCGCCAAGGGTTCCGCTTCTCGTATTCTGAAGCGTACTTCCCACATCACCGTCGTCGTTGCTCCTCGAAAGGAGGCGTAAAGCTGTATGGGTCAGAAAGTCTACCCCACCGGCTTCCGTCTTGGCATCACCGAGAACTGGCGCTCCCGCTGGTTCGCAGAGAAGGATTACGCTAAGACCCTCGGTAACGATCTCGAGATCCGCAAGTACCTCGAGAAGCGTCTTTCCCGCGCAGCTGTCTCCCGCGTCGAGATCGAGCGCGCTGGCGACAAGGTGAAGGTCATTATCCTCACCGCTCGCCCCGGCGTTGTCATCGGTAAGAAGGGTGCCGAGATCGATACCCTCCGCACCGAGCTCGAGAAGGTCGCTGGCGTCTCCAAGGGCCAGCTCTCCGTCGACGTTGTCGAGATCAAGCGCCCCGAGCTCGACGCCAACCTCGTTGCTCAGTCTATCGCCGAGCAGCTCGAGGGCCGCGTTGCCTTCCGTCGCGCTATGCGCAAGGCTGTCCAGTCCGCCCGCAAGGCCGGCGCTAAGGGCATCCGTATCCAGTGCTCCGGTCGTCTCGGCGGTGCCGAGATGGGCCGTCGTGAGTGGTACCGCGAGGGTCGCGTGCCTCTGCACACCCTCCGTGCCAAGATCGACTACGGCACGGCTGTCGCCAGCACCACCATGGGCGCTTGCGGCGTGAAGGTCTGGATCTACCTGGGCGAGAAGCTCCCGGGCCAGCCTGTTCCCAACCCTGCACTCGAGGGCTCTTCCCGTCCTCGTCGTCGTAACTCCGAGAGGAGGGGTCAGTAGTGCTTGCCCCTAAGCGTATTCTTCACCGCAAGGTGCAGCGTGGCTCCATGAAGGGCCAGGCCAAGGGTAATACCGAGCTGCATTTCGGCGAGTTTGGTATCCAGGCTCTCGAGGCCCATTGGATCACCAACCGTCAGATCGAGGCCGCTCGTATTGCCATGACCCGCTACATGAAGCGTGGCGGTCGTGTCTACATCACGATCTTCCCCGATAAGCCCATCACCAAGAAGCCTGCCGAGACTCGCATGGGTTCTGGTAAGGGTAACCCCGAGGAGTGGGTGGCCGTCGTCAAGCCCGGCCGCATCATGTTCGAGGTCAAGGGCGTGCCCGAGGAGGTCGCTCGCGAGGCTCTGCGTCTTGCACAGCACAAGCTTCCCATCAAGACCAAGATTGTTGCTGCTAAGAACGCTGAGCAGCGCATCGAGAAGGAGATGGCTGAGGAGGCCGCTCTCGAGGCCAAGTGGGCTGCTGAGGACGCCGCCGCCGCCAAGGAGGAGAACTAATGAAGCCCGCAGAGATTCGTGAGCTCTCGGACGCTCAGCTCGTTGAGAAGCTGAAGGAAATGCGCGCCGAGCTCTTTAACCTTCGTTTCCAGATGGCCACCAGCCAGCTGGACAACACCGCTCGCGTCAACACCGTGAAGAAGGACATCGCTCGCGTCCTCACGGAGCAGCGCGCCCGCGAGATCGCAGCGGAGAAGTCCGCTGTCGCCGAGTAGGACCTAAGGAGAGAACATGACTGATTCGCGTAACTCGCGTAAGGTCCGTACGGGTGTCGTTACCTCCGTCTCCGGTGCCAAGACCATTGTTGTCACCATCACCGAGCGCAAGCGTCACCCCAAGTACGGCAAGATGATGACCAGCTCCAAGAAGCTGCACGCTCACGACGAGGAGTGCACGGCTGGCGTGGGCGATACCGTCCGCGTTATGGAGACCCGTCCTATGTCCAAGATGAAGCGTTGGCGCCTCATCGAGGTCGTCGAGCGCGCTAAATAAGCAGTCGCTCTTACGACTTGTACGTTTCCGAAGATGTGCGTATGCCTGGCTTGCATACCACGGGCCGTATAAAGGCTGCGCACCTCTCTTCGGTTCTTAGTTCGGAGGAACATCTACCATGATTCAGATGCAAACCATGCTGAACGTCGCCGACAACTCCGGCGCTCGCAAGATTCGCTGCATCAAGGTGCTTGGCGGTTCCAAGCGTCGTTATGCAGGCATCGGCGATGTGTTCATCGGTGCTGTCCAGGAGGCTACCCCTGGCGCCAACGTCAAGAAGAAGGACGTTGTCCGTTGCGTCGTCGTTCGCACCGTTAAGGAGATCCGCCGCAAGGATGGCTCCTACATTCGCTTTGATGAGAACGCCTGCGTTGTCATCAACAACGATGGTTCGCCCGTCGGCACCCGTATCTTCGGGCCTGTCGCTCGCGAGCTTCGTGACAAGAAGTACATGAAGATCGTCTCGCTCGCTCCCGAGACCCTGTAGTTAGGGGAGATATATGTATATCAAGAAGGGCGATAAGGTCCAGGTTCTCTCTGGTAAGGATCGCGGCAAGCAGGGCGTTATCCTGCGTGCTCTCCCCGCCGAGAACAAGGTCGTTGTCGAGGGCGTTTCGGTCGTCAAGAAGGCCGTCAAGCCCAACGCTGCCAACCAGCAGGGCGGCATCGTTTCGCAGGAGGCTCCCATCGACGCCTCCAACGTCAATCTCGTCTGCCCCGAGTGCGGTAAGGTTACCCGCGTCGGTCACGAGAAGGACGGCAAGAACAAGCTGCGCGTCTGCAAGAAGTGCGGCCACAAGTTCTAAGCTGCCCGCAACATCAAGTTGCTAGCAAAGGCCCGGATGCCACAGCACCCGGGCCTTTTTCTATCCCCACTCGATGGCTTCGGTTCTGCCGTCCCGTCATTCCGGTTGCATCCAGTTTTCGGTGCCGTCTCGAATCGAGTGCCGCCAGGTGACACCCTGTCGCGTTTCGTCGGCTTCGGGGACAAAAGTCGGGACAACTCCAAAAACTATTTTCGAACTCAGGGCTTTGAGTTTTTGTTTTTGTCCCAAAGGGCGCGGCGGGATGCCTTTGGAGGCTCGATAGCGCCGAAAACGCCCGTTTTGAAACTTAAATACCTTTTCGCGTGCAAGCCGCCAGCTGCAATAGGAAGTGAATCAACGCAGGTGGCTTTCAAGCAGTTTGCAAAACTGCAGGTCGCAGGTCTTCATTGCCAGTAGGAGAAATGAGTAGTCTCAGGTGGCTTGCCCATGAGTTGACGAACGGGATTTGAGATTACGCTGACGTCCGGAAACGCTTCGAGCACGGCGTTACGTTTTTGGGGTTTGGGCGTAGCCCCTGCACCCGCGAGCGCGAGCCTTAAGCCCGCCGAGAGGGTGACGCGTCGAAAACGAAGGGGAAAGAGAGAAGGGGCCGTCCCTATCATTCAGGTTGCGACCGAAGAAGACAAGGAGACCCCCTGAGCCTGAATGATGCCCCACAGACCGCGTCCGACCGAGCTCAAGCCGAGCTTTTCCTGACGTCCGCCTTCGCGAAGATGATGGCTGGATTGGCTATGGATTGGCAACACTTATTTGGACGATTCCGGGAGGGACGGCCCCGCCTCCCTGAACTCGACCGGCGACATGTAGCCCAGCGTCGAGTGGATCCTGAAGTTGTTGTACCAGTGCACGTAATCCAAGAGCTTGGCTCGGAGCTCGCGCGTCCCTCCTCGGTCCTTCGGAGTGGCCGACGATCTCCCCGTTGCAGAGGTCGACGAGCAGGCAGACGTAGTTCCACGACGCCCCGACGCGCACGCAGGCCAAGTCGCTGCATATATGGGTGCACGGCGCCCTGCCGCCGAAGCCGCGCGCGACGACGTTCGACACGTCGGCCTCGTTGACCGCCCCGGGGTGCACCTTGAACCTCTTCCTGCCGTATGCGCCGGCCAGTCCGTTCTCCCTCATGATGCGGCAGACGCGGCGCCGGCTGACGGTAACGCCCGACCTCCCGGGCGACGCCTTGATCTTGCGCGATCCGTTCCGGCCCTTGCTGGCGGCGTGCGCCGCCGCGGCCGCCGTCGCCCCCCGACATTAAGGTCCTCAAGGGCCGCGTCGTCTCCGGCGACCAGTTCGTCTCGCCCGCGGAACAGAAGGAGCGAATCCTCGCGACCTTCGGCGACCTGTGCTGCGAGATGGAGGGCTGCACCATCGCGCAGGCCGCTTATCTCAACGGCGTGCCCCTCGTCGTCGTGCGCGCCATCAGCGACAAGCCCTGCGCCGAGGGCCGGGTCGTCGACTACAACACCTTCGAGAAGAAGGCCGCCTGCGACTGCGCCCGCATCGCCGCGCGCATGGTTAAGCTTTAGGCCCTGCGCGCCGGGGCCCTTCTTTATGTTGGGACCCCGGCGCGCCGGGGCCCTTTCCAAAGCGAAGTGTCGAGCCGAAGTGTTGAGCGTCGGCCCTGAATGTTCAATGGCCGTTGTTTTCTGCCCCTCAAGTGGTGGACTTTTCCTCGGAGCTGTTGATTCCCCCACGCGCCCCCTTCCGTTCTCTGTTCTCCCCTTATACTCCTTGTACGAGGAGGTAAGAAGTCATGGACAAGACCACACAGGACAGCTTGGCAAAGAAACCCGTCGACATGAGGGACAGGATTCTCGAGCATCTCGAGGCCCTCACCTCTGCCGTCTCGCTCGACGACCTTGCCCGTCTGTCCACCTCCGACATCGCCGAGACGCTCATCATCTCCAGGAGCCTGGCGAGCCAGTACCTCAACGACCTTGTTCGCGCCGGTCTTGTGGTTAAGGTGGCGGGCAGGCCTGTCCGTTATTTTCATCGCCGCGCGTTCCAGAAGCGCTTTCAGGTAAAGCTCTCTGCAAGCGAGTACGCCTCGCTCGCCGACCTCATCCAGGCGACGGGAATCGCCGATCACCGCGACTTCGCGCGTGCCGTGGGCTTCGACATGAGCCTCAGCTCCGTTGTCGAGCAGTGCAAGGCTGCGGTTCAGTACCCTCCGTTTGGCCTGCCCATCCTCTTGAGCGGCGGCGTGGGTGTCGGTAAGTCTTTCCTTTCTCGCCTTGTGTACGAGTACGGCAAGAACCAGGGCTTGCTGTCCCGCGACTCCTCCTATGTGCGCATCGACTGCGCCGGGGTCCCGGACGCCGCCTCGTTCAACGGGCTTCTTGACGAGTCGATCGCGAAAGCGCGCGGGGGTGTGGTCTTTGTCAACGGCATCGAGGCACTCTCTCCCTCTGCGATGGAGCACTGCCTTGCGACGGCCCTCGGGCTCGATGCCTCCCAGGATGCGCCGCGCGCTCGCCTCGTTCTTTCGACGACGCTTTCCGCCGATGACCTGAAGGTTTCCTCGGCCTACAGCAAAATGCCCATCTGTGCCCGCGTCCCCTCACTCAAGGAGCGGACCCCCGAGGAGCGCGAGGATCTCATCTTGAGCTTCCTGCGCAGCGAGGGGTGCCGAATCGGTTCTGATGTGAAGATCAGCCGCGGCGCATACCGTTGCCTCGTGAACGCGGACTTTTCCGATAACATCGCCGGCTTGCGCGCCTGCGTGACGAACTGCTGTGCCAAAGCGTTCCTCAATCGCGAGGGCGACTACGTCGTCGTTCGCCCGTATCTTCTTCCCAGCGGGCTCCTCTCCTCCGCGCAGATCGATCAACAGCCCGACGATGGCGTTCTGATCGACGCGTCTCTGGATGCCGCCGAGAGCACAGGGCCGGTCGAGCAGGCGCTCGATGCCCTGTGCTCCCTCGATGAGCGATTCTGCGCCGGGGAGCTCTCTGTCTCCGAGCTTGTCTCGCAAGCTGTCTCCGCTGTGCGCGGCGTTGAGGATCACTTGATCTTCGACCACGGCGTCGCCTCCTCGAGGTCGCGCGCCTTCGAGCGCGTCGTGGGCGCGGTCCTTGCCGACGCAGGCTCTTCTTATGGCATCGAGCTTTCGAGGAAGGTCGCTTTTCTACTGGCCCAGGAGATTTGCCTGCAGTTGTGGCCGGGTATCGGCCTGGCTAAGCGAAAGTCTGCCTGTGCGGAGCAAATCTCCCATCTCCTCGGTGCCGTGACCTCCGAATTGCCGTTTGCCTCGAGTGTCTCCGATCAGGTCGCCGCAGACGTGGAAGGGGCGCTGGGAATCTCGCTCGATCACTTCACGAAGACGCTTCTGACGCTGTGCGTCGCATCGGAGTCTCGCGATGCGAAGGCCCTTCGGACGCTCTGCGTCATCTTGTCCCACGGCTACTCAACGGCGACGAGCATCGCCGACGCGGCGAACCGTATGCTCGGCATGCATGTGTACGAGGCTGTCGACATGCCCTACGACCAGCAGCTGAAGGACATCGTCGGTCCGCTCCAGCGCCTCGTCGACCGCCATTCCTACTGCACCGGGGTCGTGTTCCTCGTCGACATGGGCTCCTTGGAGGAGGCCTATAAGGCCCTCGAGAATGTTACCGACTCCACTATCGGCGTGGTGAACAACGTCTCTACCGGTCTTGCGCTCGAGATCGGGGTCGGGCTGCTCGGCGGCAAGTCCATCGCCGAGGTTCTTGGCGATGCGACCGCCGCGTGCGTGACGCACTGCAAGGTGATCGAGCGCGTCAACCGTGAGGACGCCATCGTCTTCTGCTCCGAGTCCGGGGTCGACGCCGCGGAGAGGATACGCCAGCTCGTCTCGCAGAGCCTCCCGCGCACCATAGGCGCGCGCCTGCTCACGAGGCCCTTCAAGCAGCTCGTCGCGAACGGGTCGAACGACGCCGTTTTCTCCGAGCACCGCGTCTGCGCCGTCATCGGCACGGGAGACCCCGGGGTCGCCTCCGTCCCCTTCGTCGCCCTCGAGGACATCATGTCGACGGCGTCCGCCTCTAAGGTTGATGCCGTGTTCGGCAGGTGGCTTGACGCTTCCGAGCTCTCTTCTTTCCACGAGAAGCTGCTCTCGAACATGACGCTGCAGAACGTCATCCGCTCCATCACCATCCTCGACCCGGAGCGGCTATTCCATGAGATCGAGAGCGCCGTGCACGAGCTTCAGCGCAGGACAGGCGAGAAGATCGGCAGCAACGCCATCATTGGGCTCTACGTTCACCTCTGCTGTCTCGTCGAGCGCCTTGTTACCAGAAACCCCATTGAGACCTACGTTGGCCAGGACCGCTTCGAGGAGGAACGCGCCGATTTCATCGAGTCCTTCAGGCAGAGCTTCTCGAGCATCTCGACGCGCTATCGCGTAGAGGTTCCCGTAAGCGAGATCGCATATGTCTTCGACTACATAAGCGTGAGCGCCGCCCCGGCGCGAGAAGAGCGCCTCGGCTCCTCGGACCTCCTGCTCGACGAGTGACCTTCCCCGCGCCGCCGCAAGCTGACCGCGCGTCCTCAATAATCCGATAACCCCTTGCCCGGCGCGAATCCGGATAGCGCCGAGGCAGTACCGAACGCAAAACTTCATTTGATAGGAGCAAACATGAGTGTTGTTATGGCACGAATCGACAATCGCCTGCTTCACGGCATCATCGTGACGCAGTGGGCCCCGGTGTCGGGCGCGACCCGAGTCATGGTCATCGACGACAAGGTCGCCGGCGACGAGGTCCTGAAGTCCACCATGAGGATGGCGCGCCCCGCGGGCATGGCCGTTTCGATCATCTCCGAGCAGACCGCGCTCAAGAACTTCGCCGCGGGCAAGTACGACCGCGAGAAGGTCTTCGTCATCGCCAAGGAGCCCGAGACGATGCTTCGCCTGGTCGAGTCGGGCGTCGAGCTCCCGTCGCTGGTCGTCGGCGGCTCGCTCGTCAAGGAGGACGGCATCCAGCTCACCCAGCGCGCCTACGCCTCCGCCGAGAACGTCCAGAGCTACAAGGCGCTCATCGCCCGTGGCGTCAAGGTGACGGCCCAGTTCGTGCCCGCCGACAAGCCCGTCTCCGTCGCAGACCTCATCTAAGGGGGAAATATGGTCAACTTCACTATCCTGCAGGTCGTCCTTTTGACCCTGCTGGCCTTCATCAAGCACGTGGACTACTACGGCATCCCGATGATCTTCGTCAATTACGCCGTTTTCTGGGGCCTCATCACCGGAGTCGTCATGGGCGACTGGAAGACCGGCCTTGTCATCGGCGGCACCATTCAGCTCATGCAGCTCGGCGTCGCGGGCTTCGGCGGCTCCTCCATTCCCGACTACGGCACGATGGCCATCATCGCCACCGCCTACGGCGTGACCCTGGGCTCCGACACGGGCCTCGCCATCGGCCTGCCGGTCGGCATGCTCGGCATCCAGCTCGACGTCGTCGCCAAGATCCTCAACGGCTTTGTCGTCGAGAAGTCCCAGAAGTTCTGCAACGAGGGTAAGTTCAATCAGATGAACGCCATCCTGTGGGTCTGCCCCGCGCTCTTCGGCCTGTGCGCCGCCCTGCCCGTCTTTGTCTCCGTGACGCTCGGCCAGCCCGCCGTCAACTGGCTCCTCGAGGTCATGCCCCAGTGGTTCCTCTCCGGCCTCACCCTCGCCGGCAAGATGCTCCCGGCCGTCGGTATCGCCATGCTGCTCCGCTACATGCCAACCGCCAAGTACTTCCAGTACCTGCTCGCCGGCTTCTTCCTCTCGGCCTTCCTGAACGTGCCCATCATCGGCGCCGCCATCGTCGGCGTTGCCCTCGCGATTGCGTTCTACCAGCGTGCCGAGAGGGACACCGAGCTCGCCGCCCACGCTTCCGCAGACGCCTTCATCGGAGAGGATGAGTAACCATGGAAAACGAGAACATCACCGCCGTCGCCGAGGGCAAGCCCTCCGGCTACAAGGTCACCAAGAAGGACCTGCGCAACGCGAACTGGCGCTGGCTCATGAGCGTGTGCACCTTCAACTACCAGACCCAGCAGGGCGCCTCAGTCGCCTACGCCCTCTTGCCGGTCCTGAGGAAGATCTACACGAACGACGAGGACTATAAGCAAGCGCTCAACAACCACTTCCGCTACTACAACACCCAGCCTTGGCTCGCCGCCATCATTCTTGGCGCCTGCGTGGCCATGGAGGAGCGCGACGGCCTAGCGGCGGCGGACGCCGTCCAAGACCTGAAGATCGGCACCATGGGACCGCTCGCCGGCGTCGGCGACTCCCTGCTCATGACCATGATCCCGACCATCATGGGCTCCATCGCCGCCTACATGGCCATCGAGGGCAACCCCGTGGGAGCCGGCATCTGGTTCGCGCTCATCCTGGCCATCTTCTGGGTCCGCATGCACGCCCTCGAGTTCGGCTACAAGCAGGGCGTGAAGCTCGTCACCGACTTCAGCGAGAAGCTTCCCAACCTCACTGCCGCCGCCTCCGTGCTCGGCCTCACCGTGGTCGGCTGCCTCATCGCCTCGGTCATCGGCGTCACCTGCCCGATTAGCTTCAGCTTCGGCGACGTCGCGATGGAGATTCAGCCGCTGCTCGACAAGATCCTGCCTGCCATGATCCCCGCCGCCATCACGGGAAGCGCGTATTACCTTCTTACCAAGAAGAACGCGAGCATGACGGCCCTCATCCTCGTGGTGATCGTCCTCGCGATGGTCGCCTCCGCCGCCGGCATCCTCGCCTAGCTTCGACCCAAGAGATTGGTGAATCAATGAGAAAGATAGTTGTGGCGAGCCATTCCCTTCTCGCCCAGGGCTTCAAGGACACCCTCGAGTTCCTTACGGGTAAGGGCGACGCCGTCAACGCCGTGTGCGCCTACGTGAACGACAACGGCGAGGGGCTCGACGCGGCGGTCGAGGCGGCTCTTTCGGGCACTGACGAGGTCGTCGTCCTCACCGACGCGTACGGCGGCAGCGTGAACCAGCGCTTTTCCCGCTTCGCCTCCGACCGGATCCACGTGATCGCGGGTGTCAACCTCCCGCTCGCCATGACGGTCGCGCTCGCGCGCCCCGACGAGAAACTCGACTTCGACGCCCTCGTCAACGAGGCGCGCCAGCAGATCATCTACGTGAACGGTGCCAGTTCCGCCGAGTGCGACGACGACGAATAGAGGAGGTCGACGATGAGAGAGTTCCTTAAGGACGTGTGGATGCACGGCGGTGAGGAAAGCCGCGCCATCACCCCCGAGAACATCACGGGCGAGAAGGGCCGCGCCGCCATGTCGGCCAGCCACCTCGGCGTCGGCCGCAAGGGCTCGTGCTGCGTGCCCCTTGAGTCCGGCGAGACCATCACGCTCGCGGACATCGAGGGCCCCGGCATCATCCGCCACATCTGGATGACCGTCCCCGACAAGACCGCCGCTGGCAGCTTCGTCATGCGTGACCTCGTGCTGCGCTTCTACTGGGACGACGAGGAGACCCCCTCGGTCGAGTGCCCTGTCGGCGACTTCTTCTGCAACGGCTTCGGTGAGCGCGCCATCGTCAACTCGATGCCCATCTGCGTGAACCCGACGGGCGGCATGAACTGCTACTTCGAGATGCCCTTCAGGAAGCACGCCAAGGTCACGCTTACGAGCGAGCACCCCGGGTTCATTAAGTACATCTTCTACACGTTCAACTACGCGCTCACCGACGTGCCGGACGACGCCATGTACTTCCACGCCCGCTTTAACCGCGAGCGCAGCACCCGCAGGGGCGTCGACTACACCGTGCTCGACGGCGTGCGCGGCAAGGGCTACTACGTCGGCACCTACATGGCCCTGTGCGCCCTGGAGCGCTATTGGTGGGGCGAGGGCGAGATGAAGTTCTTCCTCGACGGCGACGAGGAGTTCCCCACGGTCACCTCGACGGGAGCCGAGGACTACTTCGGCGGTGCCTGGGCCTTCCTCGACAGGCCGCCCCACGCGCTGCCCGAGGCGCAGTGCTTCAACACGCTGTTCGCCGGCTACCCGTACCGCTCGACGCGCGACGCCACGCGCGACCGCTTCAGCGCGGGCAAGCCGAACCCGAATCCGATGCTCGCGACTAACGACGACGCGCTGCCCAGGCACGGCCTCTACAGGTGGCACCTTCCCGACCCGATCTCGTTCAAGGAGGACCTGCGCGTGACGTTCCAGGACCTCGGCAACGACGACATCAAGCTCTACGAGCGCGAGGACGACATCTCCACCGTCGCCTACTGGTACCAAAGCGAGCCGCACGCCGTGCTCGCCCCGTTTGCCGCGAGGCAGGACCGCGTGCCCAGGTAGGGTCGCCTCGAAACAAGCCAACGTTATGGGCGTCCGCGATTGACCATGACCGCGGGCGTCCCTTTGCAAGGAGGATCACATGGGCGAAAAGCAAATGAGGCTCGGCGCCCTCGAGGCCGGCGGGACCAAGATGGTCTGTTCCGTGGTGTCCGGCGACGGCGAGGTCCTCGACCGTATAGAGACCCCGACGCTTACGCCCGTCGAGACCGTCCCGCAGATGATCGAGTGGTTCACTGCCCGCGATGTGGACGCGTTGGGCATCGGCGCCTTCGGCCCGACCTGCGTCGACCCCAACGACGAGCGCTACGGCTCCATCCTCCAGACGCCCAAGCTCGCGTGGCGAGGCTATGGTCTTCGCGCCGCGTTCGCCGACGCCCTCGGGATTCCGGTGGCCTACGACACGGACGTGAACGTTGCCTGCCTCGGCGAAGTGGTCTTCGGCTGCTGCAAGGGGCTCGAGGACGCCGTCTACGTGACCATCGGCACCGGCGTGGGCGCGGGCGTCATGTGCGCGGGCAGGCTCCTTCACGGCATGCTGCACCCCGAGGCCGGCCACATGCTGGTAAGGACCCGTCCCACCGAGGAGGGACGCTGCGTCTGCCCGAGCCACGCGAGCTGTCTCGAGGGCCTCGCCTCCGGCCCCGCCATCGCCGCGCGCTGGGGAAAGCCCGCGGCTGAGCTCGCGGACAACGATGAGGTGTGGGCGCTCGAAGGGGATTATCTGGGGCAGATGTGCGCGAACCTCGTGCTCATGTACTCGCCTCGCCGCATCGTCCTCGGCGGCGGCGTGATGCACCAGGAGCAGCTCTACGGCATCGTCCGCAAGAAGACCCTCGAATATCTAGGTGGCTACATCCAGACCGCCGAGCTTAAGGACATGGAGAGCTACATCTGCGCCCCGGGCTGCGGCGGCGACCAAGGAATCCTCGGCGCGGCCGAGCTGGCAAGAAGGGCGCTCGCGTAACTTGCGCTCTCTCCGCCATACAACGCGTTAAGAAAAGACGAGCGCTTCTTGCCAATTGAGCGGCAAGAAGTGCTCGTCTTTTGCATTTGTTTTGGGGCAGGACGCCCCGCCTCCGCTAGAGTCCCTGGACCGCCACACCCACGAGGTTTGGACCGGTGTGGACAAGAAGCGCGGGGCTGATGTCGGAGCGGACGACCTCCACCGCGTTGGCCACGCGCTCGCACAGGGCCTGCTCCATGCGGTCGTAGAGGTCGGCGTGGGCCGAGGTGCAGCTCACGGCAAAGCGCACCTTGGGGTGCTTCTCGACGATGGCGGCGATGAGCTTGACCTCGGTGCGATGCGGTACTTGCACAGCCATTTCGTGTGCGCGAGGCTGTTGGCTTTCTGGGCCACAGCAATCACCTTCCCCTTAGTATGATGGCCTGAACAATCCTCATGCTAGGGGGAAGGTTTTTGTCGCGTAGCGGAAATTGGCCTCCACCCGCTGAGCGGGTGGCTTTCTATGCCGCGCGTGCCGCACGGCACGGACTAAAGTCCATGAATAAAACGAGGAAGGCCACGTCCGGCCTCCCTCGCAAAGAGTCTCTGATTGCTCCCACTCATTGGGGACAGACTTAAATGAGTGCTCTTGAAATGCCGGCGCCTGGGGACGTTCTTTTTCTGTCTGCAGTTTGGGACGGTCCTTAGAGCTGCAGCGCGCCATGAGCGACGAGGCGAAGCGGATCATCCTGTCTTTCGAGTTCTAAGCAGAATTCCCCGTCTCTGAGTAATGATTAGTGCGCATTTGTGCGTATTTGCGTGCGTAGGATTGCGTGGCCATGCGTGTATAAGCGCCGTCTGCGGCTGTATTATGACCATTTGGCGGTTATATACGCAAAAGTACGCATATACGCGCTAATTTGTGCGAATATAGAGATGGCAGAAATGTTAGACGCTCCATGACCCAGGAGGCACATATGGCAGATTCCAAGCAGGTTCCACTCGACTCCGCGGCAGCAGCAAAGGCAGCGTTCGCTTCGGTCCAGGACAAGCCGTTCCCCGAGGACATCTTTACGGCTCCCGAGCTTCGTTGGGCTGTGATCGGTTGCGGTGTTATCGCCAACCAGATGGCCCAGTCCCTCGCTCTGGCCGGCCGCAAGCTCGCGGGCGTTGCCAACCGTACGCTGTCCAAGGCCCAGGCTTTTGCCGAGCAGTATGGCGTCGAGAAGGTGTATGAGACGGTCGAGGACCTCTACGCCGATCCGGACATCGACGCCGTCTATATCACCACGCCGCACAACACGCATATCACCTATCTGCGTGCCGCGCTGGCCGCCGGCAAGCACGTGCTCTGCGAGAAGGCCATTACCCTCAACTCCGCCGAGCTCGACGAGGCTCGTGCCATCGCCGATGAGCACAACGTGGTCCTTATGGATGCCACCACGGTGCTCCACATGCCGCTGTATCAGGAGCTGCGCCGTCGCATGGATGCTGGCGACTTTGGCCGCATGAACCTCGCCCAGCTTAACTTTGGCAGCTATAAGGAGTACGGCGACCTGACCAACCGCTTTTACAACCGTAGTCTTGCCGGCGGCGCCATGCTCGACATTGGCGTGTATGCGCTCTCCGTCATGCGCCTGTTTATGGCCAGCCAACCCGCCGAGGTCGTGTCTCTGGGCAACACCTGTGAGACTGGCGTTGACGTCGCGGGTGGCATTGTCTGCCGTAATGCCGAGCAACAGCTGGGCGTCGTGAGCCTTACGCTCCACTCCAAGCAGCCCAAGCGCTCGGTCATCAGCTTCGATAAGTGCTATATCGAGGTCAACGAGTATCCGCGTGCAGACCATGCGACCGTCGTGTGGACTGCGGACGGTCACCGTGAGGAGGTCCACGCTGGCACCGAGGCCTACGCGCTGTGCTACGAGATGGCCGACCTGGAAAAGGCCGTTGCTGGCGATGATTCGAAGCGCGAACTTCTGGGCTATGCTTCTGATGTTATGGAGCTGATGACCAAGCTCCGCGCCGATTGGGGAGTCGTGTACCCCGAGGAGGAGTAAGCGATGCTTGCGGAAGATAGGCTCAACGCGATCGTGTCGATGGTGCAGCAGACCGGCTCGGTTACCGTGCCGGAGCTTGCCGAGGCCCTGGGCGTGACACCGTCCACCATTCGCCGTGACTTGCAAACGCTCGACCGCGCGCACCGTATCGCCAAGGTGCACGGAGGCGCGACGAGTCTGGAGCGCGCGCACGTGACGCGCGACCTGACGATCAGCGAGCGCAGTGATCTCCATAACGATGACAAGGAGCGCATCTGCGCCCGCGCCGCGGCCCTGCTGGAGCCCGATAGCTTTGTGTATATCGATTCGGGCTCCACGACCCTCAAGCTCATCGAGCATCTTCCGCATCTCGACGGCGTCACCTATGTGACCGATTCTGTGCTCCATGCCCAGCATCTCGCCCTGCGCGGTATGCGCGCCGTTGTGCTGGGTGGCGAGCTCAAGCCCGAGACCGAGGCGCTCGTCGGTCCCGATGCCTTGGCAACCCTGGACCGCTATAACTTCAACTGCGGCTTTTGGGGTTCCAATGGCATCGCCGCCGAGCAGGGCTTCACGGCGCCCGATATCGAGGAAGCGCAAGTAAAGCGCATCTCGATGCGCCATACGGCCAAACGATTCGTAATCTCGGATGCCAGTAAATTTGGCATGGTGGCGCCCGTTAAGTTCGCGGACTTCCACGACGCGACAATCATCACCGCGGGTGAGGTGCCTGCCAAGTACCAGACGATGGACAACGTCATCACGGTCTAGCGAGCGGGGGCAGGCTAAGGCCAATGCCATTTAGTTTTCTCAGTAGAAAAGCGGCAACGTCCATCCCGGGCGTTGCCGCTTTTGTTGTCTACCGGTTTGTCTAAATCTGTAACAACTGGACCGTTAAAAGTGGGATAGATGTTACAGATTGAGATACTTCCGAACCGCGCCGTCCCTTTGTCTCGATCTGTAACAGCTGGGACCGATTTTGCCGAGTTATTGTTACAGATTGAGATTTTCTCTTGCGGGGGATTCGAATGTCTCGATCTGTAACAGATAGACCGGAAAATGGGTTCTAACTGTTACAGATCGAGACGTTTTGGGACCGCGGCTGAGCCGTTGCGGCAAAACCACCACAAAGGTGCCTGTCCCCTTTGTGGTGGTTTAGGGCTCCCAGGGGCACGGGGCTTCGATGTGGATGTGCTCGCCGGTTACGGGATGCGTAAAGGACACGCTGTGGGCGTGGAGCATGAGGCCACAAGGACGCGGCGTCCCGTACAGGTCGTCGCCCACCAGGGGATGGCGCTCGCTCGCCAGGTGCACGCGAATCTGGTGTTTGCGGCCGGTGAGCAGCTCGACATCGATATACGAGCGCGTGGGCAGGCCGCGGCGGCTCTTAAGACGCTTGAGCACCTTCACGCGCGTTTGAGACGGCTTGCCGCTGGCGCCGACGCGCATCTTTCGGCTGTCGTGACGGTCGCGGGCGATGGGCTTGTCGATGAGCTTTTCGTTCCAGTCGATCTTGCCCTCGGCGAGCGCCAGGTAGTGCTTTTCGAACGCGTGGTCGATGATCATCTGGTCAAAGTCGGGCTGCGTCTGCTTGTCGAGTGAGAACAGCACCACGCCGGTGGTGTCACGGTCCAGGCGATTGAGCGGCTGCATGTCGGTCGCGGCAAAGCCGTCGCCCATCGCCAGCAGCAGGTCGCTGGCGTAGTCGGTGAGCGTGCGCTCGCCGGTGCCGTCACCGTGGACGATCATGCCGGCGGGCTTGTCGATGGCCATGAGCCAGGCGTCGCAGTAGAGGACTTGAGGTTCTTCGTTCACGTGTAAGCCTTTCGGTTAGCTAATTCCCACAAACATACAGCCCGAGGTCGCCCCGCGTAGGCGGGCGGCGGGCTTGCGACCGGCATACGCTGCTTCGACGGCACGACGGACGCGGGCGACGGCACGGCCCACCTCATCCGTCTCGAGCAGCGTTACGTCCACCATGAGACGACGCACGCCGGCATCGAGCAGCTGAGGAACCTGCGGCGTGAGGTCGATGGGGTAAGCATCGTACAGGCGAGAGCGGCCGTGGATGTCGGTACGCACCGGCATGACCTTGCCGTCGATATTCTTGAGCGAGAGCTTGCGAGCACGCAGGCGGCAGTTGGCACAATCGTGGATGCAGCCGTTGGCAACCTGCAGAATGCAATGCTCGCTTGTCATGACGCGCGGGCGGCCAAAGACGGTGATGCCCAGAGCCGCGGGCGCGGCGGTGCCGAGCGAGACAATCTCGTCGAGCGTGATCTCGGGCGAGAGCCAAAACGCACCGGCTCCGCGCTCGGCAAGCGCCTCCATGCAGGGCGTGTTGTGCACCGGCAGGCAAGAGCGAATCTCGGCCGTGGCGCCAACCTGGGCGGCCAGGGCAAGCTCAGAGATGTTGCCAATAGCGACCGTGGCGCCGGCAACAACCCACGGGTCGACGCGTACGTGGTCAACGGCGCGGCAGACCTCGTCGAGCACGGGTACGATGCCCTGCTCAAATGCATCGGCAGGGGAGAGTCCGACAGCCTCGAGCGCGTCGGTGGTCATGTAGATGCGCGTTGCACCCTCCGCGCGAGCGGCCTCGGCGGCCTCGAGCGAGGTGACGGTAGCGCAGATCTGCGGCTCATCGCGGTAGTGCTCGGGCGCGGGGCGGGAATCACTGGTGACAATCGCCGGTAGCTCGAGCGTTCTCGCGCGCTCTTCGTACGGTGCCAGAATGGCCTCTTCCAGTGCCTTGCAGGCGGCGGCGCGCACCTTGTGCACGGCGGAGAAGCCCATGCCGCAACCGGCGTCGAGCGAAACGTCAAAGCTCGCAGCCTCAAAGGGCGAGGAGCCCATGCGCCCGACGTGCTCAACCAGATCGGATGCCTCGACGGCGCGGGTCTTGGCAGCCTCGACGGTAAAGCCCGTGGCCGATGCCGTAAGCGAAGGGTCGTCACAGCAGGTGAGTGTGACAGTAAACGGCTCGCCCAGACGCGCCACAACGGACACGTCTACGGCGCGGCGGCGCAGCACGTCGCGCTTGAGCGCAGCACCGGCGGCGTCGATAGCGCGCTGGCTGCGAATCACGCGGACGCGGCAGCCTTCGGGCATGCTGCGGGGCACGCGGCACTCGATGATGTCGCCGGCGGCGGCATCATCGGCGGCAATGGTGGTCAGGAACTGGTCAAACTCGTTATCGTGGCGAAGCTCCAGCAGGTCGCCCTTGCCCACGGGCTCAAACAGCTCAATGCGGGCGATGGCGGCGCGGCGACGGCGGTCGTCGGGCTTGAGTCCGCGTACATCGCGGTTGGCCAGACGGCTGCCCAGCACCGTGCCCACAATCTGGCCGCGGTTGTTGGAGCGCTCGTAGCTCATCATCTCGTCGCCCGAGGTGCCATCCTGGTAGGCGTGCGTAAAGTCGCGATTAAAGCAGCGTTTGAGCTGGCGCTGGCGGGCGGCATTCTCATCCTTAGAGGTCGAAACATCGGCAAGCATGTCATCAATCTGATGACGATACACGTCGACGATGGAATACACGTAATCGGGGGCCTTCATACGGCCCTCGAGCTTGAGCGATGCGGCGCCGGCGTCATACAGACGGCGAACAAGCTGCGACGTGTTGGTGTCGCGCGGGCACAGCGCGCGCTCGCGACCGGCAGGGGAGAGCGAGCGGCCGTTCTCGTCGATCAGCTCGTAAGGCAGGCGACAGGGCTGAGCGCACATGCCGCGGTTGGCCGAGCGGCCCGCCATGGCAAAGCTCGACAGCAGGCACAGACCCGAGTAGCAAAAGCAGATGGCGCCATGGCTAAAGACCTCAAGGTCCACATCGGGCGCGGCGTCGTGGATGGCGGCGATCTCGTCGATGGAGAGCTCGCGCGAGAGAGTCACGCGGTCGGCGCCCTGCTCACGGCACCAAAGGGTTCCGCGGTCGTCGTGGATGTTCGCCTGGGTCGAGATATGTGTCTCGATGCCGGGCATGGTGCGCTTGACCTCAAAGAACAGACCCCAGTCCTGGATAATGAAGGCATCGGCGCCCAGCGTGGAGCAGCGATGGATGAGGTGCAGCGCATCGCCCATCTCGGACTGCTTGATGACGATGTTGACCGTGACGTAGACGCGCGACCCGGCTAGATGCGCGGCGCGGCAGGCCTGCTCAAAGGCCTCGTCGGTAAAGTTGGTTGCCTTGCGGCGGGCGTTGAAGCTGCCCATGCCACAGTAGATGGCGTCTGCCCCCGCGGCGAGTGCGGCGGCAAAGGGCTCGGGCCCTCCGGCGGGCGCCAAAAGCTCGGGCCTGCGGTTGGTGGTTCGACTGGCGGTTGCGGTCATATCCTGCCTTTCAAAATGCTCAGATATTCAAAAGTATAGTGGTGCCGTTGCGGCAGGCGATGCCCGTGCTCCAAGCGGGATAAAGTCTTCAGCAGCTTGGGCTGGCTGACCCCGTGGAGAACCGTTCAGCGGTTCGGGGAAACCGTTGGGCGATAAAATATTCTCGCAAGCTGATAATATTCTTGCATCAAACGGAAACCTTGAGTACTATCCCAATCAAGCGCGGTGTTCAGACCGAATTGTGCCTCCCGGTGCGAACGCCGCGCTCACGCTCTCTATTTGATCGTAAGGAGAAAAACATGAGCAAGACCGTCGTGTCTTCCGATAACGCACCCGCAGCCATCGGCCCGTATTCCCCCGGTATCCAGGCCGGCAACATGGTGTTCCTGTCCGGCCAGCTGGGCATCGACCCCGCAACCGGCAAGATGCCCGCGGGCGTCGAGGCCCAGGCCAAGCAGTCCCTCGCCAACGTCGAGGCCCTGCTGAGCGCTGCCGGCGCCACCTTTGCCGATGTCGTCAAGACTACGGTCTACCTGGCCGACATCGCCGACTTCGCCGCCGTGAACGAGATCTACGCCTCCAAGTTCGAGGCCCCGTTCCCCGCGCGCAGCGCCTTCCAGGTTGCCGCCCTTCCGGCTGGCGGTCTGGTCGAGATCGAGGTTGTCGCCGCTCTCTAAGGTGTTGGTAACAACTAAACATGACATGCAAAAAGACCCTGCAGCGCGTGCGAGCTGCAGGGTCTTTTGTCAAGCGATGCGACAAAAATGATCCGTTTCCCTTCGTCCCCAAGGGATCACGTTTAGCCCTCCTTGCGGACTTTTTGCAGGTAGCGGTACACGCTGGGCTCCGAGATGCCCAACGCGGTGGCAGCGCAGGCCACGGCGCCCTTGAGCATGAACACCCCGTTGCCGTTGAGGTGGCGAATGACGTCCACGCGGTCGCTCTGACCAAGCGACGCTACATCCAGCCCGCGCGCGCTCAGCAACTCGGCAATGCTGCGGTCGATGAGCTCCTGGGTGGACTCCGAAAGGCTTTCGACCTCGATAGGGGCGGGCTCCGTGCGCGTCGGCGCTGCGTCGAAGCACGCCATGAGCTGCTGCGCCATGGCGTTTATGGAGCGTACGGTCGAGAGGTCGGTGTTGACGCAGAGCATACCGACGATCTCGTCATCCTCGCGGATAAAGAACGTCGCGGACTCCAGCGTCTTGCCTCCGGCGCCGCGGCCCTCGTAGCCCGTAATAAACGGCAGGTCGCGATACTTGGGGTCGTGCATGATCTTGAGCGCCAGATCGGTGGCGGGACCGCCGACCTTACGGCCGCTCACAATGCCGTTGCGAATATCGACGATGGCGTGGTCGGGATCCGAGAAATCGTGCAGCACGATCTCGCTGTTCCTACCGAGTATCTGCTCCAGGAAATCGACCATCGGCAAAAAGCGGCGTACGGTCTCGTTCACGGGCAACTCCTTTGGGTGAAATCGGAAATGTTCATAACAATTTTTTCTCATGGTAACACGGTGTCTATTGACTCGCATATTCGCAGGTACATTGCGTAATACAGACGAGCGGTAGGATTTTGGCGGTAAACGGTTGACCAAAAGAAAAGTTAGATGTTATTTTGACCGGACACTTTCCTGACCTGCGGAAATGCATTGTCTCAGCTCAAGAATAGTCTGATAACAAAAAATTATTATTGAGAATGAGAATCATCTTTAATACGATATGCAACGAAGGCACAACCTCAACCCCGCACTGCGTCACAATAGAGCGTTAGATGCGAAAACAACTACTTCGAGGATTGGTGGTCAAATGACCCAGGAGACGGTTACGAACGGCACTGAAGCCCTGTTCACTCGCGAAGGCATGCCTCCCGTTAAGGAAATGATCCCGTGTGCCCTTCAGCACGTACTGGCATCGTTTGCCGGCATCATTACCCCGGCGGTCATCATGGCCGGCGTCTACGGCTTTAATAGCCAGCAGAGCACCGACATTATCCAGGTCGCGCTCATTCTTTCGGCGATCGATACGGCCCTTCAGGCCTTCGCTCCCTTCCGTCGCATCGGCGGCGGCCTGCCCATCGTCATGGGCGTTTCGTTCGCGTTCCTGCCGGCCCTGCAGGCCATGGGTGCCTCGGGCTTTAGCTTTGGTGCGCTGTTGGGCGGCGAGATCGTCGGCGGCGCCGTCGCGGTCCTCTTTGGTCTGGCCTACAGCAAGATCAAGTGGCTGTTCCCGCCCGTCGTGACCGGTACGGTCATCTTCTCCATCGGCGTTTCGCTGTATCCCACGGCCGTTAAGTATATGGCCGGCGGTATGGGTACGCCGCTGTGGGGCACCCCGCAGGCCTGGTGCGTCGCTCTTATCACCTTCGCCGTGGTCTTTGCGCTCGCCAACTTTGGCAAGGGCACGCTCAAGCTGGGATCCGTGTTCTTTGGCATGATCGTTGGCATGATCGTCTCCATCCCCTTTGGCATGATCGACTTCTCCAGCGTCGCCACCGCTCAGGTCTTCGCCCTTCCCAAGCTCATGCCCTACGCGCTCGAGTTTGATCCCGAGGTCTGCATCACCCTCGCCGTCGTGTTCCCCATGGTTGCCATCCAGGTTATCGGTGACGTCTCCGCCGCCTGCCTGGGCTCCATCGACCGTATGCCCACCGAGCGCGAGCTCTCCGGCGCTATCGTGTCCCAGGGCCTCACCTCTATGGTCGGCGGCCTGCTGGGTGGTCTTCCCACCAGCGCCCTTGGCCAGAACGTGGGCATCATCTGCTCCAACAAGGTCGTCAACAAGTGGGTCTTTGTGATCATCGCGGCCGTCTTTGCCATCGCCGGTCTGTTCCCGCAGCTCTCTGCCGTCCTTTCCGCTATCCCGCAGCCCGTCATCGGCGGCGCGACCGTCGGCGTCTTTGGCACCATCACCATGAACGGCGTGCGCATGTTCACCCGCGAGGGCCTCACGCAGCGCACTACCACCATCGTCGGTACCTCCGTCGTCTTTGGCCTGGGTATCTGGATGGCCAGCGGCTGCCTTGCCGGCGAGGGTATGCCCGCCTGGGTGTCCACCGTCATCGGCTCCAATGCCGTAACCCCCACCGCCATCATGGCCATTGTCCTTAACCTGATCCTTCCGCAGACGCCGGTCGTGGCTCAGCACATCGATGCTGCCAAGGACGCTGCCGTGGATCTGGTCTTGCCCGAGAGCAAGAAGTAACCAATTCGGTGCTATTCGTCGGCGGACGCATCGCCTCGTCCGCCGACGTCATGCGGCGTCAAGCCGCACTTCAAAGGGTTTGTCCCTTTGGTGAAGCGTTGACGGGAGAGGGCCCGTTTCCGGTGTAGGCCGGCGCTTCGCACTCCGCCATGTCAGAGGTGTCAAACCCCGCCTCTGATGTTGAAGGGAGCATCCATGCTTCTGGTCGCTAACGGTTCCGTTTTTACCCGCAACGCTCAGACCCCGTTTATTCCAAACGGTGCGGTCGCCATTGACGGAGATACGATCGTCGAAGTGGGCCCCGAGTGCGAGCTCAAGGTCAAGTACCCGGATGCCGAGTACGTCGACGCCCAGGGCAACCTCATCATGCCCGGACTCATCAATTGCCACACCCACATCTACTCGGGTCTGGCTCGCGGCCTTGCCATTAAGGGCTGCAACCCCACCAACTTCCTGGAGAATCTTGAGCAGCAGTGGTGGAAGATCGATGACAACCTGACGCTCGACGGCACCAAGGCCAGCGCCTATGCCACGATTCTGGACTCCATCCGCGATGGCGTCACAACGATCTTCGATCACCACGCGAGCTTCTGCGAGATTCCAGGCAGCCTCTTTACCATTAAGGATGCAGCTCAGGAGCTGGGCATGCGTTCGTGCCTGTGCTACGAGGTCTCCGACCGCCGCGGCCAGGAAAAATGCGACCAGGCCATTGCCGAGAACGCCGAGTTTGCCCAGTGGGCCGCCAAGGAGCGTCGCGATAACGACAATCACATGATCGCCGCCATGTTTGGCGGTCACGCCACCTTTACGCTTTCGGACGAGACCATGGACAAGATGGCCGAGGCCAACAACGGCCTGACCGGCTTCCACATCCATGTGTGCGAGGGCATGAATGACGTGTGGGACTCCCGTCTCAACCGTGGTGGCATCAGCCCCGTCGAGCGCCTGCTGCAGCACAATCTGCTGGGTCCCGACACCATGCTCGGCCACTGCATCCACGTGACGCCCGCCGAGATGGATATCGTCAAGGAGTCCGGCACCTGGCTGGTCAACAACCCCGAATCCAATATGGGCAACGCCGTGGGCTGCGCCCCCGTGCTCGAGTTCTTCCGCCGCGGCATCCCCGTGTGCATGGGCACCGACGCCTACACCCACGATATGCTCGAGAGCCTCAAGGTCTTCCTGATCATTCAGCGCCACAACGCCGCCATGCCCAACGTGGGCTGGTGCGAGGCCATGACCATGCTGTTCGAGAACAACGCCAAGATGGCGAGCAAGTACTTCGATCGCAAGCTCGGTGTGCTCGAGGCCGGTGCTGCCGCCGACGTCATCGTTATGGACTACAAGCCCTTTACGCCGCTGAGCGAGGAGAACATCGACGGCCACATGCTCTTTGGCATGATGGGCAAAAATTGCCGCACCGCCATCATCAACGGCCGCGTCCTGTACAAGGATCGCGAGTTCGTTGGCATTGATGAGGACAAGATCAACGCGTGGACCATGGCCGAGTCCAAGAAGCTCTGGAGCACGCTCAACGATCGCGCTTACTAATTACAAGTAGATTTGCGCGCGTCAGATGTTTCGCCGCATCCGACGCGCGTATAGGCGACCTCCGCGGGGTCGCCGGCGCTGTGCTAGCGCTACACCGTATTTGCGCCCGCCGCGCGGTCTCGCCGGGCGTTACAGAGAGGAGCTCACTATGAGCGACATCATGAGGCCGATCCCGTTTTCGCAGCTGATGAACTGGATCATCGAGGAGCACAAGACTCAGGGCGCCGTCTTTGGCGTGCGCAAGATGGCCACGACCAACCAGGAGGGCGCGCTTCCCATTTTTGACGAGCGCATCGAGACTCCGTTTGGCCCGGCCGCCGGCCCCAATACACAGCTTGCCCAGAACATCGTGGCCTCTTATGTGGCCGGTTCTCGCTTCTTTGAGCTCAAGACCGTCCAGGTTATGGACGGCGAGGAGCTTTCCCGTTGCGTCAACAAGCCCTGCATTGTGGCGCAGGACGAGTGCTACAACTGCGAGTGGTCGACCGAGCTCGAGGTTCCGCAGGCCTTTGCCGAGTACGTGAAGGCATGGTTCGCCTGCCACCTGATCGCTCGCGAGTACGGCCTGGGTAGCCCGGACGGCTTTGTCTTCAATATGTCCGTGGGCTATGACCTGGAGGGCATCAAGAGCCCCAAGGTCGACGCCTACATCGAGGGCATGAAGGACGCCAGCGGATCTGACGTCTGGAACGAGTGTCGCACATGGGCGCTCGCCAATCTGGACCAGTTTGAGCATGTCGATGCCGCGTTTGTCGAGTCCATTCCGGCGCGCGTCTCCAACTCTATCACCGAGTCTACCCTGCACGGTTGCCCGCCAGCGGAGATCGAGCGCATCGCGACCTATCTGATCACCGAGAAGGGCCTCAACACCTACATCAAGTGCAACCCCACGCTGCTGGGCTATGAGTTTGCACGTCAGCGCCTCAATGAGCTGGGCTTTGACTACATCGTCTTCGACGATACGCACTTCCGCGAGGACCTGCAGTGGGCCGACGCCGTGCCCATGTTCGAGCGCCTGATTGCCCTATGCGCCGAGCACGGCCTGGAGTTTGGCGTCAAGCTGACCAACACGTTCCCCGTCGACGTGACGAGAAACGAGCTGCCCTCCACCGAGATGTACATGTCGGGCCGTTCGCTGTTCTCACTGACCATCGAGGCCGCCCGTCGCATTACCGAGCAGTTCGATGGCAAGCTGCGCATCAGCTACTCCGGCGGCGCCACGGTCTACAACATCCGCGCCCTGTACGATGCCGGCATTTGGCCCGTCACCCTGGCGACCGACGTGCTCAAGCCCGGTGGCTACGAGCGCTTTAGTCAGATGGCCGGCGAGTTTACCGACCTGGATGGCAAGCCGTTCGCGGGCGTCTCTCTCGAGGCCGTGACGGCGATTCAGACCGACTCGCTCACCAACCCGCTCTACAAGAAGCCGCTGCGCCCGCTGCCCGATCGCAAGGTCGCCGGCAAGAGCCCGCTTTCCGACTGCTTTACCACGCCGTGCCGCACGAGCTGTCCCATCCAGCAGGATATTCCTGCCTATCTGGCGGCTGTTGACGAGGGCCGTTACGAGGACGCACTCAACATCATCATCGAGCGCAACGCCCTGCCGTTCATTACCGGCACCATCTGCCCGCATCCCTGCGGCCGTGCCTGCGAGCGTGCATTCTACGAGCCCGAGGGCGCCCAGATCCGCGCCAGCAAGCTCAAGGCCGCCCGCGAGGCCATGACCGCCGTGCTGCCCAAGCTGCGCGCCCAGGCCATCGCCAACGACGGCGAGCGCAACGTTGCCGTTATCGGCGGCGGCCCGGCCGGCCTGGCGACGGCGTTCTTCCTGACGCGCGCCGGCGTGCCCGTCACTATCTTCGAGGCCCGCGACTCTCTCGGTGGCGTGGTCCGTCACGTGATCCCCGAGTTCCGTATCGCGAGCGACGATATCTCCCACGATGCCGAGCTCTGTCTGGCCTTTGGCGCCAAGGTGCAGCTCAACGCCCGCGTGGAGTCCATTGACGAGCTCAAGGCCCAGGGCTTTACCGACGTAGTCGTGGCCACTGGTGCCTGGATGCCCGGCTCTGCGGGCTTGGGCGAGGGTGCCGAGCTCGACGTGCTGGAGTTCCTCGAGGCCGCCAAGAAGGGCGAGAAGCTCGAGCTGGGCGAGGACGTCGTGGTCATTGGCGCCGGCAACACCGCCATGGACGCGGCCCGCGTGGCCAAGCGCCTTGCTGGCGTGAAGAACGTGCGCCTGGTGTATCGCCGCACCAAGAAGCAGATGCCCGCCGACGAGGAAGAGCTCGATCTTGCTCTTGCCGACGGCGTTGAGTTCTGCGAGCTGCTGGCGCCCAAGGCGCTCAACGGCGCCGTGCTGACTTGCGACGTTATGGAACTTGGCGAGCCGGATGCAAGCGGCCGTCGCAGCCCCATCGCCACGGGCGAGACCGTCGAGCTTCCCGCCACCACGGTGATTTGCGCCGTGGGCGAGGGCATCGATGCCAGCCTGTACGACGCCGCGGGCGTCGAGCACGACCGTCGCGGCCGCCTTGCCGCCACCTCCACCGGCGTCGAGGGCGTTTGGGCTGCCGGTGACTGCCGTCGCGGTCCTGCCACCGTGGTCGAGGCTATTGCCGACGCCGCCGAAGTCGCCCGCGCCATCGCCGGCGTGGACTTTAACAAGTACGTCGACTGCAACGAGCAGGCCGGCCGCGAGGACACCTGCTACGAGCGCAAGGGGTCGCTGTGCCGCGACAAGCGCAATTGCACCAAGACTCGCTGCCTGGGCTGCGGCTCGGTGTGCGAGGTCTGCTGCGATGTGTGCCCCAACCGCGCCAACGTGGCAATTAAGGTGCCGGGTCTCGCCAAGCATCAGGTCGTCCACGTCGACGGCATGTGCAACGAGTGCGGCAACTGCGCTGTGTTCTGCCCCTACCAGGAGGGCCGTCCCTACAAGGACAAGCTCACCCTGTTCTGGAGCGAGCAGGACATGGAGAACTCCGAGAACGAGGGCTTCCTGGCCGTGGACGAGGACCACTTTAAGGTCCGCGTCGCCGGCACGGTCCGCACTGTCTCGGTCGATGCCGTCAACACCGGCCTTCCCGAGGCCGTCCGCCTGACCATCAGGGCTGTGCGCGACAACTATCCGTACCTCCTTAAGAAATAGGCGAGTCTCTTATGGCCAAATCCATTCAACATAACGTGGCCTACGTTGCCTGCGGAAGCGGTTGCGCCTCCGCAGGCGGCGACGCCCGCTGCAGCGAAGGCTGCATTGGCTGTGGCGCCTGCGTCACGGCCTGCCCCCACGGTGCCATTGCGCTGGTCGATGGCATCGCCCGCGTGGATCGCTCAAAGTGCACGGGCTGTGGCCTGTGCGGCATGGCGTGCCCGCAGCGCGTGATTGCCTTCGTTCCCGGCTACCAGAACATCCTGGTGCGCTGCAACAACACCGACAAGGGCGCCATTGCGCGCAAGATCTGCGACACGAGCTGCATCGGTTGCGGCATGTGCGCCAAAAAGTGCCCCGCCGGCGCTATCCGCATCGAGGACAACTGCGCCCATATCGACGGCGTGGACTGTCTGTCGTGCGGCATGTGCGCCGTCGTCTGCCCGCATGGCGCCATCCACGACCGCACCGGCATCGCCGCCGGCGTGTAGAAGGGAATCACCATGGCACAGGAATTCACTTTTACCGTTAACGGCGTCGAGCGCACGACGACCCAAAACAAACCGCTGCTGCGCTACCTGCGCGACGACCTGCATATCCATTCCGCCAAGGACGGCTGCTCCGAAGGTGCTTGTGGCACCTGCACCATCCATGTGGACGGCGCGGCCGTCAAGGCGTGCGTGCTGACCACCGCTCTTGCCGCCGGCCGCAACATCGTGACTGTTGAGGGCCTGCCCGAGGATGTGCGCGAGGCCTTTGTGTACGCCTTTGGCGCCGTGGGCGCCGTGCAGTGCGGTTTTTGCATCCCCGGTATGGTCATGGCGGGCGCTGCGCTCATCGCCGAGGATCCCGAGCCCACCGAGGAGCAGATCAAGTACGCCATCCGCGGCAACGTCTGCCGCTGCACCGGCTACAAAAAGATTATCGAGGGCATCTCGCTGGCCGCTGCGGTACTCCGCGGCGAAAAGCAGATCGACGAGGATCTGGAGCGCGGCGACGACTACGGCGTGGGCAAGCGCGCCTTCCGTATTGACGTGCGTAAGAAGGTGCTCGGCGAGGGCAAGTACCCCGACGACATCGACGAGATCGACCAGCCGGGCCTGACCTATGCCAGCGCCGTGCGCTCCAAGTATCCGCGCGCCCGTGTGCTCTCCATCGATACCTCCAAGGCCGAGGCCCTGCCCGGTGTGGTGGGTATCCTGCGCGCCGAGGACGTGCCGGTCAACCAGGTCGGCCACCTTATCCAGGACTGGGACGTCATGATCGCGGCGGGCGATATCACCCGCTGCGTGGGCGATGCCATTGTGCTGGTGGTTGCCGAGGACGAAGCGACGCTCGAGAAGGCTAAGAAGCTCGTAAAGATCGATTACGAGCCGCTGGAGCCCGTGCGTAACATTGTCGAGGCCAGGGCTGCTGACGCCCCGCGCCTGCACGACAGCTTCTTTGCCTTCGGCAACACGGTGGAGCTCAAGGACAACGTGTGTCAAAGCCGCCACGTGACGCGCGGCGACGCCGCCAAGGCGCTGGCCGAAAGCGCGTTCACCGTGACGCAGCGCTTTACCACGCCCTTTACCGAGCATGCCTTCTTGGAGCCCGAGTGCGCCGTTGCCTTCCCGTACAAGAACGGCGTCAAGGTGCAGTCGACCGACCAGGGTGCCTACGACACGCGCAAAGAGTGTGCCCACATGTTTGGCTGGGACAACGAGCCCGAGCGTGTGGTCGTCGAGACCATGCTCGTGGGTGGCGGCTTTGGCGGTAAGGAGGACGTTTCGGTCCAGCACCTGGCCGCGCTCGCCGCATATAAGTTCCAGCGTCCTGTGAAGTGCAAGCTCACGCGTGCCGAGTCGCTCGCTTTCCATCCCAAGCGCCATGCCATGGACGGTACCTTTACGCTGGGTTGCGACGCCGAGGGCAACTTTACCGGCCTGGATTGCGAGATCAACTTTGACACCGGCGCCTACGCGTCGCTGTGCGGCCCGGTGCTCGAGCGCGCCTGTACGCATGCCGTCGGCCCCTACAAGTACCAGAACACCGACATTCGCGGCTTTGGCTACTACACCAACAACCCGCCCGCCGGCGCGTACCGAGGCTTTGGCGTTTGCCAGTCCGAGTTTGCGCTCGAGAGCCTGATCGACCTGCTGGCAGAGAAGGTTGGCCTGGATCCGTGGGAGATTCGCTACCGAAACGCCATCGAGCCGGGCGAGGTTCTGCCCAATGGTCAGATTGCCGACTGCTCCACGGCGCTTAAGGAGACGCTGCTCGAGGTCAAGGATGCCTACTACGCGCATCCCGGCCACGCCGGCATTGCCTGCGCCATGAAGAACGCCGGCGTGGGCGTGGGCCTGCCCGATGCCGGTCGCTGCAAGATTCGCGTCGAGGATGGCTGCGCCGTGGTCTACGCCGCCACGTCCGACATCGGCCAGGGCTGCAACACCGTCTTTTTGCAGGACGTTGCCGAGGCCTGCGGTCTGCCGCTGAGCTGCATTGCCAATGGCGAGTGCTCCACCGAGAACGCTCCCGACTCCGGCACCACGTCTGGCTCGCGTCAGACGGTCGTGACCGGCGAGGCCGTGCGCGGCGCCGCCTTCTTGCTGCGCGATGCCATGGTTGGCATCGAGGCCGACAAGCCTGCGCCCGATGCTCCCGTGAGTGCGCATGGCGACGGCGTTAAGATCGAGTACGACGACGGTCGCGCCTATCAGCTGCGCACGCAGGAACTCGTCGCCGGCCAGGGCATGCATCCTCAGGATCCCACGGCCGCCATCAAGGCGCTCGAGGGATGCGAGTTTGGCTACGTGTACCTGGAGCCGACCGACAAGCTGGGCGCCGACGTTCCCAACCCCAAGAGCCACATCTGCTACGGCTTTGCCACGCATGTGGTCATTTTGGATGATGACGGCCGCGTGAGCGAGGTCTATGCCGCGCACGATTCCGGCAAGGTTGTCAATCCCATCTCCATCCAGGGTCAGATCGAAGGCGGCGTGCTCATGGGTATGGGCTATGCGCTTACCGAGGATTGGCCGCTCAAGGACTGCGTACCCCAGGCAAGGTACGGCACGCTCGGGCTGTTCCGTGCGCCCGAGATTCCGGATATCCACGCCATCTACGTGGAGAAGGACGAGCTGCTGCCCGTGGCATATGGTGGCAAGGGCATCGGCGAGATTGCAACGATCCCCACGGCGCCCGCCGTGCAGAATGCCTACCGCGCGTTTGACGGCAAGCTGCGTCCGGATCTGCCCATGGTGGATACGCCGTACAGCCGCGCCCGTCACCGCGGGTAGGGTGGAGCGCGAACGGCCATTGCTGACGGGCTGTTCGCGCTCAACATCAACTGTATATGCTGCGCCTTTGGCCCCAGTTCCATCGCGAGCCGGGGCCTTTTGTTTGGAGCGGAAACTGCGTCCCGGAATTGGCGCTCAGAATGGGATGCGCTTTCCGGTTGGAGCTTCAAACGGAAAGTGCATCCCGGAATCCGCGCCTGGAATGGGACACACTTTCCGGAACAGCCCTCAACCGGAAACTGCAACCCGGAATCGATGCTCGGAATGGGATGCGCTTTCCGAATCGTCTTCAGGCGGAAATTGCATCCCATTCTGAGTCTTCATTCTGGGACACGCTTTCCGCAAGGAGCTTCGTCGGGAAAGCGCATCCCATTCCGAGCGCCTATTCCGGGACGCGCTTTCCGGTTGTCGTTCACTTGGAAATTGCGCCCCATTCTGAGCATCGATTCCGGGATGCAGTTTCCGCTGGGCATGCCATCTGGAAAGCGCATCCCATTTTGAGCACTCAATCTGGGACATGGTTTCCGCGGGTGCTGCCAACCGGAAAGTGTGTCCCGGTTTGGTAGGCAGGCGAGCATAAGCTCAGTAGCCCCTACAGCTCAATATCGTTGAGCCATGCCGGCAGAGCGGTCTGCCGGATGCCTGCCGTCTGCAGCTTTTTCGCGAGCAGTCCTGCCGAGCGGACTTCGCTCATGGTAAAGCGCAGCAGAGGGTGACCGTAGAGCGATAGGTGCGCCTCGCGCTGTCGTTCGGCAACGAGCGCCTCGGCGGTGGTGCGTCCGGCCAGCATGGTCTGGTCGGTATATTTGATGAGCCCGTCGAGCTCGCCCAGCGTGAGTTCCCGCGCCTGGCGCTCCCAGGCAAAGTCCGTTCGTATGGGCTTGGCCGAATCGAAGGGGTCCGTCAGCTCGTATTGAAGCCAGTCGGGCGCAAAGCCCGTCTCGATCATGACGGCTCGGGCGACCGATTCCCCGCCGCTCTCGGCGCGGGCGTCGGCATATCGAAGCGTTGTGAGGGCGGTGCGAATCGCGCGACCATTGCGGGCAGTCGCTCGTTGCTCAACGGCCTCCATCAGCTGTTCCGGCGCAAGGCCGAGCTTTGAGATCGCCGAATCGGCAATGGGCATGCCGTCGGCAAAACCAGTTTGCAGCAGGCAATCTGTGGCCGTTTGGATGGGCGGCGTTACCGATACGCCGGCTCTGCGTATTGCTCCGGCCGGCTCAATCTGGTGCCGCTGAATATGTGCGCCCGGACGAGCCGACGGCTTTGTCGAGCTGCAAACATGCACGACGTTCAGGTGTCGCCACGAGACCTCGAGCCCCAGCAGGCAAGCTGCCGAAAACGAGTAGAACGTCCAATCGGGGTGGATGATCGCAAGGGCGCGGATAATCTCGCAATGGCGTTGCGCTCGGTTGAGTTCATCCCAGCGCGTTTTTCGCGCAAACAACCCCGGCATGGGCGAGACAACCGTGCCGCCGGTGCGCCGAAGGAGCGCTTTTCGGATCGCCGTGCTCGGGGGAATCAGACAGCGCCCCTCTTGTTCGGCTTGAGTGAGCAGTTGGTCGATGAGCTGGTCATTGCAATGGGTCATGAGCTACCGCCTCCTTTTTGGTAGCAAAAACGTATCAGCTGGAACTTGCCGCTCAGCTGACCAAAAGCTGACCAAAATCTAACCATGCAGGTAGATGACCTGCTTTTGGCGACATATTTCTTGTTTGAATCGGTGGGCGGTAATCGGCGACCGTGAACGGTGGCTGGATATGAAGTCTTGGTAAGTTTCGGGACGTGTACTTTTTGAAAAAGAGCATTCTATCTGCTGTTTTGTGTTTCTGGATCGCATATTTGAAGGCATGTGATAAGGGCGGCGGACTGTCGCCTTGTATCTGCGGAAACTGTGACCCGGAATTGCCACTCGGAATGGGACGCGCTTTCCGGATCGCCCTTCAAGCGGAAACTACATCCCAGATTTCGGCTCCAAACCGGGATGCGCTTTCCCGGCGGCGTCTCTGGCGGAAATTGCACCCCGGAATGAGCGCTCAGAGTGGAACATGCTTTCCTAACGAAGCCGCATGCGGAAACTACGTCCCGGATTCGATGCTCAGGACGGGATGCCGTTTCCGATAGAGGCATGGGGTGGAAAGCCTCCCATTTCTAATGTTCAAGAAATGGGAGGCAGCTCATCGCGAGTCGGGGCCTTTTGTTTGGAGCGGAGGCAGCATCCCGGAATTCGGGCAATCCGGTGGTCAGGGGTTGAGCGAGCGTCGCGCTAAGGATGCCAAGCGTAAAACCTTCAATGAACATAGCGTAAAAACTACATCCGCAACGGCGTAAAAACTACATTGGAAGTAGCGTAAAATCCGCATTGAGAATGGCGTAATTTCGTATATCGCATGATCGCCCGAGCTTGCACACGGCCTTTTGCGAGCTCTTGCCCTGAACGAGAGCCAGGCTGTCACGTACAAGACGCTCATAAAGGACGCCTCGTACGGTGAGGCGGGCCCCGACGAGAGGACCATCGCTGCGTACCTGGATCTCTTCAACAGGCTCAAGCTGACCGAGGACCCGTGTGGATGGGAGCCGCCCATGCGCTCGAAGGCCCGCGTTCGCGTGCGCCCCAAGCGCTACTTCTGCGACCCGTCACTTGCGGCGGCGTTGCTGGGGGCTACCCCTGAGCGGCTGCTTGGCGATATGCAAACGCTGGGGATGCTCTTTGAGAACCTCGTTCTGCGCGACGTGCGCGTGTTCCTTTCCACCTATGGCGGTGTCGACAACAGTGTCCATTATTTCCGAGATGAGAAGGGCCTTGAGGTCGATCCGGTCGTTGAGCACGACGGGCGCTGGGGAGCCATCGAGGTCAAGCTGAGCGATGCGAAGGCAGACGATGGAGCGAGAAATCTCAAGGCGCTGGAGAGGAAAGTGCTCTCCAATCCTGCCGCCCAGAATGCCGCACCGGCGTTTTTGGCGGTTGTGGTTGGAAAGGGGAGCATTGCCTACACACGCGACGACGGCGTGGCGGTGATCCCCATGGCGGCACTTGGGGCGTAGTGTTTTTGCGGGCGTGCCGTGCTTCCTTTACCGAAAATCCATTTGGTAAACCCGGCGCCCGTGGGTAAAATAAGGTCGACGGCAGCCCAAGTAGTGAAGAGCTGGGCAGCGCCGTTGCTTGGATTAAGGGGTCATCGCCTTAGCGGCGTCGACCCCTCTTTTTATGCTTCGTACGCTGCTTGAGTGCCTCGGTAAGTCCGATAAGCGCCGTGAGGAGCGAGACCAGAGCGGTCAGGAGCTTCACGAAATCAATCAGATCGGTCATTTCATGTCCGCGCGGGCGTCTATCCTTACGGCAATGTAGCCGCCTATGTAGCAAGCGGCAAGCAACGGAGAAAGGCCCTCACCGTGCCAGACAAAAAGACGCCGGGTATCTCGGCTATCGATACGACGAACTTTGCGCGCCAGATCGTGTTGGACTTTGAGTTTGCGCCGGTGCCAAAGCAGCGCCAGCGCCGTGGACTGCGCAATGAGATTATCGAGGTCGGCGCCGTCAAGCTCGATTACCACGGCAACGTGATGGGCGAGTTCTCGCAGTTTGTTCAGACGGAATTTACCGAAGGCGTTGCGTTTCCCGTCCGCGAGCTCACAGGGATATCGGCCGTGGATACCGCGATGGCCGATCCGCTCTATGTGGTGATCAAAAGGCTCAGCGATTGGATCGGTCGCTACTCCGCCCAGGTGGTCTGTTGGAGCGGGGCGGACCGTCGACAGCTTTTGACCGAGTGCCAGGCAAAGCGTATTGACCTTTCCGCCTTTCCTACGGACTGGGCCGACCTGCAGGCGTTTTACACCTCGATTATGGATGTGGGCAGCCACGGGTGCGTCTCTTTGAGTGACGCGGCGACGTGGTTTGGCATCGAGTTCGACGAGTCGACGGGTCACGCCCACAGCGCTCTGGCCGATGCGCGCGTAACCGCCAAGCTGCTCAAGCAGGTGATGGACGGGGACTACCACGTGAGCCCGTGCGCCCAGGAAATCCGCCAGCGGTGGGGGATGGGCGAGCGAGCCCAGACGCGCCTTTCTAGCAAGTGCCCCGAGCTGGGTGACCTGCTGCTGAAGCTGAAGGCGGAGGGGAGGTAGGGGGGCACCCTCCGCCCATGCTGGCGCGGCGCCTTACTGACTGGCAGTTCCTGACGTCGGTAAGTGACTTCCGCAGTGGCCTATCACGATCAGCTTTGCCTCGTCGTCAAAACAAAAGTGCAGACGGAATGGGTCGCGGCGGTTGAAACCGTTGCCCTTAATGTGTGGCAAGATGCAAATCTGCTTACCGTTGTAAGTGCGCTGACGAAGTTGTGTAAGTTCGAAGCCGATTGTGTCGGTTAACTTTGCTGGCGTTCTTTGCGCCATTCATGGGCATCCCAGAGGTATTCGACTAGCGTCGCCGAACTTCCTACAGCAAGTTTTGCGTGTCTTATGGTCAGTCCTTTATAGCTGTCGGCTTTGCCGTGACCTGTTCCATATGGGTTGCGCAGCTCGGCAATACCGCCGGCGATGTTGCCGAGGCTGCTGAGGATGCGCTTTATGGTCCCTCCCGCCGGGAGGTCGGCGTTAATGTCGTCTGTCTCAATGCCGAGGCACTTCATCGTTTCCTTGACAAGCTGCGATACGCCCCAATTGCCCCCATAGTCTCTGCTGTTTTCTTCAAGGATTGTTTTGCAACAACTTTCGATCAGTTCCTTGGACTTACCAATTGCTTCAGTTGGATTGGTCTCTCGTGATGAAAAGAGAGCATCGATTTGTTGACGCATGTAGTCGCTCGTGAAATGGGTCTCAAGTTCCTCACGTTGGGCGAGAACGGAGACGCCTGCTCGTTCTCGCCTCGCAACGGGCTTGCACTTTTCATAAAGAAAATGATGGTCCTTAGCGTCGCGAGCTGTGGAAGTGCCATCCATTTCGCTGGCGTATTCAGGCTGTGCCTCATAGTAATCAAACAGGTCGCATAGCAACTTTGTTCCGTACGCATCAGATTCTTCTTCGATGTACTTGGTGAGAGATCTGCCTTTCGATAGGCCGTAATGAGCGCAAAGCGCAACGCCAATGCTGCTTTTAGTAAAAGTGTCGAAGGAGCTTGTTGTGAAATTAAGAACATAGCCGCCACGGTTGAAAAGTCTGAGAAATAACCCTTTTTCAATTTCGGTCATAGCCATTTTTTCGCCTTGCAAAACACCCGATACTTCTTGATGAGGCATTATAAGGAGATGATGCAAGCTTTCCTAGAGCGGGCGTCATCCCTCGTTGAATCGTGTCCAAGATTATCTGAACGGAAAGCTATTATGTGCAATCCTAGTAGCTTTCTTTTGAGCAACTGTCTTCGCTTGCCCAGATGGGGCCATACGCCTTGAAGCGGTTTCCCTCTGCCCCCCAACATCTCGGGGACCGCAATTGATGCATTATGGTTCAACTTCAACGATTGCCGCGCATGTCACTGCGCGCTCAATGCAGTTCTTTTATTATGCTTTGCATTGTGCTTTGCGTTGCGTTCTTCTACATACGCTTTAATCTGCGCAAATAATGGTCCCGCTCCATTTTATCGAGTCAATTACATTGTCTGCCTATCAGCACCAGACGGCTATTTCCCTTTCGCCCTTTGCTAGAATCGTAAGCAGATTTGTATTGCATCGTGCAATCGCGGAGGTTCCCATGAAGTACGCCGACCTTATCGACGGAGAAGCCACTCCGAGCGAGCTCAGAAGCTTCCTCGTGGACGGCGAGAACGTAGCAGTAACCATCCGCATCCCCAAGAACATGCGCGATGCCGCCAAGGAGGCGGCCGCTCTCAATGGCGTCAGCTTCACGTCCCTCGTGAAGACGAGCCTCATTGAGTACCTGTCCAAGAAGGAGAAGTAACGATGGCAGACATCCGCAAGCTCGAGAGTGAGCTTTGGGAGGCGGCAGACGAATTGCGTGCCAACTCCAAGCTGACGAGCCAGCAGTACTGCATGCCGGTTCTGGGCCTCATCTTCCTGCGCTATGCATGGGGTCGTTTCAAGCGCGCCGATGAGCAGATCGAAGCTGAGCGTGCTGCTGTCACGGGTCGTAAACCGCCCAAGCAGGCAGCGGACTACTCCGCCAAAGGCGCGATGTTCATCCCCGAGGAGGCCCGCTACGACTACTTGCTCAACGTGCCCGACGGTGCCGACATCGGCAAGGCGGTCAACGAAGCCATGGCAAGTATCGCTGCCATTAACCCCTCGCTCGCGGGCGTCCTTCCTGACACCTACGCCGAGCTTGGCAATGACCTGTTGCGCAGCGTCATCCGCGTCTTTAACAACCCTGCCCTCGATGAGGAGGGCGATGATATTATCGGCCGCATCTATGAGTACTTTCTCGGCAAGTTTGCTCCTGCGGTGGCTAGCGACGACGGCGTTTTCTTCACGCCCAAGTCGCTCGTTCGCATGATCATGAACGTCATCGAGCCCTCGCGTGGCAAGATGCTTGATCCCGCCTGCGGCTCGGGCGGCATGTTCGTCTCCGCCAGTGACTACGTACGCGAGCGGGGCGGCAACCCCGCCGAGACCATGATGTTCTACGGTCAGGAGAAGGTCGACTACAACGCCAAGCTTTGCCTCATGAACATGGCTGTTCACGGCATGCAGGGCAACATCAAGTCGGGCGATGACGCCAACACCTTCTATAATGACGCGCACGCGCTCGACGGCAAGTGTGACTTTGTGGCCGCCAACCCGCCCTTTAACGTGGATAAGGTGAAGCACGCAAGGGCTCTGGACGCCGGTCGCCTGCCGCTTGGCACACCGAAGGCGAACAAGAAGAAGGAAGTGTCCGCAAGCGGTGCCAACTATCTCTGGATTAACTACTTCTACTCCTACCTCAAGGACACGGGCCGCGCGGGTTTTGTCATGGCGTCCTCCGCTACCGATTCCAACGCCGAGCGCGCCCAACGTCGCAAGCTCGTGGAGACCGGCCACGTGGACGTGATGCTCTACGTTGGCAACAACTTCTTCTACACCAAGAGTCTACCGTGCACGCTGTGGTTCTTCGACAAAGGCAAGCCCGAGGCGCTGCACGACAAGGTTCTGTTCATCGACGCCCAGCGCTACCACACCGCCATCTCCACGACGCTTAACGAGTGGACGCCTTGGCAACTTAAGAACCTCTCGGCCATCGTCTGGCTCTATCGCGGCGAAACGGGCAAGTACCACGACCTCATTGAGGCGTACAGGGGCCGTGCAGCCAAGGTCGCGTCGCTGTTTGGCGGTGACGCGGCGGAGAAACTCTTGGGTATCGGTGATGTCGAGGATTTCGCCATTGCTCACGAAGTGATGCTGGCGGCCATTGAGGCTCAGAAAGCTGCCGCTAAGGCAGAAGTCGATGCCCTGCCCAAGCGCGAGCAGAAGAAGCGCCGTGAGGCCCTTGCTGAGGTGACGGCCCGGATGGAGTCCGCCGCTACAGAGATCGGCGAGGCCGTCTGGCTTGTCGAGAAGTTCGGCGAGGGCGAGTACGCGGATGTGCCGGGGCTGTGCAAGGTGGCCAAGCGTACTGAGATTCAGGGTGACCAGCCTGCCGAGAAGAGCTCTTGGAGCCTGACGCCGGGTGCCTACGTGGGCGTGCCTCCTGTAGAGGACGACGGCGTGGACTTCCATGAGCGCATGGTCGAGATTCACTCGGAGTTGCTGGAGCTGCAGAAGCGGGGTAACGACCTCATGGCCACTATCGACCGCAACTTCCAGGAGCTGGGGCTATGAGCTGCAAACTAAATGATGTCTGTGAGCTGATCGTCGATTGCCCACATTCAACAGAGCCTGACGAGGGCGAGGGATATCCGATTATTCGCACTCCAAACATCGGGGTCGGCTACCTCGATCTCGAGGGTGTTCAACGAGTTTCCAAGGCTGCATACGATAGGCGAAATATCCGCGCCGTTCCACGCCCGAATGATTTGATACTTGCCAGGGAGGCTCCTGCTGGCAATGTTGGCATCATTAGAGAGGGCATGAAGGTGTGCCTCGGGCAAAGAACCGTTCTCATTCGTCCTAGCGCCGAGAAGGTTAGCCCTCTATTCTTGAACTACTACCTCAATGCTCCGAAGCAGAGACATGCGCTGCTTAGCAACTCAAACGGAGCAACTGTCTCCCACGTCAACATGCCGGTTATTCGCAACCTGGTAATTGAGCTTCCTGACCGTGAGGCCCAAGATCGCATTGCTGACGTGCTCTCTGCTTATGACGAGCTGATCGAGAACAGCCGCAGGCAGATCCAGCTCCTTGAAGAGGCCGCCCGGCGCCTCTACAAGGAGTGGTTCATCGACCTTAAGTTCCCCGGCCACGAGACCACGCCTATCGTCGATGGTCTCCCTGAGGGGTGGTGTAAGGCAACACTTGGCGAGCTGTCAGTATTGATTACTCGCGGGATTACGCCGAGATATTCCGAGACCTCTGACTTCCTGGTTCTAGGGCAAAGATGCGTAAGGGGCAACTTGGTTGACCTGTCCTGCGCAAGGAGATGCGAGCGTAAGAGCATTGCGGAGCAGAAAATGCTTAAGTGCGGCGATGTCCTCATTAACTCAACGGGGACGGGCTCGCTTGGCCGTACTGCTCAAGTTTGGTTTGATCCAATTGATATGACGGTCGATTCGCATGTGACCATCGTCCGAGCTTCCAGTCCTGAACTCTCGAGCTATTTGGCGCAGTGGGCCTTTGCTAACGAATCGTTTATCGAGTCGCTTCATACGGGTAGTACTGGCCAAACCGAGTTGCCGCGCGAGCGCGTTTCTTCGATCAGGGTGCTTGTGCCAAGTTCTGGAGCGTTGAATCAATTTAATAGTTTCGTATCTCCCATGGTCGGAAAAGTGAATATGCTTCAGCGAAGTATCGCTGCCGCTCGCGAGGCACGCGATCGCCTGCTTCCCAAGCTCATGTCTGGGGAAATCGAGGTGTAGCGATGGACTGCGAAAAGACGTTCCAGATACATCTCGACCCTGCTCTTATCGAACGGTTCCATGACTTGCTCGGAAGACATGAACATATTTCGGAGCAGATTTCGTTTGTGGAAAAGGCTTTCGAGAAGAAGAAATTTGGCTCTGTTAGACCAAGGTTGACATAAAAACGATGTCACCGCGAGGCGTTAC
>DXZT01000034.1 GCA_019419545.1 Collinsella sp. | reverse complement strand
CGGTCTTTCATGCCGGGGGCTCCCAATGTTTTTATGTCCTGCTCATATCGTCTGTGCCGGCAGTTTGGGACACTCCTTGCGTTAAGAGGCTGGCGTGCGTCAACCTGTTCTCATTGCAGCAAAAAATCGCCCCGTTCTCGGTTGAGGACGGGACGATTCGTCTTTTGGACTTGTGCAGCCAGGCTTATGCAAAGCGGGCGACGAGCTCCTGGAGCACGTCGGTCATCTTGACGAGCGAACTGACCGGGACGAACTCGTTGACGCCGTGGTAGCAATAGCCGCCGGTGGAAAGGTTGGGGCAGGGCAGACCGCGGAACGACAGCTGAGCGCCGTCGGTGCCGCCACGAATCGGCAGCACTTGGGGCTCAACGCCGCAGGCAAGGTAGGCTTCCTTGGCAACATCAATAAGCTCGGGAAAGTCACAAACGATCTCGGCCATATTTCGATATTGCTGCTTAATCTCGACCGTCACGCGCTCCTCACCCAGACGCTGGTTGAGCATCGAGGCGGCGGCATCAATAAGGTCGAGTTTCTGCTGGAACTTGGCGGCATCGTGATCACGGACGATATAGCGCGCCGTGGCGTGATCGACGGTCGCAGATACACCCTCAAGGTGATAAAAGCCCTCGTAGCCTTCCGTATACTCCGGGCGCTGCACGTAGGGGAGCAACGCGTTGAAGTCGCAGAACAGATTGCCTGCGTTGACCATACGGCCCTTGGCGTCGCCCGGGTGGATGGACTGGCCCTCAAAGCGGATGGTCGCCTCGGCGGCGTTAAAGCACTCCCACTCCAGCTCGCCGATGGGGCCGCCGTCGACCGTGTAGGCGTACTTGCAGCCAAAGGTATCGATATCCAACAGCTCGGCTCCGTGACCGATCTCCTCGTCAGGGCAGAAGCAAATGCCGAGTGCGGGATGGGGCAGAGAGGGGTCCTGAGCGATACGCGCGACAAGCGACATGATCTCGGCGACGCCTGCCTTGTCGTCCGCGCCCAGCAGCGTGGTGCCATCGCTGCAGACCAGGTCCTCACCCGCGAGGTCGTTCAGGGCGGGAAGCTTGGCGGTACTCATGGCAACGGGCTTACCGTCAACCGTGCCGCAGACCAGGTCGCCGCCTTCGTAGTGTACGATGTGCGGCTTCACGCCGGCGCCCGGTGCAACTTCGGTGGTGTCGAGATGGGCGATCAGGCCAAGGGCGGGCTTGTCCTCAGCGCCCGCACTTGCGGGGATATGCGCGCAGACATAGGCATGCTCGGTCACGTGGGCATCTTCCGCACCAAGCTCGCGCAGCTCTTCAGCCAGCACGTTGGCAAGGTCAAACTGAACGACGCTCGAGGGTACCTGGTCGCAGTTTGCATCCTCGGACTGTGTGTTGATCTGGACGTAGCGCAAAAAGCGCTCGAGGACATCGGGGTTCGTGGTGGTGGTTTCCATAAAGACCGCTCCAATCTTGGTCGTCGTGTGCAACAAGAACTCTAGCACGGTATGCCACGGCATACCGCGACGCTTGGATGGGGTAGAATCAGCCATTGAATGCAGAAGGGACGGAAGATCATGGATACGACAAATAGCTCGCGCGAACTACATCTGACGGTGGCGAACGAAGACTACTTGGAGTGCATGGTTCGCATTGAAAGCGAAGAGGGGGAAACCAACGGCGTGCGATCGGTCGACATCGCGCAGCGCCTTGGCGTCTCCAAGGCATCGGTCAATAAAGCGGTTTCGGCGCTCAAGGCATCCGAGCTTGTCGAGCAATCGCACTACGGCAAGGTAGTCCTGACCGATCGCGGCCGCGAGGTTGGCACGGCTATCTGGTACCGTCATCGTCTGGTCCGCACGTTTTTGGTTCAGGAGCTCGGTGTCGAATTTGAGCGAGCCGATTCCGAGGCCTGCATGATGGAGCATGCTCTATCCGAGGACACGATGAACCGCTGGCTCGCCTATCTCGAAAAGCAGGGAATCAGCGTCGAGGAATAGCGGGATATATATGGATACGAGTTATTACAACCGCTTTGGTGCCGAGGAACTTACGCGCCGCTTGTCGAGCGAGACCTTGTTGGCGCAGGGCCCCATGGGCAGTGTTCTGTTGAGTGAGTACGATGCCGCCGACATTCCACCGGCGTTTTGGAATCTGGCAGAGCCGCAGACCGTTTCTCGTATCCATCGCTTGTATGTCGCCGCCGGCGCGCAGGTGCTCATTACCAACACCTTTCAGGCATCAAGCTATGCCCTCAAGCACGACCAGATTGCGCCGTCCGTGGCGGAGGTCAATCGCGGGGCCGTCGACGATGCTCGCCAGGCGCACCCACAGCTGCTGCTGGGCTCGATGGGCCCGATTTGTATTGAGTGGTTTGCCGAGGACTCTGCCGAGTATCGTGAAATCCGAGGCATTGCGCGCGAACAAGCGCACGCCTTGCTCAATGCTGGTGTTGACGGTCTGCTGATCGAGACGGTGACGTCTATCCGTAATTTGCAGCCCATGCTTGCCGGCGCCCGAGATGCCGCCGACGGTATGCCTGTCCTGGTGAGTTTTGTCGTTGACGATAAAGGCGACCTGTTGGGCGATGGCCTCAACATCGAGGCAGCCGTTTTGTACGCCGAAAAACACGGCGCAAACTCGGTTGGTGTTAATTGCTGTTCGCTTGCGGCCGCGAACGCGGCGGTGTCCAGGATGGTTGCATCGGCGACTACTCCCGTCACGGTGCGTCCCAACGTAGGCGATCCGGTCCAGACTCAGGATGGCCCCGTATGGCACGAGAATCCCGAAGCTTTCGCGCGCGCATGCATCGAATGGAGACATGCCGGCGCCGCAATGGTGGGCAGTTGCTGTGGAACCACGGCAATCACTACGGCAGCGATGGCCGAGGCGCTCGATATATAAAGGGCAAAACCGCTCCATACGGGGCGGTTTTTTTATTGCTTGCATGTCCTCGGCAGCATTTGCCCAAATGGTGAATGCTGGTGCCGGCAGGTTGCCGAGTGCGTGTTGCGGGTATACCTCACGCGTACCATGATCCAAACACTGTGAGGTGTCTGCGCGTGTGCGCGATAATTCATTTTGGAACTGACGGTTGGCGCGCTCGCGTCGATGAGGACTTCACTGCCGATAACGTTGCCCGTATCGCCGATGCCGTCGGCGAGTTGTGGCAAAAGACCAATCCGGGCAAAACGGTATATATAGGGTTCGACACCCGGCCCCTGGCGAGCGAGTTTGCTGAGCTTGCGGCGGGCGTGCTAGCAGCGCACGGGCTAGACGCCGTGCTCGCTTCGCGACCTGTCCCGACCCCTGCCCTTACGTGGGCGGCGGCTTATGACGGTGAGGCGTGCGGCGCGCTCATGGTGACGGGGTCCCATCATCCGCAGGGTTATCTGTGCCTCAAGATTCGCATGGGTGACGGCTCGACCGCCAACCAGGATGTCATCGAAGAGCTCGAAGAGACCATGGCTCCCGAGCCAATGGGGATCGAGGGGCAATATCGCACCGCGGATATCATTCCTGACTATATGCAGGCGGTGGCATCGTTTGTCGATGCCGAAGCCATCCGCGCCGCGCACCTGCGCGTGGTTGTCGATCCGATGGGCGGCGCAGCCCAGGGCTATCTGGCCGACTTGCTACGCGAGCTTGGCGTTGAGGTGCACGAGATTCACGCCGGGCAGGCGTCTGACCAAGAAGATATCTGCCCCGACCCCGTTGAGCCTTGGGTGGACGCTTGCGAGCGCACGGTTATCGATGACGGAGCTTGCGCTGGTCTGGTGACCGACGGCGACGCCGACCGTATCGGTGCGGTTGACGAGCGCGGCAGATATATACATCCGCATCAGATCATGGCGCTCGTTTTGGGCGACTTGGTTCAATTTCGTAATTTGGAGGGGCGCGTCGTCGTCAATCTTTCATGCTCGACGCTCGTGCGTCGCATTGCCGAGGCGCTTGGCTGCCGCGTGACCGTCAAACCGGTCGGTTTCAAATATATAGCGGCAGAGATGAAGAAGGGCGGCGTCCTCATAGGCGGCGAAGAAGCCGGTGGTATCGGCATCGCCGCGCATATGCCCGAGCGCGATGGAATCCTCGCCTGTCTAATTCTGTGTGAGCTTATGGCAAAGACGGACGCGCCTTTGGGCGTTCTGGTCGACCAACTCGAGGACAGTTTTGGTAAGACGAGTTACGGTCGACGGGATTTGCGCCTTGAGGCCGAAGATGCCGAAACGTTACGAACCCTGCTGCCGGGCGTAAACCCCAAGTCGATTTGTGGCAAGGTGCCGCAAAACGTTAGTCATATGGATGGCTTGCGTTTGGCATTCGAGGATGACACGTGGCTGCTGGTCCGTCCTAGCGGGACCGAACCAGTGGTGCGCGTCTACGCCGAGGGGTTCTCGGTGGAAGAACGTGATGAGTTGCTCGATGCTGGCTGTGCTTTAGCTAGGGGGACGTATCCGCTTTAACCATGAGACTGCCTTATATAAAGAGATGCTCGGCGAGCGGTAGGTAACGGCTGGCAAACGTTAGTCGGATTCCAAGATGTGTAGGAAATGTGTACGCCCAGATTCCCGCCCCCGGCGCCCCTCCGGTCTGGC
>DXZT01000033.1 GCA_019419545.1 Collinsella sp. | reverse complement strand
TCGACACCGCCGAGTTCGCGATCCCCGGCCTTGACGACGAGTTCCGCGTCATCGTCTCCCCGTGGATTCTGACGGTGCTCGTGACCGACCGCCTGGCTCGCTACTACGAGACGGTCACCAAGCACAACCTCAAGTATCGTCGCTACTATCACCAGTTCGACTACTAAAGAAAACGGGTGCGGGAACGTGCCGGGCTATTGAGAGGAACACAGAATGAGACAGTACATCATCGCCAGCCATGCGCACTTCGCTACCGGCATCAAGGAGAGCGTCGAGCTGCTCTCGGGCGCTCGCGACAACGTCCACGATCTTTCGATGTTCGTCGATGGCCGCATGGACGTGGCCGAGGAGGCCCAAAAACTGCTGGCAGGCATGTCTGCTGACGATGATGTCGTTGTCTGCACCGACCTCTTTGGCGGCAGCGTCAACAACGAGTTCACCAAGATCGTCCAGACGCGTCCCCGCACGTACCTCGTTACCAACATGAACCTTCCTCTCCTCATCCAGTTGCTGTTCTCTGACGAGTCGGCGCCGGTTGAGGAGACGATTCGCGCCATCGTCGCTGCGGACGATACGCGCGTGAAGTTTGTCAACGATCTTTTGGTCGATGACGACGAGGAAGAAGAGTTCTAATCCGCAGCACCTGCTGACACGCCGTAAGACGGCACAAGACCTTTGGGGGGTCACATTATGATTCAGCTACTTCGCGTTGACCATCGCCTGCTTCATGGCCAGGTCGCAGTTTCCTGGGTTCAGGGCCTTGGCTCCAACTGCATCTTCTGCGTGGGCGATAAGGTCGCTAACGACCCGGTGTGGAAGACGACGCTCAAGATGGGCAAGCCTGCCGGCTGCAAGCTCGTCATCAAAGATATGGAGCATGCAATCGAGGCTATCAACTCGGGCGTGACCGACAAGTACAAGATGATCATCTGTGTCGCCACTATTGCTGAGGCAAAGCAGCTTGTTGAGGGCTGCCCGCAGATCAAGTCGGTCAACCTGGGCAACACCAAGCCCAAGGACGAGAAGCGTCCCGATGCGCGTCAGGTCTCTCGTCAGATCTTCCTGACCGCGGCCGAGGAAGCCGATGTGCGCGAGATGCTGGATCGTGGCGTTGAGGTCGAGATTCGACCCCTGGCCGATGACCCCAAGGTTGACTGCGCCAGCGTGCTCTAGGCGTTCAATTTCGAAGAGTCTGAGCTCTTCGTAGTGTCCTATTAGGAAAGGGGGATATATGCTTACCCAAGCAATCCTCATCGGACTTATCGCCGCATTTGGTAAGTTCGACTTCCAGCTCGGTACGCTCTATGCGTTCCGCCCCATCGTCCTGTGCCCGCTCGTGGGCCTGGTGCTGGGGGACCTGCAGTCCGGCCTCGCGATCGGCGCCAGCCTGGAGCTGCTGTTCATGGGCTCGATCTCCATCGGCGCCTACGTGCCGCCTGATGAGACGATCGGCGGCGTGCTCGCCTGCGCCTTCGCTATCCAGCTGGGCCAGAGCACCGAGGCAGCCATCGCGCTCGCTATGCCCATCGCCACGCTGTGCCTTGCCATCAAGAACATCCTCAACGCCGTCCTGCCGATCCTGGTTGACCGCGCTGATGTCTTCTCCGGCCAGGGCAACCTTAAGGGTGTCTATGCGATGCACTTCCTGATCGGTTTGACCGGTATCATCATGGCGTTCCTGCTGTGCTCGCTGTCGTTCTATCTGGGTGCTGACGCCATCCAGGGCATGCTCGACTTCATCCCGCCCTTTGTCCTTGCTGGCTTTGGCGTTGCAGCCAACATCCTGCCTGCCATGGGCTTCGCCATGCTCGGCCGCCTGGTGCTCACCAAGCAGCTCGTGCCCTTCTACTTCCTGGGCTTCCTGCTGTGCTCCTACGCCAACGTGCCCGTCCTGGGCGTCGCCCTGATCGCCATCATCATCGGCATCGACAAGTTCGACCTGCTCGGCCTGGGCGGAGCCCAGCCCCAGCTCTCCGCGGAAGGGGATGAGGACGATGACTTCTAGTCCCGAGAACAAGATCACGCGCTCCGACCTCGTCAAGAGCGCCGTCAACGTCGGCGCCCTGGGCATGGAGTTCTCCTGGACCTACTACAAGCAGATGAACATCGCCTTCTGCCTGATGGTCGCCAACATGCTCAAGAAGATCTACGCCGGCCGCCCCGACGACTACGCCGAGGCCCTGCACCGCCACTGCGCGTTCTTCAACATCACCGTCCAGTTCGCCCCGTTCGTCGGCGGCATCGCGATGGCCATGGAGGAGAAGGTCGCCCGCGGCGAGATCGAGCCCGAGAGCGTCAACGACGTCAAGGCCGCCCTCATGGGCCCGCTGTCCGGCATCGGCGACTCCATCTTCCTGTCGACGCTGCGCGTGGTCGCCGCCGCGGTGGGCATCAGCCTGTGCCAGGCCGGCAACCCCTTCGGCCCCATCGCCTTCCTGCTCATCTACAACGTCCCCGGCTTCGCGCTGCGCGTCTGGGGCGCCGTCAAGGGCTACGAGCTGGGCGTGGGCTTCCTGGACGAGGCCCAGAGGACCGGCCTCATGCAGAAGATCATGACCTGCGTGGGCATCGTGGGCGTCATGGTCGTGGGCGCCATGTGCAAGGACATGTTCTGGGCCAGCATCCCGGTGGCCATCGGCTCGGGCGAGGACGCCCAGACCCTCCAGGACATCCTGGACGGCATCATGCCCGGCATGCTCGGCATGATCGCCTTCTGGCTGTACTACTGGCTGCTGTCCAAGAAGATCAACCCCATGGTGCTGATCGTGGCCACCATGGTCGTGGGCATCATCGGCGCGTTCTTCGGCGTGCTGGCGTAAGGGCCCGGCTGCATAGATTTTCGTTGCAACCTGGAAAGGGGATGGAGCGGGCCTATGCCCTCCATCCCCTTTTTGTATAGAAGGAGTTCGTATGTTCGCGAAGGATCGCGAAGCAATGCGCCTGACGCCGGCGGAGGTCAGGCTGATTCTAATTGAGTCCCTGCAGTGGTGCGCCAACAACGCGGTCTACTTTTTGGGGCTTATCGGTGCGGCCACGTATGATCTGGCCGGCACGGCCTTTTTGGTTGCTGCCATTACGCTCGTGCGCAATCTTATGACGTCGGTGGGCAATATGGTGTCGGGCTCGGTCATCGACCGCTTTGGACCGCGCCGGACGTCATTTGTGACGCGCGTGATTACGGCTGTGCTATCGCTTGGCGTGGGGTTGGCGCCGTTGTCTGTCCCCGGGCTTGTGTTTGCCGCGTGCGTCTTGGGACTTGCGGGCGGCTTTATCAACACCTGCACGCATGCGTTTCCGGGATATCTGGAGTCGACCACCGAGGGCCGAACCCGCGTGAACGGCCTCATGGTGTTCTACAGCAATATCGCCTATACCGCTGGCCCGCTGCTCGGCGGTGCCATCGTGAGCTGTTTTGCCACGCAATCGGTCTATCTGCTCATGGCGGGCATGATGGGTGTGGCGGCCGTGCTCTCCTTGGGCTGTCACGAGTGTGTTGCCCCCGCAAAAGGGGAGAAGCCGAAGGGCGGTATTCTGGGCGGCATGGCCGAGGGTGCGCGACTTACGTTTCGCGACCACGACCTGCGCCTCATCTTTATCTCGGGCTTTTTGGGTTTCTTTGCGTTTGGCGCGTTCGATTCGCTGGAGTCGTTGTTCTATCGCGATGTGCTCAACGTGGATATCGTCTGGCTGGGCTGGCTGTCCTCGGTCGTGGGCCTCACTTCCTCGGTGGGTGCGTTCATCCTGACCAAGCTTTCTGCTCGCCATGTCAACCTGCGATTGTTGCTCGGCGCGCTCATGACCGTGGGCATTGGGTCCATGGTGTACGTGGGCACCGATATGCTGGGGGTCGCGATTATCGGTCAGGCGATTAACGGTCTGGCCTGGGGATTCCTGGAACCGCTGCAGATGATCTTGATTCAGGAGCGCGCCGACATCAAATACCTGGGGCGCATTACCGGCTTTGTGCGTTTTGGCCTGATGAGCGCCGGCGTGCTGCCGCTGCTGGCGGCTCCGTTTTTGGCGGAGGCTTTGGGCGTTCAGGCGGTGCTGTTTGGGGCATCGACCGTTATTGCGCTGGTAGGAACGCTGTTCTTTGTCACACAAGGGAGGCGCCAGAGGCGTTAGCTATATATTCAATTCTAATTTAATACCACTCACCAGAGAATTTCGACCGTTCACCGAGGATTGGAGCAGATTGATAAGTGGTATTAAAAACACATTAGGTGTATGTCTATAATTGGTATCGAAAAGAAACGCGATGTATAGAGTTGCGTGCAGGACAGAAAGGAAAAGCCATGAAGGAAACCGAGAAGATCGAGATCATGCATTTCGACCAGGAGGGCTATCTCGAGGACGGCAAGGCGCTCTACGAGACCGGCAAGAAGATGACCGCGCTCGCCGACAAGGTCGCCGACGAGGGCTACGACGCCGTGTTCCTGATGGGCGTCGGCGGCACCTGGGACGAGCTCATGCAGCTCGAGTACCTCATGAACAAGTTCGGCGACCGCGACCTCGAGGTCTACCTGATCCACGCCGCCGAGTGGAACGCCATGGGCCACAAGCGCATGACCGAGAAGTCCGTCGTGCTCACCGCCTCCGAGTCCGGCACCACCCCCGAGGTCCTCGAGGCCGTCAAGAAGATGAAGGGCATGGGCGTGCGCGTCTACGCCATGACCAAGCCCGAGGGCCCCATCGGCCAGGCTGTGGGTGCCGAGAACTGCGTCGCCATGGCTTCTGACCATGGTTCGGGCGGTTGCGAGAAGGGCTACTACCTCGCCGACTGCTTCGGCCTGCGCCTGCTCAACCGCCGCGGCTGCTTCCCCAAGTTCGATAAGTTCATCGAGCAGACCAAGGATATCTGGAAGGACATGCTCGATATCCGCAAGCGCTTCGAGCCGCGCGCCGAGGAGCTCGCCAAGAAGTACGCCCTGGCCCCCTACACCATGTTCATCGGCTCCGGCGCCCTGTGGGGCGAGACCATCCTGTTCTCGATGTGCATCCTCGAGGAGATGCAGTGGAAGCGCACCCGCTACATCACCTCGGCCGACTTCTTCCACGGCACCCTCGAGCTCGTGGAGCCCGGCGTCCCCGTGTTCCTGTTCATGGGCGAGGACGAGAACCGCAAGCTCGACGAGCGCGCCCGCGCGTTCCTGACCCGCGGCGTGACCGGCGACACCGACATCAACATCATCGACACCGCCGAGTTCGCGATCCCCGGCCTTGACGACGAGTTCCGCGTCATCGTGTCTCCGTGGATTCTCTCCTCGCTGATCACCGATCGCCTTGCCGCTTACTACGAGACGGTCACCAAGCACAACCTCAACTATCGCCGCTACTATCACCAGTTCGACTACTAATCGGTGATAAATAAGCTACTGATCAAGAAGCACCCTGCCCGGGCGCATGCGTCCGGGCATTTTTATTAAAGGCTTTAGCCTGTGCGGGGCGCGCAGCGCGCCGCATCAGAAACCACCCG
>DXZT01000032.1:2277-15088 GCA_019419545.1 Collinsella sp. | reverse complement strand
CGTTCTCCCAGGCGATCTCCTCGGGCACGGACACGGGCAGGTCCTGGGAGTGCTCCACGGCGCGGACGAACTCCGCGGCCTCGTGCAGGCTCTCCATGGTGCCGGTGTCCAGCCACGCGTAGCCGCGGCCGAGGGTGACCACGGACAGCGTCCCCTCCTCCAGGTACATCCGGTTGAGGTCGGTGATCTCCAGCTCGCCTCGGGCGGAGGGCTCCACCCCATGGGCCTTGGCGGCCACGTCGCCCGGGTAGAAGTAGAGTCCGGTGACGGCGTAGGAGCTCTTGGGGCGCTCGGGCTTCTCCTCGATGGAGACGGCCCTGCCCTCCCCGTCGAACTCCACGACGCCGAAGCGCTCGGGGTCGTCCACGTGGTAGCCGAAGACCGTGGCCCTCCCCGACTCCGCGTTCTGGACGGCGCGCGTCAGGTGGCGCGACAGGCCGTTGCCGTAGAAGATGTTGTCGCCGAGCACCAGGGCGCACGGCTCGCCGGCGATGAACTCCTCGCCGATGGTGAACGCCTGGGCCAGGCCGTCGGGGCTCGGCTGCTCGGCGTAGGACAGGTTCACGCCGTAGCGCGAGCCGTCCCCGAGCAGGCGCTCGAAGTTGGGGAGGTCGGTCGGCGTGGAGATGACCAGGATGTCCCGGATGCCCGCCAGCATGAGGGTGCTAAGCGGGTAGTAGATCATGGGCTTGTCGTAGACCGGCAGCAGCTGCTTGGAGGTCACGAGCGTGAGCGGGTACAGGCGCGTGCCGGACCCGCCGGCGAGGATGATGCCTTTCATTCAATCACTTCCAAAGTCAGTGAACGGAAAAATAAATCCGTTTAGCAATGTTCCTGATTGAGAGCGACAATTTACGAGCGGTTAAATCAACCGACGATATATTGATACCATCGAGTGAACAGATTGCTCGCACAAAATCAAACTCATCGCGTTTCAATTGCTCTTTTTTATCCTTAAAAAGTGAGTTCGTAGTAGATTCGTTGCACACTCTAAAATAGGAATAAATTGAGTCTAGATAGCAGACATCACTATTAAGTGATAGACGAATCCAATACTCCCAATCAGGGGAGTAACACAAAGAATCATTAAAGGGTCCAACCTTTTGCCAGCAATCTCTACGAAACATGACATTAGAAGGCTCTCCATAGATATTATGAGTTCGAAATGTCTTGCGGGCAAAATCAGAGCCTTTTAAAACCATATCCCGCTTAAAAGGTCTCCTCTTCATTGTAATGGCACCATTCGAGTCAATAACACATGAAGCGCTGAAGCAGAGGGAGCACTTTGGATTAGCATCCAGTGCTGCAACCTCAGACTCAAGAGCCCCGGGTAACAAAATATCATCCTGAAAGAGGAAATGAATATACTCGCCAGAAGATTTCTCAATGGCATTATTCCAGTTTCCAACAAGACCGAGATTACTGGCGTTTCTAAATACCTTAATTCGAGAATCCGTTAGCTTGGAAACAATCTCAAATGTTCCATCAGTTGACTGATCATCGAAAATTAATAATTCGAAATCGCGGAAAGACTGGCTTAACACCGAATCAATTGCCTTCAAAATGTACTTAACACCATTAAAACAAGGCATCAACACACTAACTTTAGGCATCCTTGTCCTCCTTATCGGACAAAAATTCCTCAATAAAATAGCGAGGACGATGCTTCGTCTCCATATAAGTCTTTCCAACGTACTCGCCGATGACACCCAAAGCCAAAAGTTGAAGTCCGCCAAGACACCAAATTGACATAATAATGCTTGTCCAGCCAACTTGTACATCGCCAATAAAATGACCAATTAAAAGATATACAAGTGCAAATAAACTAAAAATAGAAATGATTAAACCGGTGAGAGTAATTATCCTAATCGGTTTAGTACTAAAAGACGTTATACCTTCAAAAGCAAATGACAGCATTTTACCGAGCGTGTATTTAGATTCGCCGGCAAACCGTTTCCCTCGCGAATAATACACGCAGCAAGATTTGAAACCAACTAAAGGAACCAAACCACGAAGAAATAGATTAACCTCACGGAATTGAGACAATGCAAGAACAGCACGCTTGGACATCAATCTATAGTCAGCATGGTTATAAACAGCATCGACACCCAACGAAGACTGTAAGCGATAAAAAGACTGTGCGGTAAAACGTTTTAGAAAGGAATCGCTAGAACGATCATTTCGTACACCATATACAACTTCATAGCCTTCGCGAGCTCTTGAAACCATTTCATCAAGCGCATTGATATCATCTTGTAAATCAGCGTCCATCGATGCTATTAAATCAGCAAACTCCGCTGCCTTGTGTAACCCAGAAAGTAAAGCCTTCTGATGGCCACAATTCCTAGAGAGCTTAAGTCCACAGAATAAGGAATTAGACTGATGAAGACTTTCGATGATCTCCCAAGTCTTATCGGATGACCCATCGTCAACTAACAAAACCTTACTGTTCGCATTAATCTGAGACAATTTTACTAAAGTGGAAAACTTCTCAAAAAGCCTTTTAGAGGTTTCCCGCAAAACGCTCTCCTCGTTATAACAAGGAACCACGAGATAGAGAATCGGCAATATGTCCATCTTTGTCATGCAAGCACCTATCACTTAAATGCCCAATACTTACTTAAAATATAATTAAGAGGATAAGTTACAAACAAGTTAAGCAGTGGACCAAGAATAGAAGAAATTCCAAGCACACTAACCCAAAAGTACAAAAGGATGTTGTTGATAATCAATCCAGTAAAAGCACTCGAAGCAAGTAGCTTGGAAAAACTTGAAATAAGTGAACTCAAATCAGATCTCTCATTATCAAAAACATATTTATTGTTCCAATAGAAGGAATTGATGACACCAGCAAAATATGAAACTATATTGGCGACAATATAGTTCACTCCAATAAAAAGGAGTGCCGCGTAGACTAAGTAAGAAACGATTGTATTTGAAAGTCCAACAATCGAAAACTTCAGAAATTGAATCACCGAATCTCGTTTCATTAAAGACCCTTTTCCTACTGTTATCTATAAAGGACATAAACAAAACAAGAGGTTCCATCATCGATTTGAGTATATCCAGGCAGTTTTTTAAAACCACTATATCCTAGTTCATCTTTCAGTTGAGAAAGAACCTCTTCTTCGCAGTCGTGATTATTCATGTAAACAACCAGATCATCAGAATCAATATAATTTCTATCGCAAAAACTGCTAATAGCTTTCTGATCAGGAATCAGCGCATGAATGCGAGACAATTTGGCAACTTCTAGTAGCTTCGCAGTGAGCTGATAGTAATCATAAGAGACAAAGAGTCCCGTTGAACCCGCGTACTTCTCTACTGCGGCTTCATTGTCAGCAGATTTCGGATATAAATACAAAGCATTGGAAGAAAAGAAAACAGAATCTGCAGCAATAATTGCGCAAACAAATACAACAGAAACTAAAATAGTGCCCCGAAAATTGAAATCAGTATTATTTCTATAGCGAATTTGCAAATATCTAAATAGATACAAGAACATTCCAAATCCAAATAACAGTAATCCTGGATATGCCAAGCATATGTATCTTGACGAAGTAAAAGGAGATACATAGCAAGCTGTGACGTAAAAAACAAGGGATGAATTAAATAATAAAACTATATAAATCGACTCAGGATGCTCACGATTAATTTTTTTATTCCATAGCAAGTAGAAACAAAGGGCAATTGACAAACAGAAGCAGGCAATCAAAAGAAGCCTTGATCCGAAGAACAAATCAACGGACGACGACCCTAGAAATTGCCAAATTCGTCTAAGCAATACCATTACCCCTGATTGCGATGAGGCCGATTCGACATAGTGATTCCCAAACATGTTGTTTAATGCTGGAGGAAATATGATAAATGACAGACAAACCGATAAGACAATCGTGACTCCATATTTAAAGGAGAACCTCCACCCTTTTCTTGCCCAAAAATAAATAGTAAAAAAACAGGAAACAAAAAAGAGATAAATATAGAAATAGAAATGAGTTAAAAACCCCAATAAAGAAATAACAAATAGGCGGAAATAAACCGATCGATTGGCGAAGGAAGCATTAAACATATCGAATAACGCATCAAGAAATGCTAGGGCAAGTGTCACCAGTAACAGATACATTCGAATGTAGGTCACTAGATTTAACGCTATGGGACAGAAAGCCCAAAGAGCCATTAAAATTAGGGCGACTGGCTTACTCTGAAACACTTTGTAAGAAAGCTTAAATAAAAATACTAAGCTGAGTGAATAGAAACATAGATTAGGAACCAAGCCAAACCATTTGCTAAATTCATTCGGAAACAGTGAGCAAACGGTATGAATAATGAAAAAATAGAGAGGAGGATGTGCGTCATTACTCAGATTATATAAAACCGAATCAAACCGAAACACATGCCCTGTATCAACTGTCAAATAAGACTGAATGAACGTAGGATCCATCCAGTTGGCATCCATATTGTTTTCCCAAAAAATATGTGGAAAATAAAAACTATTCGAGAGACCGAAAGTCCACAGCTCGTCAACATGAAACCCTGTTTTCAAATTGCAATAATAAATTGCGACTAATAGCGCAGCCACAAACATTACAGCAAATAAAACGCCATAAAACTTGCATCGTTTTGCACATAAATTCATAAACGAGTCCCTATAATTAATTAGTAGCTAAACTAAAGGAGTTTACGAAAAATCATAAACTCCTTCAAGATTAAACTAATACAGTTGGACTAAACCACTGAATTACTGCAATAGCGGATAGATGATAGACTTGCATCACTTACTATTTATCAACCAACTTAACCTCAAACGCTTCCATATGCAGGGCTTCTCCAGTCGTACCGGCACACTCGCCCGATTTAACCCAACCAAGCCAGCCCTTGCTTTGCACATGAGCTCTATAGACGACGTCATAATGCTTGGCGAGATCTCCCGTCAGTTTTATTTCAACGGCCTCAACAGCAAGAGACTTCCCCGTAGTTCCGGCAACTTTTCCATTTTTGACCCACTTTTGCCAGCCGATATTCTGAACGTGAGCTCGATACTCGATGTTACCGGAATACCCAAGGTCGGGCTTGCTCATCGTCAGCGCCTCAATAGCAAGATTTCGACCAGTTGTGCCCGCTGTCATGCCCTCATAAACAGGTTCCTGCCAACCAATATTTGAAATATGAGCCTTTATCGAAAACGTTCTCTGAATAGAGGGCTGACTCGTATCCCCTGGAGCAGGCGAACCCTTTTCAACCAAAACGACCTGGTATGCCTCGAGCCTCAAGCCAAACCCAGTCGTTCCGGCAACCTGATCATTGCAGGCCCAGCCAAGCCAGCCCTTATCCTGAACATGAGCACGATAGTAAACGTCATAACGATTGGCCATCTCACCAGTAAGTCGAATTTGAATAGCCTGGACAGACTTGCTCTGACCCGTAGTGCCGGAGACTTCTCCCTCTTTCACATAATCTTGCCAACCGTAATCGGAAACATGTGTCCTGTACTCCACGCCACCATCGTAGGGAGCATTCTGCAGGTTAAGAGTAATGGCCTCGACAGCTTTTGACTGACCCACGGTACCGGAAGCATTTCCACCCTTGGAGGCCGATTGCCAGCCGTCATTCGAAACATGCGAAGTTGCCAAGACATCAAGAGAGCCTCGTGAGACCTTGACGACATCGTAGCCCGACTCGCCCTTCTTAAAATAAGTCAGAGCTCCACTATTGTGCGAATAGATAGCAAAGTCGTAATTGGCCGTAGCAAGTATGGAATCCGAAAACTCCACGAGATAACAGGAGTCACCTTGCTTGCAAAGGGACCTGATAGCCGCGTCTGAGTCCTCTGTAATAGGAGAAGCAAACCAATCCATAATCGAATAATCGATAACGGCACCCGGCTTCAAGGCCTCGGCCTTCGTGGAATTCCAAAGACCACCAGCAGCATCAGCACTGGCCGAGTTATACGTACTAGACCCATAACCAGACAGACCGATCTCCGGATTAAAGAAGAGAATCAGCTCCGCTGCAACGGAAGAATCGACATCGGTAATGCCAAGACGGTCAAGCTGTTCCTGCTTTTGGGGATACATGCCCGTCGGCGTGTTTGGATGCCCCTTGTAATAATACAAATAGTCATCGCCATAGATAACTTCGGTCAAGTTGGCATAGTCGACAAAATTCTGCTCGTAAGTAACATACGTTCCAAGCAGCATCATTACCTTTTTGCCCTGTTGAGTAGCCGCATCAAAATAACCATCGTTAAAGTTGTACAGAGCCTTAAACGCTTGGACCGTGTCCTCTCCCCTATTCTGCAGGCTCGTAAGCATGCTCGAAACGTTCATCTTCTTAACGTTAGGATCGGATGCGATCTTATTCGCAAAGGCATTATCGTCACCGCTCGTAAACAGATTCGTTCGAGTCATCCACCACTGAGTGCCAGGCTCAATACTCAGCACGGCATACATAGAATCCCAGTGATCGTGATAATCGCTATACGACTTTGAGACTTCACCGGTTTCGTATTCCTTATTCTTGGCAGCGTTCCATAAAGTAATCAGCTCCGCTTGCTTAGAATCTGGATCCTTTACGTCAAAGGCCTCATTGGTAAAGACATACGTGGCAGATCCATCGGACAGCAGTCGAATGGAGTATTGGCCAGCGGGAATCTTATTGGCGTAAATCATCCTATGGATCAACGAGCAGGTGATGTCATTAATATACAGATTGAACTTTGCCTTGGGGTTGATCTTGTAGAGAGCAGCTACATAATCCGCGAACGCCTGATAGCTCGAACTAGAAGCATTTTCCTCATGAGTCAGATACGGAAGACCATACATCCCGGATGGAAGCGAGTTCCAGTTATAGGCACCCGGACGATCGAGCATTACGATCGACGGAATGGTCGTTCCAGCAGAAGAGGTACTGATATCCCAGAAAGATAGCGAATAGAGAACAACGGGGAAAGAAGCACTCAAAGGGGCAAGGTTGTACTCGCTCGCAGAAATGCCAATTGACTGATGGTCCTCATGAACGATATTTCCGTTCTTCAAATACTGCAACGTAACGTCAAACGGACCATAATCGCTAAATTCAATTTCACTGGAGCCAGAGCCCAGATCTCCGAGTGCAATCGTGCTTGAGACGGAACGGGTGACCCTCCCTCTATACGACATGGAGCCTGCCACCTTTATCGAATCAGCGATACCGAGTCGTTTTATATCCTCGATCTGCGGAACATTCAGGGTTGCTCTAGTCGTCTCCCCAACCTGAGAAAGAGAGCAATTAAAGACATACGGGACATAAGCACCAGCGGTATCGCCGGGCGCCGCGTCACCCTTCTTTACAATGACAATCTGTATTGCTTCAACGGCATAAGACCAACCGGTGGTTCCCGCAGTCGACCCATTTGAGGTCCATCCAAGCCAGCCGAAATTAGAAGCATGAACGCGATAATACAGGTCATAAGAAGATGCACCGTCACCCGTCAGCATGAGCTCGACAGCTTCAATCTGAAGGCCCTTTCCCGTTGTGCCGGAAATGGCTCCGTCGGAAACCCAATCCTGCCAGCCTTCATTTTGCACATGCGAGCGGTATTCGATACCAAGGTCTTCTGAATTAGGGAGGGAAACCCTGAGTGCTTCAAGCCTACGGGACTGGCCTGTTGTGCCAGAGGTCGAGCCATTCGATGTAAACGTCGGCTCCCAACCAATGCCTGAAATGTGAGATTTATAGCTGACGTCCGGGGCCGCCTCTTTGGGCTCCACGGTAGCATCAATCGAAGGCGCCGCTTCATCGGCTACAGCAGCAGTTTGATCCGAGGGGTCGGATTGGGTCTCTGGAACGGATTCATATTCGTTGGAACCAACATTTTGATCTGCCCAACAAGCCAAAGGGCTCAAAAGCAGCATCGTCATAAAGCAGGAAATCAGAACAATAAATGCTCTAAATTGCCTTTTCAAAAGAATCGCCTCCTAGATAGACGGTCGTCAATAACCATACTATCGGGAGTTAGCTTCATTAATGTCACCAATTAGGTGAACGAAGAAAAAGGAGCCTAATCCAACGGCAAGGGCCCTTTCCTGTTGCCAAGACTACGGCAACAGGAAAGGGCCCTCTAACAAGCTCTCACCGCTTACGGGAATAGTTAGTAGATTACCACCTTGGTAGCAAGGGGCACGTTATCCCAAATCCATTTAGCGCGATCAATGGGCAAACGCACGCAGCCTTGTGAAACATGCATTCCCATTCGGCTGTCCATGGGATTAAAAGTTCCCTGGTAGTACGGTATTGAATGGAACAGATAGTCACCGTAAAACTGCGTGTAGTAGTAGCAGGTATACCCATGTCCAAACGAGTAGCCCTTGCCGGTGACGGTATACTCACCCGTAGGCGTTGGAGTACTAGGGGCGCCGGTAGAGCAAGTCCAGTATTGAGCGTAACTCCACGACCCGCGCTGTCCACGAAAAACTCCAAGGCGGCATGCTTGCCTGTCAACCATAATGAGCCAGCTTGTGCTGCTCGAATATCTATTAGCTCGATTAAGCATAGTCATCATATCTGCCGGCAACAAGGGCTGGTCAGTAAACGGACGCGCAGTAGAACCGGGAGCACCAGCGCCCTTGGGAACAATCTTCACTTGAACAGACTCGACTCTGCAGCCTATCCTAGACGTACCCGCAGGCTGCCCATTTGAGGTCCAGTCGAGCCACCCAAAGTCTTGGCAATATGCTCGATACCAAACATCAAAGTAGTTCGATAAATCACCGGTCAACTTAATCTTAAGAGCCTCGATACGCTTTGCGCAGCCTACTGTGCCAGCGACATTCCCATTGGAAGTCCAACCTTGCCAGCCCACATCCTGTACATGGGCGGAGTACTCAATACCGCCTGATACGCTACTGGAGACATTCAACTTCAGCGCCTCAATAGCAAGCGATCTGCCGGTTGTGCCCGCAACACCACCGTTGCCAACGGGATTCATCCAACCAAGCGTGGCGACATGCGCCTGGAGCGTTAGAGCTGGAGCAGAGATAAATGCGGGCGCAGACGATGAGCCAGGATTCCCGCCCTTCGCGACAAGCTTAATTTGGACAGCTTCTATCTGGATATTTAACCCGGTAGTTCCAGCGGAATCGCCGTTTTTGGCCCAACCCAACCAACCATAACCAGCCGAATGAACTCGATAGTAGATGTCATACTGATTCGCGAGGGGACCATTAATGCGCAGCTCAAGAGCCTGAATGGCCAATCCTTGTCCAACGGTCCCAACATAACCGGCAGACCGCCATTCCTGCCAACCAATATTGGCAACATGAGCTCGTGCCTCAACCAGAGAATCATCATCCACACCGGCCAGCACCACATTCAGAGCTTGAAGCGAAAGCGATTTTCCCGTTGTGCCGGCATCCTGCCCATCTAAAACAGATGGAAACCACCCACGGCTAGCGGAATGGGCCTGATAAACAACATGAGCGCAATCGGCGGAAGTATCGGAAACAAATGCTCCGTCCGTTACTCCGGGAGCGCCACTGCCTTTACTGATAATCCTTACTTCGACAGCCTTAAGGAATGAACCCGGTATCGTTGCCCCCGCATCCGCGCCATTACACGCCCAGCCAAGCCATCCTTTTTTGGAGTCAAAACACCGGTACCAAACGTCATAGGCATTAGACAAATCACCAGTAAGAGTCAATCTCACGGCCTTCAAAGTACGGCCATCATTTTTAGAATTGAGCGCGGCACCGTCAGAAACAACTCCGCTCCATCCACTAAATTCATAGCAGCCTGAATAACCGATTGAACCTGAAGTCTCTTGATTATCAAACGAAATAGAAAGCGATGTTAAAGGCTCAGAGCCGCTCTCGGAACCCATTAAAATCGTTTTACCCTGCACAGCGCCCAAGCTATTGCCATTAAGGCCATACGAACTGCCACTCAGAACATCCGTAGCTCCAATAAAATGATTCGCTGTATCTCCAGGAGCAGAGCAGCCCTTTTCGACCAACATAACCTGAATACCCTGAATGGCGGCACCCTTCCCCACCGAGCCCGCAGGAGACCCGTTGGACGTCCAGCCCAACCATCCGCCCAATTTGGAAGCATACACACGGTACCAAATGTCGTAAGTTGCAGATATCTCGTCATTGAGCTTAAACTGAACGGACTCAACTGACCGAGACTGCCCGGTCGTGCCAACAGTACCTGAAGACCAGCTTTGCCAACCAATGCCAGAGACGTGCGCGCGAGAGGAAATAGAGCCTCCGTGGCCATACCAATTAACACTAAGCGACAGTGCCTCGATTGCATTTCTTGAGTCAATGACCCCCGATGTCTTTCCGTCCGCGACAACACCCATCCATCCAACATTGGAGATATGAGATCGATAGGAAACAGTAGGCGGTTCCTGGGAATGGTCCCTAAAGGCATCGCCTCGCGCTGGCGCATCTTGAGCATTTTTTGGAAGCACCTTTATCTGAATAGCTTCGATCTGATAAGCATAGCCCTGTGTTCCAGCAGGCTCACCATTTGAGGCCCAGCCAAGCCAACCAACATTTGCAGAATGAACGCGATACCAAATGTCATACGAGTCAGAAAGACCGCCCGACAAAGATAGCTTGATCGCTTCGATGGCTCGCGACTGTCCAACTGTTCCAGATGTCTGCCCGTTACCCACCGGCTGAGGCTCCCAGCCGATCCCGGAAATGTGTGATTGGACCGAAATGCTGTCATTCCCCAAAGGGGTGCCATCTTGTGAAAGCAGATTGATCTTGAGGGCTTCAACGCGCTTAGCACGACCTGTTGTGCCAGCCGTCATTCCATTTGAAACGGGAGCCTGCCAGCCAATATCCTGTACATGAGTCTGGTATGAAACAGAACCAAAGACAGCGGATACATCATTTTCGGGTTTCGGCGAATCAGTCGCATTGGAAGCAGACTCGCTAGAAACGGATGAGGGAGAATCATTGTCTGACACAGTCGGCTGCTCGACTTCAACCCCCTGCTGTTCATCATTTAGGACGAAACTCTCGTCTTCCGAGCTGCTGGCGGCGCTATTGGAATAATCAGTAGACTCCGGCTGCACCGGTAAAGAATCAGCCCAGACAGAAAGGGGCGTCAGAAGACAATGAAGAATCAGTAATGGCGTCATTGCCGTTGCTAGCAGTCGTTGCGTCTTTTTCATTCGACTTCCCCATCAATCGACCATCTTTAGCATCATTATTTATCGTTTCGGCAATTGCTTAAATACCGAAAACGTGAATGGCACTTAAATAGAAACGAACGGACCGTTGCAAAACGACCCGTTCGTTTTTAACCAGAGTAACTGCTAGAACCTGTGCGAAGGCATGACTTTCGATCAGCTATGCAAGCGGCACGTTGTCATACCAACCCCACTTTGGCTTATATGAGGTGGAATAATAATCCAACCAGTACGCCATATCGAGCGTCCTGATCTGACCGACATTATCCATAACCTGGTTATTGCCAATATAGAGACAAACGTGACCGTAAATGCTGCCCATGCGGGTATGCGTATGCGAAGGAACGGCAATGACCATTCCAACTTTCAGCTGAGAATAATCGGTGAATTTACAATAATCCCAGTAGTAATCGCAGGCATCTGTATGGACGTTCCTAAATCCGGCACGCTCGTAGATATCTGCAATCCACTCGGAGCACAATCCCGGGCCAGGAGACGGTACCTGTCGGGCAAGATCAACAATCTTCTTCTGCATAGGATTTGCAAACGCAGAAGGCTGCCCAAGCAAACATGGCGAAACGGTGCTCCCGGGGGCATTGGCGCCCTTCCTTGTAAGTCGAACTTGAACAGCTTGGACATGCGTCCCATAGCCAGTGCTACCGGCAACGGCACCATTTTTAGTCCAACCAAGCCAGCCGACATTATCGACATGGACCCTATACCAAACATCAAAATAGGTTGCTAAGTCACCAGAAAGAGAAATTTTAATAGCCTCAACCGAATTAGATTCAGCGGTAGACGAAAGCTGCTCCCCGTTTGTCTTGCCAGAAGTCCAGCCTACATTCGAAAGATGCAGTTGATAAGCAATCCCGCCGGCAACAGATGAAGTAGTTTTAGCCGAAAACCCGGTGATGGGAATTCCCTGACCGGTCGTACCGGACACCTCTCCGGCAGGGACATAATTCTGCCAAGCACCTTTCACCTGAGCGGAATACGTCACCGTAGGTATTTCAAGATGGGGATAGCCCGATGTATCAGGATGGGAGGTACCCTTCTTAATGAGCTTAATCTGAACAGCCTCGAGAGAGCATGACATACCGGTGGTGCCGGCCTCCTCGCCGTCCTTGGCCCAGGCCATCCAGCCGATGTTGGAGGCGTGCACGCGGTAGTAGACGTCGTAGTCCTTGGCGAGGGAGCCCGTGAGCCTCAGGCGCACGGCCTCGACGGCGCGGCCCTGGCCGGTGGTGCCGCCCTCGGAGGCCGAGGGGGTGTCCCAGCCCTGCCAGCCGACGCCCGAGACGTGGGCGTCGATCTGGACGCACGAGCCGTCTGAGTAGTCGGAACTGTCGAGCGAGAGCTTGAGGTCCTCGAGGGCGAGGCCGCGGCCGGTGGTGCCGGCGGTCGCCCCGTCGGACACGGCGCCCTGCCAGCCAACGTTGGAGACGTGGGCGCGGTAGGTCAGGGACATGGGCTTCTTCTTGAAGGCGTAGTCGACGTTGGCCCCGTCGGACGAGGGGGCGGCGTCGCCCTTCTTGACGAGCCTGATCTGGACGGCCTCGACGCTCCTGCCGAAGCCGGTGGTGCCGGCCTCCTCGCCGTCCTTGGCCCAGGCCATCCAGCCGATGTTGG
>DXZT01000032.1:0-2177 GCA_019419545.1 Collinsella sp. | reverse complement strand
CGGTGGTGCCGCCCTCGGAGGCCGAGGGGGTGTCCCAGCCCTGCCAGCCGACGCCACTTACATTGGCGTTAATTTGCACAGAGCCATCTTCAACGGGATTCAAGATGCTGACCTTAAGATCCTCCACTGATTTAGACTGCCCCGTTGTGCCAGCCGTAGATCCGTCGCGCTTGCTGCTCATCCAGCCAATATTCAAGACATGCGCCTCATACTGAATATGCATCTTGCTGTCATCTACGTTGAGAAGAGAACCGTTGAAGCAGTAGTTCATGTCACAGCGTCCGTTGACGCCCGGGACATTGCCACTGCTTGAATACTGCCAGAAACTGTAGCTGCCAGCATAATCGCAACGCCAATTATATTGAGCGACCCAATGGTCATAACCGCTCAACGACGGAGAATTCAGGTAGTTGTTAAGCCAGTTAAGGTTCGCATAGATACCCGACTTAAAGCCAACGGCCTCCATACGGTTGCAAAAAGCCTGCGCAATCTGGGTAAGCTTATCCTTGCTGAAATCCGGATCTTGCAAGATATAGCTATCCTCAAGATCATAATAAACGGGAAGCGACGGATGATGGCCGCCGAGCCAAGCAAGTGTCCTGTCGGCCTCTTTATTGGCATCCTCTACAGAACGGGCGTAGGAGTAGTAATACACGCCATAAGGAATGCCGAGGCGTTCACATTCAGCAGCGTTCTTTTCAAAAGAATCGTCAGGTTTTCCGTAAACCGGACCGACCTTGAGAATGGCAAAATCAATCCCCGCGGCCTTAACCTTATTCCAATCAACAGTTCCTTGATGATTGCTGACATCGATGCCGCGCGCAACAGCGCCATTGGGCAAAGGATCGTCAGTTAAAGACTGCGCATCGATGTCGCCATTGTCAGAATCGATAAGCACGCCGTTTTCGAAACGCCAAGAGTTCGGTTCCAAAGAGTCGGCTTCGCAGGAATTCATTTCAGTGGAATCATCGGTTGGGGCTTCACCGTTTGACTCGCCAACACGAGACTCTTCGATGCCAATTCCAGGCTGTTCGCCTGAATCAGAGTCTACACCCCCATCAGGACGAGCAGCATTTGCATCGTCACCATACCATTCGGTTACACCCTGAGAACCCGAGGCATCGTCCTGCGCTCCCTGAGAGCTTGCACCTTGAGATTCGTACTCGTTCGATGTTTGCGAGACCGACTGCGAAGCAGCGGCGGCCTGGACCGACAGCGCATACGCGCTGTAAGGCTGAATGATTTGCGACCAGCCCATCAATAGCGTACAAACCAAAGCAGCAGACGCTTTAAGACGTTTCATGCATATCCCCCGAGACAGTAACCACAGATAAAGAAACGAATACTAGCTATATTACCGCACTTCCATACAGGCATTTAAAGCTTAGGAAAGCACCAGTTAGCACACAGTCAAAAAGAGGCGCTCCTGCAACGGAGCGCCTCAACAGACTCTATGCGAAAGGCCTAGCGGCACCGATTACACGACCTGGAGCATTGACCGAGCGCTCGGTCACACCGATCCCAGGCCACGAATCAATGATTCGACCGTTTCCGATATAGATTCCAATATGGCCCTGGTAGTAGACCACATCTCCCCTCTGCATAGCAGAAGTGCTAACCGGCATAAACGTGTTGTTGCGATACCAATTCATGGAGTTGTAGGTTTGCTCGGGCAACCAACGATGGTTATACGGGTTATACCAACCCATATCCATGCCAGTCGCATACAGGCATTGCAGCACTAAGCCCGAACAATCAACCGCATCCCCCGGCCAAGAAGACCAAGGCTCGATATAACGCGTCCCGATATATTCACGAGCACGCTGGACGAATGCGTTGATGCAATCCTGTCGCGAAGCGTTGTAAGGAATTCGAGAAGGCGTGACATACGTAAAGTAACCGGTGCAATACGAAGGAAGCTGCACGCTATTGCAACTAACCTTTGGATAAGATCCCGGGGTCTGATACCCCATATAACGATAGGTCTCAAAATACGAATCAGACGTAGAGCCTGGTGCGGAAGCGCCCTTGGGAACAATCTTTACCTGTAATGCCTGAACAGGAATGCCAAGCTTCGTGGTGCCCGCCGGTGATCCATTTTTGGTCCAGCCAAGCCATCCGTAAGGGGGTGCGGACAGAAAGTTGGACCGCGGGGCGGTCCGGACTGGAGGTTCGCA
>DXZT01000031.1 GCA_019419545.1 Collinsella sp. | reverse complement strand
GGACTTGCAGCGACGGACCTCGGGACGCTCTTACACCACGTCTGCGCGCGCCACCCGGAGCGCGCATCGAAATAGGCGTTTTGGGCTGTTTGAGGGGGTTAGCTATATACCACGTGGTCAAACAATGCCAAATATGAGTACTGTTGCCAAGATAGTCACATATGTCTTACGTCTTTTTGGCTTCCTAACGGTATCCATTATCGTTAGGAAGCCTATTTAATTGAACTTATGGGGAATAACGTTGTCTTGCTTTTGGGCAAATGGGGATTTTCGGCACTCGTTACAGGGAAATTTGCTGCCACTAAATTGGTGACAGTACTCATATTTGGCATTTTTTGACCACGGGGGCTGCCGAGGCCGTGGTTTCGCCCTTTTTGCGTCGAAGCGATACACTGTTGCCGTTTGATTTCTTCGCTCAAGGAGGATGCGCATGCCGTGCACAACGATTCTGGTCGGTAAGAACGCGAGCTACGACGGGTCGACCCTGGTCGCGCGTAACGAGGACTCGTCCAACGGGGTGTTTGAGCCCAAGCGTATGCGCGTGGTGCATCCCGACGAGCAGCCGCGCGTCTACACGAGCGTCCTGAGCCACCTGACCGTTGAACTGCCCAATAACCCCATGCGCTACACGAGCGTCCCCGATGTTGTCCCGGGCCACGGCATCTGGGCCGAGGCCGGTTTCAACGAGCTCAATGTGGGCATGTCCGCAACCGAGACGCTCACTACCAACGAGCGCGTTCGCGGTGCCGACCCGCTTGTGGACTACGTGCCCGCCAAGGGCAACGAGGGTGAGGACGGCTATGTGCCGGCGCAGCCTGGTGGCCTGGGCGAGGAGGATATGGTGACCCTGGTCCTGCCCTACGCCAAGTCCGCCCGCGACGGCGTTCGTATCCTGGGCGACCTGCTCGAGCGCTACGGCACCTACGAGAACAACGGCATCGCCTTTAGTGATGTGGACGAGATCTGGTGGCTCGAGACCATCGGCGGCCACCACTGGATCGCCAAGCGCGTGCCCGACGACGCCTATGTAACCATGCCCAACCAGCTGGGCATCGACAGTTTTGACCTGGATGACGCCGAGGGCGCCCAGGCCGACCACATGTGTTCCGCCGACCTGCGCTCCTGGATGGCCGAGTGGCATCTGGACCTGACGCTGGGCGTCGAGGGCTACGGCCCGGCTGCGGTCTTTAACCCGCGCGAGGCCTTTGGCTCGCACAGCGACAGCGACCACGTCTACAACACGCCGCGCGCCTGGTACATGCAGCGCTGCCTCAACCCCAGCGACGTGTGGGATGGCCCCGACGCCGACTACACGCCCGAGAGCGACGATATCCCCTGGAGCCGCGTGCCCGAGCGTAAGGTGACCATCGAGGACATCAAGTACGTACTCTCGAGCCACTACCAGGGTACGGAGTACGACTGCTACGGCAGCAAGGGCACGCCCGCCACGCGCGGCGCCTATCGTCCCATCGGCATCAACCGCAACAGCCAGCTCGCCGTGCTGCAGCTGCGCCCCTATGCGCAGCCGGCCTATCGCGCCGTGCAGTGGATGGCGTTTGGCTCCAACTCGTTTAACGCGCTGGTTCCGCTGTACGCCAACGTCGAGACCATGCCCGAGTACTATGCCGACACACAGGCTCGCGTGACGTCCGAAAACTTCTACTGGGCCAACCGCCTGATCGGCGCGCTGGCTGACGTCCGCTTCCATGAGTGCGGTCGCGCGGTCGAGGACTACCAGGAGAAGGTCGGTGGCATGGGCCACAAGCAGATCCATGACGTCGATGCTGCCGTAGCCGTTCTGCCCGAGGTCGAGGTGCCTGCCGAGCTTGCACGCGCCAACGAGGACTTTGCCGAGCGTGTGCGCGTGGAGACCGATGCCCTGCTGGGCAAGGTGCTCTACACCACGAGCTGCGCCATGAAGAACTCTTTCGCGATGAATGACAACGTGAGGTAGGGATTTCCCGTCGATCGAATAGCGCTAAAACGCTTTGTCGCTTTCGTTCAATCTTGGGTACAAGAACGCCAATGCAGTTGTTTGTGATTGGAGACAACCATGGTTATGAAACTCGATCAGCTTGTTAACGGGGCCATCAACGTGGGCTTTGGCGCTGCCGCCGTTGCTGTCGAAGGCGGCAAGAAGGTCCTCGACGACCTTAATACCAAAGGCGAGCAGGTCCGCAAGGACACCGCCACTCCCGATATCGCCCGCAGTGTGTCCGACATGTTCGAGCAGGCCGGCGGCACCATCTCCGACCTGACCGAGCGCTTGGGCATGCAGGGCGAGACCGCGGCCCAGCGCGTGCTTGACGAGCTCATCCTTGCCCGGGTCCGCGTCATGACCGCCCCCGAGCGCACGGCCTTCCTGGCCCATGTGCGCGACATCGTCGATTCGGTCGAGGACAACGTGACCTCGGTGCCCGTCGAGTCCGTTGAGCCCGACGATGTGAAGGATACCGAAGAGGCTGAGTAGCAGCGCAGATGGCAGATTCCACCACCGATTACAACAATCTAGATCCCTTGGGTGACGAGGCGGCGGTTGTCGATGAGGTCGACGCCGCCGTCTCGGGCGCTCGCAAGAAGCCGCGCGCTGTCGATATGGTGCCCGAGGAGCCCGACGCGATGGCGCCGGACGAGGAATACCAGCTCACGCCGGCGGGTCGTCGCGAACGCATCGGGCAGATTGTTCGCCTGGTCAAAAAGTACCGCGTGTGGGATAACCTCACGCCGGTTCGTTTGCGCCGCCTGCTCGAGGAACTCGGCCCCATGTTCGTCAAGATGGGGCAGATTCTGGCCAACCGGTCCGAGATTCTGCCGCAACGCTTTTGCGACGAGCTGCGTCGTCTGCGCTCCGACGTGGAGCCGGTGCCGTACGAGGTAGTGCTCCGCTGCTTGGAAGAGGAATACGGCTTGCGCCTGGGGGAGATGTTCGATGCGATCGACCCCAATCCGCTTGGTAGCGCATCGCTCGCGCAGGTGCACCGCGCTCGTCTGGTGACGGGCGAGGACGTGGCCGTCAAGGTGCAGCGCCCCGGTGCGCAGCAGGTTATGGCGCAGGACATCGATATCATCCGCTCGGTGGTGCGTATCGTTTCCAAGTTCGTCAACACCGATCAATTCGTTGACCTGCACGGCGTGGTCGAGGAGCTGTGGACCTCGTTTCGCGAGGAGACCAACTTTTTGGCCGAGGCCAAAAACCTCAATGACTTTTACGAGTTCCATAAGAGCGTTCATGGCGTGACGTGCCCTAAACCCTATCTGGACCTGTGCACCGAGCACGTGGTGGTTATGGACTACGTCGACGGCATTTCGATCGCCGATCCTGAACGCTTGGTGGCCGAGGGTTATGACTTGGAAAAGATCGGTGCCGCAATCGTCGAGGACTACTCGACGCAGGTGCTCGATGACGGCTTTTTCCATGCCGACCCGCATGCGGGAAACATCATTCTCAAGGACGGCATCGTCTACTTTATCGACTTGGGCATGGTCGGACGCATGTCGAGTCACGATCGCGGTATCGTCAAGGACATGATTTTCGCCGTGGCCGAGGGTGACGTGCCCAAGCTCAAGGATTCGCTCATGCGCTTTGCTGTGACGCGCGGCGATTCGGCCGAGCTTGACCATTCGGCCTTTTTGTCCGATTTGGACTTTATCGTGGCTGACTTTGCGGGCCTTGACCTTAAGGACCTGGATATCGGTGAGTTTTTGACCTCGCTGTTAAACCTCGCGCGCAAAAATGACGTTGAGCTGCCGAGCGTGGTGACAATGTTCGCCCGCGGCATGGTGACGCTCGAGGGCCTGTTGACCGAGTACATGCCTAACGTCAACATGATCCAGATCATCCAGACGCACATCAAAAACGAGAAGAGCACCTACGCCCGCATGCGCGAGATGAGCCGCGACTTTGCAGCGAGCAGTTATCGCGCGGCGAAGGGCTCGCTCGAGGCGGCCGAGTATCTGGGCTTGGCTTCGCGCATGCTCACACGCGGCCAGCTTAAGGTGAACACGCAGATCATGAGCAGCGATAAGGCGCTGCGACAGCTGGGCGGAATTATCGACCGCATGTCGATGGCAATTGTGATTGCCGGCCTGTTTATCGGTTCGTCGGTGGTGTACTACGCGCGCATCGAGCCGGTTGTGTTTGGTATCCCGGTCATTGGCTTTATGGGCTACGTGAGCGCGCTGGTGCTGGCACTTATGCTGGGCCGCAATATCTGGCTCAACAGCCACGGCGGCAAGCACTAGAGGCTGCGACCGTCACCGCATTTTCCTATCGCAAACAATAGCTTTTACCATGGGCTTCGCCTGCGTGCGAGGCCCTTTTGCGTGATACCATTTTGACGGTAATAATCGATGGCCTAGATGGTGGTGCGGAGACGCACGAATGCGCGGTTATCCTGCGCATTTGGGAGAATCGGGGTGCAAGTCCCCGGCTGTACCAGTAACCGTAATTCCTCTTGGCTCGGGATGCTCGCGTCGCAGATCGGACGACGTGCCCGAGTCGTTAAGGTTAAGTCGGATCGCCTCCCGTCTTGCATGCGGCTGCGGCTTTTGCCGCCGGTGTGCATAGGGCTCTGGAGGGAAGGGGGACCCCGATGGGGGAACTCGAGCGCAACATGCGCGATGACGTGGGGCAGTCTCAAGGCAACGCTCCAAGTACAGACAGTAGGAGACAAATGGATATGTTTGAGGACGAGCGCCAGCGCGTCTCGCATCGCCGTGGCGCAATTGCGCGCGGCGTAGCCAAGCGCGGCCTGGTGGCATTCCTGGCCTTCGCGATGGCCTTTGGCACCACACCGGCTCAGCTGTGGGCCGAGGGCGCCGAGGGCATTGCCGAGGCTGTGGCTCAGGCTGCGACGCCGGGCGAGGACGCAGCGCTTGCGGGCGGTACCGCTGAGCAGAGCGGCGCCGAGGTTTCGGATTCCGAGGGCGCGCCTGCAGCTAGTGCAGCCATAACAGAGGCAGCAACTGGCGGCGAAGGCTCGGCGACGGGGGAGAGCCCTGCCACGAGCGAGCAGTCTTCGACGGCATCCGCTGGCCAAGCGGGATCTGCCGCCGCGGCTGCCGTTCAGACAGAGAACCCGACAGAAACCGGCGATGTCGCCAAGAAGCAGGTCGAGGTCTCGTTCTCGATTATCGGCACCGATGCTGACGGCAAGGCTCAGACCTGGGTGGCACCTACGCAGCTCAAGCTCGACGAGGGCGCGACGGCTGCGGATGCCTTCATTAAGCTGCAGGAGAAGATGGGCCTCAAGGCGAAGTACGAACCGAACACGGCATACGGTTTCTACCTCGAAAGCATCACATCTCCGAGCGATGGCCGCACGCTTGCCTACGATCCGACGACTTATGCCTTCTGGCAGCTGTTCGTCGACGGCGCGTCTTCCTCGGTTGGCGCGAGCAGCGTCAAGCTCACCCAGGGGCAGAAGATTGAGTTTGCCTATACGGCTGGTAGCTCGTCCCCTGTCGTTAAGGACCAGGTTGCCGCAAATGTGACCGTCATTGGTCGCGATGCCCAGGGCAAGACTCAGACTTGGGTCGATAACGCGCAGTATGTGGTGACGTCCGGCTCGAGCGCACTTGACCTTACGAAGGTCGCGCTCGAGGCGAATGATATTGACGCCGTTGCTGCGGGCTCCTTCATTCTGAGCCTTAAGTACAACGGTGTTGAGCTGGGTACGCCCCAAGATTATTCGACCTATTGGCAGCTGTTTATCAACGGCAAGTCGAGTGACTATACGGCGGACAATGTCACCATCCATGCCGGCGATACCGTCACGTGGTTCTACGGTGGCTGGGGCGACCAGTTGCCGTCCGATTCTGTCCATGCTTCTGTTCAGGTTCTCGGTAAGGACAAGGACGGCAAGCAGCAGGTTTGGGCTTCGACGGGTCAGACGAGTCTCAAGGCGGGCTCTACTGCCAAGGATCTCCTTGAGCAGACCGGCCTTAAGCTCGATGCTAGCGAATCGTCTTGGGGCTGGTTCCTCAACGGTATTACTTCGCCGTTCGACAGTAAGTCCTATGGCTGGGATGCTGCGACCAAGAGCTATTGGCGCTTCTACGTAAATGGCAAGTTCGCCGACGTTGGCGCCGGTGCCTACAAGCTCCAGGAGGGTGACGCCGTCACCTTTATGTATGGTGCTGACGCCGATGCCCTCCCCGGTCAGGTGCTTGGATCCGCCGATGTTATCGGTCCCGATGTCAACGGCAACAATACTCGCTGGGGCTCGGCAAGCAGTGTTTCTTTGCCTGAAGGCTCTACTGCCCAGAACCTTATTGAGACGGTTCTGAAGGCCAAGGGCGTTACGTACAACGGCTCCCAGAGTGGCGAGTACTGGTTCCTCAATTCCATCAAATCGCCGTTCGAAGACAAGTCGTACGGTTATGATGCTGCGACCAATAAATATTGGCACCTGTATATCAATGGAGAGCCCTCCTTACTCTGCGCCAATCAGATTACGCTCAAGAGCGGCGATAAGGTCACGCTTGCCTATACCACCGACGATTCGCCCATGCCCGATCCCGACAAGGTTGTCGTGGACCCGAGTGCGACGACTCCTGATTGGGATGCCGAGTGGGCCGGCTACGGCAACAGTGGCAACGGTTCGACCGTAACGGATGCCAAGACGCCTGCGCAGGCCGCCGGTCTTAAGTGGGCCTTCGATTGGAAGGCCGAGTCTGGTCAGCAGTATGCCAACTGCAGCGAACCTGTCATCGCCAACGGCTTTGTGTACATCGCGACCGAGAACGAGCTCATCAAGATCGATTCGTCCACGGGCAAAAAGGTTGCCTCTGCGCCGCTTGCCTCCAAGGTGAGCTATACCTCTCGTCCGATCTATACCAATGGCCTTATCATCGTTCCGCTCAACGGCGGTGCGGTCCAGGCGATTACTGCAGACAAGCTGATCTGCAAGTGGCTGACGCCTGGTTTGACGGACTTGACGCAGAGCTCCTGCACCGTCGTTTCGGACGGCGAGTACGTCTATGTAGGCTCGGTCGATATTTCGTATGACGAGAATTACAACGCGACCTACGGCAACGGCTCCTTTGCGCGCATTAAGATTGCCACGGGCGAAGTTTCTTGGCAGAACATCGACCCTGCCGAGGGCTATTACTGGACTGGTGCGGCTTTGACGGATAAGTATGCCATCGTTCCTACGAGCGCGGGTACGCTTAAGTGCATTGATAAGACGACGGGCGATGTCGTTTCGACCATGAAGCTCGGCGCTGTCGCAAATGCCGATTGCATTGCCGATCCGTCCAATGGTTCGACCTTCTATCAGATGACGCACGACGGAAAGCTCCATGTGATTTCGCTTTCGGCGAAGGGCGTGCTGAGTGAACAGAAGACGGTTGATCTGGGCCTTACGAATAATCTGAGCGCCCCTGCGGTGTCTGGTGACAATCTGATTGTCGGCGGACAGACGGCTACTGGCTCTGCTCTGGTTCTCTATAACCTGAAGACGGGTAAGACCACGATGGTCGCTGCTGCCGACGGCAAGGCGCTGCCGGCTGGCCTCAACGGTATTGCTGCTACTCCGCTGGTGAGTGTTCAGGGCGGCAAGACCTATGTGTACTTCACCGTTAACAGCGCGGATAGCAAGGATTACGTCAACTACTCTGCTGGTGGTGGCGTGTATCGCTATACGCTCGGCGATGCAGAGGCGACGCAGATTTATGATGCGGCTGGTCATTACCAGTACTGTGACTCTCCGGTCATTGCCGATGCTTCTGGCAATCTCTACTACATTAATGATTCGGGCACGCTGTTTAAACTTGGAGCTGTCGAGTCTTGGACGGTTGCCTTTAACTCCAACGGCGGGTCTGCTTGCGACACTAAGTTTGTTGCTACGGCCGATGGCAAGCTGGTCAAGCCGGCCGATCCGACGCGCGATGGCTACACTTTCGGCGGTTGGTATACCGATGAGGCTTGTACGCAGGCGTATGACTTTAGCACGCCGGTGACGGCCGATCTGACGCTGTATGCCAAGTGGACCAAGAATGCCGTTAACCCTGGCGGTGATGGCGGCGCTGGTTCGAATGGCGGCGGCGGTTCTGGTACCGGTACTGGTTCCGGCACTGGCGCTGGCGCGGGTTCTGGCTCCGGCTCGAAGGGCGGCGCTATTGCCCCGGGCAAGAAGCCGGTGACCAAGACGACGGTGTCGACCAAGACCGAGACCAAGGACAACAAGTCCGACAAGAAGGACTCCGATAAGTCCGATAAGAAGGACGAGAAGAAGTCTGACAAGAAGGACAGCAAGTCCGACAAGAAGTCCGACAAGAAGTCCGATTCCAAGTCCGATACGGGTGCTGCTTCTACGACCACTGCTAAGAAGTCCTCTAGTGCTTCCGAGCAGGAGACTGGCACCAACCCGCTCGCCATTGTTGGCGTTGCCGCCGGCGTCATCGGTCTCGCCATCGTCGGCGTGTTCGTGTTCACCAAACGTCGGTAGGTGAGGGTTGTGTCCAATAAATCCAAGGACGCTGACCCCAAGCAACCAGATTCCTCGTTCATTCAGTTCGACGATGCAAAGCAACAGGGCGCCGCTTCGGCGGCGTCCGCCTCTCGTCGCAAGGCGCTCCTTGGCGTTCTTGCTGCCGCGTGCACCATTCTGATCGTCGTCTCGCTGGGCTTCGTCCATCCTTCCGAGAGCGGCGCCTGGTCCATTGACTGGATCGTTCAGACCGTGACGGGGGAGAGCGTCGTCGCCAAGGACACCAAGGGGTTTGGCTCGACTACGACTACGACTTCGGGCGAGGCCAGTTCCAAGGATTCCGAGTCTTCAAACAAGGAATCGGACAAAAACTCGGATAGCAAGAAGTCCGAGGACCGGGGCGGCAAGAAGTCTGGCGATAAATCCGCTGCCCAAAATACGGGAGCCGGTGATACTTCCAATGCGTCTGGCGGTGCTTCTTCGGGCGGTGGCCAGTCGTCTGATGGAGCCTCATCCTCTAATGGTGGAAACGCCTCCTCGGGCAGCCAAAGCGGCTCACAGGAGTCCAACTACGTTACGGTGACGGTTTCGGTCACATCGAGCGCTGTGGGCAATCCCGTGTCCTCTGGCGGCACCTTTACCTTTAACGAAGGCGCCACCGTTTACGATGCCCTGTGCGCGCTGGGCCTTTCTGTCAACGCACACGGCTCATCGTACGGCACGTATGTTTCTGCGATTGGTGGTTTGGCCGAGAAACAGTACGGCGGCACGAGCGGCTGGATGTACTCCGTCAACGGCACAACGCCCATGACGGCCTGCAGTAACTACGTTCTCTCCAATGGCGACAACGTCGTTTGGTATTACGTAACGGGCTAGAGGCCTCGACATAGCGCGCCAGACGGGCGGTTCGGACAAACATCCGGGCCGCCCGTTTTTCGTGCGAATGGGACTGGGTCGCCGGGTCTCTCGGCAAACAAAAAACCGGTTGGAATGGGAATTCCAACCGGTTATACATTCAAGCAAATAGTGAATCGACTATGACCGTGCGCCCTCGAGGAAGAAGCGGCGGCTGAAGTAGTTGTACCAGGTGACGAGGAACGTGGCGATGGCCTTCATGGCTTGGTAGCCGATGCTCAAAAACGTGACGCCCACAAACATATACAGGTCGTTGAGGCCCAGGCCGATCACCGACAGGATGGTGAAGATCGTGAACTCACGCTTGCGGCTCATGCCTTCGCGGTGGTCGAACACGTACTTCATGCTGAGCCAGTAGTTGACCACGACGGACGTGATAAACGAAACCGTGGTGCTCATCAAAAAGTCGAGGTGGAACAGCTCGACGAGCGCAATGAGCATGCCCCAGTCGATGCCAAAGGAGATAAGACCCACGACAGCAAACTTGAGGAACTGCTTGGTATGAGGTTGTGCCAGCGCCTTGCGCACGTAATCACATCCAATGCGTTGATGAATCGAGCAGAGGATACTTTAGAGCTTTTACAAGGGAAACGTAAGGTCTTTGCCAATAACTATATGAACTCGCCAAATTTTCAAGAGCTAATCCGCAAACGTAAAATATTTGCCCGTAAACGAGCGACACCCACGGACGATACTGCGCTGAGTGCGCGTCGTCCGTGGGCGCCGTAATGCTGCAGGGGTTTCGAGCTATTTTGTCTCGTCGCCCTCCAGGAAGATTTTTCGAGTCACAAAGTTGTAGACCATGACAAGCGCGGTGGCGCAGATCTTGGCGATATTGGCCTCGAGTCCCAGGCCGGCGTTGAGCGCCAGCACGATGCCGTCGTTGAGCACCAAACCGATCACGGACAGCACGACAAAGATGATGAACTCGCGGCGGCGGCTCATGCCTTCCTTGTGCGCAAACACGTACTTCATGCTTGCGAGGTAGTTAAAGATGAGTGAGATGATAAAGCCGCTGGTGTTGGCGATTAGGATGTTGAGGCCCAGACCGTAGTGGAGCAGATTCATAATGCCAAAGTCGATAACCGTGGCAATGACACCGACGACGCCAAATTTCATGATCTGCGCAAGGAGCTTTTGCATGGTACCTGCCTTAAGCTGGCGCCGAAGCGCCGCGGGGATGACAAACTCAGCAAGTTTAGCCAATCCCCGCGGGTGGTGCTAGGCGCGCTCCTCGATAGCACCGTTTCTATATGCATCGAGCAGCTGACGCAGGTCTTGGATTTGGCTGCGGATCTTGGCGCCAGTATCGGTGTCGCTCACCATGCGGCGACGGTCCGCTTGGTCAAAACGGTTGGTCTCGCTTTCGATGTCCACGTTGCGCGTGAGTGCCTCGGCAACCGTCGTAAAGGCCCGGTGCGACTTGAGGCGGCAGCCGCGCGAGCTCGAGATGAGCGTATAGCCGGCGATGCCCGTCTTGGGATGGTAAGCGCGGCAGAAGCCGCCATCGATGACCAGCAGCTTGCCCTCGGCGCGGATGGGCTGCTCGCCCTTGGTGGTTTTAACGGGCGTGTGGCCGTTGATGATGTGACCGGTCGGTGAGCATGCCATGGGCGCGACGCCAAACTCGCGCATGATGTCGTCGCAGACCGAGGGCGACTTGGTAAGCGTAAAGTACGGGTCCATCGGCTCGACCCAGGTGCTCTTATCGGCGATATAGGCGCGCTCAAAGGTACGCACCAGGCGTCCGCTGGCGGGTGAGTTAAAGCCGATCCACAGGTACCACATCCAGTCGAGGGCGTCGCGGTCGCCCATGCGCCAGGCGCGGCGGGCGATGTGGTCGCAAAAATCGAGATAATCGCGGCCAGCGTGCCAGGTGCCCAGGCAGTTCATGCTGCTAAAGGTGCCGTCTTCGTTGAGTGGCACGCAGCCATGGAACAGCAGGTTGCCGTTGGCGACTTTGTACATCGAGCCGTGGGAATAGAGGAAATCGATATGGCGATGCAGGTGATCGGCGGTGACAAACTCGGACACGAGCTTGTCGATGATGTGCTGCTCCTGAGACGTGAGCGTATAGGGGTCCGCCGGGTCGACGGTGGGGAAGTCGTTGGTCGTGAGCGGCCACACGCTGCCGTCGGCGAGCGTGACCGTGCCGGTGTCGTGATCGATCTTGTCGAGTAACAGGCGGTCGGTCATGTCGAACTCGGGATGGCGCTGGATAATCTGACCCTCGAGCTTAAAGAGCAGCACGTTGATGGCCTTGATCAGCGGGGTGATGGACTCACCGGCGGTGTAGGTGGCATCGGCAAAGGCGACAAGCTCACGCAGCGAGATGCCGTAGTCGTTCTCCAGGATCTCGTAGTTGTCGTAGCGTAGGTTGTTGCGCAGCACCGTGGCGATGCAGGCGGGCTCACCGGCCGCAGCGCCCATCCACAGCAGGTCGTGGTTGCCCCACTGGATGTCGAGTGAATGGTAGGTGAGCAGGCGGTCCATAATCTTGGCCGCGCCGCCACCGCGGTCGAAGATGTCGCCCACCAGGTGCAGGTGGTCGACGGCCAGGCGCTTGATGAGCGAGGCGAGCGACTCGATAAAATCGTCGGCGCTTGCTGTCTCCAGGATGGACTCCACGATGCGCTCGTGATAGCGCACGCGATAGTTGTTCTCGTCCGGGTGCGTGTGCAACAACTCGTCGATGATATAGGCGTAATCACGCGGGATGGCCTTACGCACCTTGGAGCGCGTGTAGCGGCTTGAAAGCGAACGCGCGACCATGATGAGCTGGTCAAGCATCGTCTTGTACCAGGTGGGCGAGTCCTCGCGCCGGCTGCGGACCAGCTCGATCTTCTCGCGCGGGTAGTAGATGAGCGTGCACAGCTCGCCCTTCTCGTCAAAGGAGAGCGTTTCGCCAAAGATTTCGTCGACATGCTCGCGCACGACGCCCGAGCAGTTGTTGAGGATGTGCATAAAGGCTTCGTACTCGCCATGCACGTCGCTCATAAAATGCTCAGTGCCCTTTGGCAGGTTGAGGATGGCCGAGAGGTTGATGATCTCGGTAAACGCGGATTGCTCGGTGGGAAACTTTCTCGACAGCAGGCGCAGATACTTGAAGTCTTGCGGATTGCGATCGAATGCGACCATGAAACACCTTCCGATGGAGCTGGTAAAACTGATAAAACAGCGTCAAGTGTTTACCAGTATGCGCCGGCTTTGTTTCGATTTTGCGCCGGCGGCTGAATTGTCGGCTGAACGGTTTGATAAATCGATTTAGTTGAGGTAGATATGGCGGTTGAGTGGAGACGAAGCGGGTGATTTTGCCCACGTTGGCCCATGGCGGGGATGAGGATGTTCATGATAAAGATATTCAATACAAACGGTTCGCATTGGTAAATAGTGGACATTTGTACCGTATTCACGCTTGCTGTGCGATAATTTGCGCAGCAATGAGTAAGGAGCCTCATATGAGTGATTTTGTCCTGACCTGTGAATCTGCCGCCGACCGAACCCGTGAGTTCTTTGCGTCGCGCAATATCCCTGTCGTGTGTTTTCATTACGAGATCGACGATGTTGTCTATACGGACGATCTGTATCAGTCGATTACGCCGGACGAGTTTTTTGCCCAGATATCCGCGGGCGCCATGCCCAAGACGTCTCAGGTGAGCGTGGGTGAGTACGAGGAGTTTTGGGAGCCGCTTGTTGCCGAGGGTAAAGACGTGCTGCACCTGACGTTGTCGTCGGGTATTTCGGGTACGTATGGCTCGGCTTGCGTTGCGGCGCAGATGCTCGCGGATCGCTATCCCCAGGGCGGCAAAGTGCGCGTCATCGATTCGCTGGCGGCGTCTTCGGGCTTTGGCCTGCTGGCGGAATGTGCCGCCGACGTGCGCGATAGCGGGGCTTCACTCGACGAGACGGCTGCCTGGATCGAGGAGCACAAGCTCAACCTGCACCACTGGTTCTTCTCGACCGATCTGTCGAGCTACCTGCGCGGCGGTCGCATTTCGGCTGCGAGTGCGATCATCGGCACGGCGCTTAAGATTTGCCCGCTTATGACGGTCGATTGCGACGGCAAGCTGTCGCCACGTGAGAAGATTCGCACTAAGAAGCGCGCGATTTCCGAGATGGCCAAGACCATGATGGCACACGTGCAGGACGGTGCGGATTATTCGGGTAAGTGCGTCATGTCGCACTCGGCGTGCCGTGAGGATGCCGAGGCAGTTGCGGCGCTGATCGAGGAACAGATTCCGCAGCTTAAAGGCAAGATTGAGATCAATAACATCGGTACTCTGATTGGCTCGCATACCGGACCTGGTACGGTGGCGCTCTTCTTTATGGGCGACAAGCGCGTGGATTAGTTTGCCCCATCACATCGCTGCATGATTGCTCAAACGAAAACGGCCCGCCTCACGTTTGTGGGGCGGGCCTTGCTGTTGGGGTTAGCGTTTCTTTCCGCGGAAGAAGAAGCCGTGCAGTGACGGCTTGAGGCCGCGGTTGGCGCGATGCTCCTCGACGCGCTCGTGGATCGAAGCGACGCGCTCGATGACTTCGTCGGGAATCGGCACGTCGGGATTCATGTTCTCGACCTGGCTGACCTCGGCGGCGGAGACCTGGTCGATAATGGGCACATCGTCGTGCGAGATGACAGGTGTGGCGTCTTCCTTCATCTTGCGATAACGCTGCATCATGTCGGTCTGTAGCTGCTGGGCCGAAGGCGGCGTCCAGATGATGGCGTTGGCGCCGGCGGCGATGGTTTCACGGATGCTCTCTGGCGTCTTGCCGCCCGGCGCGATGAGCGGCAGGTTGGGATAGTGCTTGCGCAGCTCGCGTAGGACCTGGGGCGTGTTCTTGCCGGCGGCGATGTTGAGAATCTTGGCTCCAGCGCGCACCTTGGCGTGGGCATCGTCGTCGCAGCGAACGACCGTAGCGATGACGGGGATGTCGGCGATGTTGGTGATGTGCTCGACCATCTCGGCAGTAGCGGGGGAGTTGACCACGCAGCCCGCCGCGCCCTGCATCTCGGAGACGGCTGCCATCTGCACGGAGCGCTTACCGGTCGTAGTTCCGCCGCCCACGCCTACAAAGACCGGGCACTCGGCGACGGTCAACAGTGCCTGCGTAATGGCCGGCTGCGGCGTGAAGGGGTAAACGGCAAAGACGGCATCGGCGTTGGAGTTGCGGATGACCGCGACATCGGTGGTGTAAATGAGCGACTTGATGCGGCGGCCGAAGAGCGTGAAGCCGCTGGCCTCCTCGATCTCGTCGGGCATGCGAAGGGCAGCCTTGCGCAGACGTCCGTCGATGGGCAGGGGCTCCATAGGGAGCAGGCCGTTGGGCGTGACGGCTACCTGGGGCTCGGTGAACTCGTCTGCGAGCTCGACCTCGGAGAAATCGACCGAGGCGACGATGTCTTCGTGAACTTCGGCGGGCACATCGATGGGAGCTTGGTCGTTTGCCGCGGCAGGCGTGTCGAAGGAGCTGGTGCCGACGAAGGCGTCGACGCGCTCGTTTAGATCGTTGAGGGTATCCATGGAGGCTCGATTCTATGTGATGACGGCCGGCAGGGTGCCGGCAGCGTTGTGCTTGCTAAATCGTTTGACGAGTTGATTTTTCCCCGCCGCGTCCCCCGTTAGACCGAAGGGCGGCGAACGTGAAGGAGCTGTGGTGGCGGGGATCGAGGTGCTATCTTGAAAGTCCCGTTTAAAAGAGAGGTGACGCGGTATGGAATTGACAGCAATGTTGGGCTCGATTGGCCTGTGTGTGGGCGCAATCGTTGCCGCCGCGGTCATCTATTTTGTGGTTACGGCCATTAAAGGCAAAAGGGCCGAACGCAAGGAGCGCGCGATGCTTAAACAGCATCGCGACCAGCAGGGCAAACGCGCACAGAGATAGCTTGTTGAGTTTTGGATCCGTGCGCTAGCTGCGTTTTCGGATCAGGGCAATGTAGAAGCCCTCAAAGTCGCGGCTAGGCGGAATGGTCAGCGTGCCGGGCATGCCGTTGGCGACGGACGAGACGTGGCTGGCGGCGATGGCCTCGGTGAGGGCGTTGCACTCGATGCGTGGCTCTTCGCCAACTTCCTGAGCACGGCGCGTTTCACTTTCGCTCGGCGTGCCGTCGAGGGGGATAAGCTCGCAGTCCATGTGCTTGTCGAGGGCCTCTTGCAGGGCGTCCTCGTTTTCCTGCGGCAAGATCGAACAAGTCGAATAGACGAGCGTGCCGCCCGGTTTGAGGGCTCCCATGGCGCGGTCCAGAAGTGCTCGCTGCGAGCGGGCGCACCTGCTCAGCAACTGCTCGGTGAGGCCGCGCAGGCTCTTCTCGTTGCCGCTGACGACTGTGCCCGTGCCGGTGCAGGGAGCGTCGAGCAGGATACGGTCAAAGCGGAAGAACTCGTCGAGCTCGCGTGCGTCGATGCGCATGACGGGCACGTTTTTTGCGCCTTGGCGGTGGAGGTTGGCTTCGAGCTTCTCGGCGCGGGGAATGCTCATCTCGCAGGCGGTGAGGTGTGCCTGGCCCTGGGTGAGGGCGGCGATCTGCGTCGTCTTGCCGCCGGGGGCCGCGCACATGTCCAGGATGTCCTCGCCGGCCTGGGCGCCCAAGACCAACGGCGGCATCATGGACGACAGACTTTGCAAGTAGATCTTGCCGTCGCGGTAGATGTCGAGGTCCCACAGGTCGGAAACCTGGGCGTCGGGCAGGATGAAGGCGTCTGGGTACCAGGCGACGGGGTTGTGGGCGATGCCGGCGGCATCGAGCGCCGCGGCGATGTCCTCGGCGGTTGCCTTGAGCGTGTTGGCGCGCAGCGTGACCGGGCGTGTGGCCGCGGCGCCGAAGCCCTCGATCATAAGCTCGGCATCGGCGGGCGCATAGGCGCCGGCGCCCGTGTCGACCATAAAGCGCGGCAGGTCGGCGGCGCAGGGAAGGGCGGCAAGCTGGTCGGAAAGCTCGGTGGCGGCAAACTGCCTGAGCTTGAGCTCGGCCTTGACCTGCTTTTTCTGCTTACGACGACGCGGCTTGGACATCCGTCTTTCCTTCCCATTCCATTACATGTCGAGTGTTTAGTACTGGCTCTCGTGCTTGTTAAAGAAGTCGAAGCGCGGGGGCAGCGGCTTCACGCGGTGCTCGCCGGGCTTCTCGCCCAGGATCTCCACGAACTCGTCCGTGGAGGCAAAGATGTTATCCCAGCTAAAGAAAGCGACCGGGTCGACGTCGAAGTACTCGCAGATGAGCTCGCAGCCGGCCGGCACAATACCGTGCATCAGGACGGTCGCCACGCGCAGCTCGGTAAAGGCGTCGACAAGGGCCTGCGTCATCGCGGCGTTTGCCTCGTTACCCTCGAGCTTGTTGGCGGCCTTGGAAGCGTCGCTCCAGCGCTTGTTGGCGGCGCGCAGGTAGTCGTCGCACACGGCAAGCGCGCGGTGCGTCTCGAACTTGTACATGGCCTGCTCAAAGGCGAGGGCTGCCTGCTGGGCGGCTTCGACCACGGTGTCAGAAGCGGCACCGGCGGGGATGCAGCCGTTGCGGTAGGGGCTCTCGTCGCCTTCCTTGACGGCGACGCCGTAGAAGCAGCTGCGGGCCAGACGGTTGAACACGCCGGTCAGCAGCGCGCTCTCCTTAAGGGCCGGGTCGATAACGCGCTTGTCGTCGCAGGCGCGTACCTCGTTGCCGTCCTTGTCCTTGCCGGTCACACGCGTGTCGTATGCCTTGGGGCTAAAGCTCACCGGCTTTTCGGATAGGCCGAGCGACAGCCAGTGCGCGCGCATCTGCTCGCAGGTGTAGTGGTTGAGCAGGTCGTCTGCCGGCGGGGGAGGCGTCTGCGAGGACGAGCTGGCCTTTTTGCCCATGTAGAGCAGGTGGTAGCAGGCGCTGACGGTGCTCTGCGTGAGGTCCCAGCCCAGGGCCTCCCACATGGCGGTCTGCGCGATGCAGTAGAAATAGATGTTGTCCTGACCGATGAACTGGTAAATCTGAGCGTCGTCAGAGCACCACCAGTCGCGCCAGTCGAGCGAGCTGTGCTGGTAGGTGGGTGCGGGCACCTGCGTGGAGTCGGCGGCGGGCTCGCCCATGAGGACGGCATCCTGGGCGGCGACGCCCTCGGTCACGCCGGCGGCCTTGGCATCGCGCGCGAGCACGGTACGCGTATAGCTGATGGGCGCCCACAGGCTCTCGGGCCAGCACCAGCAGGTGACGTCGGAGACGCCATCGACCTCGGGCACCGGAACGCCCCAGTCGATGTTGCCGGTGATTCGGAAGGGCACGAGTGCCTTGCCGCTGCGGAAGCGCACGCCACCGTTGGCGAGCACCGCGTGGGCGTCGTCGCGCTCCTTCCAGCTGGGGAAGGTGACGGTAAAGCTGCTCTTGTTGCCCTCGGGCTCCAGCACGGTGTGCTCGGGGAGCTGGTCCTCGACGGCATCGAAGGCCTCGCGGAACTTGTTCTGGATGTAGAGCTGAGCCGGCAGCAGCCACTCCTCCATGGTCTTGGAGACCACGGAACGAACCTGCGGGTTCTGGGCGAGCTTGGCGGTGTAGGTCTTCATAAAGTCGAGGTAGGCCGGCAGGTCAAAGTAGAGATTGTCGACCGGGCGCAGCTCGGGCACCTCGCCGGTGAGCTGGCTCTTGGGCGCGATGAGCTCCTCGGGCTCAAACTGGTGGCCCAGATCGCACTCGTCGGCATAAGCCTTCTCGGACTTGCAGCCCTGGATGGGGCAGCGGCCGATGACCTGGCGGCCGTTGAGGAACGTGCCGGCCTTGGCATCGTAGAACTGCAGCGTGGAGCGCTTGGAGATGGTGCCCTGCTCGTGCAGGCGCTCGATAATCTCGGCAGTCACCTCGTTGTGGATCTGGGCCGCCGGCTCAAGGCCCGAGCCGCCGTAGATGTCGCAGCTGATGTTGTAGTTGTTGAGGGTCGCGGCCTGGCGGGAGTGATTGGACTCGACATACTCGCCGATGGACTTGTCGTAGCCCTCGTTCTCCTTGAGCTTGCGGTAGCTCTCCATGATGGGCGAACCGTAGCAGTCGGTGCCCGAGGTGAAGATGACGTTTTCGCGGCCCAGGCGGTCGCGCAGGAAGCGGGCGAAGAAGTCGGCCGGGACAAAGACGCCGCCGACGTGGCCAAAGTGCAGACCCTTGTTGCCGTAGGGCTCGCCGGCGGTAACGATGGCGCGGCGCGGCCAGCTGGGACGGTCGTTCATGGAGTATTTGGATGCCATGGGACTCCTTCGCATATAGGTAAGAGCGCGGCCGGGCACGGGGTTCGGCGGCGCGGTGGTCAATTCGTGCATATCGTTCGACATTATCGCACATGCGGGCGGGTGCGTGGCAGGGGCGCTATCCTAAGATGCTATGAATGAGATTTCCAACATACATGCGTTTGAGGACGAGGATTTTCTACACGCTTGCTTCGTGTGGGGGATGGCCGTGATCGCGGTGTTTGCCGTGTGCCTGGTGCCGGTGTTTATGCTGTTGGGCGGGCCTGCGGACTTGGACGCGGCTGAGGCGGGCGGCTGGATGGCTGTCGTGGGCTGGATAGTCGGCTTGGCTGCGGTCTCAATGGCATCGTTTGCCGTGCACGAGCTGGTGCATGCGGTGTTTTTTAAGCTGCTGGCGCACGCGGGCGCGCAGGTGACCTTTGGGGCGAATCGCGAGACGGCGATGATCTATGCCTGCGCCGAGGGCGTTGTGTATTCGCGCCGGCGGTACATGGCGGTTTGCCTGGCGCCGACGGTTGTTGTGACGACAGCATTTGCCCTGGGGTTTGCGTTCTCGGACTATCCGCTGCTGTGCTACCTGGCGGCTGGTCTGCACTTGTCGGGCTGTGTGGGTGATTGGTATTACGTGCGGACCATTCTGCGCGACCGCCGTATCGTCGCCTGCGAGGATACGTCCTTTGGCGTGCGCTTTTTCGCAAAGTAGTCTTTTTGGGACGGGGCTTTTTTAGCTGCCATGATGTCGGGGTGAGTTTTCTGGGACGGGGATGTCGATGAAGTCGTTGTTGCTGCATGCGTGCTGTGCACCATGCTCGCTTGAGCCGGTTCGCCTGCTGCGCGAGGAGGGGTTTGAGCCCACGATTTGCTGGACCAATCCCAATATTCAACCGCGCGATGAATGGCGGCGGCGTCTGGACGAGCTGCGCCGGTGGTGTGCCGATGGCGACATCGAGCTCATCGAGGCGGGGGAGGACCGCGAGCGCTGGGAGGCCGGCGTGGCCCCGCTGGGTGCCGATCGGCCCCGTCGCTGTCGCTCGTGCTATGCCTTGCGCTTGGCCGAGGCATGCCGCGTTGCCCAGGAGCGCAGGTTTGAATATGTGGGTACGACGCTCGCCGTCTCGCCGTATCAGCTGTTCGACACCTGCAATGACGTGCTTGAGCGTTTGGCGGCCGCCCATGGGCTCACCCCGGTGATTCGCGATTTTCGCCCGTATTATCCCGAGGCTACGCGCCGTTCGCGCGAACTGGGCATGTATCGACAGAACTACTGCGGCTGCCGCTTTTCTGCTGTCGAGGCGGCCATGGACCGCGCCCGCATCCGCGACGAGCGCAAAGCCGCCAAAAAGTAGTTCGTTTGGGACGTCAGCCTGCTAGGATGTAGAGCGGACTTTAGCTATATAAGGAGTATCCGACGTGTCTATGCGTACCGATGATTTTGACTACAACCTTCCTGAGGAACTGATTGCCCAGGCTCCTGCCGAGCCGCGCGACTCCTGCCGCCTGCTGGTGGTGGATCGCAAAGGCTCCCAGGCGGGGAAGCCGCTGGAGCACGGCGGTACCGTTGAGCACCGCATCTTCCGCGACATCATCGACTATATCGAGCCGGGCGATGTGCTCGTCATCAACAAGACGCGTGTGATGCCGGCCCGCCTGATCGGTCGCAAAGCCGGCTCGGGTGGCGTGGTCGAGACGCTGCTGCTCAAGCGCCGTGAGGATGTTGACCCGCTGGGCCACGTTTGGGAGTGCCTGGTCAAGCCGGGTAAGCGCCTGAAGCCCGGTGCTCAGATTGAGTATCGCGCCGGTGGCGCCCATGCGCCCGAGGGGGCTCCCGTGGTGCTGACGGCCGAGGTCATCGACTTTGTCTCCGATAGCCGCGGAGGCCGTCTGGTGCGCTTTGAGCCGGCCGGCTGCAATGCCGCCGGCGAGCCGCGCACGCTCGACGAGGCCATTCATGCTGCCGGTCACGTGCCGCTGCCGCCCTACATTACCGATTACGAGGGCGATCCCGAGAAGTACCAGACCGTCTACGCCATGAAGGAGGAGCACTCGGCTGCCGCTCCTACGGCGGGTCTGCACTTTACCCCCGAGCTCATGGCCGCTATCGAGACCAAGGGCGCGAAGTTTGCCGCCGTCGAGCTCGAGGTGGGTATTGATACCTTCCGTCTGGTGGAGGAGGACGACCCCACGCAGCACGTCATGCACACCGAGCGCTACCACGTGTCACAGGAGGTTGTCGACGCCGTGCATAAGGCGAAGGCCGAGGGGCACCGCGTGATCGCCGTCGGCACCACCGCAGTACGCTCGCTCGAGAGCGCCTTTGACGCTGAGGCACCGGTGTCCGATCCGGCCGTGACGGCGCGCTATTTTGAGGGCCGCGAGGATGGGGCCGATACGCTCGGCCGCGGCGACATCGTGGCGCGCGAGAACGCTACGACGCAGCTCTACCTCATGCCCGGCTCGACCTATCACGTGGTCGACGCGCTGATCACGAACTTCCACGTGCCGCGCTCCACGCTCATGATGCTCGTAAGCGCGCTTGCCACCCGCGACCAGATCATGGATGCCTACGCCGCTGCTATCGAAGAGCGCTACCGCTTCTTCAGCTTTGGCGACGCGATGCTCATTTTGTAGGTTACGGCGTTTTGCAAACGCCGTAACCGGCCGACGCTGCAAACCACCCTAAGCGGCAATCTGACGTTCAATCGTCGGGCATGACCAGAAGGTCAATGCCCTCCTCTTTCACGTCACCTTGCTCGCTTAGGGGCGTTTTCGCTGACTTTGCCAAAGCATCGGCAGGTACTCATTGGGGACGTACTTAAATGAGTGCCTGCAGAATGAGAGTGGATAATCTCCCGTTTTTGGCCTGCTTGGGGGCTCAAAGTGGGAGATTATCCACTCTCGTCATTGGGCTTGTCGTTGGGGACGTTCTTGTTTGACTAGTCGTTTAAGAACGTCCCCAATGACTACTTGCTTGCGAACAGCCAGACTAGGATGATCACCAGGATTGCGGCGATGATGCAGGCGATGGCTCCGGTGAATTTGACGCGTGAGTCGCGGGTGCGCTCTCGTACGTCGTCTTCGGCGGCCTCGAGCTGGTCGACTTCTTGCTCGGTCTCGGCGTGTTCGGCTTTGTCTCGGGCCAAGGATCCTGCAAGCGACTCAGTGATTTCTGGGTGGTCGTGCACCTCGGTCGCCTGTTCGATGATCGACTGTGCATGTGCGGCATCTGCTTGGGCGTTGGCGATGGTCTGCTCCTGCTCGCGGCGTGCCTTGTCCTCCGCGGCGATCTTCTCGCGCAGTTCGCGCTGACGAGTCGCGGCGGCGGTCTTTGCCGTCTGCAGCGCGTCGCGCGCGGCATCGGCTTCGGTCGTCACGGCTTGGTGCGCGCGTTTTGCGTCGGCGATAGGGGCTTGAGCCTGCTCGACGGCCTGCTCGGCTGCGGCAAGCGAGTGCTCAAGGTCGGCGGTGATGCGCGGGACTTCTTCTTCGGCTTTACGCAGGGCATCTGCCGTGTCGGAAATCTGCATCGAGAGCTCGCTGGTGCGCACCGTATAGTTGGCGGGATTTGCCGAGGGATTGCGTTGCAGCTCGGCATACTCATGACGCAGCGTCTCGAGCTGGGCGCGCGTGGCGTCGACGGTTTGTTGTGCGGCGGCAATGCCGGCGTCTCGCTCGGCCTTCACCTTGTCGCGGATGCGCTTGGAATCCTCAAGACGTCGAACGAGGCGGTTGCCGGTCTCGCGCGAGCTCGCCTCGCGGGCCTCCACGGCGTCGAGCGCGGCCTTCAGACGGAGCTCAGTCGCGTCATCCTCTGTCTTCATTTGTTCGAGCTGACCCTTGAGCTCTGTCGCTTTGGCGGCGTGGGTATCACGGTCAATCTCGGCGGCCGCTGCAGTCTTTTGGGCCGTGGCAATCGCCTGGCGCTGGTCGGCGACGATCTGGTCGTAGCGGCCTGCGATATCCTGGCGCGTCTCGAGTTCCTCGGCCTGATCGGCAATGCGCTGCTCAAGTTCGGCCAGGTGGGCGCGGGCATCGGCAAGTGCCTTTTTCGCGGCGTTCATCTCGCGCATGGCCGAGGCACCCTGGGCGATAAAGGTGCCCACGGCGTTCGCAGTGTTCGAGACAGCGGTCCCCAGATCGCGGCTCGCGGCGGAGGAGTGCGGGGCGGTCGGGCGAGCGGTGTCGGCAGCGTCCGCATCGGCAGTCTGCGGCACGGCGATATTGCCGGTACCGCCTTCGATCACAGAAAAGCCTGCTGCGTGCGGGTCGACCGCATCGGTGCCAATCGTGGGATGCTCGAGCTGCAGAAACGAGGGCATGGTGCTGCCCTGGTCGGCAACCGGAGTCTCGCCGGGTACGAAGGTCGAGGCTGCCTCGGCGGCCTCCTCTTCCTCGGCGTCAACGTCAGCGTCGGCCACGGCGTCTTTCATCGCTTTGACGGCATCCATCATGGAGTCCATGACAGCGTCGAGCTCTTCTTCCGAAGAAACCTCGATAGGGCCCGCAGCTTGCGGAGCAGCATCCTGTACGGGGCGGTCGTCCTGAGCGGGCGCATCGTCGTTTTGCTCGTCTGCATCTTCGGCGCCAGGGGTTTCCGCCGTAGCGCTTTCGTCCAAGAATGGGCCGTCGAGGTCAATATCATCGCAGGTCACAGCGTCGGCATCTGCAGTGACGTCTGCGGAATCATCAATATGCTGTTGAGTCTGGGGGTCCAGCTCGTCTGTCATAGGCATGTGCTCCTCATCGTTGTTTGTCACCCTATGATAAAGTCTCGCGCCGACATCCCGCGCGCTGCAGCAAAGTTTCAAAACGTGTTCGATGGCTCGCGTCGATAGCAAAAACTCGGCCACTTTATCCAGTTTGTACTTGACATTCCCTTCGCCGAAAGACGTTGCGCCGTTCGCCTGCCATGGGCTTTATTTTTCACTTGAACCCGCTAAAGTTGCATTTCAGCTTTTGGCGCGTGAAGTTGGATGCGCGCAGTCGACGGGCAGGCCCGTCGCGATTTGAAAGGACTTTATATGGGACTTTTCACTGGTAAGACCGTGATCGTCACCGGCGGCGGCAAGGCCACGCTCAAGGACGGCTCCGCTGGCTCCATCGGCTACGGTATCGATATCGCTTTTGCCAAGGAGGGCGCAAACCTCGTCATTACCGGCCGCAACGTTGCCAAGCTCGAGGCTGCCAAGGAATCCCTCGAGGCCGAGTACGGCGTCAAGGTTCTGCCTGTTCAGGCCGATGTCTCGGCTGGTCAGGACAACGAGGCCGTCGTCCAGAACGTCATCGACAAGGCCATTGAGGAGTTCGGCCGCATCGACGCCGTCGTCAACAATGCTCAGGCCAGCGCTTCGGGCGTGACGATCGCCGATCACACCATGGACCAGTTCAACCTCGCCATTTACTCCGGTCTGTATGCCACCTACCTGTACATGCAGAAGGCCTATCCGCACCTGAAGGAAACCAAGGGCTCCGTGGTCAACTTTGCCTCGGGCGCCGGCCTGTTTGGCAACTATGGTCAGTGCAGCTATGCCGCCGCCAAGGAGGGCATCCGTGGTCTGACTCGCGTTGCCGCCAACGAGTGGGGCAAGGACGGCATCAACGTCAATATCGTTTGCCCGCTTGCTTGGACCGCCGCGCTCGAGAACTTCCAAGATGCCTATCCCGAGGCGTTCAAGGCCAACGTCCACATGCCGCCGGCGGGTCACTACGGCGACGTCGAGAAGGAAATCGGCCGCGTTGTCGTTCAGCTCTGCGGTCCCGACTTTAAGTATATGAACGGCGAGACCGTCACCCTCGAGGGTGGCATGGGCCAGCGTCCTTAGGGGTTCCGCCGTTCTACCGAACGGCGGACCGGCCGACGCTGCGCGGGCCGCATTTGGACAATCTGCCGTTCAATTTCAAAGGCGCGACCAGAAGGTCAGCGCCCTTTCATTTCACGGCACCCTGTCTCAAATGCGACCCGCTCGCTGACGTTGCCAAAATATCGGCGTTGCCGTGGCTGGTAAATAGCTCCACTCATCGGGGACGTACTTAAATGAGTGCCCGCAGAATGAAAGTGGATAATCTCCCGTTTTTGGGCTGTGCTTTGGGCAAAAGTGGGAGATTATCCACGCTCATCCGGTAAGCGTCCAAAAATCCACGCTCATTTGCCGTGTCCCTGCCGTATCCTTCTCGCACCAGTTTCTGTCGAGTCGGTGCTTCTTGCGGGTTGCCCGTATAATGGTTTGCGTATGAACCGCAACCAAGGAGTTCCAGTTTATGGACCAGAACCTTTTTAAATTCGACCTGATTGCCGAGGATCCGACGACGCACGCGCGCGCCGGCGTACTGCACACCCCGCACGGCGACATCGAGACGCCGATCTTTATGCCCGTGGGCACCAAGGCAAACGTCAAGGGCATTCCTACCGAGACTGTCAAGAAGCTCGGCGCCCAGATCGTGCTCGCCAATACCTATCATCTGTCCATGCGTCCCGGCGAGGATACCATCGCCGAGCTGGGCGGCCTGCACAAGTTCATGAACTGGCACGGCCCCATCCTCACCGACTCGGGCGGTTTCCAGGTCTTCAGCCACAACGATGCCGTCAAGCTCACCGATGAGGGCGTGCGCTTTATCGTCAACGATTACGACGGCCGCCACGTGTTTTGGACGCCCGAGGACAACATGGAAATCGCCATGAGACTCGGCTCCGATATCTGCATGCAGCTCGACCAGTGCCCGGGCTATCCCGCCACGCGCGCCTACGTTGAGCGCGCCGTTGAGCTGTCGAGCATGTGGGCCGAGCGCTGCTATAAGGCGCATACCCGCGATGACCAGGCGCTCTTTGGCATCGTTCAGGGCGGCATGCACCTGGATCTGCGCCTGCGTTCGCTGCGCCATCTGGAGGAGTGCGGCGACTTCCCGGGCTATGGTATCGGTGGCTATTCGGTGGGCGAGGATCACGAGACCATGTTCGAGACCCTGGCGCCGCTCGTGAGCGAGTACATGCCCAAGCATAAGCCGCGCTACCTGATGGGTGTCGGCAACCCGACCACGCTCGTGCGCGGCGTTGGCGTGGGCATCGACATGTTTGACTGCGTGCTGCCGACGCGCACCGGCCGTATGGGCACGGCATTCTCCAGCGAGGGTCGCCTCAACTTCCGCAACGCTCGCTTTGCGCACGACGACGGTCCCATCGATCCCACCTGCACCTGCCCGGTGTGCACGGGCGGTTACAGCCGTGCGCTCATCCGTCACATGGTCACGCAGAAGGAGATGCTCGGCGGCATTCTGCTTTCGATGCACAACATCTACTACCTGCTCAACCTTATGCAGCGGGCCCGCCAGGCCATTATCGAGGGCCGCTACGGCGCGTTCGTGAGCGACTGGATGAACAGCCCTGCGGCGGTGGATTACTAAGAGCAGCACGGGCGCTTGCAGAGCGCGGGCAACGGCAAGGGGCGAGCGCCGGCCGGTCATCACGTTTGCTAACACCGCTTGCGCGACCGATGACCGATAGCTTGCAAGCACTTGATGCATCGTGGGTACCATACCGAATAGTTGATGTTCGGGCGGGTGTTTGGCGCACAGCGTCGACCCCGCCCGTTTTTCTTTTTCTCGATAGGAGTACCCATGATTAAGAATGAGAACGTCGAGGGCGAGCCTGTCTACGACGAGACGTACCGCCGCGGCCCCGTGGTCATGCGCGGCCCCATGATTCCTAAGGACAACACCTACGCCAACCTGCTGGCGCCCGAGGACTCGACCGACTGGCTGCATGCCGACCCGTGGCGCGTGCTGCGAATTCAGGCAGAGTTTGTCGATGGTTTTGGCGCGCTTGCCGAGCTTGGACCTGCGGTGACCATCTTCGGTAGCGCCCGCACGCCCAAGACCGATCCGCTCTACAAGGCGGCGCGTACCGTCGGGCGCAAGATCGCGCAACGTGGCGTGGCGGTCATCACCGGTGGCGGCCCCGGCATCATGGAAGCGGCCAACAGGGGAGCGGCGAGTGTCAACGGCAAGTCAGTTGGCCTAGGCATTGAATTGCCGCACGAGCAGGGGCTCAATAAATACGTGAACCTCGGCATGGACTTCCGCTACTTCTTTGTGCGCAAAACCATGTTCGTTAAGTACAGCTCGGGCGCCATCGTATTTCCCGGCGGCTTTGGCACGCTCGACGAGATGTTCGAGGTTCTCACGCTGGTGCAGACGCACAAGGTCAAGCGCATGCCGCTCGTGCTGGTGGGCACCGAGTACTGGCAGGGCCTATTCGACTGGCTCAACGGCCCGGTGATGAGCACCGGTATGATTAGCCCGCTCGATCCGGATCTGGTACACATTACCGACGACCTCAACGAGGCCGTTGACATTGCGCTCAGCGGGCTGATGTAGATCAATCGTGCCCACGCGACATGAATACGCATGGCAATCTGATGTTATCTAACATCAGATTGCCATGCGTATTGGGTATACTGGTGTAAAAGACGAGGGCGAGGAGGTCGCAAATGTCTACAGCAACAGTTAAGCCTACGACGGTTCGAATCGAAGAGGGGCTCAAGGAGCAGGCGACTGAGTTCTTGGATTCGGTCGGCCTCAGCCTCAATTCCTATCTCAATCTTGCTGTTCGGCAGCTGGTAAATCAGCGAAAGATTCCTTTTGAGATTGTAGGAAGGGCGGAGGTGCCCAACGAGGTGACGAGGCGCGCCATGGTGATCGCCGAGGCTCATGAGCTGGGGATTTTGCCGGACGATAGCCTGTCATTCAATAACGCTGATGAGCTTATGTCATTCCTCGATGAGGAATAGCGATGTTCGAGATTAAAGTCGAGGCTCAATTTAAGGTGGACTACAAACGAACGATGCGCATGCATCCGCAGCTAAAAAGTGAGTTTAAAGCGGCGGTTGCAGAGCTTGTGGCTCATGGGTCACTTCCGGCGGAGTATGGCGCCCACGAGCTCTCAAACCCGGGCGGAAACTACAACGGCCACATCGATTTCCACCTATCCGATGGCTTGGTCGATGTGGTCGTTCTTTATCTTCCCCATAAGACTAACCCAGTGATTAGGCTGGTGAGAATGGGCACTCATCAGGAACTGTTTCAGGGTCCGCTGGGCTGATCGCCGATTTCTAAGTTGCGGTGGAATAGGGATTGATTTGCGGCTGATAAGCCAAAAACAGTTCCTATTCCACCGCAAGTGGTAAAGGTGCCCCTAGTGGATGGGCTGGTAACGAGGGCAGTAGCTGATGGCGATGGCGTCGACGCCTACATGGGTGGCGATGGTGCAGCCGATGGGGCCGGTGCCGGCGTCCACGTAGTCCCGGCCTGCGAGCGCTTGGCTGACGAGCTTTTGCTCCTCAGCGGCGCCGGTCGTGAGTACGCGCACGCTGGAGCCCGGATGCTCGGCCAAAAATGCGAGGCAATCGGTCATGGTGTTGGCAACGATGCGCTTGGCGCCGCGGCCCTTTTTGACGGCCTTGATCTCGCCCGATTTCCACTCCGGCGAAACGGCCAGGCGAATGTTGAGCATCTGCGTCAACTGGCCGGCGAGCTTGGGCGCGCGGCCGTTCTTAACGAGGTTCTCGAGCGTGCGCGGAATCAGCAACAGGTGGGCGTCGGGCAGGGTCGCGCGGATCTGCGCCTCGGTCTCGTCCAGGCTGCGGCCGTCCTCGCGCATGGCCAGCGCGTACTCCACCAGCAGGCCCTCGGCGCCCGAGCCGGTGCGCGAATCGATGCAGCGCACGTCGAGCTCGTGGGTTTCGGCCGTCAGGCATGCGTTGGCATAGCAGGCGGACCACTCGCTGCATAGCGAGATAAAGATCGCGCTATCGTGGCCGTCGGCGCGTACGCGGTCGAAGAGTGCCTTGAACTCGCCGGCGCTCGGCTGCGAGGTGTGCGGCAGCTGCTCGGAGCCGGCCATGCGGGCGACGTACTCCTCGGCGGTAATCTGCACCTGGTCGAGCAGGTCCTCGCCCTCGATAATCACATGCAGCGGAATCACGTAAATGCCGAGCTCTTGGGCGCGGGCGGGGGAGATGTCCGACGTGGAGTCGGTTATGATGGCAAAAGACATAATTGCACCTTTCGTTGGGGCGCGGCAGCGCCGCCTTCTGAAAGCAAAGTGCGACAAGTATAGTGGAGTTGCTCTACATTGCTAGGTTCAATTGTTGAATAGTCAACAGTTTGAAGCGGTGGTGTGGAAATCATCAACTGGGGAAGAAGGGTGCCGATGGCGGCATTGCAACTTTGCGAGCGGCCGGTTGTGCTGTTCGATTTTGACGGCACGGTGGCCGATACGGGTCGGGCAGTGATGACCTCGACGCGCAAGACGCTGGCTGCGCGCGGGTTTTCGGAGACGCAGATGGGTGATCTGCGCCGCATGATCGGGCCGCCCCTGTGGAAGAGCTTTCACGACTTTTACGGCTTTTCCCGCGAGGAGTCGCTTGTGGTGGCCGACGAGTACCGCGCCTTTTTTGATGAGCTGGGACCGGAGGAGTACCCCGTGTTCGATGGGATTCCCGAGCTGCTGGATGAGTTGGCCGCCCGGGGCAAGCGTATGGCCGTGGCGACGTCACGCATGGAGGCCAAATGCATCGACATGGTGCATGAGCTTGGTCTTTCTCAGTTCGAAGCCGTGGTTGGCATGAATCCGCCGCAGGGGCGCGAGACCAAGGCCGATTCGGTTCGCGATGCCCTGGCGGCGCTCGGCGCGACGGCGGACGATGCCGTGATGATCGGCGATCGCTTTAACGACGTCGAGGGTGCGCACGCGATGGGCGTGCCGTGCATCGGCATCTATTCGGGCGCGGCGGCGCCGGGTGAGCATGAGGCGGCGGGTGCCGATGCAGTGGTGCACTCGGTGGCCGAGCTTGCTAAACTTTTCTCTATCTAGGAACTAAATGTGAGGGGCGGGTACGCTTGCCGCTCATTGGTAAGGAGGCAGTCTATGAATCAGGTGGAGCAGAGCGTCGCTGAGTATGTCGACGAGGTCTGGGAAGATGTCGTCGCCGATATCGAGCAGCTGGTGAGCTATCCGTCCGTGGCAGTTTCTGCCGATGCAGAGCCCGGCGCGCCGTTTGGCCGCCCGGTCCGTGACGCGCTCGACTGTGCGCTCGGCATCGCGCAGAAGCTCGGCTATCAGACGAGCGACGACGAGGGCTATGTGGGCATTGCCGATATTCCTGGCCGCGGCGACAAGCAGCTCGCGACCATCTGCCACGTGGACGTGGTGCCCGCCGGCCCGGGCTGGAACACCGACCCGTTTGCGATGGAGCGTCGCGAGGGCTGGCTGCTCGGCCGCGGCGTTATCGACGACAAGGGTCCGGCGGTGCTGTCGCTCTACGCCGGCGCCTATCTGCTCAAGCACGGCATTGTTCCGCGCTACACCTTCCGCGCACTGCTGGGCTGCGATGAGGAAGTGGGCATGTCCGACGTTCACCATTATCTGGAGAACCACGCGAACCCCGACTTTCTGTTTACGCCCGATGCCGAGTTCCCGGTCTGTAATGCCGAGAAGGGCCAGTTTGGGGCGACATTTGTGAGCTCCAAGATCGACGGCGGGCGCATTGTGTCCTGGAGCGGTGCCGAGGCGAGCAACGCCATTCCGTCGCAGTCTATCTGCGAGCTTGCGATTGCCGCCGATGAGCTGCCGGCGCCGGTCGAGAACGGCGACCGCCTGGAGATCACGGCGCTCGATAACGGGCATGCGCAGATTTTCGCCCACGGCATTGGCGGTCATGCCTCGATGCCAGAGGGAACGATCAACGCCGTCGGGCTGATCGTGGCGTATCTGCGCGAGGCCGAGGACGCGTTTGGTGCGCGCGACGAGCGCCTGCTGAGACCTGCCGAGCACGAGTTCGTCAAGTTCCTGGCTTTTGTGCATGCGGACGCCTATGGCCGCGGCTTGGGCATCGATGCGACGAGCCCCGCGTTTGGCCCGCTCACCTGCAATCCCGGCGTCATCCGTGTGGTGGATGGCCACATCGAGCAGGTCATCGACGTGCGCTTCCCCGACAGCACGAGTGCCGATACCATCCGCGAGCAGCTCGATCCGCTCGTGGGCCGTTTTGGCGTGACGTGCCGTGTGGGTCGTGCGAAGGTGCCGTTCTCGGTCTCTGCCGACGATCCGGCCGTGAAGGCGCTTATTGATACCTATAACGAGTTTACGGGCAAGCATGCTGAGCCCTTTGCCATGGGCGGCGGCACGTACGCGCGCAACTTTGCCCGCGCCGTCTCGTTTGGCCCCGAGGAGACCGGTCTGGAGCTGCCCGCATGGGGCGGCCAGATGCACGGTCCCAACGAGTGCGCCAACGAGGAACAGCTCAAGCAAGCGCTCAAGATCTACATCGTGGCAATCTTACGTTTGAACGAGCTTGAGCTTTAAGGCTGCGGCGTTTTAACAACTTAGCACCCCTTTCGTCCGGGTTTTTTAAGTTGCGGTGGAATAGTTCCTAGAATGGGCCATTTGATGGCCAAGCAGGAACTATTTCACCGCAACTTTGTTTTTATTGGTGTAAAAGGCGGGTCATGCTTGGTGGCGGGTTTGTTATTCGTTTGTAAAGCCGAGCCGCGCTTGCGGTAAGGGTCTATCAGATGCCCGTAAAAAACCGCAGTTGGCGCGGGCGCTGCCCGGTCGGGGCCGTATCTTTCCAAACAGCAAAGCGGGCGGGGTGCCCGCGAGTCGCATGTATGAAAGGAAGATCATGCTCGATCAGGCTTATTCTCGTCGTCAGTTCCTCGGCCTCGCTGGTGGTCTTGCCAGCATTGTCGGTCTCGGTCTCGTTGGTTGCGGCGGCTCCGGCGCCGCCAACACCGCTGCTGAGGGCAGCGCCGCTGCTGCCGAGTCCGTCTCCGGCGAGGTGACCTACGACGGCGCCTCCTCGTTCCAGGCTCTCGTCGAGGCTGCTGCCGAGAAGTTTATGGATGCCAATCCCGACGTCTCCGTCTCCGGTTCGGGCAACGGTTCGGGCAAGGGCCTGACCGCTGTTGCCGCCGGCACCGTTACTATCGGTAACTCCGACGTCTTCGCCGAGACCAAGCTCGAGGCCGATCAGGTCAAGAGCCTCGTCGATCACGAGGTCGCCGTCGTGGGCATGGGCCCTGTCGTCTCCAAGAACGTCAAGGTCGATGATCTGTCCCTCGAGCAGCTCAAGGGCATCTTCTCCGGCCAGATCACCAACTGGAAGGAGGTCGGCGGCGACGACGCCAAGATCGTCGTCCTCAACCGCAAGGCAGGCTCCGGCACCCGCGCCACCTTCGAGGCCGCCGTCTTTGGCGACGAGGCCGTCGACTTTAAGGGCGACGCCGAGCTCGACAAGTCCGGCGACGTCCAGACTCAGATGGGCAGCACCGACAATGCCATCTCCTACCTCGACTTCTCGCACTTCGACGACTCCAAGTTCAACGCCATCAAGGTCGAGGGCGTGGAGCCCAAGAGCGCAAACGTCACCGACGACTCCTTCAAGATCTGGGCTACCGAGCACATGTACTGCGCGAAGGACGCCGACGAGGCCACCAAGGCCTTCCTGGAGTTCATGCTTTCCGACGACGTCCAGGGCAAACTCGTCGAGGAGCAGGGCTTTATCCCCGTCTCTACCATGAAGGTCGTCAAGGACGCCAGCGGTAAGGTCTCTGCTAAATAAGCAATCGCCCCGGAAAGGTTTGCAATGGCAAAACAGCTGCCAAAGCGCGAGCTTGAGAACGTGGGCCTGGGCGTCACGGGTGCGTGCGTAGCGCTCGTGACGCTTGTCGTTGCCGCGCTCATCTTTATGGTCGCCCAAAAGGGTCTCTCGGCTTTTCTCAAGGACGGCGTCTCGGTCGTCGAGTTTTTTACCGGTACCAAGTGGGACCTGGCCAACACGGCCGAAAACGGCCTGCCCTATACCGGCGCCCTGCCCCTGATCGTCACCTCGTTTGCGGTCATGGTGCTCTCCACGCTTATCGCGCTGCCCATCGCCATCGGCTCTGCCATCTTTGCGGTCGAGATTCAGCCTAAGTTTGGCTCCAGGGTTTTTCAGCCGCTCATTGAGCTTTTGACCGGTATTCCCTCGGTCGTCTTTGGCCTGATCGGTTTTCACGTGGTCGTCGGCCTTATGAAGAGCGTTTTCCACGTGAGCACAGGCCTGGGCATCTTGCCCGGCGCCATCGTGCTGGCCGTCATGATTCTGCCGACGATGACCACGCTTTCGGTCGATGGCCTGCGCGCCGTGCCCGATAGCTACCGCCAGGGTTCGCTCGCGCTGGGCTACACCCGCTGGCAGACCATCTGGCACGTGGTGCTCAAGTCCGCCATGCCGTCGCTCATGACCGCGGTCATCCTTGGCATGACCCGCGCCTTTGGCGAAACGCTCGCCGTGCGCATGGTTATCGGCGGCATCGAGGCCATGCCGACGTCGCTGCTGTCGCCTGCCTCGACCATTACCACCACGCTCACCACGTCCATGGCGGTCTATGCCGAGGGCTCGGCCCAGGACGACGTTCTGTGGGCGCTCGGTCTGCTGCTGATGGGCATGAGCCTCATCTTTATCCTGATCATCCACCTTATCGGCCGCAAGGGGGCGAAGGCTCGTGGCTAGCACGCGCATCCACATCGACGAGGCGAGACTCGGGCGTGTCCAAAAGCAGGACCGCATCGCCACGGGCGTGCTGACGGCGATTGTCGCCATCGTCATGCTTATCGTCGTCTCCATGGTGGCCTACATCCTGTTCGAGGGTATCTCGACGCTGTTCCAGCCGGGCTTTCTCACGCAGCCCGCACGCGCCAACGGAACGCAGGGCGGCGTGCTCTACCAGCTGTTCGACTCGTTCTATCTGCTGCTGATCACCCTGATCATCTCGGTGCCCATTAGCCTGGGCGGCGCGGTCTTTTTGGTTGAGTACGCGCCCGATGGGCCTATTCGCGACATCGCCTCGACCGCCATCGAGACGCTGTCCTCGCTGCCCTCCATTGTCGTAGGCATGTTCGGCTTTCTGGTGTTCTCGGTGCAGCTGGGCTGGAAGTACTCCATCATCTCCGGCGCCGTCGCGCTCACCATGTTCAACATCCCCATCCTGGTGCGCGTGATCCAGCAGGCACTCGAGGACGTGCCGCAAGCCCAGCGCGATGCGTGCCTGGCCATGGGACTCACCCGCTGGGAGGCCACGCTGCACATTCTGATCCCCGAGGCCATGCCCGCCATCGTGACCGGCATCGTGCTTTCGGCCGGCCGTGTCTTTGGCGAGGCCGCGGCGCTGCTCTTTACCTCGGGCATGAGCTCGCCGGTTTGCCTGAACTTCTTGAGCTTTAACCTGTCGAGCCCCACCTGCGCCTGGAACGTGTTCCGTCCCGGCGAGTCGCTGGCCGTGCACATCTACAAGATCTATGGCGAGGGCAGCCCCGAGGCCCAGCAGATCGTCTGGGGCACCGCGGCACTGCTGATGATTTGCGTGCTGCTGTTTAACGTAGTCGCCCGTATCGTGGGCAAGCAACTGGCAAGGAGGATGACGGCCGAATGAGCGAGATGAATGCGACGCCCGCAACCGATGCGGCCACGTCCGAGACCCAGGACTTTCTGTCGAGCGTGGGACAAAGCGAAAAGCACGTGCGTGTGAGCGGCAAGGCCGTGAGCGACGAGGTCGTGCTCTCCACCAAGGACGTCAACGTGTACTATGGCGACCGCCATGCGCTACACGACACGTCGCTCGACTTTCACAAGGGCGAGATCACGGCGCTCATCGGGCCTTCGGGCTGCGGTAAGTCGACCTTTTTGCGCAGCCTCAACCTCATGAATCGCGAGATTCGCGGCTGCCGCGTGGAGGGCGAGATCAACTATCGCGGGCGCAACGTGAACACCAAGACCGAGAACACGTACGAGCTGCGTCGCTCCATTGGCATGGTGTTTCAGCAGCCCAATCCGTTCCGCAAGTCCATTCGCGACAACATCACGTTTGCGCCCAAGCGCCACGGCATCACCGACCGTGACGAGCTCGACCGCATGGTCGAGGAGAGCCTGCGCGGCGCGGCGCTGTGGGACGAGGTCAAGGACAAGCTCGACAAGAGCGCCTACGCGCTTTCGGGCGGTCAGCAGCAGCGCCTGTGCATCGCGCGCACGCTGGCGCTCAACCCCGACGTGATCTTGTTTGACGAGCCCTGCTCGGCGCTCGACCCCATCTCGACGCTGGCGATCGAGGACCTGATGTCGTCGATCGTGGCCGACCGCGCCATCGTCATCGTGACGCACAACATGGAGCAGGCGTCGCGTGTGTCCAACCGCACGGCGTTCTTCTACATGGGCGATATGGTCGAGTACGACGAGACCGACGAGATTTTCCAGCGGCCCAAGGATAAGCGGCTGAATGATTACCTCACCGGCATGTTCTCCTAGTCCGGAACATGCTTGAGGCCCGTGGCGGCCACGGTCGCCACGGGACTGATTGGAGAGGCGGGTCATCTCTTGCGGGAGATGGCCCGCCTTTTTGTGTCGTGTGCTGGTGCGCTTGCCCAAAACCACCACGAAGGCGCCCGTCCCCTTTGTGGTGGTTTTCGCTATCATGGAGAACGTTGAATTTCTACGAAGGAGCAGGGCATATGGCGATTCTTTTGGGATGCGATTCCGTCAGCCTAGAGTTTCCCACCAAGCATATTTTCGATAGCGTGACGCTCGGCGTGGGCGAGGGCGACCGCATTGGTATTGTCGGTAAAAACGGCGACGGCAAGTCGACGCTGCTGAGCGTGCTCGCCGGCACGCTGGAGCCCGATGACGGACGCGTGACGCACCGCCGCGGCATCACGATCGGTCTACTCGGCCAAAAGGACCAGCTTGTCGATACCGATACCGTGCATCATGCCGTTGTGGGTGACGCCCCCGAGTACGAGTGGGCGTCGAGCCCCCGTACGCGCCAGATCCTCGCCGGCCTCATTAGCGATGTGCCCTGGGAGGGCATGGTAGGCGAGCTCTCGGGCGGTCAGCGCCGCCGCGTGGACCTCGCGCGCCTGCTGATCGGCGACTATGACGTGCTCATGCTCGATGAGCCCACCAACCATCTGGACATGCGCACCATCAACTGGCTTGCGCGTCACTTAAAGGCCCGCTGGCAGCGCGGTCAGGGCGCGATGCTCGTGGTCACGCACGATCGCTGGTTCTTGGACGAGGTCTGCACCAGCATGTGGGAGGTTCACGACGGCCAGGTCGATCCCTTCGAGGGCGGCTATTCGGCATATATCCTGCAGCGCGTGGAACGCGACCGCATGGCCGCGGTTACCGAGGAGCGCCGTCGCAACATGGCACGTAAGGAGCTCGCGTGGCTGAGCCGCGGTGCCCAGGCGCGCTCCACCAAGCCCAAGTTTCGCGTGGATGCCGCTCGCGAGCTGATCGCCGACGTGCCGCCCGTGCGTGACGAGCTGGAGCTCAAGCGCCTGGCCGTGAGCCGCCTGGGCAAGCAGGTTATCGATGTGGTCGACGTGGACGCCGGCTATGCGGATACCGATGGCGCGCCCAAGCAGGTGCTCAACGACGTGACCTGGCTCATTGGTGCGGGCGACCGCTATGGTCTTTTGGGCGAGAACGGCGCCGGCAAGTCGACTTTGCTCGACGTGATCCAGGGCAAGATCGCGCCCCTGCGCGGCCGCGTGAAGATCGGCCAGACGGTGCGCTTTGGCGTGCTGTCGCAGCAGCTCGAGGAGCTCGAACCCTACATGGGCGACACGATCCGCGAGGTGCTCAGCCACTATAAGAAGTACTACGTCATCGACGGCAAGGAGACTTCGCCAGAGAAACTTTGCGAGCGCCTGGGCTTTACGACACAGCAGCTCTGGAGTCGCATCGGCGATCTTTCGGGCGGCCAGCGCCGTCGCCTGTCGCTGCTGCTGACGATCCTGGACGAGCCCAACGTGCTTATCCTGGACGAGCCCGGCAACGACCTGGATACCGATATGCTGGCGATTGTCGAGGACCTGCTCGACGGCTGGCCCGGCACGCTGATCCTGGTGACGCACGACCGCTTCTTGATGGAGCGCGTGACCGACCAGCAGTGGGCGCTGCTCGACGGTCACCTGACGCATATGCCCGGCGGCGTGGACCAGTACCTGCGCCTGTGCAACGCCACGGCCGAGGGCGAGCCCGTGGGCGCACCGAGTGCCAAGACCGGCACGTTCGACACCGGCGCCGCAGCGGTTGCGGCCGAAAAGCCCAAGACGAGCGGGCAGCCCAACGGTCTTTCCAACGCCGAGCGCCAGAAGCTCCGCCGCGAGGTGAGCTCGCTCGAGCGCAAGATGGAGACGCAGCGCGCTCGCGTGGAGGAGGCCGAGGCTGCGATGGCGCAGGTCGACCCCACCAATTACACGGCGCTGGGCGAGCAGCAGGCAAAGATCGACGAGGCCCACGCCGCCATGGACGAGTTGGAGATGGCGTGGCTCGAGGCGAGCGAGAAGCTCGAGGGCGAGGAGTAGGCGAGGATGATCAAGGCCGCGTTTTTCGATATCGACGGCACGTTGCTGAGCTTTAAGACCCATCGGATTCCGGCGTCGGCGCAGCAGGTGCTCGACAGCTTTCATGAGCAGGGGATTGCGTGCGTGATCGCCACGGGTCGCCCGACCTATCAGATGCCCGATTGGCTGTTCGATCTTGGTTGGGATGCGTACATCACGCTTTCGGGTCAGCACTGTTTTGATGCCAAGGGCGTTTACCGCAGCTGCCCGATCGATTCGGACGACGTCGCGGCGATTGTGGACCAGGTGGCGCAGGGGCGCTATGACTCGCTGTGTATGCAGGGCGAGAACTCGTTTGTGAACCGCCTGTCCGAGCGCGTGGTGACGGCCGGCAGCAACGCGGGGATTGTCTACCACGAGGAACCGTTTGAGCATGCCTTCGATGCGCCGGTCTACCAGTTCTGCGCCTTTGTGGACCCTGCCGACGAACATATCGTGACCGACGCGGTGTCGCATTCTCTCACTACGCGCTGGTGTGATTTGTTCTGCGACATTATCCCTGCCAACGGCGGTAAGGACCTGGGTGTCGCGGCGACGCTGGAACGCCTGGGTGTCGACGCGAGCGAGGCGATTGCCTTTGGCGACGGCGAGAACGACCTGTCGATGTTCTCGGCCGTGGGCACAAGTGTGGCCATGGGCAACGCGCAGGAGACCGTGAAAGCTGCAGCGACCTATGTGACGACCGCCGTGGATGACGACGGCATCTACAACGCCGCCAAGCACTTTGGGCTGATGTAACTGCGGGCCGGCACCCGGTGCCTGGGGACACTCCTTGCGGGGCGTCCCCATTTTGTTTTCGTCCCGCACGTTTTGTGAAACACGGCTAACTTTTAGGCAAAGTAGTAAGACATGGGCAACTTTTGCGGTAAAGTAAATCAAGCAAAAGTATCCAAAGGCTAACTAGAAGCCATCGCGAAAGGCGGCCCATGGCCCTGCGTGAATCCGGAGAAGACTATCTCGAATCGATCTACGTTCTATCGGAACGTCAGGGCATCGTGCGCTCGATCGACGTTGCCGAATACTTGGGCGTAACCAAAGCAAGCGTCTCTAAAGCCATGGCGGCCTTGGAGAGCACCGGCTACGTGGAGATGGGCAAACGCGACGTGCATCTGACGGAACGCGGTCTTGAGGTTGCCCGTCAAATGTGGGAGCGCCACTGCTTTTTCGTGGGGCTGCTGGAGGATGCGGGTGTTTCGGCTGAGGTCGCGTCGCAAGAGGGCTGCCACATGGAGCACTGCCTGAGCGAGGAAAGCTTTGAGAAGCTGAGGGCGATGCTGGGACGGGACAGCGACCGGGACCAGTAGCCCCGCCAACCAAGTCCAACTCAGACAAGGAACCCCGCCAGCAAGCGATGCCCAAGAACCGCCAGCAACGTTACCGCAGGCCGGGACCGGGCTTGGTTTTTGAAAACACTCCGCAGACCAGAAGCGCCCCCGTTCGTAGCTCCGAAGGAGCAGAACGGGGGCGCTTCATTGGTCGAGGACGTTTTCAAAACCAAGCCCGGTCCCGGCCGGAGGGACCACAGGCGCTACAGGTTCTTGACACCCATCGCGCGCATGGCGTTCAGGATAGCGATGATCGCCACGCCTACGTCGCCAAAGACGGCAAGCCACATATTGGCGATACCCAGCGCTGCCAGCACAAGGATCAGCAGCTTAATGCCCAGCGCAAAGATTATGTTCTGCCAAACAATCGACATGGTCTTGCGCGCCACGCGGATCGCGCGGGAAATGTTGGACGGCTTGTCGTCCATCAGCACCACGTCGGCGGCCTCGATCGCGGCGTCGGAGCCCATGGCGCCCATGGCAATGCCCACATCGGCGCGCGTAAGCACAGGAGCGTCGTTGATACCGTCGCCGACAAAGGCGAGCTTGCCCTTGCCACTTTCGGCCGCGAGTAGCGCCTCAACGCGCTCGACCTTGTCGCCCGGCAGGAGCTGCGCGTGGAACTCGTCGAGACCGAGTTGCTTGGCCACAGACGCTGCAACCTCCTCGCGGTCGCCCGTGAGCATGACGGTGCGGTTGATACCGGCGGCATGCAGGTCGCGAATCGTTTGCTCCGCATCGGCCTTAACGGTGTCTGCAATCACGATGTGGCCGGCGTACACGCCGTCAACGAGCACGTGGAGGATCGTGCCGACAACCTCACAGTCCGGTGCTTCAACGCCGGCCGCGGCGAGCATTTTGGCGTTGCCAACGACGACGTGCTTGCCGTCGATGGTTGCCGTCACGCCGTGGCCCGCGTCGTTGGCGGAGTCGCTCACGCGCTTGGGGTCGACCTCGCCCTGGTAGGCGTCGCGCACGGACTGCGCGATGGGGTGATCGGAGAACGACTCAGCAAGGGCTACGACTTCGAGCAGCGACTGCTCGGTATAGCCAGCCTCGGGGTGCAACGCGACGACTGAGAACGTGCCGTTGGTGAGGGTGCCCGTTTTGTCGAAGACGATGGTGTCCACGTCGGCGAGCGTCTCGAGGTAGTTGGAGCCCTTGATGAGAACGCCCAGCCTGGACGCGCCGCCGATGCCGCCAAAGAAACTCAACGGTACGCTGATCACGAGGGCGCACGGGCAGCTGACGACCAGGAAGGTCAGGCCGCGCAGGATCCAATCGGACCAAGCGCCAGTCACCAGGCCGCCGCCAAGCGCGAGCACCGCGGCAGCGCCAGTGACGGCGGGGGTGTAGACGCGGGCAAAGCGCGTGATGAAGTTCTCGGTGCGCGCCTTCTTTTCGCTGGCATTCTCCACGAGCTCCAGAACACGCGCGACGGTTGACTCGCCAAAGGGCTTGGTGGTGCGCACGTGGATGAGGCCCGTCATGTTGATGCAACCGCTGATGATATCGTCGCCGGTCTTGGCCGGGCGGGGGACCGACTCGCCCGTGAGTGCGGCGGTGTCGAGCTGGGTTTCGCCCTCGACGATGACGCCGTCGATAGGCACGCGCTCGCCGGGCTTGACCACGATCACGGTGCCGACGGCGATGTCATCGGGAAAGACCTGTTCGAGTGTGCCGTCGGCTTGCTCGACGTTAGCGTAGTCGGGCGCGATGTCCATCATGGCACTGATCGACTTGCGGCTCTTGCCCACGGCGTATGCCTGGAACAACTCGCCGACCTGGTAGAACAGCATGACAGCGGCGCCTTCGGCCATGTGCGGGTCGGTGTCGGGGAAGAGCACCATGGCAAACGCGCCGATGGTCGCGACGGCCATGAGGAAGCTCTCGTCGAAGGCCTTGCCGCGGCGGATGTTATTGAATGCCTTTTGCAGTACGTCGTAGCCGGCAATCAAAAACGGCACGAGGAACAGCACAAAGCTGGCGTAGATGTTGCCGGGCTCCCCAAATGCGATAGCGAGGGCGCCGAGCTCGTCGAGGGCATAAACAACGGCAAAAATGCCCAGTGCTACCAGGATGCGGTTGCGCTTATGCTCAAGGGACTCTTTCTTCTTGCGCTTCTTCTTTTTCTTTTTGGGATCGGCGGCTGTCATGATTCAAACCTCTCATTTGAGTTTATGAACACTCGCTCATATAATTTCGCGAGCAAAGGCCGCGGCAAGCGCGGCCTCGCAGGTCAACGTATGCGCGGGTTAGAGAATGATCTCGCAGTCCGGCTCGGCGTCGGCGGTGAACTCAACGACGCGGTCCAGGACCTCGTCGAACTTGGCGTCGTCGGCCTCGAGCGTCAGCTTCTGGGTCATAAAGTTGACCGAAACGGACTTGACGCCCTCGAGCTTGGCAAGTTCGTCCTGAAGCTCGCGCGCGCAGTTGGCGCAATCGATCTCGTCGAGCTTAAACTGCTTTTTCATGGTGGGTTCCTTTCCCTATGTTAGCGGTCTGGGTGCCGGCCGCGCTGATACCGTGGGTGATTGCTATTCGCAGATATGGCTCATGCCCTGGTTGAGCATGGTGTAGACGTGATCGTCGGCGAGCGAGTAGAGAATGTTGCGGCCGTCGCGGCGGAACTTGACCAGGTGCGGCTGCTTGAGCGTGCGCAGCTGGTGCGACACCGCAGACTGAGAGGTTGCGGTCGCCTCGGCGATGTCGGCCACGCAGAGCTCGCGGCCCATGAGGGCATAGAGAATCTTGATGCGCGTGGTGTCGCTGAAGACCTTGAACAGGTCGGCAAGGTCGTAGAGAAGCTCCTCGTCGGGAAGGTCCTCGGGCGAGCAGGTGGTGGGGATCACGGGCTCGGTGGCCTCGATGTCGGGTTTCGTTTCATCAACGCGGATGCTCATTGCAATATCCTTTCATATGAACATGCGCTCATATAATTTACTTTCGATTATATGAGCGCATGTTCATATGTCAATACAATTTGCGATAATTTCGATGACTGCTTGCCGCCTCGGCGATTTTCTGCGGGTTGGGAGACATCGACGCAATGCTCGCCAACATATTTCGAGATGTTCGGCCAGCATGCTAAGAAAGCCACCTTGAGAAGCATTAGAACTGTTCATATTTGTACTTTATCGTGTTAAATACCGCGAGAATCAGTTCTTCCTCTACGGGAGTTCCTGCAGAATCAGTTTTATCTAAAGTTATATTGAGCATTGCTGCAGCCAATCTGGCACATCGGTGGCCGAATAAGTCGAAAAATGTAGGTGGACATCCGCAGAGATCGCCTTTAGAAGAGCGAATTCTCAATTAGATCAATAATCGTGTCGTCTTCCGTGCGGTTTTCATCGATTTTTGCGAAAATGTCGCTTTCCCAAGGCCCATTGATTTCCTCAGCAAGGGCCCCGACGTGTTGCATGTCGTCGGGTTCTGGCACATCGTTGATGCTCGGGTCATCAGCTTGCGGATATTGGCTTGCAATTTCGCGCTTGGCGGCCTCTTCTTCTTTGAGTGTCTCCAGGACGCGGCGGCCGTATTCGAAGTAGCGCCGCAAGACAAATTGACGAAGAGTTTCTTGCAGGATGGCGAAGTTATCCGGGAGTCGACCGGGCCATATCTTCTCGCGAATGCGAATCGCTTCCATGACCCGTCTAAAAGCGGACTGCTTGAAAAACGAATGACGACTAACTGTGATAACGGCATATCCCATGTTTCGCAGCGTGTTTCGGCGTTCCTCGTCAATTGATTGCTGTTCGGGCTCGTCGTGGTAAAAGCCGTTGTATTCGATATCGGTCATCGAATTTTCGAGCAGCGCGTCGAGGTAGAAAACCGTCCGTCGCGTTAGGGCGGCGTATCTTTTGGGGACTGGGATCGGATAGTCCGTTTTGATAGCGCGTATGGCTAAGCCACCCATTGACTTGGGCATTGTCAGCATCATGACAAACGCCGTTTCGAGTGGGGAGCGACAGCCTTCGCGTACATAAGAAAGTGCCTTAAGTGCTTTATTAGATCCACGATACCCCGATGCCTCTGAAAAGAAGGCTCTGAGCTCTTCAACGCTGGTTAGGGCTGGGCGCTCGCGATATTGAGTTTCGTCGGACGTTCCAAGCGCGTAGGAGCCGCAGATTTCAAAGTAATACTCAACGAGCTCCGAAAGGTTGAGGTCGGCTGCTGCTTTTAACGCGCACAGCTTGATATCGACGATGTGGACGTTCGGCTCGAGTTCTAGGTAGCTTTCTGCATCAAACGTATAGCGCGTGCAGTGGCAGATGCAGCCCTTGCGGTGCCTTTTGGCATTATTGGAAAACGTCAGCACATGGATGCTTTCAGAATCGACATTCTTTCTGTTGAGCCATGCTCGCGCCGCTTCCAGGTCGGACGTGGTCGGCGCAGACACCTTGATCTTTTCCATGGGTATGGGATCGGTCGCGTAGCTTGCGAGCGAGTTGACTGTTTGGTATACAGCGCGTGCCGTGGTATGTGACAGAACGATTCCCATACGCGCATGATGGCATAGCGGACGCCATATACGCCCGAAACTTCGGGCAACGGTATTGGGGCGCGGCTTATCTTCTGCGAACGGTGGGTTTTGAGCTGTCGTATTGAGGGGGGGCAGCTTCGGCTGGGGAGGTTTCTGTCGGCCGCCCCATTTTGGTGAACTTTAGTTGCGGATTCGTAGCTTCTAAGCGTTTTTGCCGACCGCTCAGATGCCTCACCAACATAATTTGAGTTATTCGGCCTTATCCTATACGAATGGTGCGATCGCAACGTCCTATTCGAATTGATTCAGGTAGATTTATGGGGCTTGGTTGCGAAATTGGGGCGACTATAGCGCTCGATTGCGGTTCAAGGGGCCTCGACTAGTGGTTCAGCTGGCCGAACAACTCGAAAAAAGTAGGTGGGCCAACCTGCCGACTATGTGAAGCACGCGAATTTGCTCGTTTTGATGCAAACTAGGGTGCAGCCATAAGACTGCGCCCTAGTTTACTGCGTGCCGGTGCCTCCAGACGGATTGCACTGTGCCTGGCAGGCGCTCCCGCAGATGGATCGGTTATTTCGCGAATAGGTTCTTGAGGTTGAACTCGGCCTGTACCGTGCGGAGCATGAGGTCGGTGTCGTCCAGACCCAGATGCTGCTCGTTGGCGTCGGGCGCGAGGGTGCCGCGACGGCGTGCCCAGTTCTCGAGCGCGGCGGGGGCGGACTCGCGGGGGAGCGAGCGCACGTCGGCGTCCAGGCTGCGGCAGATCTGGCGCGAGTCGATGACGATGATCTTGCCGGCGCGGCGTGCCTCGGCGTAGCCGTCCAGGTGGATCTTGAACCAGCTGTCCTCAAAGGCGGCGTTGTGTGCCATGTACGGGTACTTCTTCATAAGCTTGAGCAGCTGCTTTTGCAGCTCTTTGTTCTCGCGGAACGGCTTTTTGCCGTCGATGTCGTCCCAGGTGATGTGGTGGATATTCGACAACGGCACATCCTCGCCGCGGTAGATGTCGGGCAGGCCGCAGTAGTGTGCCTCGGCGTCATGCGGGACGGCGTCGCTGGTGAGCTCCATGATCTCCCAGCCCACGTTGATGATATAGCCGCGCTCGGGTGCACGGCCGGTGGTCTCGATGTCGATACCGAGCACGGTGCCCTGGATGGGCTTGCGGGCGTAGGCCACGCCGAGCGCGTCGCGGTCGCCGCGGATTTCGCGCATAACGGACGCGGCGGTGCGCTTTTGCATCTTGCCGATGGCGGCGCAGGTGTCGGCATCGGACAGGCCGCGCGAGAGCGTCGCGGGCGTCACGTTGCGCAGACGCGCCTCGCCAATCTGGTCGCACAGGTCGCGGTTGCGGTCGGCCAGGTCGCGCACGGTGGCAAAGTCGAAGCCGGGGTCGCCCTCGGCGGTAAAGTACTCGGTCTCGAGCACCTTGAGGGCCTCCTCGCCCTTCTGGCGCTCGGACTCCATGGCGCCGTGGTCGCCGTAGATAAACATGGGGATAAACGGCTGGCGCTCGTATTCGAGTGCTTGCGATACGTTCATATGCTACTCCTTGGACGGGCCGCGTTGTGCGGCTCGAGGTTACTAAGTTATGGCGAGATGATAGTTTACCATAGGCAACTATTGGCACCGCGCCCGGGACAACTACAATACCCTAGTTGACCGCTAGGACTTTTACAATGCTGCCGAAAGACACGAAAGGTTCCATCCGTCATGGATTTACTGATTGATATTCTGCTCGACGCCGGCAAGGACACGCTGTCGCTGCTGCCGTTTTTGTTGGTGACGTATCTTGCTCTCGAGACACTTGAGCACGTTGCGGGCGACCGCGTCAACGGCGCTATCAAGCGCGCCGGCGCTGCGGGTCCCGTGGTTGGCTCGCTGCTGGGCATGGTGCCGCAGTGCGGATTTTCGGCCATGGCAGCAACGCTGTACGCCGGCCGTGTCGTGACCTTGGGCACGTTGGTGGCGGTGTTCCTTTCGACCTCCGATGAGATGCTGCCGCTGTTGCTTGCCGAGCAGGTTCCCGTGCAGACTATGGCGATGCTTTTGGCTTCGAAAGCGCTGATCGCACTGGTCACGGGTTTTATCGTGGACGCTGCCATTCGCGGCCTGCGCCGTAACGCCCGCGCGCACGCGGCGATTCGCCGTACCGTGCTGGGAACCGCGGCCAACCCGGCCCACGTGAACTGCGCGCACGACGACCACAGCGGCGGTGACATCATCGACGAGGTGGCCGAGGCAGGCGTGAGCGCCGACCACATCCACGAGCTGTGCGAGCGCGACCATTGCGGTTGTGATGAAGACGAGGACGAGCACGAACACGGACATGGCCACGATCACGGTCATGAGGGCGAACATGAACACCATGATGGTCACGGTCACTCTCACTCCCACGAAGGGACGCCTGTCCTGTCGATCATCCGCAGTGCGATCTCGCACACCGTGCAGGTCTCGGTATTCATTTTTCTGGTGACGCTGATTCTGGTCGCCGTGCTCGAGACGTTCGGCGAGTCCGCGATCGAGCAGTTCCTGCGCGGCAACGAGACACTCGCTGTCCTGGGTTCGGCGCTTGTCGGGCTGATTCCCAATTGCTCGGCGAGCGTGGTCATTACACAGCTGTATCTGGAAGGCGCGCTGCAACTGGCGCCGATGCTCGCCGGCACGCTCATTTCCGCCGGCGTGGGTTATCTGGTGCTGTTCCGCACCAACCGCAGCGCCCGCGAAAATGCCGTGTTCCTGATCATGATGTACGTCATCGGCGCTGGCTGGGGCCTCATCCTCTCCGCCGTTGGCCTCTAAGTAGGCCTAAAAAATGGGCTTCAAATAGCCATGCTCAGCGCCTGCGCAATGCGGCGACGCATGGCATTTTGAAGCCCGTTTTTTGTTGAGCCATGGATTCCGAGCGCTCACACCGCTCAAAACAAAAAGGTAGATTTTAGGCATGTCTCAAAAATCTACCTTGGTTAGTGCAGCAACTCGGTGAGGTTGCGTTTAAAGCGGGCGCGGTCTTCGCTGGTAAATGCTGCCGGACCGCGAGTGCGTCCGCCGGCGCGGCGTACCTTCTTTTCCTCGTGGCGAATAAACAGCTGCATGTCGATAGTCGCCTTGTCGTACACGCGCCCGCGCACACCGATGGCGGCGGCATCGCGCCCGAGCACCATGCTCGCCAAGCCAATGTCCTGCGTCACGACCACGTCGCCCGCCTGCAGGCGTTCGACAATGGCAAAGTCGGCGCTGTCGGCGCCCACGCTCACGTCGAGCGTCGTGACCCAAAAGCCGCGTCGCGCGTGCTCGGCATCGCGCGGGTCGTCGCGGCGAATGTGCCGTTCCAGGTTTTGCGTGCTGTTGCCGGCGATAACAACGGCGACGCCCGCCCGCCGCGCGCAGTCAATCGACTCGCGCGTGACCGGGCAGGCGTCGGCATCAATAAAGAGCGTTCGCGGCATCTAGTGCACCAGTTTGCCAAATTGAATAGCGCGAACAATCAGCGTTACGCCAAACACCAGCAGCGCGGCGCCGCTAAAGATGACGAGCATCTTGGCCGACCACAGCGGATAGATAAACACGAACATGCCGGCGATGATGGAAAGTGCGCCGCTCAGGATGGCGAGGGCGCGGTTGGACGAAAGCTCGGACTCCAGAATGGACATGACACCTTCGACAATCCAGCCAAAGCCGGCCACGATAACCACCATCGTGGTGAGCGTCGCGGTCGAGAAGGCCTGGTTGCGCAGGATTATGACGCCGCCCAAGATAATGAGTAGGTTGGAGATGATGCTCGTCACGCGCCAGCCAGTGGGCAGCAGCGGCTCAAAAATGGCAGTGAACAGCCTGATGGCAGCGGTGATTACAAAGTAAAAACCCAGGACGGTCGTCAAAAAGACGAGGGACTTGGCGGGTGCAAAAAGCAGCGCGATGCCAGCAATGAGCGCCACGACGCCCGTGATGGCGTAGATCCAGCGCACGGCCTTGACGGCTTTGCCCGCCATACTTTTCTCGTCAAATCCAAACTGGCTCGATTTTTGGTCATCGTTCCTAAAGATACCCATAACGTCTCCTTTCCGTGCGGCGTAAGCCTTGATCGTTACAACCAGTATCGCTTAAAGGCGCTGGCGTATGGGTCGGGGAGGGCGAAACGTAACCCAAAGGTCCCGAATTGTTTCCGTTGTTCCCCACGTCGCGGTTTTCTATTCAACAGGTGTAGAACATTGTAGCCCTGTTCGTTATTGCCTACGTTTTAGGTTAGATTTTCCTAAGGACAATTGGCTTGTATTGGGGGTCCCTATGAACGAAGCAGTTCCCGAGGCACCGTCGAGTGTCGAATCGATGGCAAAGCAAGGTTGCGAAAAGCTCGGTCTGGAAGCGTTTGATGCGCTGGTCCGTCGTGCCCGTACGTGCCGCCGTTTTGACGAGTCCATGCGCGTGCCGCGTGAGTTTTTGCTCGAGCTGGCAGAGCTGGCTCACCTGACTCCCTGTGGTGCCAATGCTCAGCGTCTTCGTTTTCATGTGGTGAGCGATGCCGAGGATTGCGCGCGCGTATTTGATGAGCTCGCGTGGGCCGGTGCGCTTAAGGATTGGCCGGGTCCTGCCGAGGGTGAGCGCCCGACCGGCTACATCGCGATTTTGGCCGAGCGCGCCGTTCCGGGCAAGCCCGCCGCTCCCATTACCGAGGTCGACACGGGCATTGCCGCGCAGACGATGATGCTCGCCGCCCGCAGCGCCACGCCCGAGGTGGCAGCCTGCATGTTCAAGGCCTTTACGCCCCACGCGATCGATGCCATGGGGCTCGATAACGACAAGTATGAGCTCAAGCTGATCATGGCGTTTGGCGTTCCGGCCGAGACACAGGTGATCGATGCGATCGATTCCAACCCCGACGGCTCCATCAATTATTGGCGCGACGAGGCGCGGGTGCACCACGTACCCAAGCGTCCGCTTGCCGACGTGCTGCTGTAGTTGTGCGTCGTTGCGGTGCAATCCGGCGGCAAAATCACCACAAAGGCTCCTGTCCCCTTTGTGGTGGTACGAGGGGAGGGTGTGTGGCAGATCTGTATTTGGTGCGGCATGGGCAGACTGAGCTCAATGTGCAGAGCATTTTGCAGGGCTGGCACGATTCGCCGCTTACGGCGCGCGGGCGCGAGCAGGCGCTGACGGCGCGTACGGCGTTTGCGGCGCGTGGCGTGGCCTTTGATCATGTGTATTCCTCGCCGTTGGGCCGGGCGCGGCATACGGCCGAGCTTATCGTTGGCGAGGGCCGTTCCATTGAGCTGGTCGATGACCTGCGTGAGTGGCATTTTGGCTCGCTGGAGGGCACATCAAATCGCGAGATGCCGCCGCAGCCCTGGGGCGATTATCCGGTGGCCTTTGGCGGCGAGTCGGAAGTGCAGCTTCAGTCGCGCATGGTCGCGGCGCTGTCCCGCATCATGGCCAGGCCGCAGCACGACTGCGTGCTGGCGGTTTCCCACGGCTCAGCCTGCCAGGAGTTTCTTGAGTATGTGACTGGCGGGGGAGAGCTGCCCGACAACGGTGCCGTGCTTCATTTTGGCTACTGCGATGGGGCGTTTTCGCTCTTGGGTTGGTAACGAACGAAAGGACCCCTATGAATAAAGATCTGTATCTGGTCCGTCATGGACAGACGATATTCAACCTTAAGCGTATCATTCAGGGGTGGAGTGACTCGCCGCTTACGCAGTTGGGTTGCGACCAGGCGGCGCGCGCCGGCATGTTTTTACGTGCGCGCGGCATTGAGCCCGATCATGCCTACACCTCCACGCTTCATCGCACCGAGCAGACTATCGCCAACTTGTGGCCGGGCTTGGCGTACGAGCGCCTGGACGGCCTGCGTGAGTGGTTCTTTGGCGACTTTGAGGCCGAGCGCGTGATGCTCATGCCCGAGCGCCCGTGGCGCGATTTCTATCGCCAGTTTGGCGGCGAGGGCCAGATGCAGGTGCGCGAGCGCATGGTGGCGACGTTGACCGAGCTTATGCAGCGTCCGGACCATACGTGCGTGCTCGCGGTAAGCCATGGCTCGGCCATCAAGGAGTTTTTGGATCACGTGAGGGGAGCGGCGGCCGATGAACGCGATCGCGTTCCGGGCAACTGCTCGGTGCTGCACTTTGCGTTTGACGACGAATCCGACACGTTTGAGCTGATTGAGATTTTTACGCAGGAGGATTACGCACGCGAGCTGGGGCTTGAACCGCTCGTGGCGGCAGCAGGCCCGCAGCGGGGATAACGTGAGCGTGGCGGCACGGGTCGCCGGCATAACTTCTCGACGCAAAAGGGGCGGAGATGCATGTACCTGCTGCATCTCCGCCCCCTGTTTGTTGAGCTGCCGATTTTTGTGCTGGACGGTCTGGTCTTGCTAGAACCGCGCGACTTGGTGCGTGAGCAGACCCGTCGGAACCTGCGGCGCGCCGCCGCTGACCTGCGCGGCGGGGAAGAGCGCAGCTACGGCAAAGTTGAACGGCTCCTTGCCGGTGTACGTTCCGGCGGCACGGGCCTCATCGGCCAGCAGCTGCGACGCCCCGGCCAGCGCGGCAGCGTAGGCGGGGTCGTCGGCCAGTGCCGGCTCTGGTACTTGGTCGAGCATGGCACGGATGGCGGCAACAGCGTCCTCGCGCTTGACCTCCCACACGCGGTGCGTAATGCCCGCGGGGTCGGTGACGGCGTAGAGCGAGGCGCCCTCTTTGGCAGCGCCCAGGATGATGTCCATGACGGGCGACGCCTCGTAGGCGAGCGACACGGGGCGCGGCTGAACTTTGAGTTCGGCGATCGCGCGCGCGGCGGCGGCCACGTCGGCGCTGGCATCGCCCTTGCCGCCCGCAAGTACACTCGTCGGGCAGATCGCCACGACACCCGTCACACGTCCCGGCTCGCCCGAGCATTCGTACACGTAATACGCCGCACCCGGGTCCTTGAGCATCAGACCATCGGCAATGGCTCCGCGCAGGGCATCGTTGCCGCTTAGGATGCTGCCCATTGCAGGCAGCGCCTCGAGCACGCGGTCCTGAGCCGGGCGGATGCAGGGAAACGGAAGTGCTTTCATGGGCGGTCCTAACGCGCGAGTCGGTTTGTTCGCGGCTTATTATGCCCCAACTTGGCCGCTCGCGTCCCAGAGCACGTTATCGGCGAGCGCGATTAGCACCTGCTGACAACGAACGATATCGGCGTGGGGCACATATTCGTTGGGCTTGTGCGCGAGCGCGAGCGACCCGGGACCGTAGCTCATGCAATTGCGGTTACCTGTCTTGCCGGCAATGACGGCGGTGTCGGTGTAGCCGGTAAAGAAGCCAACGGTCGTGTCCGCGTCCGTCACGTCATCGGCGGCACGCTTGAGCGCTGCTAGAAGGGGAGAGTTTGGGTCGCGCTCGATGGCGGGGCGGTCGCCCGTCACGACGTAGCTGCCGTGGCAACCGGGAATGGCGGCTTCGACGACGGCGATGGCCTGCTCTACCATGCGCGTTACGGCGGCCGTATCGGTCGGCGGGGTCAGGCGCATGTCGACCCAGACTTTGGCGCGGTCGGGTACGACGTAGGGGCGATATCCGCCCTCGATTTGGCCGAACGTGATGGTCGAAGGCCCCAGCTCATCGTGCGCGGGCAGCGCCACAAACGCGCGACGGAGCGAACACACGACCTCGGCCATTGCGGCGACGGCATCCGCGCCCTTCCAGGGCCGGCTTGCATGCGCCGTCACGCCATCCATTTCAATCTCGAACCACGTACGCCCCTTGTGCGCCACCTGGATCTGTCCGTCGGTGGGCTCGGTGTCCAGCACCCATTCGCGCGAACCGACCCAGCCGGCATCGATGGCTGCCTCGGAGCCTCGCATAAAGTCTTCCTCGTCGACCGAGCAGATGAGCGAAAAGCCGCGGCGGGGCAGCGCGCCATCCGCCGCCACGCGCTCGAGCGTATGGACCAGTGCGGCAATGGCACAGGCCAGGCCACCCTTCATATCGCAGGCGCCGCGGCCGTAGAGCTTGCCGTCGCGCACGACCGCCCCGAGCGGCGTAATGTCCGCGTCCCAGCCGTCGCCCAAGGTGACTGTATCCATGTGGCAGATGTAGACGAGCCGTGGCTCGTCGCTCAAACCGGGCACGGTGACCATGAGATTGCGGCGTCCGGTCAGCACCTCGAGTTCCTCAACCTGCACGGCATGGAGCACCGGATGACTCAACCGCTCCAGCTGAGCCTCAACCAGCGCTTTGATATACCGCTCAATTTCATCCTCATACGCGCCCGGGTCTGAGCTGTCGATCCGCACGAGCTCCTGAGCAAGCCGCCAGGCAAAGTCCTCATCAACCATATGCAACCTCACAATCAGTCTGCTTTCCAAACCGATTGTAAGCCTCCTGAGAGATTCGCGACGCGCGCGCAGCAGCATTTACCGTTCGCAGGCCGAGCCAGCGCGTTTGCCGTCCGAGCGGGTTTACAAACGGCGCGGTGGGTACGTAGCCTTTATGGACGACATGCTGTGCGACATATCTGCCTTTCGGTATCACCGGATACCCCCACAGGTCTTGGCAATAATGCCGGACCTGCCAAATTCTGCGGACGATCCGCGCAGGGAGCACCTATGTGAGCATCCGCTCGTCAAGCATTTCCTGGGCACCCCGTTACACGTGTTGGCGCAGGGCGTCTGCGGGCGCAAGGGCGATCGCATTGTCAGGCATGTTTGGAACGGGGAGAGGCCGTTTGATTCCGTGCGGCAGACGGAGTTTGGCCTCGATGTTGCGTCCCCGCTCTTTACCCTGCTGACCCTGGCTTCCTCGGTCTCAAACGAGCGTTTAATCATGTGCATGTATGAGATGTGCGGCACCTTTGCCGTGTGCAAGATTGCGCCTCAGGTAAAGTCGGCACTTGAGCAGGCATATGGGAGCCGATGGAGTGACGCACGGTCGGGCTGGGAAAACGTAAAGGATGTCTCGGGGAATCCAACGGACTTGTGGAAACGACCTCCCTTGATCGAGCTCTTTGAGCTTACAGAGTTCGTCGATAAGGTCCGGGGGCTCCGCGGCGCTAAAACGTTCATACGAGCCGCGAAATGCATTACGGGGGTGGCAGCATCGCCGCTCGAGGTCCAGGCTTCGATGCTGTTTGGCCTTACGAGGTTGCGCGGCGGCGAAGGGCTGAGCCTTACCAATAACGTTGAGATTCGTATGACGCGCAGCGCCCGCCTGATTTCGGGGCTTGATAGGCGCTATGCCGATATCCTGCTGGCAAATAAGGACGGCAGCCGAGAGTGTCTGGTTGAATGCCAAGGTAAAGCCATTCACGGATCCATTGAATACAAGATCTCGGACTCCGATCGAACGACGGCCTTGCAAGCCATGGGATATCCCGTCGTTCTGATGACCTATGGTCAGCTGGCCGACTTCGATGCCTTCCGCGTGGTGATGGAGCTCATCATGTCCTATCTCGATGTGCCGCTGAAAGACAAGACGCCGCGACAGCAGGAGCTCGAACGGCGGCTTCGTGAGGAGATTTTTATCGATTGGGCGGGAATGTAGTCGCGCGGTGGGTAAACGGTAGCGCGAGCTAGAGTTCTGGTCGCAAAAAGGCTTCAATTTTGCCTTGGAGGGACCCTAAAAATGCTATCTAGAATAAGTTGTTTCGGAAAATAGACAGTCAACTTACATTCGGCACATAGAGACCGATTTTTACCTACTAAAGTCCCTGATAAAGCTGTTTATCAAAGCGGGTGTGCTTAGCGACTGGAGCCTCACTATCGATTATCTGAAAAAACTTGTTCCGGGTATCATTTTAAAGTCGTCCGGAGCAACAAAATCGCCCCCCGTTTCGTGAAAACGGGGGGCGAATGGGCTTCGTGGTCTGTCTGGCAGGCTTGGCACCGGCACTATTTAATCACGCGCACGCGATACATCGACGGAATCTGCTTGAGCGCCTCGATCGTGCTGCCGTCCAGGTGCTCATCGGTGTCGAACATAGTGTAGGCGTTCTCGCCAGCGGACTCGTTGGTCATGCGCTGCACGTTGGCGTTGTCCTTGGCGAGAATGGCCGTGATCTGGCCGATCATGTTGGGCACGTTGGCATGCAGGCAGGCAATGCGGCTTGCGGCGCGCGCCTTGCCCATGCTGCAGGCGGGGGAGTTGACGCTGTGCGCGATGTTGCCGTTTTCCAGGTAATCCTTGAGCTCGCTGATGGCCATGTCGGCGCAGTTGGCCTCGGCCTCGCCGGTGCCGGCGCCCGAATGCGTGGTGATAAACGTGTTGGGCATCTTGACGGTCTTGGGCGTGGCAAAGTCGCAGCTAAACCAGCTGAGCTTGCCCGCGCGCAGGGCGGCGTCGACGGCGTCCTCGTCAATGATGGTCTCGCGCGCGTAGTTGATGAGCACGGCGTCCGGGGCCAGCAGGTCGATCTGCTCGGTGCTGATCATGCCGATGGTATCGGCCTTGCTGGGCACGTGCACGGTGAGGTAGTCGCAGCCGCGGCACAGATCCTCGAGCGTGCCCACGCGCTGCACCTCGCGGCTCAGCACCCACGCGTGCTCGACGGAAATGAACGGATCGTAGCCGTAAACGTCCATGCCCAGGTCGACACAGGCGTTGGCGACCTTGGAGCCTACGTTGCCCAGGCCGATGACGCCGATGCGCTTGCCCTTGAGCTCGCGGCCCACAAAGGCCTTCTTGGCTTTTTCGGCATCGACCTGGATCTCGGGGTCGTCGGCGTTGTCGCGCACCCAGTTCATCGACTGCACTACTCCGCGGCTCGAGAGCACCAGCATGCCCAGGACGAGCTCCTTGACGGCGTTGCTGTTGGCACCGGGGGAGTTAAAGACGACGACGCCCTTCTTGGCGTACTCCTCGACGGGGATGTTGTTGACGCCGGCGCCGCAGCGGGCGATGGCGCGGATGCCCTCGGGCAGCTCGTAGCCGTGCAGGTCGGTGGAGCGCATCAGGATGGCGTCGGCCTCCTCGGCGGTGCCCACAAACTCGTAGCCCTCGCCAAACTCGACTTTGCCGTCTTTGGTGATGTCGTCGATGGTCTTAATCTTACGCATGGAAAAACTCCTTAGCAGGTTTTGATCTAAACAGGGTGGTCTGAGGTGGCTGGTCAGCCCGCGCGTTGCGGGCTAGTTAGATCGCGGACTCAAACTATGCTGCGCTTCGAAGTCCTTCATGTACGAGGCCAGTGCCTGCGCGTCTTCCATGGTTACGGCGTTGTAGACGCTGGCGCGCATGCCACCCACCAGGCGATGACCCTTGACGTTTTGAATCTGGTGCTCGGCCGCGCCTGCGACAAAGGCGGCGTCGAGGTCGGCATCGCCGGTACGGAACGTGACGTTGGCGATGGAGCGGCTGTCGGCCTGTGTGGTGCCATGGAACAGCACGCTGTGCTCGAGCAGGTTATAGAGCAGGTTGGCCTTGGCCCAGTTGCGCTCGGCCATGGCGGCAAGTCCGCCGGTCTGCTCAACCCAGCGGAATACCTTGCCGCACACGTAGATACCAAAGGTGTTGGGCGTGTTGAGCATGGAGCCCTTGGCGGCCTGGGTCTTAAGGTCCAGGTACTGCGGCGTCTGCGCAAAAGCGGGGCCATCTGCGATGAGGTCGTCGCGCACGATGACCACGGTCACGCCCGCGGCGCCGGCGTTTTTCTGCGCACCGGCGTAGATGAGCCCGTAGCGCTCAACGTCGAGCGGCTGCGACAGAAAGCAGCTCGAGACATCGGCGACCAGCGGCACGTCGTCGCAAGCGGGCAGCTCGTGGTACATGGTGCCAAAGATGGTGTTGTTCTGGCAGATGTAGACGTAGTCGAGCCCGCCGCCCGCGGCCTCGGCGGCAATGCGCGCGTTGATGTCGACTATGGTGGGTATGCGGTCGAAATTGGTGTCCTCGGAGCTCGCGAGCAGCACGGCCTCGCCGTACTTGGCGGCCTCCTTGTACGCCTTGTTGGCAAAGTTGCCGGTCACGACGTAGCCGGCGCGGCCGCGGCGCATGAGGTTCATGGGGATGCCCGCAAACTGCAGCGTGGCGCCGCCCTGCAAAAACAGGACACGGTAGTTGTCAGGGATGCTCAGCAGGCGGCGCAGGGTTGCCTCGGCGTCGTCGATGATCTGCTGGTACATACTAGATCGATGGCTCATCTCGAGCACGGACATGCCGCAACCGCGGTAGTCCATCATCTCGTCGGCGATCTCGGCGAGCACGCTGGTGGGCAGCGCGGCCGGGCCAGCTGAGAAGTTGTGCACACGTGCCATCTTCTAGGTCCCCCTCGTAGTCGTTTGAACGTTCGGGATACTTTAGCACAGTGCAGCGCCAGGTGCGACCGCATCACGGTAAAACTCGAGTGCGCCGCTATGATTTACAGGATGGTTACATGGGGGAGGGGCCTTACTCCTCCGGCAGGTCTAGGTCTGCGAGCGACCGCATCAGGCTTTCCAGGCGCTTGATCTCTTCGTCGCAAATTAGCTACCCCTGGCCGCTACGACGCCAGTGTGGCGATGACGGCTTCGTCGCCGGCGTATATTAGGGTGTCGCCGTCGGGGATGATGGTTTGGCCGTCGCGCTTGAGCATCACCACGATAAACGGGTGCTTGCCCTGCGGCACGTCGCGCAGGCGCTGACCGGCCAGGCGACCGTGGGGCGTCACGGTGACCTCGCGCAGCGTAACCTCGGCACGCTCTTCGAACGTTGGGGCTGCCATCACCAGAAGGTCGCCTTCCTCGATGACGGTATCGCCGTTGGGCAGTACCGGGTGCGCCCCGTCGCGCAGCACCAAGACCACGAGCATGTCCGTCGCGCTGCCAATATCGGCGAGCGAGCGCCCGGCAAACGGATGGCCAGCGCCCACCTTGAGCTTTACAAACGACATGCCGTCCTCGTCGTGGTAGTCGTTAAAGGTGCGGCGCACGTCGCCGGCCGCATCGATCATATCGAGTTTCTTCGCCACCGCCGGCAGTAGCGAACCCTGCACCACAATGCTCGATACGGCAATCACAAACACCAGGTCAAATAGGTCGTGTCCGCCGGGAACGCCGGCCACCACAGCAAAGAGGCTAAAGACGACCGAAGCCGCGCCGCGCAAGCCCGCCCAGCTTACGAGCGCAACCTGGCGAGGGCTCGTCTTAAAGGGCGCCAGCAGCAGACCGACGGCGATGGGGCGGCTCGCAAAGAGCATAAACGCCATGAGCGCCAGGCCGGGTAGCAGCATTTGCGGCAGGCGCGCGGGCGTGACGAGCAGGCCGAGCAAGAAGAAGATCGTCATCTCGGCCATCTCGGTAAGGGTGTCAAAGAAGTGCGCCATCTCGACCTTGCCGGTGATGTCGCTCGCGCCCAGCACAATGCCTGCCAGGTATACGGCCAAAAAGCCGTTGCCGCCCAGGTAGCTCGGCAGTGCGTAGGCGACGATCGCCACGGCGAACAAAAAGATAGTCTGCGCGCCCTCGGCCGTTGCGTGTGCGCGCTCAATCAGGCGGCTGGATATCCAGCCGATGGCAAGGCCCAGCCCCACGCCCAGGATGATCTGCTTGGCCAGCAGCACGAGAATGTCGATGTTGCCACCCGCCGCGAGGGTGGCGAGTACCGCGGTGAGCATGTAGGCGACGGGGTCGTTGGAGCCCGATTCGACCTCGAGCAGCGAGTCGGTGCCGCCCTTTAGCGACAGGTTGTGCTCGCGCAGCACGCTAAAGACGCTCGCCGCGTCGGTCGACGCCACGACCGAGCCCAGCAGCAGGCCGCCGATCCAGTCGAAGCCCAGTGCGAAGTGTGCGAACACGCCAGTGATGCCGGCGGTGGCGATAACGCCGAGCGTGCTCAGCAGCACAGCGGGCGCGGCGACGGGTTTGGCACGGTCGATGTTGGTGTTAAAGCCGCCGTAGAACATGATGAACAGCAGCGCCGTGCTGCAGACGGTTTCGGTGAGCGCGTAGTCGCTAAAGTCGATGTGCGCCGGACCGTTGACGCCGAGCAGCATGCCGAGCGCAATAAAGATGAGGAGGGTGGGGAAGGGGAGTTTTTTGCCGACGGGTTTGATGGTCAGGCACAAAATGATGACGAGGCCGATAAAGAGAAGTATCTGGTTCATGGATAGTGTCCGCTCCTGGGTGGTTGGCGTGGCACGGTCAGTTGTCTGCGGTTATTTGTACCCAAAGGTGGCGGGTTTATGGGGGCGGATTACGGGCGTGCGCGATATCGTCATAGACGGCTGCCGTCTTTGCCTCTGCTCGGAAACCCTTTCCAGCTTTATTGCAACGGAGTACAATGGGTAACGTTTAAGTTCAACTTGAAGTTTTAGTTGCGGCGCCGGGCTTAGACCGCAATGCAAGGAGAGGCGTACCATGGCGATCTATGTGACATCTGATGCTCACGGGCACGTGCGTGCGCTTGACGAGGCCCTGTCTAAGATCTCGTTGACGTCCGACGACACGCTGTACGTGCTGGGCGACATGATCGATCGCGGGCCCGATCCGGTCGGCGTTATTAAGCTCGTGCGCTCGCTGCCCAACGCCCACGTGCTCAAGGGCAATCACGAGCAGATCATGCTCGATGCCATCATTGGCCAGGACCCGCTCGATGCCGAGACCTGGGATATCAACGGTGGCTGGACGACGAGCGAGCAGCTCAACGACATGGAATTTGAGGCATACGAGGAGCTCGTGCGATGGATGGCCGCGCTGCCGCTCTACGCGGTGGCCGAGACCGAGGAGCGCCCGTACCTGCTGGTGCATGCCGGCATCCAGACCGAGGCGGCGCGCGCGTTTTTGCTTGAGCATGGCGTCGATTGTGCCGATGGCGTTGGAGCGGTGGGTGCCGATCGCGAGCTGCTGCAGCAGATGCTCGCGGTGCAGTCGGCCGATGACCTGCTGTGGATTCGTCACGGCTATTGGGATGCGCCGACCGGGCTGCTTTCTGCCGAGGGCAAGGGTCCGGTCGTGGTGAGCGGTCACACGCCAACGGTGTCGCTCGGGCGTTATTGCGAGGTCGGTGGTCTTGCGGGGCTCGATGAGGAGTCGGGCCGCGGGCAGATCGTGCGCCTGGGCGGCGAGGATGCCGCCGGTGTGCCCGATCGCATCGACATCGACTGCGCTGCCGCCACCGGCTCCGAGTTCGGTCGCGTCGGTATCCTGCGTCTGGACGACGGGGCGGAGTTCTACGCGAACATCAACCCGGGCGAATAATCGGTGCAAGTGGTAGCTAATTTGGGACGGGACTTTTTTGACTACTTTTGCCCTTCTGCCCGCTAATTGACTTCTCTCGGACGGGGATTAAATAATCATTTGGCTGCCCGCTGGCTAAGTGAGTAGACTTTTTTGGAAATGCCGAGCAGCCGGCAAATTTGCCTCAACAAAACCGCAGGTCACTGACTTGTGTTTTGCCGGTGTGGTCAGGGATTCGGCAAAAGTCTACTCACTTAGTTTTGCGTGTCACAAATCGTCCGCAACGAGACCCCCCATTGCGCCAATTAGGCGCCGTACGGGTTGCGGTCGCGCTCGATGCGTTGGCGGATGTGGGCGTATTCGATAATCAGCAGCACCAGGAGTAGGGCCATGATGGCTAGGTAGCTCACCACGGCGCCCATCAGACCCAGCAGGTTGATCAGGATCACCGGCAGCACTACGCTTACGGCGAAGCAGATCAGGTAGATTTTGGTGACGTCGCCGGCATGGCGCAGCACCGTGATGATGGCGTAGATAAAGTCGATGGCCGCGGTGACGCCGCCGGCGACAACCATCAGCAGTGCCAGCGTGCGGTAGCGCTCAAAATTGAGGCCGTACATAAAGCTCATGAGGGGAATACCGGGACCTGCCATAAATGCGGCGCACACGCCGGTGATGACCGCGATCAGCGCCATAACGGCAACAATAATCAGGTCAAAGCGACGACGCTTGCGAGGATTAGCCCAAATGCTCGACAAGCGCAGGAGCTGCGGTTTATAGATAAATCCAATGCTCAGCAAAATAGCCTGCGCCGGAAAGAACAGGGCATTAAAGTACAGCTGATATTTGTATGCCAGCGTGCCTTCCATCACAAACTTGGGCATGCTCTCAATAAGGTTGAACAGGAACAGTGCACCAAAGAGCGGGGCGCACTGGACAAACAGGTGGCCGACCTCGCGCAGGCTCACGTGGCGCGATTTTTCGGTCTCGAGCAGGGCAAGCGGCGCGGTGACCAGCACGAGCGAGGCGATGGCGGTGACACCCATGGCCATGGCCGCGATGGGCATGCTGCGCGTGAGGAACAGTGCCACGCTAAAGACCGCGATGACGCCGGCGGAACGCAGCGTTTGGCTCATGCCGGCCAAATAGAGCTTGTCGGCCTGCTGCAGGCGGCCCTCGTACACGTCGGCGATGCCGTCGATCACCTTATAGAGGTAGACGCCCAGGCCGATCGTGGCCATCTGCGCATCGTAGCCGCGGGCGCTGCTGTATACCAGGCCGCATGCCAGCGCGAGCGCTCCGCAGAGCCAGCGGTTGAGCTGGTAAGAGGCAAAGGACGTCTTTTCGTCGATGTCCGAGACCTGGAAATTGCGCACGCCGTAGTTGCACGCGATCATGATGAGCGTGCCGGTGACAAAGGCGATGGAGAATTTGCCAGCCTCCTCGGCGCCCGCGAGCTGTGTGGACACGATGGTGAGCAACGGAAACGCCATGCCCCACACGGCGGTGCCCAGGGTATTCCAAAGGTAGTCGCGACGGGTGGCGTGATCTTCGTACTCGGCTTCTTGCGTGGAGAAGCCGCCGCCGTAGACGGCTCCGAGCAGGCGGTTCCACCAGGCATTGACCATGCGGTGGATGGGGCCGGGCTGGCGATTGCGCTCGCGGCGACGGCGTGTGGCCTGGCTGCTGTCGGGACCGCCGGCGTTACGCTGGCTTAGCTCTTGGATTCGTGCGAGCTCCTCGGCGGTGTGCGATGCGGGGAACAGGCCGTTCTCGATGCGTCCGCCCTGCCCGTGCGCCCCGTCCGATACGGTGGGGTCGGCGACGCCATTGCGGCGGGCGATGGCGCGGCGAATGCTATCGATGGGCGTGATGCTCAAAGCGGAGTCCTTTCTATTGCTGCGCTCTAGTATAGACGCGACGGTGTTCGTTCGTGTTTTTGAACAGGTTGTTCGATAATTTCGGCGGCGCCATTCAGTAGACGGCATTTGGGGACGTTCCTTATGTGCCGGCACTTTGGGAACGTCCCTAAGTGCCGGCATCCGGGGTCGCTCCTTGGTTGTTGCCTGTTCAAGAGTGTCCCTAACGACTAGGCCGCTTGCGTGCGATTTTTGACCGTTGGGCGGGCGCTTCGCCGTTGCCGCAAAAACGTTTTTGCATAACGGGTACAACGGGCTTTACGTGAGTAAAGTGCGCGCCTCGTCCACGTGTCGCGCTTTTAAAGGAGGCCCCATGCCAGGTGTTACCCCTGCAGAAGTTCTGTCCAACTTTGGCATTACGCTGGTCGAAGATCCTGCCGAGAACCAGCCCCGCCTGCTGGTCGACCTGCCGGCAGCCGAGCTCGTCGAGCACGCCATCCGTCGCAACGAAGGTCGTATGGCCTCCAACGGCGCGCTGGTGATCGAGACGGGGGAGCGCACTGGCCGCTCGCCTAATGACCGCTTTATCGTTGACACCCCCGATGTTCACGACAAGATTGCCTGGGGTGCCGTCAACCGCCCGCTGTCTGTCGAGAGCTACGAGGCCATCAAGGCCGACATCGTCGACTATCTCAACGAGCGCGACGTGTTCGTCACTCGCGGTATGGCCGGTGCCGACCGCAACCATACGCGTCGTCTGCTTGTCGCCTGCGAGCGTGCCAGCCAGGCGCTCTTTATTAAGCAGATGCTCGCCCGCCCGCTTGCCCGTGAAATCGCACGCACCGGCGAGCCGGACTTCTGCGTGCTCGCCGCGCCGGGCTACCAGTGCGATCCCGCCATCAAGGGCCTCAACTCTAGCGCCGCCGTGGTCATTAACTTCCAGGAGCGCGTGATTCTGGTCGCCGGCACCGGCTACTCCGGCGAGATCAAAAAGTCCATTTTCAGCGTCATGAATTACCTGCTGCCCGTCGAGGACGACGTGCTGCCCATGCATTGCTCGGCCAGTATGGACCCCGTCACGCATGAGACCGCCGTGTTCTTTGGCCTCTCCGGCACCGGCAAGACCACGCTTTCGGCCAACCCCACGCGCCTGCTGATCGGCGACGACGAACACGGTTGGTCCGACATGGGCATCTTCAACATCGAGGGTGGCTGCTACGCCAAATGCGAGGGCCTGGACGCGTTCCACGAGCCTGAGATCTTCAACGCCGTCCGCTTTGGCGCGATCTGCGAAAACGTGGTGCTCGACGAGAACCGCAAGCCCAACTACGACGACATCTCGATCACGCACAACACGCGCGTGGCATACCCTGTGGAGCACATTCCCAACGCGTGGACCAAGGGCATGGGCACCACTCCAAGCGTCGTGCTCTTCCTGACCTGCGATGCCTTTGGCGTGCTGCCGCCCATCTCGCGCCTGACGGCCGACTCCGCCATGTATCACTTTGTGACGGGCTTTACGGCCAAGATCCCCGGCACCGAGGTCGGCGTCACCGAGCCCACGCCCACGTTCTCTTCGCTGTTTGGCGAGCCGTTTATGCCGCTCGACCCCATGGTCTATGCCAAGATGCTCGGTGAGCGCATCGCCGACGGCCGCACGCGTGTGTACCTGGTCAACACCGGCTGGATCGGCGGCGGCTACGGCGTGGGTCATCGCATCGAGCTTGCCTACACGCGCGCCCTGGTGGCCCGCGCCCTCGACGGTACCATCGAGGACAGCGAGTTCGTGCACGACGACATCTTTAACGTCGACATTCCCACCACGTGCCACGGCGTACCCGACGGCATCCTGGTGCCGCGCCAGTATTGGCAGAGTACCGCTCGCTACGACGAGGCCGCGCACAACTTGGCCGTGATGTTCGAGGAGAACTTCGAGAAGAAGTACTCGCACCTGCCCGAATCCGTCAAGGCCGCCGGTCCGCATGCTCAGGTGCACGCCGACGCCCGTCATCGCGGCCACGGCCTGCTGGGACTTCGCCACTAGCGTCGCCTCAGACCCAAAACCACCATAAAGGGGACAGGCACCTTTGTGGTGGTTTTACTCGCGCGGATGACTCGGGTTACAATACGCCTGACATATCGCTCCCTTCTCCGGATGGGGGCAGCGTAAGCGCTCTTGTGGCGGCACCGTAGGACTTTGAAGGTGGCCGTCGTAAGGGCGCTTTTTGTTTAGGCACCCGGGCTCGGGCGCATGCTATGAAGGGAGAGCACATGAAGAGCTTTATTGCCGAGGATTCGTTTTGGGAGCTATTTCCGCAGGCGGCTGTCGGTGTTGTGGTCGTAAAGGGCATGAAGCCCGCGGCTCAGATTCCTCAAGAGGACGTGGACGCGATTGCGGCGTTGCTCGACCGCGCCAATATCGACGCGGAGCGTCATCTGACCAGCGATACTATCAGCGAGAACGCACCGGTCAAGGCATGGCGCGAGGCTTATCGGCTGTTCAAGACCAAAAAGGGCGCGCGTTGCTCAATTGAGAACCTGCTCAAGCGCGTGCTCAAGGGCAAACCGGTGGGCCACATTACGCCCGCGGTGGACATCTACAACACGGTGTCGCTGACCTACGCGCTGCCCGTTGGCGGCGAGGACCTGCATGCGATTGAGGGGGATCTTTGCTTGAAGGTGACTGACGGCGGCGATGCGTTCCTGCCACTTGGCGAGGAAACGGATGACCCGACGCTGCCCGGCGAGCTCGCCTACATCGATGATGCGGGCGCCGTATGCCGCTGCTGGAACTGGCGCGATGGCGTTCGCACGGCGCTGTCCGACGATTCGGCCGATGCATTCCTGGCGATTGAGTGCGTGGAGCCCGAGCGGATGGGGGATTGCCAGGCTGCCGTTGATCGTCTCGCCGAGTTGCTCGAGCGCTATCTGGGAGCGACGGTTGTCGTTAAGACGCTTGTGACCCGCGACAATCCCTGCGTGGAACTGTAACGACGCCTGCGGATCATGTTCGCCGGTCAAAACCACTACAAAGGTGCCTGTCCCCTTTGTGGTGGTTTTTATGTTGATGGGTTAACAAATGGGATATTTGGGTATGGGTGTTGCCTCGTGCGGCTAAGATGTTTACCCGTTAGCATCATGTAAGCGAAAGGCGGTCGTCTCCCATGCAGCAGAACGACGAGACACGTTTCGAGGACTTTGTCGGACTGATCAGCGGGCTCTACAAGGAGATCCAGCGCATTAAGACATCCGAGGGCGCAAGGCTGGGCCTCAAGGGCTCCGACGTTATGTGCTTGTACTATCTTGAGCGCAGCAAGGACGGCCTGACTGGCGCTGACCTGGCTCGCATGGCAGGCGTGACCCGTGCCGCCGTCTCGCGCACGCTCGCGCATCTGGAGGAGGGCGGCTACGTCGAGGTCGACGACTCGGGTGATGCGGCCGTTAAGTATCGTGCCCCGGTGCGCCTGACCGCTCTGGGCGGCGAGAGCATGAGCGAGGCGGACCGCATCATTCGCGAGGTGCTCGACACCACCGGTAAGGCTATGGGTGTGGAGCAGCGCGAGCAGATGTATGCGTCGCTGCGTACGATTCTCAACACCCTGCGTGAGATCTAAGGCCGCCAAGGCATTTGCTTCCCATTAAAAACTGCATAGTCCCGTTTGAGCGCGTGAGCCGTGCCGGGACTTTGTTGTCAAAATTCCCTGCGCGAGACCTGCGCAAGAAAGGATTCGCTATGTCCGTCCGCATTATTACCGATTCCGCAAGCGATATGTCACCGGCTGAGCACCCCGCTCTGCGTGTTCTGCCGTTGTCCGTCACCTTTGGCACCGATGTGTACATGGATGGCGTCGACATCGATCACCAGCGCTTTTACGAGATGCTCGTGGAGCGCGATGAGCTGCCCAAGACCGGCCAGGTCAACCCGTACGCGTTTTCGCAGGCTATTGCCGAGGCGCGTGATGCCGGCGATGAGGCTGTGATTATTACCGTGGGCGCTAAGCTTTCGGGCACCAATCAGAGTGCCCGTACCGCACTTGCCGAGGCGCCGGGCGGCGACGTGTACGTGGTGGATAGCAACAACGTCACTCTGGGTGAGCGTGTCCTGGTCGAGTATGCCCTGCGCCTGGTGGACGAGGGCCGTAATGCGGCCCAGATCGCGGCGGCCGTCGAGGCCGTCCGTGACCGCGTGGTCGTCATCGGCCTGCTCGAGACGCTGGAGTACCTGGTTCGCGGCGGTCGTCTATCTGCTGCGGCCGGCGCCGTGGGCACGCTGCTCAACGTGAAGCCCGTGGTGGCTGTCGAGGACGGCCTTATCGTGCAGTTGGGCAAGGCGCGCGGTTCCAAGAACGGCCGCAACCTGCTCAACCAAAAGGTCGAAAAGTCAGGCGGCATCGACTTTTCCATGCCGCTGGCGCTGGGCTATACGGGCCTTTCGGATGCGGTGCTCAAGAAGTATGTCGAGGACAGCGCGGCACTGTGGGCTGGCCACACCGAGGGCGAGTTGCCCGTTCACACCATCGGCGCCACCATCGGCACCCACGTAGGCCCCGGCGCCGTCGCCGTAGCCTTCTTCCAGCCCGCCAACTAACCGACCTGCCATAAACCACCACAAAGGGGACAGGCACCTTTGTGGTGGTTTATGCTTTTCCGGGTGGAAGGGAGCGAGCAATGGCGTCTGAGGGCTTTTTTGAACGGGTGTACGAGGTGGTCGAGCAGATCCCCGAGGGGATGGTCGCCACGTATGGCCAGGTGGCGCTGCTTGCCGGTCGTCCACGAAGTGCGCGGTACGTGGGGTATGCCCTGCATAGTAATCCGCGCCCCGGCGAGATTCCCTGTCACCGCGTGGTGTTTGCCGACGGGCACATATGCGAGGGCTTCGCTTTTGGCGGTCCCGATGCTCAACGTGAGCTTTTGCTAGGGGAAGGTGTGGCGTTTAAGGACGACATGCACGTCGACTTGGCCGCCTGTCGCTGGCCTGCCGGGCTCTAGCGGTTCTGCCGTGGCGAAAACCACCACAAAGGCGCCTGTCCCCTTTGTGGTGGTTTTACGCTGTAGGTTTACCAGAGCTAACTTATGGAGAAGGTGTGGTGGCGTACTTTGCCATCAGAAAGTAAACCACGGTGAACTATATTGGTTTCAGCAACGGAGCAGGCAATAGGCGATGAAAAAGCCTGCCCTGTTGAGTTTGATTCGCATTCCTCCCCTCTGTGCGATTCAACGGTGTACTTCGGGAACGGGCCCGCTGGCAACTTTCTGTCAGCGGGCCTGTTCCCGTTTGTCGGGGGAGTGAAATAGGCGGAACCGAGCCGGTCGGGCACCAAAAAAGGCGGACGTCGTAGCGCCCGCCCTAAAGCAATCGAAAGCTCAAGCCAGCAAATCGGTCTAGTACACCATACCCATGGCGTCCTGAACCTCGGCCAGGGTCTGCTCGGCGATCTCGTTGGCGCGACGGTTGCCCTCGTGCAGCACGTCCTTCACGTAATCCAGATCGTTCTCGTAGCGCTGGCGACGCTCGCGGATAGGTGCGAAGTACTCGTTGACGGCCTCGGTCACGTACTTCTTGAGCTGGCCGGAGCCGCCCATGCCAATCTCCTCGGCAATTTCGACCTCGGAGCGACCGGTGCAGATGGCGGCCGTCGAAAGCAAACCGGACACGCCGGGGCGGTTCTCGGGATCGAACGTGATCATGCGCTCAGAGTCGGTCTGGCTCTTCTTGATGCGCTTGGCCGTCTCCTCAGCGGTCATCGAGATGTTGATGGCGTTGCCGTAGCTCTTGCTCATCTTGCGACCGTCAAGGCCGGGCAGTAGCGGGGTCTCGGACAGCAGCGCCTCGACCTCGGGGAACACCTTGCCGTAGCGGTTGTTAAAGCGGCGGGCGATGGTGCGGGTGAGCTCGATGTGCGGCAGCTGGTCACGACCGACGGGCACCACGTTGCCCTTGCAGAACAGGATGTCGCAGGCCTGATGCACCGGGTAGGTGAGCAGAAGGCCGGTAAGCTCATGGCCCGAGGCCTCCATCTCGGCCTTGACGGTGGGGTTGCGCGCCAGCTCGGCCTCGGACACCAGCGACAGGAACGGCAGCATGAGCTGGTTGGCGGCGGGCACGGCGGAGTGCGCGTAGATCATGGTCTTGTCGGGGTCGATGCCGCAGGCAAGGTAGTCCATGACCATGTTGTACACGTTGTCCTGGATGTGCTCGGTCGTGTCGCGGTCAGTGATGACCTGGTAGTCGGCGATGAGCACGTTGGTCTTGGCGCCCATGTTCTGCAGCTCAACACGGCCCTTGAGGGTACCGAAGTAGTGGCCCAGGTGCAGACGGCCGGTGGGGCGGTCGCCGGTGAGCATGGTGAACTTCTCGGGCATTTTGGTCAGGCCCTCGCGAATGGCGTTGCTCTTTTGCAGCGCGACTTCGTAGCTGTTCTCGTTTGGCATGATTGCTCCTAACGTATGTTCATGGGTCAAGATGATAACGCGTTTATTGGAGGGGCGGTGCGTAAGTAGGCGAGGGGCGGGAGAGGGACGCGCGTGGTGCGGCATGTGCGATGGGTGCGGCGCGGCCGCGCTTGGCTAACGGTGCCTTGGCACATCCTCGGCAGCTCGCCCTAGAGCTTGTGGTGGCGCTCTTCTTTGCGCTCCTCGGCTGCCTGCTCCTCCTGCTTAAAGGCGGGGTCGTCGGGGGTGACGAGCTCGTCCTCGTGCGTGCGCTTGTTGTAATGGTGGCGTAGCACGGGTTCAAACAGGTGCAGGTGCTTGGCGAAGGCCGCCGAGCCAATGGCGAGCACGGTAAAGATGAGCACACGCATGGGCACTTCGACCTGGTTAATCGCGGCGGCGCCGGCCGAAAGCATGATGCACCAGGCATAGATGAGCAGCACGGCCTGTTTTTGGTTGTAGCCTTCTTGGATCAGGCGGTGGTGGATGTGGCCCTTGTCGGCCTGCCCGATGCTAATGTGGGCGCGCTTGCGGCGCACGATGGCGCTAAACGTGTCGATGATGGGCACGCCGGCAACGATGAGCGGGATGATAAGCGAGGTGAGCGCGGCGGTGCGGCTCACGTTGAGCAGCGAGATGGAGCCCAGCGCAAAGCCCAGAAGCAGCGATCCCGAGTCGCCCAAGAAGATGCTTGCGGGGTTGAAGTTGTAGCGCAAAAAGGCCAGGCAAGCGCCAAAGAGCGCAATAGAGAGCGCGGCGGCGTCGATGCGGCCCGAGAGAACGGCCATCGAAAACATGGTGAACGACGCGATGCCGCAGATGCCCGTGGCCAAGCCGTCGAGGCCGTCGATGAGGTTAATGATGTTGGTGAATGCCACCAGATAGATCACGGTGATGGGGTAGGCGAGCCATCCGAGCATGATTTCGCCGGGGGCAAACGGGTTGACGATGACGCCGATCCGCAAGCCGCCGATACAGGCGATGAGCGCGGCGAGTACCTGACCGGCCAGTTTTTGTTTGGGCTTGAGCTGATAGACGTCGTCGATAGCGCCGGTCGCAAAGATGACGGTAAAGGAGAGCGCCAGCATGGGATAGCTAATGTGAAGGCGCGGGTGCGGTACCAGGACGGGCGGCCAGCCTAGGTGCCAGGTGCCTAGGATTTGCACGATGCAGGCAACGACCAGGCCCAAAAACACCGCCGTTCCGCCCAAACGCGGGATGGGCTTGGTGTTGATGCGGCGCTTAGAAGGATAGTCGACGGCGTCGAGCTTAATTGCCAAGCGCTTGACCAGGGGCACCGCGAGGAAGGTCGTGATAAAGGCCGCCGCTGCCACGCATAGATACGGTATGTAGCTCGGGGATGAAGCCATGAATCTAAAAACCGCCAAGCGTCGAAGGAAAAGGTCAAAGGTTGCTACGCAAAAAGGCATAGCTGACCCATGATACTCGACCGAGGGGGTGCGGAGGTTTGCACCGTGCGATTATCACGCGCTTACCAGATATTGGGATGTTGTCGATGGCTTGTCGGGATGCCGGCGGGAATCCATATGGACTGTAATGGTGATTTTCGGCAAATGAAAACCACCCCCCACGTTACGAAAATGAACCCACCTAAAACAGGTGGGTGCCCTCATCGACTGTTCCAGCGTCCTTAACAACGAAGGATACCTGTACTAGGTACGACTGTGTGGGCTCCCTAAATAAACGCGACGGTTCACCCAGTTGCTCCGCGGGGGGCGGAATACCTACATCATAAAGCGGCACTTTGTCGATTCCAGTCTTGACATTATAAAAATCGTGTCGGACGATTACGGCGCCTTGGGCTCGAGCCGTCTGTGCGGTTGGTCCCTTTACGTTTGAGCTGCTGAATCATTGTTTTGGAGCATGTTTTTATGCCGACGTCGTTGACCGAACTTTTTTCGCCCGCCTGCCATTTGTGTCCGCGCCGTTGCGGTGCGGCGCGCGACGAGGGCACGCGTGGCGTGTGCGGCGCCGACAACACGCTTAAGGTGGCCCGCGCAGCGCTTCATATGTGGGAGGAGCCGCCTATCTCGGGCGAGGCCGGCTCGGGTACGATTTTCTTTAGCGGCTGTTCGCTCAAATGTATCTACTGCCAAAACCACGAGATCTCGACGGGCAATTTCGGTCTTGAGATTTCGCCCGAGCGTTTGGTCGAGATTATGCTGGAGCTGCAGGACCAGGGCGCCAATAACATCAACCTGGTGACGGCGACGCACTATGCGCACCTGTTGCCTGCCACGATTGCCGCGGCACGGACGCGCGGGTTGGTCATCCCAATTGTCTACAACACGAGTGGTTACGAGCGCGCGAGTGCCGTGGCGGCGCTGGGCGACCTGGTCGACGTGTGGCTTACGGACTTTAAATATGCCGATGCCGGGCTTGCGCAGTCGCTTTCTCATATTAAGGACTACCCGCGCGTGACCGTGTCGGGTCTGGCCCAGATGGCGCGCGAGATTGAGCGCCGCGGGGGAGAACTGGTAGACGAGGACGGGCTCATGAGGCGCGGCATGATCGTGCGTCACCTGGTGCTGCCGGGGCATGCCGACGATTCGTGCCGCGTGTTAGACCTGGTGTGGCAGACGGTGGGCGACGTGCCAATCTCGGTCATGAACCAGTACACGCCCAATGCACTCATGCGCGAACAAGGCGGCGACCTGGCGCGCGCCGTGACGCGCGAGGAGTATGAGCAGGTGCTCGACCATGCCGACGACCTGGGCTTTACGACGATGTTTTGGCAAGAAGGCGGCGCGGTAGACGAGAGCTTTACCCCGGCGTTCGATACCACCGGTGTTCTTACTAGTGCTCAAACCAGCTAATCTGGGACGAGGCTCTTTGAGTAGTCTTTTTGGGACGGGGCTGTTTTAGCTACCCCTGCCGCTGTTCGACCAAACCGTTCGCGTTGTCTGTCGGGGTAGCTAAAACAGCCCCGTCCCAAAAAGACTGGGTATTGGGCGTTGACAGTTGGCGAGCCGTAGGTAAAATATCAACTTGTCCTGGGGACGTAGCTCAGTTGGGAGAGCGCTGCCGTCGCATGGCAGAGGCCGAGGGTTCGACTCCCTTCGTCTCCACCCTTGGATTTGATAAGCCGCTGACATTGTGTCGGCGGCTTTTTTTAAAAGAAAGGGCTGTACCATGGCCAAGCTTGAGTCCCAACCACTGTCTGCCGAGGAACGCGCCGAGTTGGAAGAGCTCCGCGCCGAGAAAGCTCGTCGCGAGGCCCAGGAAGAGGCACGCCGCGAGCGTGAGGAGCTGGCCGCCCTGCGTGCCGAGTGCGAGAAGGCCGAGGAGGCCGCTGCGAACGTCGCCCCCGCGCCCAAGCCCGCCGCCGCGAAGCCCGCGCCCACCGCACCTAAACCTCAGCCTAAAAAGGCCGCTCGTCCCAAGTCCGTCGATCCCAAGCCGAGCCGTGACGAGATGAGCTTTGCCCAGCGCATGGTTACCTCCAAGGAGCCTGCGGGTGAGAACGAGATCCCCGGTATGGCGCCGGCTCAAAAAATCATCATTGTCCTTGCCCTCATCGCGTTTGTCATCTTTATGGGCTACACGATCCTGACCAGCATGGGCCTGCTTTAGCCTGTTCGCGCTGGGCTCCATGCCCGCACGCCCGCCTCGCCAACCCTCAACCTCTGCACAACGCATCCGAAAGGTCGCCCCATGGCTTTGACCGACATCTCGCATCCCACCGACATTGCAATGCTCACTGATCTGTACGAACTCACTATGGCCCAGGGCCTGTGGGAGAGCGGCAAGGCCAATGAGCAGGGTTGCTTTACGGCGTTTTACCGCGACCATCCCTTCGGCAGCGCGTATGCCGTCATGTGCGGCACCGCCGAGCTGCCCGAGCTTGTCGAGAACCTGCGCTTTACGCCCGAGGACATCGACTATCTAGCTTCGCTCCAGGCTCCGGCCGGCGGCTCGATGTTTAAGCCCGCATTCCTCGACTACCTGCGCAACTTCCGCGCACATGTGAACATTGACGCCGTGCCCGAGGGCGAGCTCGTCTTTCCGCGCGAGCCCATGGTGCGCGTCACCGGCCCCGCGCTGGAGTGCCAGCTGCTCGAAACGGCGTTGCTCAACATTGTCGGCTTCCAGACGCTTGTCGCTACCAAGACGGCGCGCGTGGTGCTGGCGGCGGACGGCCGTCCCGTTGCCGAGTTTGGCCTGCGCCGCGCCCAGGGTCCCGATGGCGGGCTGGCCGTCGCGCGCGCGAGCTACGTTGCCGGCTGCTCCTCTACATCCAATGTGCTCGCCGGCCGCCGCTACGGTATTCCCGTCTTTGGCACGCATGCGCACAGCTGGGTGATGAGCTTCGATTCCGAGCTCGAGGCCTTCCGCGCCTTTGCCAAGTCGAGCCCCAAGAACTGTACGCTGCTCATCGACACCTATGACGTGCGCGAGGGCTGTGAGCATGCCATTACGGTTGCCAAGGAGATGGAGGCGGCGGGCGAGCGCCTGTCGGCTATTCGCATCGACTCCGGCGACCTCGCCAAGCTCTCCAAGTATGTGCGCGGCCGTTTTGATGCCGAGGGCCTGCCCTATGTGGGGATCTCGGTTTCTAACGATCTGGATGAGTACACGATTCAGTCGCTGCTCGACCAGGGCGCGCCCATCGACAGCTTTGGCGTGGGCACCAAGCTCGCGACCTGCTACGATCAGCCGGCGCTGGGCGGCGTGTACAAGCTTTCCGCCCGCCGTGCGGGTGAGGCAGATCCATGGACGCCGGTGGTCAAGCTCTCCGAGCAGCCCTACAAGCGCACGATCCCGGGTGTGCAACGCGTGCGCCGTTATTACGACGGCTTTGGCGGCCCGGTCTGCGACATGATCTATGACGAGGACCATCTGGCAGGGGAGGGCGCCGCGCGCGGCAATACCCTCGTGGCCGTGAATGATGCCGCCCTGGTGACCGATGTGTCCGAGCTCGAGTATCGTGAGTTGCTGGTGCCGATCGTGCGCGACGGCAGCGCGGTTTCTCCACGTGAGAGCATCCAGGACGCGCGCGAGCGCTGTGCTTGGGCGCTCGATCATCTGGACGCAGCTTTCAAGCGCTTCCTGTACCCGCAGACCTATGTGGTGGGCATGGAGCAGGGCCTGGCTCAGGTGCGCGACGAGCTCGTGCGCAAGAACATGGCCGCGGCCTCTGCCTTTCCCTGGGCTCACTAATTCCTTGGGCGGTAGGGGCGAGCCACGCTCCCTTGGCCGCCAGCTCGGCCGAACCCTCCACAGTTGATTGGTTTGACGTATGACGACTTCTTATAAAACGATAGTGGTAAAGATCGGTTCGTCCACGGTGGTGGGTGCCGATGGCAAGGTCAACCGCGCCTTTATCGGCGGACTTGCCGATCAGGCCGCAGCGCTGCGCAAGCTCGGCTGGCGTCTGGTCGTGGTGAGCTCGGGCGCTATCGCCTGTGGCTATCCCGTGTTGGGCTTCGACCACAAGCCGGTCGGCGACCTTCCGAGCTTACAGGCCTGCGCCTCGGCCGGTCAGTGCATCATCTCGTCGGCCTACGACGAGGAGTTCCATACGCGCGACCTGCTCACCTCGCTCGTGCTGCTCACACGCCACGATACGGCCCGCCGCACGTCCTACCTGCACGCGCGCGACGCCCTGCTGCGCCTGGTTGAGCTGGGCGTGGTGCCGGTCGTCAACGAGAACGATACCGTCACCGTCGACGAGATCAAGTTTGGCGACAACGACACACTGGCGGCGCTTGTGAGCTGCCTGGTTTCTGCCGATCTGTGCGTGACGCTCTCGGACATCGATGGTCTCTATACTGCTAATCCGCATGAGGACCCCACGGCCGAGTTCGTCCCGGTCGTGCATAAGATCGATGCCAAGATTATCGCCTCGGCGGGCGATTCTTCCACATCGGTGGGCACGGGCGGCATGATTACCAAGATCCGCGCGAGCCGCATTCTGATGACCGCGGGCATTCAGAGCGTGATTTGCTCGGGCGAGGAGCCCGATGCGCTCGTGCGCCTCGCCCGCGGCGAGAGCGTGGGCACGCTGTTCGATCCGCCGGCGGAGCGTCTGGACATCGCACCCCGCAAGCTGTGGATCGCACTGGGCGACAAGGCGCATGGCTCGGTGACGGTCGATGACGGCGCCGCGAAGGCGCTGGTCAGCCGTGGCTCTTCCTTGCTTGCGGTGGGTATTCGCGAGATCGATGGCCAGTTTGCCGAGGGCGATGTGCTCGATGTGTGCGATCCGAGCGGTATGGTCGTCGCCCGCGGTATCGCCGAGGCCGATTCGGACGTGCTGGAACTTGCCGCCGGCCGCCGCCAGGACCAGATCGCCAGCAACCGCCTGCTGGCAGACCTGGCCGAGAAGCCGGCGATACACAGGGATAACTTAATCGTATTTGCATAAAGAAAGACAGCGCTGCGGATCGTTTCCCGCAGCGCTGTCTTTCTCGTGCTGGCACTTGGGGACGTTCCTTTTAATATGAGCAGGACATTGTCAAGAGGCAAAAT
>DXZT01000030.1 GCA_019419545.1 Collinsella sp. | reverse complement strand
GATTGGTTGTTGAGCGTTGGTCAAAATGGTTGTTTTTACAGTAGCGCTAACAGCCTACGGCGGCGAGTTCACGGGGTGGGGAGGCCTCGCCGAGGCGGTGGCCCGGGTCGAGGCCCAGGCGAACTCGGAGCCGAACCGCACCACCGGCCTGCCGCCCGACGTCCTGTTCATGCGGGAGAAGGAGAGCCTGCGGCCCATCGGCAACCTCCGGCTCCTCGAGTCGATGGTGGGCGACGTCAGCGTCCATACCGTCCCGCCGACGATGCTCGTCAGGGCCGCCGGCAGGGAGTGGTCCGTGCCCAGGCGCTGCATCGGCCGGCGCGTGAGCGTCGTCGCGATGCCCGGCGGGCAGGTCCTGGTGAGGATGGCCGGCGAGGAGGTCGCCGCCCACGACGCCGCCTCCGGGCCGGCGAGGCCGATCAACTACGACCCCGCCCACTACGAGCAGGCCCTCGAGGGGAAGCGGGCGCTGGCCGACGCCGACATCGCCGAGACGGCACCCGCGCCAACCTCGAGCTGCTCGACTCGCTCGGAGGGGCGTAGTGGGCGCCGTGGCCGAGGGCAGTCCCTCGATCAGGGCGCAGGCGAACCCGTCGGCGCTCGGGCCGCACGAGATGGCGGCGTCCCTGCCCGACTACGTGAGGATGGTCGCCGCGGGCGAGCGGGGCTTCGCCTCCGCCCTCGAGGAGATGACGCGCGTCGAGGTCGCCGCCCGGGAGGTCAGGATAACCAACCAGCGCATACGGTCGTCCGGGTTCCCCTACGTCAAGGGCCTGGCCGACTTCGACTGAGACTTCCAGCCGTCGGTCCCGCGCGCCGAGATCGAGGAGCTCGCGACCCTCAGGTTCGTCGAGCGGGCCGAGAACGTCCTGCTCGTGGGGAACCCCGGCGTGGGCAAAACGCACCTCGCCGTCGCGCTGGCCATCGAGGCGGTCAGGGCGTGGCGCGAGGTCAGGTACGTGGACCGCCTCCACGTCAAGCAGCTGTTCGCTGTTAGCGTCAATCTAATTATCGCTAGCTTCGCTAATCAAACGCGCCGTTAGCGCAAAGGCGGCTTCATCGCTTGCGCTAACGTATTTTCACCGATTCCGGTCACGCCTTGACGGGGCCGTCCCTCGGCAGGTCTTTCAGCCTGTAGGACCCGCCCGTTATCTTGACCTGGTGGCAGTGGTGGCACACCCGGTCCGAGCCCGCGCTGCCGACGTCGAGGTAGCCGAGCTCGTCGATGATTGGCAACCTCGAGCGGGCCACGGTCTGGGCGGCGTTCGGCATCGTGTCGGCGCAGCGAGGAACGCGGTGTACGACCTGCGTGGCGAGTGCCTCGGCCGCGGCGGGCTCGCCGGCGTCTATCCCGCACCTGGACGAGACGAGGACCGAGTCCGCGCACAGCTGCGCGGCGCGGGCGTCGTAGAAGACGTGCGGGCGCCGCCTGCAGCCGATCGCGCGGTACCGCCCGCACCCGTTGCAGCAGCGCGGCCACGCAGCCAGGCGCGGGCAGGCCGCCGACAGGTCGGCGGTGGCGTCCACGCGCTCGCCGCGCCTCTCCCTCGGCGCCGTCACGAACCTGTGCGACGCCACCTCGGAGCTCACCGTCGAGGGCGACCTGCCCAGCTCCCTCGCGATCTGCCTGCACGAGGCCCCGCGCTTCAGCATCCTCTGGACCGTGTCCCGCTCGTGCCTGGTGAGCCTGCCGTAGGCCCTCGGGGCCGCCTTCCCGGCCCCCTTCTTACTCTTTCCGGACATGCCGTCCTCCGATCTCCCGGGGCCGGCCGGTCCGGCCCTCAGGGTATCGGGTTCCCACATTCATCCGTACATGTACGGATGAATGTGGGAGGTGTCGGATGAAGTTGCGAATCAAGGTCGAAATTAGTTTCACCTATGTCCATCTCGACCATACCAGCTGTTATATTAAAAATGAATAATTTGATGCAAATGTATATATGATGTAGTTGCACATATTTCAAAATAGCAGTATGATGTAGTTGTACCGATGGTGCAGTTGAAACTTATATTGGAGGAGAATTATGCCCCGGGGAAAAATTGTACGCAAGAATGTCAGATGTGCGCGAGAAGTCGCCTTCTTGCTAGCGCAGTCGACCAGCTACCTCATCACGATTGATGAGGCGGTCAATTCGCCCACCGCCAGCACGGTCATTGCGACCAGCCTAGAACACCAGCTCGAACTTGAGGAAACCTGCGCGTTGAGGGGGCAGATGATCGATTATCGAGCGGTCATGAAGCCCGATGCCGACGAGTTCGCGCGGACGGCGGGACTCCCTTCAGCAAAATCCATCAGCGGCAAATTCTTGCTCTCCCTTTCCGGCGCAAACTTAATTAGGGCTCTCGACCTCGACTGCGCCAGGCTCACGACGTCGGCATTCGAGTGCACGGTCAAACCAGAATATGCAATTCGTCTAGCGCTCCGTCTCCTTCTGCTCTCGGCTCAGGGGGAGGAAGCGGTGCCGACATTTTCCGTCGCTGCTGAGCGATAAAAGGATATGAGGGATCATAATGAATATCTACGCTATGTCTGACATCCACGGGAGCCTCGAGGCTTTTAGGGCAGCGCTCTCCACCATCGACCTTGAACCCCAAGATTCAAAGCTGGTCCTGCTCGGCGACTACTGCGACCGGGGTCCCGATTCGCTTGGCGTCTTCAAGCTCATCATGGACCTGCAAAAACGATACGGTGATCGCGTCGTGGCGTTGCGCGGCAACCACGAGGAGATGCTGCTTGAGTACATCGACGAAGTGAAAGATCCCAATTTCACACAGGCATGGATACTTGCCGACAGCAATTTGGCAACGGCTAAGAGCTTCTTAGGTGCCGAGGAATTCAAGCACGTTAAGCATCTTTTGAGGCTCAGAGAGTTCGAGAAGGCTTACGCCTTCACGGTCGAGCGCATAAAGGCCGAGCACGCTGACGTAATCGCGTGGGTCCGCAAACTCCCTTACTTTTTCGAGACCCCCTCCCAGGTCTTTGTACATGCCGGCATCTATGAGGATGCCGGTGAGTATTGGAAGATTGGCACGCCTGACGAGTCTTTTACCATGATGCCGCCCGAATACGCGGGGTGTAGGTTCTGTCTGGACGTTATCGCAGGGCATATCAGCACTGATATTGTCTCTGGCATCGCGGGCTACCGCGGCATCTGGCATGACGGGTTCAGCCATTACTACATTGACGGGAACGTTGTGAAGCACGGAGAGATCGCGGTTATGAGCTATGACTCTGATACGGGAAAGTACCGCGGCCCAGGGCTTGAGTAGGTTGGGAGGTTGTTTGTAAGAGGGGGCGGAGATATAATCTTCGCCCCCTCTTATCGTTCTAACGGGCTGTTTTGCCTTAATATCGAAGCTCACGACGTAATATTATCGTATCGCGGCGGGATCCTAAGGGTATGCATCCAGCAGCCATGTCATATACGGCAATGCGGGCTCCCTTGTATATAAGAGTGTCCCGGACGGCCCTTTCGTCCACATTCCCGTAAACGGGTGCGTCTGTCCAACAAAACCTGTACGCCACCCTCCAAAAACGACATTTTTCGACATGTTTGGAGGCTGGCGTACACAAAAGCGAAAACGTGCATCACCCAACATCGCCCTCCACATGTCTGGACTCTCTATGCTTACGCTGGATAGACATCGCCGGAACGGGTATAGTATCGAAAGTTTTGTCGTTAACCAGCGGGGGAGTCCTGTGGGCATCAAAAAGAAGATCAAAAAGGAGCTTATCGGCACTTCCGATTACCCGTCGAATAAGATCTTTACGATCTCCAATTTCATCACCTTTACGCGCCTGATCCTCACCCTGGTATTTCTGTACCTGTTTGTGACGGATAACAACCGCGTCATCGCCATCGTTATCTACGCCGTTGCCGCCTCCACCGACTGGATGGACGGTCAGATCGCCCGCATGACCAAGACGGTCTCGTGGCTCGGCAAGGTCATGGATCCCATCTGCGACCGTGCGCTGCTGTTCACCGGCGTACTTGGGCTGGTGGTTCGCGGAGAGCTGCCAATCTGGGTCTGCGTGCTCATTATTGGCCGCGACATCTATCTGGGCATCGGCACGCTTATCGTGCGTCATTATCACCGTCGCCCCATCGATGTCGTCTTTCCCGGAAAGATTGCCACTGCACTGCTCATGACCGGCTTCTCGCTCATGCTGCTCGGGTTCCCCGTTATTGACGGCCTGCATCTTTTACCTTCAACCCTTACGGCCTTCCCGGGCCTCAACGGAAGCTCGGTGCCCCTCGGCATCTTCTTTGTGTACGGCGGCGTGATCTTCTCCATGCTCACGGCTGTCATCTATTCCATTAAGGGCGGAGTGGCCATTAAACAGGCTCTCGCGCATCCCGAGGACGAGGACATCGACTTTCTGAACCCTGAAATCGAAGACTGATTCGTTGGGGTATGATTACGTACGGTTCATTATTTGCGGCACGTCCGCGATAAGTTAGGGGTTGTCATGGACAACATGGTAAACAATATGGCTCAGAATGATAAGACTGCTGACGCTACCTGCGTATTCCGCGTGCCTTCAAGCGACGTCACCGTTCCCGACCTCATGGCCAACGTGCGCATCACCGCCCCCGTTCTGTCCATCGTCAAGGGTCCGCAGACTGGTGCCGCCTTTGAGCTCGAGGACGACGTGACCACCATCGGCCGCGATCCTGCGAACGGCATCTTCCTCAATGACATGACCGTATCGCGCAGCCACGCGCGCATTATCCGCGAGGGCCTCGGCGCTCGCATCGAGGACTTGGGCTCGCTCAATGGCACCTGGGTCGACGGTGCCATCGTCAATGCAGCCCCGCTGCACGACGGTTCTTCCGTCCAGATCGGTACGTTTACGCTCATCTACCACGAGAGCACGCCGGAGCGCATCGAAACCGGTGAGTAGGGCATGGCCGAACGCAACTATCTGAGTATCGGCCAAGTCGTCAACCTACTTCGAGGCGCATACCCCGATCTTTCGAACTCAAAAATTAGATTTCTAGAAGATGAGGGGCTCATTACCCCTCATCGTACGCCTAAGGGATACCGTCAGTACTCTAAGGAGGACGTTGATCGCCTGGAGGTCATCCTGCACTTGCAGAAGACCCGCTACATGCCGCTCAACGTGATTAAGCAGCGCTTGGAAAACGCCACGGACCTGTCCACTTTGGCTTACGAGGTGGGTCTTCTGTCCGATGTTCCGCTTAAGACGGAGCCCAAGGAGACCAAGCAAAAGCTGCATCCCATCGAGACGATCCCCGACATGCTCGGTGTTGAGATTTCGTTTATCCGCTCCCTTGCCGAGAACGATCTTATCCGCATCATCAAGAGCCCGCAGAACCGTGAGCTCGTCGATGGCCGAGATTTCCCGATTATCCGTTACTGCTCGGAGCTGTCGCGCTTCCACATTGAGCCGCGCAACCTGCGTCAGTACGTATCGTCGGCAAACCGCGAATCTTCGATGTTTGAGCAGGTTCTCGTGAGCATGCTCGGCATGGATACCTCCGATGACGAGCGCGACGCCAAGCTCGAGCGCGCTTTTAAGAAACTGCACGACCTCACCGAGGGTGTGCATACCGCGCTACTTAAGAACCGTGTCTTTGAGTCGCTCAACGCCGTGGTCGAGGACGCTGACATCGATGCCCTCGATGAAGAGATTGCGCGTTCCGAATCGACCAAGGCTAAAAGCGATGCGACAAGCGTCCCCGCGGTTGCCGCGCACGACGAGTCGCTCGTGCAGCCGTCCAAAGTCGTCGTCCCCTCGCAGAGCTCGTCTGCTAACACGGGCAAATAACCGCCGTTCACCCGGCAATCCATGAAAGGTCACCCATGTACGACTTCGAATCTCATATCGTCGATATCCCCGACTATCCCGAGCCCGGAGTCGTCTTTAAGGACATCACGCCGCTCTTTGGAAATCCCGAGGCCCTGAAGGCCATGGTGGATGCCCTGGCCGAGCATTTTGCCGACATGGGCATTACCAAGGTCGTAGGACCCGAGGCCCGTGGCTTTATGGTCGGTGTGCCCGTGGCCGTCGCCCTGGGTGCCGGCTTTATTCCCGCACGTAAGCCGGGCAAATTGCCGCGCAAGACGGTCAGCGAGAGCTACGAGCTCGAGTATGGAACGGATTCTATCGAGATCCACGCCGATGCCATCAGCTCTAAAGATACCGTGTTGATTCTGGACGACTTGGTCGCGACGGGCGGAACTGTCGAGGCAACAGGTAAACTGGTGCGAGATATGGGCGCAAAGCTTGTAGGTTACGGTTGTATCCTTGAGCTTGCGTTTCTCAACCCGCGCAAGAAGCTCACGCCTTCTAACGACGACGTTGAGCTCTTTAGCCTGGTAACGGTGGACTAGCCGCTACCCTTAGATACCGGAAAGGAAGCTCCATGCGCACAGCAAACACGCACAGAAACATGGCACGCTGCGCTGCTACGGCAACCCTCGCTTGTGTTTTGGGCCTGGGCCTCTCGGCTCCTGCCTATGCCGATACCGCATCCGACCTTGCCGCTGCCCGTACCAAGCTCGAGCAGATTGGCACGCAAACCCAGCAAATTCATGAAGAACTCTCCGCACAGACGCAGGAGCTTGATCAGACTGCAGGCGAAATCACGCAAAAGCAGCAAGAGATTGCCGAAGGCCAGGCCAAGCTCTCTAACTACGTTGCCGGTGAGTACAAGACCGGCGGTCTGAGTCTCCTTCAGGTTCTGACGGGCGTCGACGATCTGGGCGACATGCTCAACCGTCTCTTCTACTACGGCAAGGTGTCCGACAAGCAGGCCCAGTCCATTCAGGAGGTCAAGGACCTTAAGCAGCAGCTCACCGATAAGCAGACCGAGCAGGAGAAGAACGTCGCCGCGACACAGAAGAAGGTCGACGAGCTCAATGCTCAGCAGGCTGAGGCCCAGAGTGTCGTGAACTCCCTGGATTCGCAGCTGCAGGCCGAGCTCGCTGCCGAGGCCGAGGCCAACGCTGCGCTGCAGGCTGGCATTAATGCCAGCACCGCCGAAAAGGCCACGGTGAGCAACGACACCGCCGGTACGACCGAGAACACCAACAATGGTGGCGGTACGACCAACAACGGCGGTGGCAACACGCCTGCGCCCACGCCCGCTCCTGCTCCCACGCCGCAGCCTGCCCCCACGCCCGCTCCGGCACCCACGCCCTCAGCACCGAGTCAATCTGTTGATGGTGGCTCCGTTGTTTCGCGCGCCTACAGCAAGCTTGGCTATGCTTATTCTTGGGGCGGTATTGGACCGAACAGCTTTGACTGCTCCGGCTTTGTAAGCTACTGCCTCACGGGCCGTTATTGCCGCCTTGGCACTACGGGCACCTTCATGGGCTGGACCCGCGTGTCCGATCCCCAGCCTGGCGACGTCGTGGTTAACTCTTACCACACCGGCATCTACATTGGTAACGGCCAGATGATCCATGCTTCCGACTACAAGACGGGCGTTATCATCAGCTCCGTTGCCGCTGGCATGAACAACAATTACATCTTCGTGCGCTACTAATTAATTTCTACAGCGAACGAACGTGGGCCTCGCGATCTTGAGTCACGAGGCCCATTCTTTTTGCCCCAACAGTTTGCCTTAAGATCAGGACGGCTATCTAGTATTCAAAACTAGATAGCCGTCCAATCAATCCGAAAGACGGCTATAATTGTTGAGGAACAAATAGAAAGGACCCTCAATGAGCTGGGCGCTTATCTCCGATTCGAGCTGCAATCTTCGCGATTGGCAGCCAACCGCACCTCATACCACCTTTGCATTTGCACCCCTTAAGATCCGAGTGGGGGAGCGCGAGTTTGTCGATGACCTCACGCTCGACGTTCACGAGCTCAATTGCGCCGTGCAGGCGGAGTCAAGTGCTTCTTCAAGCGCCTGTCCAAGCGTAGGGGAGTGGGCCGAACTCTTTAGGCTTGCCGACAAGACGATTTGCATGCCCATCTCGGAGGGCGTATCGGGAAGCTACAATGCCGCGGCCACCGCACGTGACATGGTGCTTGCCGAGGAGCCCAATCGTCAGATTCATTTGGTTAACTCGCGAGCCGCAGGTGGCAAAATGGACCTAATCTTCCTGCTGTTCGACCGCTATCTTGCAAGCAACCCGGATACCTCCTTTGAGAATGCCTGCGCCTACTTCGATAGCTTGGAGCAGCAGAGCAAGATCCTCTTTAGTTTGTGCAATTACGAAAACCTTGCGAAGGCCGGACGTATTCCTAAGGCGGCCGGCGTTATTGCCAACAAGCTCAATATCCGCATTTTGGGCACGGCGAGCGAAGCGGGCAAAATTGAACTCGTCGGGCACACGCGTGGCGAAAAGAAGATGCTCACCAAGATTGTCGACACCATGGAGGCCGAAGGTTTCACGGGCGGCGAGGTCATCATCGATCACGTTGAGAACGAAGCTGGAGCCCAGGCGCTTGCCGACCGCATTGTCGAGCACTGGCCCGGCTCCAAGACGATTGTCATGCCCTGCAACGGGCTAGATTCATATTATGCCGAGATGCACGGGCTCATTATCGGCTACGGCATGGGCGTGGCTTCGGGCCGATAATGCCCAACTAGACGCTAGAACAACAAACGAACGGGCGGGATAAAGGGCCAGTGGCCCTTTATCCCGCCCGTCTTATACCTCGGTTAGCTATTAAACCCATTGAACTTTAGATAGCTCATCAGGTATGCCTTCGAGACGAAGGACGATACCGCACTGCGTACGAGCAACGACTCGCGCGTAACCTGATGTGCGGTATCGGGCACGGGAGTCTGCTCGACGGAAAACGCTGCACGAATCGATGCCTCAAGTTGATCGACTACATAATCGAAAGCCGTCGGAGCGTCGTAACTTAAGCGTTGAATATTAAAGAGCGCCTGAACCGCAGCGATGGGCAGCACCTGCTTAAAAATACAAATGGCGATGAGACGCGCAATCTGCTCACGGCCATACTGCTTTTTAACCGGAGCAGGAACGAGGCCGACCTTCACGTAGTTATTGATCATCGATGGCGTGATAACGGGCTGCTCTACGCAAATCGAAAGCGGCTCCATCCACAGCGCAACATATTCAATAACTTGATCGCGATAGAGCGTTACATTGGGCAGCTGTTCATAGCGCGGCAGGCTCAACGCGTTGAGTTTACCGACCATATCGGACTGAATAAATGCATCCGGCAGCACCGTCGGCTGAATATCCTCCGGCTTAATGCTGACCGATGTATCTGACATCGGGATAACATGTTTAGCGTGGTTCATAAGAGGCCTCCGTTCGTTTTCTATATTGTATTCTAGGTTATCTAGTTTTACATACCACATAGCCGCAAAGTAAAAGTGGTTGGGCGGCACATTGATGCACCGTCCAACCACTTTGCTTAAAGACAGCAACCTTACATAAGATATATTATCGTACTTATCCACGGAGAAACGCGTATGCGCTCGTTGCCGCTATGGCTCCGTCCGAAACAGCGGTCACAACCTGGCGTAAACGTTTGGAACGGATATCGCCAGCGGCAAATAGACCTGGCGTGCGGGTCGCCATGGATTCATCAGTCAGAATGCCGCCATCAGGCGCCAGATCGACTAGATGCTCAACAAGCTCGGTATGGGGCTGCGTTCCGGTAAAAACAAAGATGCCAAACGAGCCGGGCTCAAATGACTCGGTATGAGTCTCGCCGGATGCATTGTCCTTAAAGGTAATCGTCGTTGGCATGGCTTCGCCCGATAGCTCCACAATACTAGTTTGGTACCTAACTGTAATATTGTCCTTTGCGAGTACTTTCTGAACAACACCATCGGGCGCACGGAACTGGTCGCGGCGCAGCACGATGGTCACACTGTTGGCAATGTCGGACAGGAACAGAGCCTCTTCGCATGCCGAATTGCCACCACCGATTACAAAAACCTGCTTGCCGCGGAAAAACATGCCGTCACATGTTGCGCAATATGAAACGCCACGACCGCGATACGTATCCTCGCCTGCGAAACCTGCCGGACGCGGCGTGGCACCCATGCAAGCGATAACGCTCGGGGCCAGCGTATCGCCCATATCGTGATGCACCGTAAACAACGCTGCATCGGCATCGTAATCGACACCCGTAACCATGCTCCATGCAACCTGTGCTCCCAGGCCCTCTGCATGCTGCTGAAAACGCTCGCCGAGTTCGGCGCCACTCAGGAGCGAGATACCCGGATAGTTCTCGACCTCATTGGTTGTGGCGATCTGCCCTCCCGACATGCCCTGCTCAATCACGGTCGTCGTCAGGTTAGCACGCGCAGCATAAATGGCGGCAGCATAGCCCGCGGGGCCGCCACCGATAATCGCAACATCGATCGGCTTATCGGTAGTCATGAAGAGACCTCCTGTCGAAAGATTGGCGTTCTTTGCGCTCATACCCAAATTTACGTGAACATGACACTCATGCACTACAATGATAAAACGCGTAACAAATCTGAAGGGGAGTTATCGATGGATCAAACGCAGACGAGCAATAGCGCTCCCCTGCCCATGCAAGCCACTCCCCAACCGGAGCAAATGACCGTTTCACCTGCACAAAAACCCCTAGTAACCATTGTGCACGCATCGGTTGGATCGGGCCACAAAGCCGCCGCCAACGCGATTGCACAAGCATTGGACCTTATCCGCGGCACCAAGGGAATCCCTGAGGATGTTGAGATCGAAGTCCTGGATATCCTCGATTTTGGACGCATTAGGTTCGATGGTAATAAAACAGCAGCTTCGTTTACCGGCGCCACGCGTCCCATATATGACCTAACCTGGCGATACACGTTTACGGGACATCTGCTCTGGGGCGGAGGCACGGCATGGTCACGTATTATGTTCCCTGCCTTCAACGAATATGTCCGCACCCGCAGGCCCATAGCCGTGGTCGCGACACACATCACGGCGGCCAACGTCGCTGTGGGTGCCCGCGTCATCACGGGTATCGATTATCCGGTCATCTGCGTACCAACAGACTATGAAGTCGAAGGCTTTTGGCCCCACAAGGACACCGACCTGTTCTGCGTAGCCAACGAATTTATGGCCGAGACACTTCGCCCCCGTAAAGTTCCCGAGACCAAAATCCGCATTACAGGCATCCCCATTCGCGCCGGGTTTGATACGGACTACAATCGCGAGGAAGAACTCGAGAAGTTCAATCTCCCCGCTGACAAGACCGTTGTGTTGGTGATGGCCGGTGCCAGTTTGCCTCAACCGTACGTTCGCTTTCGCGCGGAGATGGACCGCACACTCCCCTTCCTGCGCAGCTTCGAGGACATGCACTTTGTCTTTTTGCCGGGCAAGGATGAGGAATACGCCACCCGCCTCAAGACGCTCTTCGACGCCATGAAGCTCGAAAACGTCACGGTTCTGGACTACGTGGACGACATGGCGGCCCTCATGCACGGCTGCGACCTCGCAATCCTCAAATCGGGCGGACTCACCGTCACCGAGTGCCTGTGCGCGCATCTGCCGATGATCCTGTTGGGCAAATCATACGGTCAGGAAAAGGCCAACACCACGATGCTCACCGGCATGGGCGCCAGCATGCACGTCACCACGGCACGAGAACTCATCGTTACCCTACGTCACTTGCACGACCATCCCGAATCACTCAAAGCGCTACTCATCAACGGCGAAGTTCTACGCCGCCCCCACGCAGCCGAAGACATAGCCATCGCAACCATGGAGCTCGTAGGCAAACCCCAAAAGCGCAAAAGAGCCTTCTGCCGCTTCTACTGGGGCGGAAAACCCGCGCATATCCGCTAGGCGATAGTCCGCTGCTCGGCGGGAGCCGCCCATATATCATTCCATGCTCAAACATTCTCGCTGCGCTGCGAAACTGCGCGTGGAACGATATATGGGCGGCTCCCGCCGAGCAGCTACGTTTACGTACTAGCAGCCATACCGGATCCCCACCATTAAAATCTGCAAAGGCGAAACCGAAAAATATAAATACAGTAAGTCGATGCGACAAAGGAGGCGTCCCTTCATAGCATCGACTTACTAGAAAAGCAAATATTGTTTCAAGCGAGTAGCCGCCCGCCCGGGGCTTACCTATATCGTTCCACGCGCAGTTTCGCAGCGAGCGAAGCGACGCGAGAATGTTTGAGCATGGAATGATATAGGTAAGCCCCGGGCGGGAGGGATACGGGCGCCCTAGGCGATGCCGCTGGAGCCGAAGCCTCCTTTGCCTCGGTCGGTTTTGTCTAGTTCTTCTACTTCTACGAGGTTGACCGTGGGGACTTCTTGGATGACGAGCTGGGCGATGCGGTCGCCTTTGTTGATTTGGATGTCGTTGGTGGGATCCAGGTTGATAAGGATAACCTTGAGTTCTCCTCGGTAGTGGGCGTCAATGAGGCCCGGCGTGTTGACTATAGACAGGCCCTGCTTGATGGCCAAGCCGCTGCGGGGCTGGACGAAGCCGGCGTAGCCGTCGGGCAGGGCGATGGCCAGCCCAGTAGAGACCAGACGGCGTTCGAAGGGCTTCAGGACGCAGTCCTCGTTGGAGCGCAGATCCAAGCCGGCATCGGTGGGATGGGCGTATTTGGGAAGCTCGACGGTGGGGTCGAGACGCTTTATGTTGACGGTAATGCTGGACATGGAATCACCTTAGCTTGTCGAGCTCTTGCAGAAACTCATCGACGTCTTTGAAATCGCGGTAGACCGAGGCAAAACGGATGTAAGCCACCTTGTCGATCTTGGCCAAGCGCTTGAGCACCATGTCACCCAACTCATGGGACGTGACGGCCGTCAGCGTGCGAGAGCGCAGCTCGACCTCGATGTCGTCGATAATCTCATTGAGCTTCTTAGTGTCGATATCGCGCTTGATGGTGGCGCGCATCAAGCCGACGAGCAGCTTATTGCGATCGAACCGCTGCTTGGTTCCGTCTGACTTAATGACCTCAATTGGGTCTTCGCATCGCTCAAACGTTGTAAAGCGATAGTTACACGAGCAACATTCGCGACGACGCTTAATGGTGTTATTAGACTCCTGCATACGGGAATCAACGACGCGGGTATGTGCCTTGCCGCATTTGGGACAGCGCATGGTACCTCCTCTTAAACGATAACAAGGGTACCATGCGCAGCGCGATAATGATTACGAACGAGCAGGAACCTTAAGATGCGCACCGGCGGCGAGCGAACCATGCTCCAGATGATTGACACTACGAATCATGTCGGAAGTCTCTTGCGTGGAAAGGCCTTCGATTGGATATTCCTCGGCAAGCGACCAAAGAGAATCGCCAGGCTGAACGCGAATGGTCTCGTAGGTAACGTTGGAAACGGACTCGGCATACGCGGCGTGACGAGCGCTAAAGACCGACGTAGCGAGGACAAAGAAGAGCGTAAGCGCAACGGCAACGGCGACAATCGTCGGAACCTTCAGGGCAACGCGAGCCGGCGCGACTACAGCCTGCTGATTGCGAGCAGGCTTTACGGTCAAAGGCTGAAAGCCGGAGCGGCCGCCCTGAACAACCGTAAAAGTGGGTTCTGCAGGCGTCTCGAGCTTAAGGGCGAGGTTTCCCTGGACCATATTCGTTGCGTTCATCATGTTCTCCTCTCGCGTGTTTTGCTGAGAACAGTTTTATCAAGCCGCGCGGACAAAAATGTCTAGCGCGAGAACGAATGTTCGGTTATTATTATCTTCGAACAGTTGTTCCTGTCAAGCAAAATTCGAACATTTGTTTGACATGGGTAGAGAGGATGCCCTGATGGCTCGCAAAATTTCCAAGCGTCAGCAGCAAATTTACGACTTCATCAAGGAATATCAGCAAGAGAAGGGTTATCCGCCCAGCGTGCGCGAGATGGCTTCTGCCGTGGGCCTTTCCTCCCCCAGCACCGTGCACGCCCACTTATCTGCCTTGGAGGCGCGCGGGCTGCTCAAGCGCGATGCCACCAAACCGCGCGCCCTGGAACTCTTTAACGAGGACGGCTCCTCTGTCTCAATTTCTAAATCTGACGAGCCCACCGCACCTCGCGGAACGGTCTCGCTACCGCTCGTTGGTCGCGTCGCGGCTGGGATTCCCATTCTGGCCGAGCAGAATATCGAAGACACGTTTACTATCCCGACCGAAATCGCCACTGATCAGGGTTCCTTTATCCTTGAGGTGCATGGGAGCTCAATGATCAATGTCGGCATCTTCAATGGCGATTACATCATCGTCCGTGAACAAAAGAGTGCCATGAACGGCGAAATTGTCGTGGCCATGATTGATGGTTCGGCGACCGTCAAGACGTTCTACAAGGAGCAGGGGCGTGTGCGCTTGCAGCCCGAGAACGACACCATGGAACCTATCTATGCAACGAATCCCGTTATCCTGGGCAAAGTCGTCGGCTTGATGCGCCGGTTCTCGTAATGCAAAAACGCATAACCATATTTGATACCGTCCGCGGGTTTACGATGATTTCTATGGCAGGTTTTCACGCTTGCTATGATCTCGCCTACCTGTACGGCTGGGATATGCCCTGGTTTACCCAGTCAGCCTTTCAAGACATCTGGCGCGCCAGCATCAGCTGGGTATTTTTGTTTATCGCCGGTTGGATGTGCACCCTTTCGCGCAACAATATCAAACGTGCCGCCAAATACACCTTAGCAGCACTCGTTGTCTGGTTGGCAACAACACTTGTCTCAGTCGACGATTCGGTTACTTTTGGCATCATCTACTGCATGGCCGCATGTACCGGCATCGTGGCGTTGACCGATCCCGTCCTTAAGAAGATAACGGCGAGATGGGGCATGCCCCTATGCCTTATGTTGTTCGCAATCACCTGGAGCATCCCCAAAACGATCTACCCTGTCCCCTACCTGGCGTGGCTGGGATTTCCGAGCCCTGGGTTTATCTCAGGTGATTACTACCCCATCATCCCGTTTATCTTTATGTATCTTGCAGGATACTTCGCCGCACACATAGCGCAGGGAATCGATAAGACCGTCCCTAGCTGGGCCTACGCCAACCCCCTGCCGGCGCTCGCCAGCCTTGGACGTCACGCTCTCCCCTTTTATCTGCTGCATCAGCCCATCATTCTGGGCATTTTGGAGCTCGTCTACTCGGTGCGATAGCGCTCGAGCCGCGGTGCAATACGAGCCGGCAACTTCGCCACAATGCGAACGCCGTCCTCGAGATATTCCTCATGCAGAAGGGTTCCCTGCTCATGCACCAGCGTGATGAGAGCGCCCTCGCGATACGGGATATCAGCGGAGAGCAACACATCGGTGGCAGCTGCCTCGCGAGCAATCCGGTCGACGAGATCGTCGAGCCCCTCGCCCGTTTGGGCCGAGAACAGAACGGCCTCCGGATAGCGACGACGGAAACTCAATCGATCGACGCTATCGAGAAGATCGATTTTATTGAATACGGTCAGCGTTAAACGCTCTCCGGCGCCGATCTCATCAAGCACGCGGTCGACAGCATCCAGCTGCCGCTCATAGTCCTCGTCAGACGCATCTACGACTTTGAGAATTAGATCGGCACCCAAAACCTCGGACAGCGTCGATTTAAAGGCATCGACCAAACCATGGGGCAGCTTTTGAATAAAGCCGACGGTATCGGTAATCGTCATGCCGCGACCGCCGGGCAGACGATACGAACGCGTCGTCGGGTCGAGCGTAGCAAACAGCTTGTCCTGCGAAAGTACCGTAGAGCCGGTCAGACGATTGAGTAACGTCGATTTACCGGCATTGGTATAACCGGCTAACGCGACGCGAAACGCCGGTGACTCAATGCGACTCTTGGATTGAACATCACGACGCTGTTCAACCTGCTTGAGCTCACGACGAAGCGCAGCGATCTTATTACGAATGAGGCGACGGTCGACCTCGAGCTGACTTTCGCCCTGACCAAAACGTGAGCCGATGCCGCCGCGCGTCTGCTCCTTGGCGAGATGGCTCCACATGCCACGCAGGCGAGGCAACAAATATTGAAGCTGTGCCAGCTGTACCTGCAGGCGTCCCTCACGCGTCTGAGCATGCAGGCCAAAGATATCCAGGATCAGTGCTGTACGATCGATAATCTTTACCGGCTCGCCCACGGCTTTCTCCAAATAGGATTGCTGCGAGGGGGTCAGGTCGTCGTCAAAAATAACGACATCGGCATCCATGCGATGCACCAGGCCGCACAGCTCTTCAACCTTACCGGAACCGATAAACGATTTAAGATACGGCTTTACCAAACGCTGCGACAAGCGTGCCACGCACTGGGCACCAGCCGTGTGGGCAAGGCGTTCCAGCTCATCAAGCGATCGATCGAGTGGCCATGCATTGTCGCGCCACTCAACACCAACTAAAATGGCACGCTCGGGCTCGGGTGCCGTGGGAACAAGGGGGAAACGGGCCATTAGGCAGCCTCAATACGATGCAGGATATCCTCAACGACCCCATCGATCGTACATTCATCCATATCAAACCACACGATACGGTCATCGCGCTTAAACCACGAAAGCTGACGCTTGGCATAACGACGCGAACGCATCTTAATGAGTTCGCGAGCCTCGTCCATGCTCATCACGCCATTGAAAGCATCGATGATCTCTTTATAGCCAATTGCCTGCATCGACGTCAGGGCATCTCCCAGCCCCTGGTCCATAAGACCGCGGACCTCATCGACAAGACCCTGCTCAAACATCAGATCGACGCGCAGGTTAATGCGTTCATAGAGCACCTCGCGATTTCGCGTCAGGCCAAACCATAACGCATGATAATGCTCGCGCGGAACACTAAACTGCGACTTTTGCTGCGCATAGGAAACCCCATCATCGTGCATTTCGAGCGCGCGAATCACACGCCGCACGTTATGGGGATGAATAACAGCAGCCGATTCTGGATCGCGCTCGGCAAGCAGGGCATGCAGTTCTTCCTCGCCAATACGCTCGGCAAGCTCCTGATAGCCCGCACGACGATCGTCCTCAAGTTCACCCGAGGGAAAGTCCATCTCATCAAGGGCGGCCTTGAGATATAGCCCCGTACCTCCGCAAAAAACCGGCAGGCAACCCAAACCAAGGAGACGTTCAACATGCGCGCGAGCGTCAGCCTGATAAAGCGCAGCAGAATATGCCACACCCGGCTCTACAATGTCGACGAGACGCAGCGGCGCCGTGCACTCATCGGGCGCCATCTTTGCGGTACCGATGTCCATGCCGCGATAGATTTGCATCGCATCGCACGACAGCACTTCAGACGAAAGACGAGCTGCCAAACGGTCGGCAACATCGCTTTTACCAACCGCCGTCGGACCGACGATCGCAACGGCGGAAAGACCTGCCCCGGGAGCAACCATTAGCGCGGCTCGCCCACAACAGAACCGGACAAATACCAGGTCTTGGCAACGTCAACGTCAACATCAACGATCTTGCCAACAAGCTGATCGATGCTGTAACCCACGGGGATAGGCGCATGCACGGTCTGATTCTTGGGACTCTTGCCCAGCAGGACCGCATCGTTCTTTTTACTCGTTCCCTCAATGAGCGCGGAAACCACAGTATGAAGCTCGCCCTGGTTATACTCGTGTGCCGTGGTCTCGATAACCTTAACAAGGCGATTGAAACGCTCGAGAATAACCTCATGCGGCGTAGGATCGTCAATCTCGGCGGCCGGGGTACCGGCGCGCTTGGAATAGATGAAGGTATATGCCTGAGCATAGCGGACCGTCTCGGCAAGTGAGAGCGTCTGCTCAAAGTCTTCTTCAGTCTCGCCCGGGAAGCCAACGATAATGTCGGTCGAGAGCGCGATATCGGGCATGCGGTTGCGAATGCGATCGACCAGGCCCAGATAGTCCTCGCGTGTATAACGGCGATTCATCTCTTTGAGGATCCGCGTCGAACCTGACTGGACGGCCAGATGCAGCTGCGGCATAACGGCAGGCGTCTCGGCCATGGCGTCGATGGTCTCGGGCAACAGGTCCTTGGGATGCGAAGACGTAAAGAAGATGCGCTCCACACCCGTATCGCCCACGGCACGCAGCAGATCGGCAAAACGCGGCTTGCCAAACAGATCGCGACCATATGAATTAACGTTTTGACCCAGCAGCGTAATCTCACGCACGCCCTGGCGCACCAAACCGGTCACCTCGTCGACAATCTCATCGAAGGGGCGGCTCTTTTCGCGACCGCGCACGTACGGCACGATGCAATAGGTGCAGAAATTATTGCAGCCCGTCATGATAGGCACCCAGGCGTGATACTGGGTCTCGCGATGCCACGGCATGCTCATGGCATCCGTATCCTCATGCTCATTGGTGCGGATATGACGCTTGCCGTCCAGGAACGCCTCGGCAATGAGCTCGGCCACATGAGCGATGGAATGTGTACCGAAGATGACGTTGACGTTATCGACGTTGGTGAGCAGGCCCTCGCCATCGCGCTGCGCGATGCAACCACCAACGGCAACAACACGTTTGCCCGAAGGCGAAGGCGGCAGGCTCTTGCAAGAGTTGCACTGGCCGTACAGGCGAGTATCGGCAGCCTCGCGCACGCAGCATGTCATGAAGACAACGATATCGGCATGCTCGGGATCGAGCGCCATGAGGCAACCATACGAATCGAGCAGACCGCTCACGCGCTCAGAGTCGTGCTGATTCATCTGGCAGCCAAAGGTGCGGATAAAGTAGGTTTTACCGGCAAGAATATCGCGTACGGAACGCTGGTCCATGTGCATAAGTCCTAACGATGGGGAGCTAAACGAGGCAATCAGAAGCTATGCCACCGGCTTAACATCATCCATGACGACGTTATCCATAGCAGCTCGATTGATCTGGTGAACGTAGATAGAAAGGCGGATGGCCGTGCGTGACTCCCCGTTAATAAGGATGTCGGAGAACACGGGCGCGCAGGAAATATCAAAACCAGTTGGAATCAAAAAACCGCGCGCGATAGCCACGGCCTTAATGGCCTGGTTGACCGCACCGGCGCCGACACACTGGATGTTGACGGGTACACCATCCTTGACCATGCCGGCGATGGCGCCGGCAACGGACGCGGGCGATGATTTGCTTGATACCTTCAGGCAATCCATGAAGAAACTCCTGCGTTTAAAAGTACGTTTTAACTGCAATAACTGTATCGTACCGAGTGGACTCGGTAAAGGCACTATTCCTCTTTGGCAAGATCGAAGGTCACGGTGATTCGATCACGCGAAACGCGAATCTTTGGGTCGCCGCAAAGGTTGAGATAGTACCGGGCGGCAAGGTCATTAAAGTCGCGCTCCACAGCACGCGAAAACTGTGCCATATCGTCCTTGGCAATACGTAGCCCGCGACGATCCTTCGCAAGATCGACAGGAGCCGGCGCATGCGAGGAAGAATCGCGCTCGCGCAGCAAACGCGCGGTCACACCGCGAACGGGCTTAATCTGCCCCGCCAAAATGCGATGAGCCGTGCGCTCGGACATCTCAAGACCCAAACCCGAACAGATACGGATAAAGTCCTCGGCATCAGAGGCAAGGCCTAAACGGTCGACAACCGGAAGCTCGCTCTCGTCATCAATGAACAGGAGGCGCGACGTATCGAGCCGACTTGACGCCTGAGCATAAAGGGTCGCGGCAATCTCAGACGGAGAACCAAGATAGACATCGCAACCACGTAACTCCTCAAGCGCAAACTCACAAGCAGCGCGAATAATATTATGCGGACCGCGAGCACAGACATAACGTCCGTCCTCATCCTTGACGGCCTGGGGCCAGCTGGACTGATCGGCACGCTCACTGAGGCGGTTAGCCGCAACGCTCACCTTGAAGGCTGAACCAAGATCGACGCCGGACGTGACCACACGGGCCTCGTCGGTGTTCTGCTTGATCGAAAACAATGCCATGCCACGACCGTGAACGCCCCAACGGTCCATCTTCATGCTCTCGAGCTTGGAGGTAACGCGGGCATCAAAGATTCGCTCTTGCATATCCTGCGGAACGCCAGAACCGTTATCCAGAAAGACAAGCGTGCGGACGCCATCTTCCTTGGTCGTGGCGAGATAGACCTTGTCGGCGCCGGCATCGCGAGCATTACGGAGCATTTCGATGACGATGTCCTCGACATGCTGAATGTCGTGCTTAGCCTGGCGCCGCTCGGCCTCCGAAACGCGGAGGCGGACATACCCCTCGCCAAGGTTCTCCTCGACGCGAAGGTTGCCCTCCCCCGACATCGACGCGATAAATGAGATGAGCTCGTTCGCGTCGCTCATGTTATTTAGCGATATCGACAGCGCGGCTCTCGCGAATCACGACAACGCGCACCTGACCGGGATACTCCATCTCTTCCTCGATCTGATGGGCGATATCGTGAGCCAGAACCGTGGACTGGGCATCGGAAATCTTGTCCGGCTGGACCATGACGTGGACCTCGCGACCGGCCTGCATGGCATAGGTACGCTCGACGCCGTCATGGGAGTTGGCTATCTCCTCGAGCTTCTCAAGACGCTTGATGTAGTTCTCGGCAGACTCGCGACGGGCACCGGGGCGAGAGGCAGAGACAGCATCGGCGGCCTGTACCAGGACATCGAGCACCGTGTTGGGGTCGACATCGGCATGATGAGCCTCGATAGCGTGGACGATAACGGGCTTCTCGCCATAACGGCGGGCCAGCTCGGCGCCGATGACGGCATGCGGGCCCTCGACGTCGTGGTCGATTGCCTTGCCCAGGTCGTGCAGCAGGCCGGCGCGCTTGGCGGTCACAACGTCCAGGCCAAGCTCGGAAGCCATCACGCCGCACAGATCAGAGACCTCAAGGGAGTGCTGAAGCACGTTCTGACCAAACGAGGTGCGGTAGCGCAGGGCACCAAGGGTCTTGACGATCTCGGGGTGCAGGTCGTGGATGCCGGTATCGAAGGCAGCCTGCTCGCCAGCCTCGCGCACGCGCTGCTGAACCAGGTCGGCAGCCTTGTGATACATCTCCTCGATGCGGGCGGGGTGAATGCGGCCGTCCGCGATGAGGTTCTCGAGGGCGACACGGGCGGTCTCACGACGGACCGGGTCGAAGCTCGAAAGAACGACGGTCTCGGGCGTGTCATCGATCACCAGGTTGACGCCGGAAACCTGCTCGAAGGTCCGGATGTTGCGACCCTCGCGACCAATGATACGGCCCTTGAGGTCATCAGAGGGAATGTGCACGGATGTAACGGTGACCTCGGCAGTGTGGTCGGCTGCGCAGCGCTGAATCGCCAGGGACAGAATCTCCTGGGCGGTCTTGTGGCACTCGGCGCGAACCTGCTGCTCGGACTCGCGAATGATCGTGGCGGCCTCGTGGGTGACCTCGCCGCGAACCTTATTGAGGAGCTCCTTGTGGGCGTCCTCGCGGGTAAGGTCGGCGATACGCTCGAGCTCGGAGGTCTGCTTTGCGCAGAGCTCCTCGAGCTCACGGGAGCGCTTCTCGACCTGACCGGCCTGGCTGGACAGCTGATGCTCGCGCTTGTCGAGAGCGTCGTTGCGGCGATCGAGGGATTCCTCGCGCTGCATCACGCGGTTCTCGAGCGTACGAATCTCGTTCTTACGCTGCTTGTCCTCGGCCTCGGCGGCCTGCTTGTTCTTGATGATCTCCTCTTTAGCCTCGAGCAGAGCCTCTTTTTTGAGGGTCTCGGCCTGACGCTTAGCATCACCGATCAGGGACTCAGCCTGTGCGTGTGCCGACTGGATTTTTTCGTCGGCCTCGTGAAGACTACCCTGCTTGGCGGTGCGCATGTAGGCAATGGCGGCGATGGCACCCAAAATGATGCCAACGAGCGCTGCGATGATAGGCATGCTCACTCCTTTTTATGGATTCGTTACACAACAAAGCGAACCGTCCTTACGAACGGCTCGCGACATTTGAGTAATATGGGCGCAGCTTATGCGGGTCGGATACAGATAAACATATAAACAAACTCATCACAGATGAGCACATATCACAAAGCAAATGACAGTGTTTATCGTACGTTGAACCACAACAACTGTCAAATAAATGGCTCCAGCACGGCGGCTAAAACGCGGTGAACGGCAGGGCCACAAAACGCATACACCTAAACCGCACATTCCTCACGTTCGGCATCGAGACGTGCCTTAACGGCATCGGCGGCGATGTGATACGAGAAGCCCTTGCCCATCAAAAACCGAACCAGTTTTTCGAATCCGCGCGTCTCTGGAACACGCCGCTTGGCGAGCAGGGCTGACGCACGCGCCAAATCGTCTTCGACGGCAAAATAATCCTCCGGATAACCGGGAATGTCATCGAGCACGACATGACGGCGCTTGAGCTCGGTCTCGATTTTACGCTGTCCCCAACCGCGCCGCTTGCGTTCCTCGATAAAGTACGAGCAAAAGCGGTTCTCGTCTAAAAAGCGATACTCGGTGGCGCGCTCGACGGCGAAATCGATCGCGGGCTGGCGAAAGCCGTAGCGTGCCAACTTGTCACAGACCTCACCCGTCGCATGGTCGCGTCGCGATAGCATCTCGGTCACCATGGTAAGTGCACATTTACGCTCGATGAGCTGCACCGCTTCACGAAAGTTATCCCAATCACAGGGAAGATCGGGGCGATTTTTGACATACAGGCGCGCGGCCCGCACGGGAATCCAAATGGACCGCTTAAAACCGCCCTCAAGCTCGCAATCGATACGTGCGCAAGGCTTTTTGGACGCATACCCGCTCGAGAACGAGGAGGCCGCCTTCTTATCGGGAAAGACGACCGTGGCCTCGGTCACCGTATACGACATGAGCGTAACCGCTACTCGTCGTCATCATCGAGCATGGCGGAACCATCGATGGCGTAAAGCTCGTCAAACTCCTCAGGCGCAGGCTGATCGGTCAGCTCGACTTCGGACGGAGCATCGTCATCAAACTCAAGCCCGCAGGCAAGGCGGACCTTATGCTCAATCTCATCAGCGCAATCGGGGTGATCGCGCAGGAACGCCTTGGCGGCCTCGCGACCGTTGCCGAGCTTGTCCTCGCCATAGGCAAACCAGGAGCCCATCTTCTTGCAGATGCCGCACTCGACAGCCATGTCCAAGATCGAGCCCTCCTTAGAGATGCCCGTACCGTACATGATGTCGAACTCAGCAGAACGGAACGGAGCTGCCACCTTGTTCTTAACGACCTTGGCGCGCACGCGGTTACCGATAACCTCGTCCTTAAGCTTAATGCTGTCGATGCGGCGAATGTCGATACGCACCGAAGAGAAGAACTTAAGGGCACGGCCGCCCGTCGTGGTCTCGGGGTTGCCGAACATGACGCCGATCTTCTCTCGCAGCTGGTTGATGAAGATGCATGTCGTATTGGACTTGGACAGCGAGCCGGCGAGCTTGCGGAGCGCCTGACTCATCAGGCGAGCTTGCAAACCGACCGTGGTATCGCCGATCTCTCCCTCGATCTCGGCACGCGGGGTCAGCGCGGCGACGGAGTCGACGACGATGGCATCGATGGCGCCGGAACGCACGAGCATGTCAACAATCTCGAGCGCCTGCTCACCCGTATCGGGCTGGGAAATCAATACCTCGTCGATATCCACGCCAATGCGCGCGGCATACGTGGGATCGAGCGCGTGCTCGGCATCGATAAACGCCACGACGCCACCCATTGCCTGGGCCTCGGCCAAGATCTCGAGCGAAAGCGTCGTCTTACCGGAGGACTCGGGACCGTAAATCTCGACGATACGGCCGCGCGGCACACCGCCGATACCCAGAGCGGCATCGAGCGCCAGAGCACCCGTGGGGATGGCCTCGACCTCGAGCTCGGGGCCGCCGTCACCATACCTCATGATGGAACCTTGACCGAACTTCTTCTCGATCTCGGCCTTGGTGGTGGCGATCATCTCTTCGCGCTCTTTGCCCGTCGTGGGTGCATGGACGGTACGTACGGGACCTGAATTCTTGGCCATGAATAGCCCTCCTCTTAACAACCTGCATCGATAATAAACGAACGGCTGTTCGTGGTCAACCGTTCAGACCAATCATATGCAGGCAGTCTTTCCAAAACCCAACCAAACGCCGACCAAACACTGTCCAAATGCTTGACCACATAGGGCCAAATAAAAACAAGGAAGGAGATAATACACCTATGACCAGCACAAAAGCTAAATTCGTCAGAGGTCCCCATCTCCACAATTAAGGGGCCCTAAGGCCCCTTAAAACACGCCTATTCCATAGAGTTGAGCACAAGGGCAATGCGTCCCAATGCCTCCGTGACCGCATGGGCACGAACACACGAACGGTCGCCCTCATAGTGGCAACGCACAGAGTCCACGATCGGCACTTCCCCATCAGCCACGCGATACGCCCAGCCAATATAGAACGTGCCGGCGGGGTCTTGCTCGGTGCCACCACCGGGCCCAGCGTAGCCCGTTGCGCTCACGGCCACATCGCTCTGATAGAGGTCCAGCGAGCCCGCGGCCATCTCGCGCGCCGTCTGGTGCGACACGGCGCTAAACCGATCGAGCGTCTCCTGCTCAACACCCAGAACACGATGCTTGATCTCATCGCAATAGGTCACCGCACCGCCGCGCAGCACCGCCGAGGCGCCCGGGATATCGGCAATCGTCGAGGCGATCATACCCGCCGTCAGCGACTCAGCCGTAGAAACCGTCACGCCCCGAGCGCTCGCGCGCTCGACAATATCGCGCGCCAGCTCCTCGTTATGTGCGGAAATCTGCTCAAAAGAGTCCGCCATACCCACCAGGACCTAGACCGAAAAGACGATCTTGCGGCAGTTCCAGAAGTACTGGGCGCCCGAGATAACGGTCAGGACAACGGCAACAGCGTACAGGAAGCGTGAAACGCCATAGACACCGAGCAACAGCTCCGCAGGCCCCAACTGGAGGCCGGTCATCGCAAAGACGCACAGGTAGCCGCAGATGGAGACCATCGTGGTCGCCGTCTTGTACTTGCCGAGCTTATCGGCGGCAATGACCACACCGGCCGCACTCGCGACCATGCGAAGGGCGCTCACCAACAGCTCGCGGAACAAGATAATGAACACGGACCACACGGTCACCGCGCCAAAATCGAGGAACAGCAGCAGGGCCGAGAACACGAGTAGCTTGTCGGCGATGGGGTCCAAAAACTTACCGAAGTCGGTGATCTCGTTGCGCGAGCGCGCCAGATAGCCGTCGACCTTATCGGTGCACGACAGGATAACGTACAGAATAAAGGCGGCGGCGGCGAGCGGGCCGTCGAAGGTGCTCCAGTCCGTACCGGCAACGCTCGTGTGAGACAGCGCCGACACGATCATGAACACCGGGATAAAGACGATGCGAACGCACGTCACGATGTTGGCGGGCGTCCAAACACTCGTCAGTTCCTTATTGCTCTCGTTTGCCACGACGCTCTCCTACTCCACAACATGTCCGATAAGCTCATAGCAGAAGCTATCGGTAAACTCGACGGTCAGAATATCACCCACGGACGCCTCGCTGGCGTCCAGATGCACCGCGCCATCGGAATCGGGCGCCTGGAACCAGGCATGGCCGATCAGCTCGGCGCCGTCCTCGGTTTCTTCGATACCGTCGACGATCACCTGGGCGCGCTCGCCCACATGTGCGGCGGTGGCGGCAAAACCGAGCGACTCAGCCAGGTCCATGGCCTCCTGGGCGCGCTCGAGCTTGACCTCTTCGTCGACCTGACCCTCCATCTTAGCGGCCAGGCTGCCCTCCTCCTGCGAGTAGGCAAAGACGCTCGTGTAGTCAAAGCCGACGGTGTCCATAAAGTCGATAAGGTCGCGGAACTCGTCGTCGGTCTCGGTCGGGAAGCCGACCATGGCCGTGGAACGGATCACGATGCCGGGGATACGCTCACGCAGATCGCGGAACAGGTCCTCGAGCTCCTGGCGCGAACCAGAACGGCGCATAGCCTTGAGAATGCGCGCGTCGCAGTGCTGCACGGGAATATCGATATAGGGAAGCACCTCGGGCGTATCGCGAATCGTCTCGATGAGCTCATCGGTCATGCCCTCGGGCTGCAGGTAGAGCACGCGGACCCAGACGTTCTGCGGGCGCACGGCCTCGGCGACGGCACGCAGCAGCTGCGCCAGATTGCGCGGCGAGCCCTCGGCGACGTCCTCATCCGCAAAGTCGGTGCCCCAGATGCCCGTGTCCTGGCCGATCAGCACGATCTCGCGCACGCCACCGGCAACCAGGTCGCGCACCTCAGAAATAATGCTCTCGGCATTGCGCGAGTGATAACGACCGCGAATATAGGGGATCATGCAGAAGCTGCAAAAACGATTGCAGCCATCGGAAATCTTGACGTAGGCAACGGCACCCTCGACGGTACGCTTGACCTGAGGGATATAGGCCGCGATCTCACGCTCGACACCCAGCACGCCATCGATGACTGCCACGATGCCGTCTTCCTCGTCGGCCTTCACAAAGGCAGCGACCTCGGGCAGCTCGTCAGGCAGGTCGTCGCCATAGCGCGACGGCACACAGCCGCACATGACGATGGGGCAAGAACGAACGCCGTCCTGCACCTCGTTGGCGAGCTCGAGCGTGGTCTCGATGCTCTCGGACGTTGCGGAGGCGAGGAACGAGCACGTATTGACGATGGCGATATCGGCCTCCTGCGGGTCGAATGCCTCCTCGTAGCCTGCGGCGGTCAAAAGAGAACGCATGCGGTCGGTATCGACCTCGTTCTTGGCGCACCCGAGGGTGATGTAGAGCACGGAGCCCAACGGTGTATCCATGTTGGAGAGCGGTCCTTTCGAATGATATTAGCGGTAGTTGGTGAACTGCAGCGGCTGGCCGTAGTCCTGGTCGCGCAGGAACTGAATCACGGTCTGCAACGCGTCCTTCGAAGCAGAGGAAACACGCAGCTTGTCAGCTTCGATGGTCACCTTGACCTTGAGCTTTTGGTCCTTGATGTCCTTGTTGATCTTCTTGGCGGTCGCCTGGTCGATACCCTCGACGATATGGCCGAGCACGCGCACGGTGCCGCCCGATGCCGCCTGCGGAGCATCCCACGAAACAGCCTTGAGGTCGATGCCGCGCTTGATGAGCTTGGAGCTCAGGACATCGATGATCTGCTTGGAGACAAAGTCGGCCGGGGCGTTGATCGTAAAGAGCTTGTCGCCCTTCGAAAGCTCAATCGTGGCGCCGGAATCCTTCAGGTCATAGCGCTGGGAAATCTCGCGCGTGGTCTGCTGGAAGGCGTTGTCGACCTCTTGCATATTGACCTCGGACACGACGTCGAAGCTGGAATCTTTAGCCATGATGTTTCCTTTCGCGTACGAGCGGCTTAATAGCTATCGTACGAATAGTCGGTAGAATCGGTGGGCGTCTGACCGTCAGTTGCGGCATCGGCGCCATCCGTGGACTGGGCATCGGTGCCGTCGGTGGTATCGGTACCGTCGGTGGTGTCGGCACCATCAGAACTTTCACCATTCTCGGAATAGGTCGTCTCCTTCTTGGGAACGGTGATCGTCACACGCGCCACGCCCGAAGTCTTGGTATCGTAACGGACCTTTTCGCCATTCTTGGTAACGGTGACATCGGAAGGCTTGGACGTGGTGATCTCGATCGAGGACTCGGGCGTGTACTCCTGCTCAAAGGGGCCAGTCGCCTGGGCGCCATAGACCGACTTTCCGTCGACCTTGACCTCAATCCACGCGGTCTTTCCCTTGGCAACGGAGACCTTGACCTTCGTTGCCTCGTTCTCTTCCTTTTTAGCCGTCGTCTTGGTGGCGTCCGAACCGGTCGACTCATCCGTCGCCTCATCGGTGTCTTCGTCCTCGTCGACCGTTTCGGTCTTCTTAGAAGACTTCTTGGTCGTCGTCTTGGTAGCAGCAGGCGTCTCGGGCGTGGTTTCGGGCGTCGAAGATGCGCAGCCGCGCAGAAGTACCACGATGAGCACGATCAGCAGCAACGCCACGGCACCGATGCCAGCGTAGACGATACGCGGATCGAGCCCGTTGTTTTGAGGAGTACGAGATCCGCCGCGTCCACGACTGGAACTGCTGCGGCCACCTCCCTGAGGCATACGACCACGATTGCTATCGGAACGGCCACGATAGCCACCCTGGCCCTGAAGGCCGCGCTGACCCGAGCGGGGCGCAAGTTCACCGCGGCCTTGATAGCCACGCTGGCCCGCACGCGGAGCCGAAGAGCGCTGGCCATACGGCTGTGGTTGAGAGCGAAGACGCGGCGTCACCTGTGTGGTATCGGCGTCCGCATAGCCACCGAGAGCACGACCGGCAGAGACACCACGGTAGCCACGATCGGAATAGCCGCCGTCGCCGTAGCCGGCACGAGGGTCACGCGCCACGCCGCGAGCAGCGGGAAGCGCACGGTCCTCGGGCATCGGCGTACTGCGGAACCGGTCACGCTGTGAGCGAATTTCCTCGCCCGAACCCGTCTCGGTAATATAACCGGCCTGCTGAGGACGCTGTCCATAGCGGGTCGAACGACCGCCCTGAACCATCAGGAAGCGCCCGTTATCGACCGAAGAACGCGAATTGACGTAGCCGGCGGCGTCCTGAAAACGACCGGCCTGCTGCGATGTCTCGCGTTCGTATGCCATCAGGTCGTCAAAGTAGGCATTGACGACCTCGCGCGGATTGAGGCCCAAAAAGCGAGCATAGCTCGAAATCATGCCCTGCGCATAGCCGCGCGGCGGCATCGAAGCAAAGTTACCGGTCTCGAAAAACTCGATGATCTGCGGCCTGATTTTGATGGTGTTGGCGACCTGCTGAATGGAAAGGCCCATTCGGCGACGCTGCTCGAGCAGCATGTCACCAAAGCGTGCAGCCATCAGAATCCTCCAAACTCACAATCTTCACGTGCCATCTCGGCGTCGACAGATTCCAGCGCGGCAAGCCCCTCCTCGTCCAATAGGACCTCGCGCGGCTTGGAACCGTCGGGCGGGCCGACGACACCCTTTTCTTCCAGCATGTCCATAATACGCCCGGCGCGCGCATAGCCAACCTTAAGGCGGCGTTGCAGGCCAGATGTGGAGCCCAGCTGCGATTCCACCACAATATGGGCGGCTTCCCAAATGAGCGGATCATCGTCTTGCGGCTCGGCAACTCCGGTGCGGACAATGCCGCCACCCGCCATGGACATGGAAGCGGGCGCCACAGCCGACAGGATCTCCTCATGGTAGTCGGGCTCGCTTTGCGACTTGACGAACTCGACAATCTCGTTGATTTCATCGTCCGAGACAAAGCAGCCCTGAATACGGCGAGGCTTGCCCCAGTCGACCTTGGAGAACAGCATGTCGCCCAAACCGGTGAGCTTTTCGGCACCCATCTGGTCGATGATGACGCGCGAGTCGATGCCCGTGGCGACGTTAAAGGCGATGCGGTTGGTGATGTTGGCCTTAATGAGGCCCGTCACCACGTTGGAGCTCGGGCGCTGCGTGGCCACGATAAGGTGGATACCGGCGGCACGGCCCAGCTGAGCAATACGCACGATCGAGGCCTCGACATCCTTACCGGCGACCATCATCAGGTCCGAGAGCTCGTCGATGATAATGACCAGATAGGGCATCTTTTGCGGCGGGTTATCGTAATGTTCAAACTCGCCGGCGGCCTGCTTTTCGTTATAGGTCGAGATCTTACGTACATTGAGACGCTCGAAGACCTTCAGGCGACGCTCCATCTCGGACACGGCCCATTGCAGAGCGCTCGCGGCCTGCTTGGGCTCGGTCACTACAGGCACGTAAAGATGCGGCAGACCGTTATAGCCCGCGAGCTCGACGCGCTTGGGGTCGACCATGATCAGGCGAACGTCCTCGGGAAGCGCGCGCATGAGCAGGGTCGTGATGATGGAGTTGATCATCACCGACTTACCAGAACCGGTCGTGCCGGCGATCAGCAGGTGGGGCATCTTGGCGAGGTCGGCGACGACCGGCGTACCCTCGGCATCGCGGCCGATGGCGAGCTCGAGCGGACCGCCCTTCACATAGGGCAGCACGTCGCCCAGGTTGACGTTCTGGCGCTTGCGATTGGGGATCTCGATACCCACGAGCGACGTGCCGGGGATCGGGGCAAAGATACGAACCGACTGAGCTGCGAGCGAAAGCGCGATATCGTCCTCGAGGCTCGAAATCTTGCTCACGCGCTCGCCCTCGCCAGGTTGCAGCTTAAAGGTCGTCACCGTGGGGCCGGCGATCCAGCCGACCACGCGGGCACTGCGGCCAAACTCAAGCAAGGTGGATTGCAGTGACTCAGCGGTCTGCTCCAGCTCCTTGTCCGAAGACGCAGCGGAAGCCGACTGCGGGTTGGCATGCAGAATCTCAAGTGGCGGAAGTTTGAGGCCGTCCTCTTCTTCGCCCTCGTTATCTGCGGCGCCGCCGTCCGTTCCCCCATCGCTGGCCGCACCCGATTCGACAGCACTCAAGGCAGGCGCATCGGCAACCTTGGGATGCTTCAAGAAGTCGGGGATCTGAGGTGCTGCCGAGACAGGATTCACGGCAAACGGCGGCTCGGACTCGTCGATCTTATCGGGGTCGTCTTCCATCGAAAGCTGACCGGTTACCTGGTCGCGCTTTGCATGGCGACGCGGCAGCAAAGTTGTCTTTGCGGTCTCAATCGGAGCCTCGTCGTCCTCGTCGTCCTCGTCATCACCCTCGGTGAGCTCAATCTCGCTCTCGGACCAAGACGGGTCGGGCTCACTCGTATTGAGTTTGGGCGCAGCCTTGCCCTTCTTGGCATGGCGGCGCGGCAACAGCGTCGTCTTAGCGCGCTCAGCTTCCACGGCATCGGACACGTCGACAAACAGATCCTCGTCCTCGTCGTCATCGTCCAAAACCGGGTCTACATCGTTGCCCATGACCGTGGTCACGGCAGCATCGGAGCCCTTTTGACGAAGAATGCTCAGGTGCGGACGGGCAACGCCGGGCACCGACAGGGCTTCGTCGTCACCCCACGGGCTCGCGTTGACGTCGGCACGACGGCGCTCGGCAAAATCGGCCGCACGGTCGCGAGCAGAGCGCAGCACGCCACCCACAGAAAAGCCGATGATGACAAAACCAACGACGGCAAGACCCAACAGGACTACCATCGCGATAGGCTTACCCAGGGCATTCTGCAGCGCACTCGCAATAAACGCACCGATGTAGCCACCCGAGGCGGACAAATTTTGCGGCGTGAACATAAGGTCACACGAGTCGCTCGTACCCGGCACCATCAGAGAAAGAATGGAGACAACGGCGATAAAGACCACGGCTCCGCCCGCGACCGAGCGCGCGTTGAGCGGCGAGTCCTCACCTAAAAAGAGCGTGGCGGCAAACAGCAAAATGACGATCGGCAGCACGTAGGCGCCCAGACCAAAGCCCAGGTGGTAGAAACCGGCAACCGCAGCCGTAACGGGTGCGGTCGCCGGCGAAATCACGGCAATGAAGGACGCAATCGCCAAAACGGCGATGACCACGCCGGCGATATCGCGGTTGGCCGAGGGCTCGACCAAGGGCTCAAAATCGTCGAAGTCGGCCTCGTGGCCCTTATTGGCACGCAGATGGGAACCGGCACCCTTAGCAGATGCCGGTTGGTTATTGGCCTTATTGCCTTTGGCGTTTTGTGCAGATCCGCGCGCCAAACTAAACCTCCATGACGACCGGGATGATCATCGGACGGGTGCGCGTACGGCTCCAAATAAAGTTGGAGAGCGAATCACGCACGGCCTTGCGAATGGCATCGGAACCGCTGCTCGTAAAGCTAAACTTGCCCTTCTCGATCGTCTTCATGATGGACGCGGAGGCATCCTCAGAGAACTGGTCGTCGATGGCAAACGAGACACCGCGGCCCGAGAACTCGATGGCCTCGATCTTCTTGTGCTTGAGCGAGACGATGGCAACAGCGGTAACCATACCGTCGTTGGCGAGCTTCTGGCGATCGCGCAAGACGATGGGGTCGGTATCGCCGATACGCAGGCCGTCGACGTAGACGACGCCGGACTCGACGGGCGTACCGCGTTTGACGATACCGCCGCGCATCTCGAGCGTGTCGCCGTTATCGAGGATAAAGATATGATCGTCCTTGATGCCCATCTTGCGAGCCAGCTGGGCATGGGCGCGCAGATGCACGGCCTCACCGTGAACCGGCATAAAGTACGTGGGCTTAGCCATGGCCATCAGGAGCTTGAGCTCCTCCTGGCTACCGTGGCCCGAGACGTGGACGAGAGCGCGGTTCTTATCCCACACGTCGCAGCCGAGCTTAGCAAGGCTGTTGACAACCTGCTGGACGGCTTTCTCATTGCCGGGAACAGGAGTTGCCGAGAGGATGACGGTATCGCCCTCGTGGATAGAGAGCGTCTTGTGCTCGCCATTGGCCATGCGGGACAGGGCCGACAGCGGCTCGCCCTGCGAACCGGTGCACATGACGACGATCTTGTCGTCGGGCAGGTTATCGATATCGAAGGCATCGATGATATCGGCATCGTCGATGTTGAGGTAGCCCAGCTCACGCGCCACGCGGGTGTTAGTGAGCATGGAGCGACCGGTCACAACGACCTTACGGCCGCACTTGCGGGCGGCATCGCAGATCTGCTGCAAACGATGGATATGGCTCGAGAACGACGCGACGAACACGCGACCCGGGGCGTTCTTGATGGCGTGCAGCAGATTGGGGCCAACCTCGGCCTCGGACTTGGTAAAGCCGGGAACCGTGGCATTGGTGGAGTCGGAAAGCAGCAGGTCGATGCCCTGCTTGGCAAAGCGGCTGATAGCGGCGTAGTCGGGCGTGACGCCGTCGATGGGCGTCTGATCGAGCTTAAAGTCGCCGGTGTGCATAACGGTGCCCTGATTGGTGCGAATGAACACGCCCAGAGCGCCGGGGATGGAGTGCGTCATCGAGAAGAAGTCGAGCGAGATGCCGCCGAGGTTGACATGGCTGCCGCCCTTAACCTCGCGGAACTTGGGCGCGCGGATGCGGAACTCAGAAAGCTTGCCCTCGATAAAGCCAAGCGTCAGCTTGCTCGAGAAGATGGGCACCTTATTGTTGAGGTCCTGCAGCAGATACGGAAGCGAACCGGTGTGGTCCTCGTGGCCGTGGGTGACGACGATACCGCGGAGCTTCTCCTCGTTCTCCAAAACATAGGTGTAGTCGGGAAGCACCAGGTCGATACCGGGCTGGGAGTCGTCGGGGAACATGAGGCCGGCATCGACGAGCACCATGTCGTCGCCGCACTCGAAGACCGTCATGTTCTTGCCGATGCCGTCAAGGCCGCCGAGCGGGATGATCTTCAAGGGAGATGATTTTTTAGCTGCCATAGGTGAGTGTTGTTTCCTTTCTTCGAAACGGGTCTGGAACAACCGACGGGGCGCTTCTGGCAAACCGACCGCCGGGAACGTACAAACATGCATCACAGATTCGACGCAGTAACCACAGTATGATACCCATTTGCCCACCAACAGACCACCCATGCATCAAAGCCCCATCTGAACTGGTCCATCCCGCCGGTTTCCCGTGGGGCGGGCACTGATGAAGTTTCCTGCTCTACAGTCCTGCTCACGACGGAGGCCACATTAAGTGGCCTCCTGTTCGTGCGGAACTCGCGATAAACTTCATCAGTGCCCGCCCCACGGGAAACCTGCCAAATAGAGACAGGTTTATTTTGGTCGGATTTATCTGGGAAGATGCTGCTGCGGCTATCTACAGATCTGTAATCTGACTACTGAATAGACTGTCTAACTAAATAGCGAGCGGCATTAACCAGCCCTTTTGCTTGCGCCGGGAGGGACGCATATGAAGTTTATCGCGAGTTCCGCACGCAAAGGAAAGCACTTAATGTGCTTTCCGTCTTGCGCAGGACTGTAGAGCAGGAAACTTCATATGCGTCCCTCCCGGGCGCAAGCAAAAGGGCGACCCCATTGCGGAGTCGCCCTTGTTGAACTGCTTATGTGGAGCTGTTACTCGGCGTCGTGGTGACGGCGGGGCTTGCGGCCTCCGTTGTCGCCGGGACGGCGCGGACGGTCGCTGCGCTCGGAGCGCTCGCGACGCGGACGCTCACGGCGCTGGAAGTGCTCGCCGTCGCCCTCAGAGGCACCCTCGGCACGAGCCGGGGCCTCGGGCTTGTCCAGACGATCGAGCGAAATCTTGCCACGATCGTCGACCTCGATGACGACGACCTTGACCTCGTCGCCCACGTTGAGGACGTCCTCGACCTTCTCCACGCGGCCCTTGGCGACGCGGGAGATGTGCAGCAGGCCGTCCTTACCGGGCAGCAGGTTGACGAAGGCGCCGAAGGGCTGGATGGAGACCACGCGACCGGTGTACTCCTCGCCCGGCTCGGGAACCTTGATGATGAGCTTGATACGCTCGACAGCCTGGTCGACGGACTCGCCGGTGCCGCCGACAAAGACGGTGCCGTCCTCCTGGATGTCGACCGAGGCGCCGGTCTCGTCCTGGATGCCGCGGATGACCTTGCCGCCGGAACCGATGACGTCGCGAATCTTGTCGGTCGGAACCTGGATGGAAACGATGCGCGGAGCGGTGCTGCGCGTAGTGTGGCGCGGCTCGGGGATCACATCGAGCATCTTCTGCAGGATGAAGGCGCGACCCTCCTTGGCCTGCTGCAGGGCGCGGGCCAGGATGTCGAAGGTAAGGCCGGTGGCCTTGTTGTCCATCTGCAGGGCGGTGATGCCCTCGGTGGTGCCGGTGACCTTAAAGTCCATGTCGCCCAGGAAGTCCTCGAGACCCTGGATGTCGGACAGGACCACGGTCTTGCCCTCCTCCTGGATCAGGCCCATGGCGATACCGGAGACCGGGCGCTTAATGGGCACGCCGCCGTCCATAAGGGCGAGCGTGGAGCCGCAGGTCGAAGCCATCGAAGAGGAACCGTTGGACTCCATGACCTCGGAGACGACGCGGATGGCATAAGGGAACTCGTTCTCGTCGGGGAGCACCGGAAGCAGGGCGCGCTCGGCCAGGTTGCCATGGCCGATCTCGCGGCGCTTGGGGCTGCCCATGCGGCCGGTCTCGCCGGTGCAGAACGGCGGGAAGTTGTAGTGGTGCATGTAGCGCTTGCCCTCGGTGGGCTCAATGGTATCCAGACGCTGGCCCTCGTTGAGCATACCGAGTGACAGGACGGAGAGCACCTGGGTCTGGCCGCGCTGGAACAGGCCGGAGCCGTGAACGAGAGGCAGGTAGTTATCCTTCACCATGATGGGGCGAATCTCGTCGGCGGCACGGCCGTCGACGCGCTCGCCGGTCTCGACGACCATGGTGCGCATGGCCTTCTTCTCAAGCTTCTTGAGCGCCACGGGGATCTCGCGCTCCCAAGCGGCCTGCTCCTCCTCGGTGAACTCGGCGCGGATGGACTCCTTCAGAGCCTCGACCTTACCGATACGGGAAAGCTTGTCGGCATCGCGAAGGGCGGCTGCCATCTCGTCGTAGTGGGCGAAGATGCGCTCCTGGACCTCCTCGACGGGCTGATCGAGCGGGTACTCCTTCTTGACGATGGCACCGTTGACCTGCTCCCACTCGGCAACGAACTCGTCCTGAGCCTGGCAGAAGGCAGCAAGGGCCTCCTGGCCAAACTTCATGGCGGCGAGCATGTCGTCCTCGGAGATCTCCTCGGCGCCGGCCTCGACCATCGAGATGAAGTCGGCAGAGCCGCCCAGCTCCAGGTCCAGATCGGAGTTCTCGCGCTCCTCGTAGGTGGGGTTGACGATAAACTCGCCGGTCTCCACGTTGCGGCCGATGCGCACGCAGGCAAGCGGACCCTCGAAGGGCACGCCGCCGAGCGTCATGGCCAGGGAAGCACCCATGACGTTGATGACATCGAAGGGATTGACCTGGTCGGCGACGAGCGAGGTAGCGACGATGTGCACCTCGTTGCGGAAGCCGTCCGGGAAGCTCGGGCGAATCGGACGGTCGATCATGCGCGCGGTGAGCGTGGCCTTCTCGCTGGGACGGCCCTCACGCTTGAGGTAGCCACCCGGGATGCGGCCGGCGGCGTACATCTTCTCGTTGAAGTCGACGGTCAGCGGGAAGAAGTCGTAGTTCTTACGCTCCTTGGAGACGACCACGGTGTCGAGCATCGTGGTGTCGCCCTGCTTGACCAGGCAGGCGCCGGTGGCCTGCTTGGCAAGCTCGCCCGACTCAAAGGTGTAGGTCTTGCCGTACAGCTCAAAGGTCTTGGATACGAGTGTCATTGTTCTCCTTAACCCCGCAGACCCCTTGTCTGCGGGCTTCTCATGTGACGCGGGCCCCCTGCCCCCGCCACGCTTCAGAGCGTGATTGTTCGCGCCCTTACACAAAAAGAGCGCCCCGCTGCGCAGGACGCTCTTAGCATGTACAAATCCTACTGGATGTTGTCGCGGATGCCCAGAGCCTTGATGAGCTCACGGTACTCGACGATGTCGTTCTTCTTGATGTAGGAGAGAAGACGACGACGACGGCCGACGAGCATGAGCAGGCCACGACGGGTGTGGAAGTCCTTCTGGTGGGACTTCATGTGCTCGGTCAGCTCCTTGATGCGCTCGGACAGGATGGCGACCTGAACCTTGGGGTTGCCGGTGTCGACCGGGGTGTTACCGAACTGGGCAGTCAGCTCCGCCTTGCGCTCTTTGGAAACAGTCATTGTTTCACCTTTCGTTTTGCGTCGCCCACGGGCGACTCGATTCGCCTCGGACTGGGAAGCCGCCGGTGGAGCGAACAACCAAGGTCGAGGTACCAACAGGTCGGTATGTTACCACAAGCAGCCCGCGCCTGCGCATCATCACCGACCCAACATGAATTCCATCGCGCGGAGGCGCTGATCGGTGTGCGTCGCAGCCCAAACATGCGAAAGCCCGAGCAGGAATGCCGCCGTATGCGGGTCGATTCGCTCGGCCAAAAGCGCATCGAAGGTCATGGACATGAGGGCGCGCAGCCATGCGGTCTCACCGGTCGACACCAGTTCGGCACCTGGAACGCTCGACGCGCACGACCCGCACATGAGACCGCCCGCCTGGGCTGAAAAATACGACAGCATGGGGTCTCCGCACAGCACGCAGGCCGAAAAATCGGGTCGATAGCCAACGTGCGACAGCAGCTTAAAGACATATGCCGCCACAAGTAGATCCATGTGCGCTGTGTCGAGCCCGCTGCCCGCCAGGGCAAGCGCTCGCTGCGTGATGGCAAAGGTAAACGGGTCCTCAGCGTCCTCGAACGAGCATACGCGCGCGACCTCGGCGATCGCGCTTGCGGCGCAGGTCGTCTCGTAATCGGGCGTAGCGCTGAGCGGCGCCTCCATAAGCTCGGCCTGGGAAACCACGTCGAGCGACCGTCCATGCGCGAGCAGCATATCGACGGTACAGAACAGCTCGCAGCGCGCAGCCAGGCGCCCACCGGGTTTGCGGGCGCCCTTTGCCACGGCACGAACCTGCCGACCCCGCTCGTCAAGCATCGTCAGGATCAGGTCCGTCTCTTTAAGCTTCGTCTTGTCGAGGACGAGCACCTTGGTGCGATATGTCCGGGAGCCTGCCATGCGCGCCGCGCGTCCTTAGTCCTCGGCGTTGTAGCCAAAGCGGCGAATCTGGGCCTCGTCGTCACGCCAGCCGGCCTTGACCTTCACGTCCAGCTCCAAAAAGACCTGCGTGCCAAAAATGCGCTCAAGATCGCGACGGGCGTCGATACCGATATGCTTGATCATCTCGCCGCCCTTGCCGATGATGATGCCCTTTTGGCCCTCGCGCTCGACGTAAATGGTGGCGTGCACGCGCAGCACCTTCTTGGTCTGCTCGAGCGCATCGCAGATCACGCCAACGGAGTGCGGAATCTCATCACGGGTGCGGCGCAAGACCTTCTCGCGCACAAACTCGGCAACGAGCGTCTCATCGGAAGCGTCGGTACCCATGTCCTCGGGGAACCAACGCGGACCCTCAGGCAAAAAGTGCGCAACGGTCTCGATAAATGCATCGACGTTGAAGTTCTTGACCGACGACGTCACGATCTCGTCGTCATATTCCATGAGTTCGTGGGCTGCCTTAAGCTGCTCCATGACCTGTGCGGGGTCGGCCTCATCGGCCTTGGTGAGCACCAGGACCTTCTTGGAACGAGCGTTCTTGACGCGCTCGGCAACCCAGGCGTCTCCCCTGCCGATCGGTTTGGTGGCATCAATCAAAAACGCGACAACATCAACATCGTTCAGCTCGAACAACGCGCTCTTGTTGAGCTCGGATCCCAAGCCGTCCTTGGGCTTATGAATACCGGGGGTATCGACAAAGACCAGCTGGTAGCCGGGGCGGTTGACGACGGCGCGCATGCGGCGGCGGGTCGTCTGGGCCACCGGCGAGGTGATAGCGACCTTTTTGCCATAGCAGGCATTAAGCAGCGTAGACTTGCCAGCGTTGGGACGACCGACCAGGGCCACAAAGCCGCTGCGGAAACCGGGCTCAACGTCTCCAAAGCCCGCGAGGTTATCGTCCTCGTCGCACAGGGCGTCGAGTTCCTCGTCGCTCATACCCTCAAACGGGTCGAACTCCTCGACATCCTCGAGCTCCTCGGTATCCACCGCGTCCAGGGACTCGTCGTCCAAAATCTCATCGGCAGGCTGCATATTGTCGGACATGGGAATCCCTTTCTAAATAAAGCCGAGCGCGTGGGCAAATACCAGCAAGCCCACAATCGCGGCGGTGATGGAAAGAACGTATACGGAGGCGGCGGCGATGTCCTTCGCACGCTTGGCCAGCGGATGGAGCTCCTGGGTCGCCAGGTCGACGATGGCCTCCATGGCGGTATTGCAAAGCTCGCCGTGGATCACCAGGCCGCAACAGATGATAATCGTGGCCCACTCGGCAATGTCGAGCCCCACGATGCAGCCTGCAATGACGGTGCACACGCCCGCCACGAGCATGACCTTAATGTTGCGCTCGGTCTTGACGGCGGTGACGAAGCCCTCCATAGCGTAAGAAAACGACTTTAAGAAGGACGGATGGTCCTTGTTCGATCCGGGAATCATAGACGGCTCCTAGTCGTGGGCGTGGTTGGTGATGGGGCCGACGTGGACTAGCTTGGGGTCCTCGCCGCGCTCGAGCGCCAAATCGCGCAGGATGGCGTCCTCGCGGGCCTCCATGACCTCGGCCTCGTCGTCCTCGATGTGGTCATAGCCCAGCAGGTGCAGCATGCCGTGTACGAGCATCAGACGGCACTCGTCAGCAGGGCTATTGCCAAAACCAGGGGCCTGACGGGAAATAACCTGCGGGGCCAAGATGATATCGCCGAGCTCGAGCGTCTCATCGGCGGGAATATCCTCGTCAAAGGCCGAATCGCACTCAAACGAGAGCACATCGGTGGTGCGGTCGATACCGCGCCACTCGTGGTTGAGCTCGTGCATCTCGTCCTCGTCGACATACGAAAGGGAAATCTCGACTTCACGTTCAACGCCCTCGGCAGCAAGCACAACCTCGCAGATGTGCTCCACCTCCTGCGCGTCAAGCAGCGTATCGAGCTCGGCATCGTTGCTGATCAATACACTCAACGGGACTCCTTTCGGTCACGTACGCGTTTCTCGCGCACATCATCATAAGTATCGTACGCCTCGACGATACGTCCCACCAAGGCATGGCGCACCACGTCGGCGCGCTCGAGGTGCGAAAATGCGACATCGTCGACACGGCCCAAAATCTGCTCAACGTCGGCAAGACCGCCACGACGACCCACCAGGTCGCGCTGGCTCAGGTCGCCGGTGATCACGAACTTGGAGTTGAAGCCCAGGCGTGTCAGGAACATCTTCATCTGCTCGGGCGTGGTATTTTGCGCCTCGTCGAGCACCACGAAAGCATCGCTCAGCGTGCGGCCGCGCATGTAGGCAAGCGGGGCGATCTCGATAACGCCGCGCTCCATAAGCTCATCGGTGCGCTCGCGATCCATCATGTCAAAAAGGGCGTCGTAGAGCGGACGCATGTAGGGATCGATCTTTTCCTCAAGGGTACCGGGCAAAAAGCCCAGATTCTCCCCCGCCTCGACAACCGGACGCGTCAAGATCAGACGGCCCACCTCGTGACGCTTGAGCGTGGCAACGGCGAGCGCCATGGCCAGATAGGTCTTACCGGTACCGGCAGGACCCAAGCCAAAGGTGATGGTATGCGAGCGAATGGCATCCACATAGCGCTTTTGCCCGAGCGTTTTGGGGCGAATGGCACGACCGCGATACGAAAGCAGCACGTCATCGCGAAGCGACGTAGCCTCGTGCTCACCGTCGCGCAGAACGGCCAGACAGCGAGAGACATCGTCGGCAGACAGGGTACGACCGGCCGCCGCCTCGCGAAAAGCATGTTCGAAAAAGCGAGCCACGAGTTCGACCTCGTCCGGGTCACCGCTCACGGCGATGCTATCGCCACGGGCGACCACATGGGCGCGAACCAAGCTCTCGAGTGCACGAAGGACGCCGTCGCCGGCGCCCAAAACGCACGAGGGATCAATTCCCTCGGGAACGGTAAGTCTAATCTTCGAGGCTTCCATGGACCTCCCTGCGCGCATGGACCAAGCCGGAATCATCGACTCCGATGATAGCAACATCGAGCAGGCACGGGGCTGTAAGTCCACAGGTATCGTCAAGACGGGCATGATGGAACGAACCGAGCGTCAGGCTGTCACCATACTCGAGCACGGCACGCTCGACAGTGCCCACGCGACGACGAGCATCGGCAATAGCGAGCTCCTGCGCCGTGTCTCGCATACGACGGCTGCGCTCGGCCATAACCTCGGGCGGTACCTGGTCGGGCATGTCGGCAGCAAGGGTACCGGGACGCTTGCTATAGCGGAACACGTGCATACGCGAGAAACCCACACGGCGGCACAGCGCCAGCGACTCCTCGAACTCCTCGTCCGTCTCACCAGGAAAACCGACGATGACATCGCACGAAAGAGACGCCTGGGGCAAGTTGGCGCGAATCATACGCACCGTGTCCTCAAAGGCCTCCGCACTATAGGGACGACCCATGCGATGCAGGGTCGCCGTACAGCCGGACTGCACGGGCAGGTGCAAAAACGGGGCGATACGCTGCGGATAGCGCGCCATAACCTTAAGCAGGCGCTCAGAGATATCCATGGGCTCGACCGAGGAAATGCGCACATGCGCAATAGTCGTGCGCTCCATGATGGCCTCGAGCAGCTCATCGATTTCGACATGCTCGTCGGTCGCGCTCTTGCCATCGTAGGCACCCAGGTTCACACCGGTCAGCACCACCTCGGGCACGCCGGCCTCCTGGGCCTCGCGAACTTGCTCAAGCACGGACTCGACAGGCACGGAGCGCTCGGGGCCGCGCGCCTTCCACACAATGCAATAGGTGCAGCGATGGTTGCAGCCGTCCTGGATCTTCACGCCCAGGCGAGAGCGACCGAGCGCATCGACCACCTCGCCATCGCTGCAGGCGGGAACGCTATCGGACTCAACGCCCAGCACCTCGCAGACACGTTCGGCGACATCGATCTTGGACGGCTCGGCGATCACGCGATCCGAAAGCTCCAACAGCTCCTCGGGATGCAAATTGACCACGCAACCGGTCACGAGCACATAGGGCTCATTTGGATGGGCCAGCGCATGACGGACGGCCTTACGGGTCTTGGCCTCGGCCTCGCCCGTAACGGCACAGGTGTTAATGACGATCAAATCGGCATCCTGGGGCTCCAAAATAGCAAAGCCCAGGCGCATAAGATCGGCAGTGATACGGTCAGACTCAACCCGGTTGACACGGCAGCCGAGGTTGACGACGGAAATATGGGGTGCGAGCACGCGGGCTCCTTAATCGAGGATATCGTCGAGGGCACTCTTAATACGGTCGGTCACCGACTTCTTACCGGAAGCGACGTCATCGCCCATCTCATCGGCAAAAGCACGGAGCAGCTCGCGTTGCTTATTGGAAAGATTGGTGGGAACGACCACGCGCAGTTGCACGATCAGGCGGCCACGCGAACCGCCACCGCCAATGCGCGGCATGCCGTAATTATTGACGCTCACGGTGTCGCCGTACTGGGCGCCGGCGGGAACCGTCACCTTAACGACCTCGTCGGGCATAATGCCCTCGACCTCGATCTCGCAGCCGAGCGCAGCCTGCGCAATCGAGATATCGCTCACCAGGTACAGGTCGTCACTGTTGCGCTTAAAGCGCTCATGGTCGGCAACGCGCACGTTGACAATCAAGTCGCCCGAAGGCTCGCCGCGAAGGCCGGCCTCGCCAAAGCCGCTCACACGCAGCTGGCGACCGGTCGAAACGCCGGCGGGAATATCGATGTCGATCTTTTCGTGCGAAGGCGTGCGGCCCTGACCGTCGCAGGTCTCGCAGGGATGGTCGATAACCGTGCCCTCGCCATGGCAGTCGGGGCAAGGCGAGGAAGACTGAACCTGGCCCAAAAACGATCGCTGAACCGTCGTGACGTAGCCCGTACCGTGGCAGCGACTGCACTGCTTTTCCTGTGCACCCTCGGCCCTACCGGTACCGTTGCAGTCCTCGCAAGGAGCAAGGCGATCATAGCTGATCGTCTTTTTGCAACCGAGCGCCGCCTCCTCGAGCGTCACCGAAAGGGAGATGGCCATGTCACGTCCGCGACGACGCTCACGACGGCTGCGGGCGCCACCACCGGCGCCACCGCCAAAGAACGACGAGAACAGGTCGTCCATGCCCATGCCACCAAAGATATCGTTGATGTCGACATAGCCCGAACCACCAGGACCGTCGGCAGTGCCGTAACGGTCGTAGTTAGCACGCTTCTGCTCATCGGAAAGAACGGAATAGGCCTCGTTGAGCTCCTTGAACTTGGCCTCGGCCTCGGGATCGTCCGAAACATCCGGATGTACGGTACGGGCCTTCTTTAAAAACGCACGCTTAATCGTCCGCGCGTCGGCGTCCCTGTCGACGCCAAGCACCTCGTAGTAATCCCTATTTTCCGACACGACCGAATCCTTCCGACTTTCATTATTGTCACAGTGCGTCCTATACCCAAGCTGGGCCGACCGCAAACAAAGGGTTTGATGTTATTGCATTTGATACGGCGAAAGCATGGCCCGTTGCGAGCAGCTCGCGAACCAAACCGACACGAGCGCGAACATGAAGCCGTTGGCAAAACCGTTGGCAAACTGCATCGCACCGCGCTTCCACCACAGCAGGCTGCGATGAAGCACACCGTCCGAAAGCACCATGAACAGGCCCATGGTAAACGGAATAAAGCACATCACGGCAAAGGCCGAGAACACGCCCGAGATGGCCGACAGCACCAAAAACGGCGCCACAATGCCCATCAGGTAAAAGCCAGTACGAGCTTTGCCTTCCAAGCGCTCGGCCTCAACATGGGCGCGGCCGACCAGGTCGCCGCCCGCGGCACCGTTAGTGCCAGCATGGCCCATGCCGCTAATGCGGACCTCGTCGCCATCGTGCGTGCCGGCAGGAAACTCAATCGTCTGCTCGGAGGTCACACGGGTTCGCCCGCTGCCACCGCAATCGGGGCAGGGGTCGGCCACGACCTTACCGGAACCGCCGCACTCGGGGCAGACCGACTGGAACGTGCCCGCACCAAACAGGAAGGACAGGTCGACGTCGATGTGGCCGCGGCCACCGCAGCTCGGGCAGGTATGGGCATGCTCAGACGAAACGGAGCCCGAGCCGCCGCAGTTGCTACAGGTATCGAAGCGCGTGTAGCGGACGGTCTTGCGGGCACCGCCCTTGGCCTCCTTGGCGTCGAGTTTGATATCGACGACCACGTTGGCGCCGTTCTCGGGATTGTAGGCAGCCTGGCCGCGACGCTGCTGGCCCCAGGCGCCACCAAAGGGAAAGCCGCCCTCAAAGGGATTGCCATAGCCCGTGCTGCCGGCGTAGCCGCCACCATAGGGCGAAGCCGTAGGAGCACCGGCAAAGGGATTGCCAGAACGCATGGCGTCGTAGCGCGCACGTTTTTGCTCATCCGAAAGCACGGCGTAGGCCTCGGAAACCTCTTTAAACTTTTCCTCGGCATCCGGCTCTTTATTGACGTCCGGATGGAGCTTACGGGCCTTTTGCTGGAAAGCCTTTTGAATATCACGCGAGGTGGCGTCCTTGGAGACACCCAGAATCTCGTAGTAATCTTTTTCGTTCATCGTCGCCATGCGCGGCAACCTCCTGCTCACAGCAGCGTATATATTCCGGTAATTCTACCCGAGCGGCCTAAGCTAGATCCCAAAACAGCTCGAACAGAACATTTCCATCGAGCCAGCCCAGACGGGTCGGCGCCAGACGAGCTCGAACATGGCCCGCGACGACATCTGCCGAAGTGAAGGGTCCCTCATGACCCCAGAGCGTCTCGGGCACCCAAGTGGCAAGACCCAATTCGAGCGCGCGATCGCAGGCAGCTGCCAGCTCGCCCGTTGGGATGACGCAAGCTGCACGAGCCAACAGGTCGGACGCAACACCGCGCGTCATGCGACAAGCGAGCATCAAGTCTTCGGCGACAGCCTCGCGCTGCGACAGATATTCGGCCTCGAACGCCGTCGCGTCATCGTCACGTTGCACCAGACGCACGCGGTACGCATCGCCTCGAGAAGACACGCCGGGGAACAAACCTGCAAGACGGTCGAAATCCTCATCGTCGAGCATGCCCGCGGCAGAACGACCCAGGCCCAGGTAGCCCCGTCCGGTCCAGTAGGCAATGTTATGGGCGCACTCATGGCCGTCGAGCGCGTAGCTTGCCACCTCATACGGATGATAGCCGGCTGCACCCAGGCGCTCACGCGCCGCGTCCATGCACGAAGCCTGAAAATCCTCGTCGGGCTCGAGCGACTCGTCACGGCACGCCATGCGATAGAGTGGCGTGCCCTCCTCGAGCGTGAGCGGGTAGAGCGACACATGATGAGGCGCCGCCGCCAACACGACATCGAGCGTGCTCCGCCAGCTTGCGGCCGTCTGCCCGGGAAGGCCGCACATCAGGTCGCACGACACATCGAGGCCAGCATCCTTCACCGTCGCGATAGCCGCAAGTGCCCGATTAGCATCGTGAATGCGGCCAATAGCGGCCAGCTCGGTATTGTCGAGGGTTTGCACGCCCAGAGAGATGCGCGTGACACCCGCCTCGGCAAGCGCGGTGGCGAGCTCGACGGTCAGCGACTCAGGATTGGCTTCGCAAGTAAATTCAACGGGTTTGCACCACATGGAGATACGCCGGGCAAGTTCCACCAGGCGCTCCCCTGCCAGCGATGGCGTGCCGCCGCCAGTATAGACCGTGCGGACCTGCGCAAGCGCCCCGGCGTCGCCAAAGGAATCGAGGCGCGCATACAACTGCTCAAAATAGGAATCAAGCGCGGCATCCAAATCACACGCAGCAAAGCTGCGCGAGTCAAAGTCGCAGTACCGGCACTTTTGAGCGCAAAACGGCACGTGCATGTACAGCGCGGTAACGGCCACCCTTAAACCTCCAGCGGATGAGCGGGCACCGACTCGCCGGCGGCAAGCGCGGCCTCGCAGGCCACCACATCGCGCTCGATATCATCGACCAGCGACATGAACTCCTCGTACGTAGAGCAACGCACCACCTGAGCGCGCCAGGCGGCGGCATGGGGCATGCCCTTTAAGTACCAGCTTGCGTACGTGCGAGCACGCGACATGAGCGGCAAGAGCTCATGCGTCAACGTCAGGTGCTCACGCAGAGCCTCCAGGCGCTCGACCGAGGAGCGAGAAGGAACCGGCGTGCCATCGAGTGCAAGGGCTCGGGCATCGCCGAACACCCACGGATTGCCGTAGATGCCGCGCGCGATAAACACCGCGCTGGCACCCGAGCCGTGCAGATGCTCAGCAGCGTCCTCGGCCGAGAACACATCGCCCGAACCAATCACGGGAATCTCGACAGCGTCGGCAACCTCATCGACGACCGACCAATCGGCTTGGCCCGTGTAGAGCTGCGTGGCGCAACGACCATGCACGGCGACTGCGGCAGCCCCTGCACTCTCAAGCATCTGGGCAAATGTCGCGGCATTACGGTCCTCGGCATAAAAGCCCTTGCGAATCTTGACGGTCACGGGCACGTGCGCCGCGCCCACCGTGGCCTCGACGATCTTCTCCGCCAGGTCGGGCGTGCGCATGAGCGCCGAACCCTCGCCCTTGGTGACAACCTTGCGGGCGGGGCATGCCATATTGATATCGATGAGCGACAGGCGATCGCCAACGCGCTCCTCAACGGCGGCGACGGCGCTCGCAAACTGCTCGGGCTTGGAGCCAAAGAGCTGCACGCAAATCTGCTGCTCCTCGTCGGCCGGTAGCACCAGGCGCCAGGTCTTGTTGCTGGCATAGGCAAGACCCGCCACGCTCACCATCTCGCTGTAGGCAAGGTTGGCACCGCGGCGGCGACACATGATGCGATAGGCGGGGTCGGTCACGCCCGCCATGGGAGCCATAAGGAACGGCTGCTCGGCATAGGCACCCAGCAGCCGCTTGCTGTATTCAGAAAGCGCCATGGACCTACTCGTCCACCTTGAGGATCGCCATAAACGCCTCCTGCGGGACCTCGACCGATCCGATGGCCTTCATGCGCTTCTTGCCCTCTTTCTGCTTCTCGAGCAGCTTGCGCTTACGCGAGATATCGCCGCCGTAGCACTTAGCAAGAACGTCCTTGCGACGCGCCTTGACGGTGGAACGGGCGATGATCTTGTTGCCGATAGCACCCTGGATGGGCACCTCGAACAGCTGACGCGGGATGATCTCCTTGAGCTTGTCGCACAGGCCACGGGCCAGGCCATATGCCTTGTCCTTATGGACGATAAACGAAAGCGCGTCCACCTCGTCGCCCGAAAGCAAAATATCGAGCTTCACGAGCTCGGAGAGACGGTACTCGTTGAACTCGTAGTCGAGCGAGGCATAGCCCTTGGTGCGGCTCTTGAGCTGATCGAAGAAGTCCAAGATGAGCTCGGCGAGCGGCATATCGAAGCGCATCTCGACCGATTTGCTCGTCAGGTGGATCATGTCGGTTGTGACGCCGCGGTGCTCGATGGCGAGCTGCATGACGGCACCCGTGTACTCAGGCGGGCAGATGATCTTTGCCTTGAGGTAGGGTTCCTCGATACGATCGATGCGTGTGGCCTCGGGAAGGTCCTGCGGACTGCGGACATCGATCATTTCGCCGTCGGTCTTGTAGACGTGATAGTCAACCGAGGGACTCGTGGCAATGAGGTCCAGGTTGAACTCGCGCTCCAGGCGTTCCTTGACGACTTCCATGTGCAGCAGGCCCAGGAAGCCCACGCGGAAGCCAAAGCCGAGCGCCACCGAGGTCTCGGGCTCCCACACCAACGACGGGTCGTTGACGTGCAGTTTATCGAGCGCGTCACGCAGGTTCTCGTAGTCCTTGTTGTCGATCGGGAACAGGCCCGTATAGACCATGGGCTTGGCCTCGCGATAACCGGGAAGCGGCTCGGGGCAGGGGTTCGACGCCCACGTAAGGGTATCGCCCACGCGAACGGCCTCGGGATCCTTCAAGCCCGTGACCACATATCCGACCTCGCCGACCGTCAGCGCGTCGACCGGGGTCTCGGCAGGACGCTTGACGCCCACGCCGTCGACCAAAAAGTCGCCCTTGGCTTGCATCATAAGCAGGGTATCGCCCTTTTTGATGGAACCATCGAAGACGCGCACCGTAGCCACCACACCGCGATACTCGTCAAAGTACGAATCCAAAATGAGCGCTTTGAGCGGAGCGTTTGCATCGCCCTTAGGCGGCGAAATCAAAAAGACAATGGACTCCAGCAGATCGTGAATGCCCTCGCCGGTCTTGCCCGAGACGCACACGGCATCATCGGCAGGGATCGCCAGGTCATCCTCGATCTCGGTCTTAACCTCATCGGGATGGGCCGAGGGCAGGTCGATCTTGTTGATGGCCGGCACAATGTCCAGATTGGCGTTCATGGCGAGCGTCGCGTTGGAAACGGTCTGCGCCTCGACGCCCTGCGTGGCGTCGACAACGAGTACCGCGCCCTCACAGGCTGCCAGCGAGCGCGAGACCTCATAGGTAAAGTCCACGTGGCCCGGCGTATCGATCAGATTGAACTGATACGTCTCACCATCGTCGGCGTCATAGGAAACGCGGACGGCATTGGATTTGATCGTAATGCCGCGCTCGCGCTCGATATCCATGGTGTCGAGCAGCTGCGACTCCATGTCGCGTTCGTCGACGGTATGGGTGAGCTCGAGGATGCGGTCGCTGATCGTGGACTTGCCATGGTCGATATGCGCAACGATCGAGAAGTTGCGGATGTGGGAAATGTCAATTGAAGTATTCATGCGGACTATCTTACCCGAGCGGTACAAAAAATGGAGCCTGTTCCATAAAACAGGCTCCATTTATGCGCGTAATCTGTGTGGTGTGAAATTTACAACTTAGGCGTTGATGCTGTTCACGAGCTTGGCAAGACCGGACTTGCGGTTGGAAGCCTGGTTCTTGTGGATAACATGCTTGGCGGCAGCCATGTCGAGACGCTTGGTGACGGTCTTGAGGGCAGCCTGGGCCTTCTCGGCGTCGCCCTCGGCGACGGCGGACTGGACGTGCTTGGTCAGCGTCTTGAGCTCGGACTTGACAGCCTTGTTACGCATGCGAGCTGCCTCATTGGTGCGGATACGCTTCTTCTGAGACTTGATGTTTGCCACTTCTGGAGTTCCTTTCGAGTTCCTTGCAAAAAATGTATGACACCTCTGAGACACGGTGAGGTCATGCAAGCGCCTACTATAGCACGCTCCCTCTCAAAGGGATAGAACGAATTTGTCAAATAGGCAGGTATCATCACGATTTTCTCAAGATGTTCGTAATCCAGAGCAAAAGCGCCGTCTGAGAATCGGCCGAACCCTTGAGCGCGAGCTCCACATCGACCGCACCCTCGAGCGCTGCGATGAGCTCTGCCATCGAAAAGCGACGCGCCCAGGTCAGGTGATTCTTGACCTGCCAGGACTGGAGCTTGAGCGTTGCGGCCAGCTCGCGACCCTGTCCGCGCGCATCAAGCGCCTTGGCGACGATCAGCTCACGGATGCGACCGCACAGCAATGTGTAAGTCCACACGTAGCTCTTGGAGGGCAGGAGCTTAAAGAGCTCGAGCGAACGCCGCATATCGCGAGCCGAGACGGCGTTGAGGAAGTCCCAGGGTTGGACCTCGGCCGTACGTACAATCCAGCGCTCAACATCGGCAAGTTCAATCTGGGGCGCCTCGACCATCTGGGCAAGCTTAGCCAAGTCGTTATCGAGCATGCGCGTGTTTTCGCCCGAACGCGAGACGAGCTCCTCGGCGGCCGCCGTCGAAATCGACTTACCGCGCTGCGTCGCCATCTGCTGAACACGGCGCGGCAGTTCCCAGCGCTTGGTACCCGAGCAATCGACGATAGCCTTCTTGTCGATCTTGGCGATTGCCTTATACAGGCGCGCATTCTTGGCAAGTGAGTCGGCGATGATGAGGCAGACCGTTGTGGGGCTGGGACTCGCCAGATACCCAACGAGCGGCTCCGAGACCGCCTTGGCGAGCTTTGAGCAGCCATCGAGGATTACCAGACGAAACTCACTGCCCATGGGAAAGGTGTTAAGCGATCCGATAATGGACTCGATATCGGGGTCCTTGGTCATGTCGCGCTCGTCGAGGTTGAACTCGACCATGCCCGACTTTTCCAGACGCGCTTTCATACGCGAGACGGCGTGATCGCGCTTGACTCCGTCGGTACCGACGATCAGATATGCCGGCAGCAGACCGGTTTCGGACATTGCGCTCCCCTCCCGCAGGCCTTCGCATTCGTTCCGTGCCATTCTAGCCCAGGGGCCCACCGCACGCCAACGACGTCGTCACGGTCGCTGGCATCGCATCGCAAAACCATTCGCAGTCGGCGTGACGGTAATGTCGCCGTGTTCGATGGTACACGCGAACACACCACCCGCTTCCTTCACGGCATCGATGCAGGCATCGGACGGATGGCCGTATCGATTTCCCTCACCGGCGCTTGCGAGGGAAAGCTCGGGCGTCAGAATGTCCAGCAACTCACCATCGACTGAAACCTTGGAGCCGTGATGCCCAAGTTTAAGGACATCGATGTCCCCCACCTCCTGCACGAATTCCCGCTCTTGGTCGAGCTCAGCATCACCGGTGAGCAGTATTCGCAGGCCCTTACCTTCCTGAACATAAGAGAGCAGCAGGACAAGCGAGTCCTCATTTCCCTCGCCATCCACGGACTCGAATGGCCACATCACGCGAGCGCAAAATGAGCCGATGTCGACCGTATCCCCACGACGCACCTGCCGATACTCCACGCCAGGTCGGTTCAATACCTCGGCAGGAGCATCCTCCAGCGCATCCGCCGCCACGGCAATCGTTCCGACCGAAAACTGTTCGAGCACGGCAGGCAAACCACCCCAGTGGTCCTCATCCCAATGCGTCACAAAAACGGCATCGATATGGTGCACGTTATTGCGAACCAACGCCGCAACCACACGCTCGTCGAGCCCGCAGTCGACAAGTGCAACTGCGCCGCCTTGGCGGATAAGAATCGCATCGGCCTGGCCCACATCGAGCACCGTCACCGAAGGCGGAGCGAATCGATCCCAATAGACGTACGGAATCGCAGCCAAGAGCATCAGGCATGCAAGCCCCACCGCCATAGGACGTGCACGGGGACGCGGCCACCAGACCAGCAGAACCGCCAGAAAACACGGCACCAGGTAAATCCACATGCTATCGGGCGGCACGCTCACGTATGCACCCGGCACGGCGGCAAACAGCTGCTCGAAGAACAGCGCGCAACGGGCGGCAATCATGGGCACAACGAGCGCCCAAGTCCGCAACGGTCCCACGAGCGAAAAGGGAGCCAGCACGATCGACACAGCGAGCAGAACGCTCACCACCGGACCGATGACCGCATTTGCCAGCGGAGCAATGAGCGAGAATGTACCGAAGGCAGGAACGGTAATGGGAAGTGTCGCCAGTTGCGAGCACAGCGTGACGGAAAGCATGCCGGCAACGCCCGATGGCAAGCCCAGCTCACCCAAAGCGTAGGTCGCATAAGAGCAAAAGCACAGAATGGCTAAGACGCTGGCACATGAAAGCTGAAAGCCCATCTCAAACAGCACCGTCGGCCGCAGCAGCACAAAGATGGACATGGTTGCGAAGAGCGCCGAAAGGCCGTGCCGGCGACGCCCCGCGCCGTTTACGACAAGCGTCGCGAACACCATGCAGCACGCGCGCACAGCCGAGGGAGACGCGCCCGTAAAGGCAGCGTAGCCCACAAGCGTTATCGCCAATATCGCCCGCTGAAGACCACGTGAGCACCGAGTCTTTTGCAATACACCCTCGATTACAAACCCCACGATAGCCAAATGGCTGCCCGAGACGGCGATAAGATGCGCCGTTCCCGTCACCGAAAACCAGTCGCTCGCCGGCTGGGCGCGCAGCTCGGCCGAACGACCGCAGACGACTCCAGCTATGAGCGCACGCGCCGGGTCGGTCGCAGGCGAGATGGACGCAAGCAGCTCATTTCGCAGTCGAAGCAGCGGCCCCGGAGAGCCCTCGTCGACCGACACCAACCGGATGACCTTCACTTTTCGGAGCTCGCCTCGAAGCACGCGTGAGCGACCATACGCATCGTTCTCAAAACGTAAAACGCGACCGATAACACGCACGTGCGCCCCGACCTTGAGCTCACGATCACACGATAGGCGAACCGTTGCCAAGTTCTTACCGTCCGCGCGTGCCTCGCAGGTATAGGAATACACGTCGTCGTTTATGGATGGATCACCCTGCACGACAAACTCGAGGCCGCTTGCCGCTCGACCGTCGAGCGCCCTCGAGGCGCTTAGCGCACCCACAGCCCACCACGCCGAGACGACCGCTCCCGCCACGAGACCGACGGACGCGGCATACAGCCACCGCTTCAAAGGGGCAAGCCGCGCACAAGAGTGAGCCAGCACAACGAAAACCGCTGCCGCAACGGGAATGGCCCATAGCGGCCCGACCGCCGTCGCCCGCTCCCTCAGCAGCGCATCAGCGGCTATGCTGAGCACCAAGGCGCAGCTCACGCACATGCCGGCACACAGGGCCATCGTCCACGGAATCAGGGGTCGCGGAGGCATCACGTGCTCGCGCTCGGTCGCGCTCATACGCAGATGCAATCTTTGATTTTGGCAAGCTTCTTCTCGCCGATTCCCGACACACGCATCAGATCGTCAACCGAGGCGAAAGCACCGTTCTTTGTCCGCTCATCGATAATCGACTGGGCCATGGAGGGGCCGATGCCCGAAAGCGTCTGCAGCTCTTCTGCGCTTGCCGTATTGATGTTTACTAGGCCTGTTGCGCCACTAACGCCCGACGATGCGGAAGTCCCACCATCAACACCGGCTTCCGCAATGGACGCCTGCTGCTCCCCTACCGTTGGAACGTGAATTTTTTGTCCATCAGTGACCTTGGATGCACGATTAAGCCCCGTAACGTCTGCTTCGGGCGCCAGTCCGCCGGCGGCATCAATCGCCTGAGCCACCCGCGCCCCGTCTTTGAGGCGATATACACCGGGTGACACCACGGCGCCATCAACATCGACATAGACCTCTGCCGCGGCAGACGCCTTAGGCGAAGAGCCTTCAGATGTCTTTCCGCTCGAAGCATCGCCGGATCCCGGCTCCACTAACGTGCCCGAACCATCAGTGCGCTCAAACGACACACCGCCGGCACCGCCGCCAAGGTTCGCCATTGCCAGTCCACTCGCCGTCGCAATGACGACCAGTATCGCCATCACCACTGCCTTATGACCGAGCAGTTTGCCCGCCCAGCGGTCCATCTTTTTGACTCGTTCGTGTTGCTCGCGCTGCGCCATAGCAAACACCTCCCAACACCATCGTGTCAGGAAACGAACGCCGCAGCCTCCGCACGCCCACGCCGGTTTTCGCGGTCAAACCAAAAGTTAACCAAAACCTTGCGCAAATGTGCCCGTTTATTCAGGCACACGTCAGCAAATGAACACTTAGCCGCAAAATGCCCAGATAGCAAAAGACCGACGATGCAGGCGCATCGTCAGTCTATGCACAAATTTACTCGTGATCTTGGTAAATCTCACGCGGAGCAAGCTCAGAATGTTTGCGTTTTAAGGTCTTAGGGGCCTTGTACGTGTTGCTCTCGAAGTCGATGTACTCGGTCTGCTTGAGCAGACGCTCAATCATCTCCTCGTGATCAAACAGTTCCCAGGCCTCATGCACGGCATCGAGTTTAGCGTGCGTCTCGGGACGGCGCGGCATAAACAGCGTGCAGCAGTCGGGCGCCGCCTCGGTGGAAATATCGAACGTGCCGATTTCCTGAGCGCGCGCAATAATCTCCTGCTTGTCCGAACCGATCAACGGACGGAACACGGGGATCCTGACGGCCTCGTTGACGGCCATGATGTTCTCGAGCGTCTGGGAGGCAACCTGTCCAAGCGATTCGCCCGTAACGATGGCCTTGGCACCCTCGATGTGTGCAATGCGCTCAGCAACCGAATACATAATGCGGCGATACATGATCACGCGCAGGTTGCTGGGACAGGTGACCGAAATCTCACGCTGGCAGTCGCCAAACGGCACCACGTACAGGCGGCCGATCTGGACACCCGGCTCAAGCGCACGGATGATATCCTGCACCAAATACTCGCTCGTATCGGGCGTCTGCGGACGACCGGAGAAATGCACCGGCACGCACACCGCGCCGCGGCGCGCGAGCATCCAGGTCGCCACCGGAGAATCGATACCCGAGGACAGCAGCGTCACAACCTTGCCGGCAGAACCCACCGGCAGACCGCCCACGCCGCGCTCGGAGCGTGCGTACACGTAAACGCTACCCTGGACCACCAGTACGTGCACCATTGCATCGGGGTCGTGCATCTGGACCTTTTTATCGGGGAAGGCCTCACACAGTACCTCGCCCACCTGACGATTGATATCGATCGAGGTGAGCTCATAGTCAGTATTGGAGCGCTTGGCGTGCACCTTAAACGAATCGAAGGAACCAAACTCGCGCAGCGCCTTCACGGCGGCGGCGCAGTACTCCTGCGGGTCGCGGTTGGTGTGATACGCCAAAGACACACGGGCAACGCCGGGAACGGTGCGAATGACACGCGCCGCCTCGTCGGCCTGATGTTCGTTAAAGGTCACGAGGATATAACCGGAAATTCGAGACACGGCATTCACGGAAAAGGCGGCCAAGGCCGCCTTGATGTTATCCATGAGGATATGCTCAAAATGTGCGCGGTTCTTGCCCTTCAGCCCAACCTCGTGATAGTGGACTAGGCAGACGCGAGCCGCCATTTAGGCTTCAGCAACCTTGTGGCCGAGCGCCTTCTCGTAACGGGCCTCGTCGTAAGAGATGTCACCGTCGACAATCTCGTCCATAGCCATCGAGATGGTATCGGCACCGGAAAGCCCGATGGTGATGTCATCGACATCCTGGACGGCAAGCACGCGGTTGTGCTGGCCACGCAGCATGCTATTGATGTCGCAGGCGCGCTTGGAGGCAAGCGAAGCGAGCAGGAAGCGGTTGTGATCGGTCTTCTCCAGAAGATCGTCAATGCAAGGCTTTACAACGGACACGGACCTCAGATCCTTTCATGCATATCGAGAACGCGAACGAGCTCATCGGTCGCGCGGTCGAGATCGTCATTCACCACGACGTCGTCGTAGCGGTCGGCAAGGGCAAGCTCATCGGCGGCGTTTGCCATACGCAGCTCAATCGTCTCGGGCGTCTCGGTACCGCGACCGACTAGACGCTCGCGGAGCACCTCAAGCGAAGGCGGCTTGATAAAGATCAGCACGGCCTCGGGGAAACGCTCCTTCACCTGCAGGGCGCCCTGGACATCGATCTCCAAAATCAGAGACGCGCCCGAGGCGAGCTTGGATGTGACCTCGCTCGCCAACGTGCCGTAGCAGTTACCGTGGACCTCAGCCCACTCAACAAACTCACCGTTTGCCACGCGGCGGTCGAACTCCTCGCGCGTCAGAAAAAAGTAGTTGACGCCGTCGACCTCACCTTTGCGTGGTGCTCGCGTGGTAGCCGAAACCGTCAGACCCAGGTTCGAGCGGCGCTCGCGCACACGAGTGACGAGCGTACCCTTGCCTGCGCCTGACGGTCCAGAAATCACAAAGAGCTTGGAATCCTGAGCGCTCACTTATTTGGTCAGCTGCTCGAGGAGCTGCTCGCGCTGACGGACGCCGAGGCCCTGGACGCGACGAGTAGCGGAGATACCGAGCTCCTCCATGATCTTGGCGGCCTTGGCCTTGCCATAACCGGGGAGAGACTCGATGAGGGTGGAAACCTTCATGCGAGAAGCGATGGGGTCATCGGAGTTGAGCACGGACTCGAGGGACTTCTCGCCCTTCTTGATCTGCTCGCGAAGCTCAGCGCGGGCGTGACGTGCGGCAGCAGCCTTCTCAAGAGCCTGCTTGCGCTGCTCGTCGGTAAGCTGAGGGAGTGCCATTCGTACCTCCAAATAGTTGGGTTATATCTGATTCAATAATTGGCATTTTAGCACGTAGAACGTACAAAATGCCTAATCGCGGCTCCATAGGTTAGACGATACCCGCAAAAAGTGCAATATACTGCGCCCAAAGTTAAGCCCCTGACCTGCGATTCCACACAAAGGATGGGAAAGTTTACGCAGGCACAGGGGCTATTTTGTGCTAATGAGACCCAAAAGTGGTGACTTAGGGGAATCTTTTACGCGACGTTTTCGACCAGCTCGGCGACGATGGCGTCAAAGGCGGCAACCGGATCGTCGGCACCGGTGATGGGACGGCCCACCACAATGTGGCTTGCGCCACGCTCGATAGCCTGGGAAGGCGTCGCCACGCGGGACTGGTCACCAAGGGCGGCACCCACCGGACGCACACCCGGAGTCACGATCAGGGCATCAGGACCCAGCAGCTCACGCATGTCGTGAGCCTCCATCGGTGAGCACACGATGCCATCGATGCCGTTGGCCTGAGCAAGCTTTGCCAAGCGGGCGGCCTCCTCGGCCACGGGAGACTCGACGCCGATCTCGCTCAAGGCATCCTGATTCATGCTCGTGAGCACGGTGATGGCGACGAGCTTGGCGCGGTCCTCACGCGCCTCCTCGGCACCCTCGCGGCAGGCAGCGAGCATAGCACCCGAGCCCAGGCCGTGGACCGAAAGCAGGTCGGCACCGGCAAGCGAGGCCGAGCGGGCAGCGCCGCGCACCTGATGCGGAATGTCATGGAACTTAAGGTCGAGGAAGACCTTAAAACCAAGGTCCTTAAAGGTCTTGACGATCTGGGGACCCTCAGCGTAATAGAGCGTCATGCCGACCTTGAGCCAGGCGGCATGGCCCGAAAGCTCGTGGGCGAGCTCGAGCGCGCGCTCACGGTCGCAGTCGAGGGCGACGATAACACGGTCGCGGGCATCATTCTCTAGCATTCGAAAGCACCCACCAGCTCGTTGATGTCCTTTACGCCCTGGGACTCGGCCCAGGCCTCGAGCTCATGCGCGATCTTAAGCGAAGCGCACGGATCGACGAAGTTGGCCATGCCGACCGACACGCAGGTGGCGCCGGCCAGGATAAACTCAGCCGCATCCTCGCCAGTCATGACACCGCCGACACCGTTGATGGGGATATCGACGGCCTGGGCAACCTCCCAGACCATGCGCACGGCGATGTGGTGGCACAGCGGGCCCGAAAGGCCGCCCTTGGGCTTGGCCACGCGGGACTTGCGGGTATGGACGTCGATGGCCATGCCCTGGATGGAGTTGATGACCGAAAGGCCGTCGGCGCCGGCAGCCTCGAGGGCCTTGGCGATCTCGGCGACGTTGACCGGCGCCATCTTCACGAACAGCGGCTTATCGGTCACCTTGCGGCAAGCAGCCATAACGGAAGAGGCGCCCTCGGGCGTGGAGCCCATGGCGGCACCGCCGGCGGCGATATTAGGGCAGCTCACGTTGATCTCGTAGCCGGCAGCCCAGGGGCACAGCTCGACATACATCTCGAGCGCGCGGACAAACTCGTCAACGGAGTGACCGGCAACCTGACAGATGACCTGGCAGCCGTCCTTGGAGAGCTGCTCGAGCCACGGACCGGACTCGCGGGCAAAGGCGGCCACGCCGGGGTTCTGAAGACCCACGGAGTTGATCATGCCGCCCGGAATCTCGGCCATGCGGGGCGCGGGATTACCGGGCCAGGGCTCGGCAGCACAACCCTTGGTGGTGATGGCGCCCAGCTGGGAAACATCAAAGAAGTTCTGGAACTGCCAACCGTAGCCAAAGGTACCGGCTGCGGTGTTAATGGGGTTCTGCATCTTGACGCCGCCGAAATCGACGGCCATGTTCACGGTACCCACTAGAAGACCACCACCTTGGAAGCATCGAACACGGGGCCGCACATACAAGCACCCTTCATACCGTCGACCGTCTCGACATTGCAGGTGTTGCAGGCGCCAAAGCCACAGCTCATCATGCGCTCGAGCGACACCTCGCAGTACACACCGGCCTCGGCGGCAGCGGCGGCGACCTTCTTCATCATGACGGCGGGGCCGCAGCTGGCGACGTAGTCGTAGCCGCCCTCTCCAAGCAGCTCGGCTGCCGGATCGGTGCAAAAACCGTGCGTGCCGAGCGAACCGTCGTCGGTGCACACGCTAACCGTGGCGCCCAGCGCACGGAACTCATCGACACCCACGGCCTTGGAAGCGGTGCCAAAGCCCAGGCACACGTCCACATCAACACCCTGCTCGGCAAGCATGCCGGCAAGACACAGCACAGGCGGAACGCCGATGCCACCGGCGACGAGCAGTGCCTTCCTGGTGCCCTCGGGTACCATCCAGCCACGGCCACCGGGGCCCAACAGGTTAGAGGTGGAGCCAGGGCCCATCTGGGACAAACGGCGGGTATCGTCGCCCACGACGGCGTACCACAGCTCGACGGTGCCGGCCTCGGCGTCGGCGCGGTAGAAACTCAAGGGCACACGAAGCAGAGAAGACGCATCGCCGGGGACGGCGATGTTCACAAACTGACCGGGCTTGAGCGCACTTGCAAGCTTGGGGGCCGAGATTGCGAGCGAGAAGATGCCGTCGGCGATCTCCCGGTTCGAGACGACCTCGAAGTCGTGCATGCGTGCAGTGGAAGGTGTGGGCATAGACGCTCCAATCCCCCATGCGGTTGCATGGTCTAAACGAACAGAAAGCGCGGCACCGCAAGGGCGCCGCGCACAAAAGCGATAAGGCTATGCTAGCAGATGCAGCCGTCGGCGAGCGTCTGCTTGCCACCGACAAATACATCGGTGGCACGACCGGTGAGCGTGCGGCCGGCAAAACCGGAATTTTCGGCACGCGACTCGTAGCCGTCCTCGCCGACCGTCCAGGTGGCAGAAGCGTCGAAGACAGTCAGGTCGGCAACAGAGCCCGCCTTGACCTGAACCTGATCGAGGCCCAGAATCTCACGCGGCTTGATGGCCATGAGCTCGACCATGCGGCTCACGCTCATCTTGCCCGTGTTGACCAGCTCAGTGAGCACGAGCGACAGAGAGGTCTCGAGGCCGATCATGCCAAAGGGCGCGAGCTCGAACTCGCGGGCCTTCTCCCACGGGGTGTGGGGAGCGTGATCGGTGACGATAGCGTCGACGGTGCCGTCGATGACACCCTGACGGATTGCCTCAGCGTCCTCATCGGTACGCAGCGGCGGATTGACCTTGAGCGAGGTGTTGTAGGTCTCGTCCAGGTCGTTCTCGGTCAGGAACATGTGGTGCGGGGTGGCCTCGCAGGTAACCTGAACGCCAGCGGCCTTACCGGCACGCACGATCTCCAGGCCATGGGCGGTGGAGATGTGCTGGATGTGCAGCTTGGCACCAGTCAGCTTGGCGATCTCGATGTCGCGGGCGATCTGGAGCTCCTCGCCGGCAGCCGGCCAGCCCTCGAGAGCCAGACGGGTCGAGACCTTGCCCTCGTTGATCTGGCCGTGGCCGACCAGGTCCTCGTCCTGGCAGTGGCTCATAAAGACCTTGCCGAACATCTTGCCGTAGTCCATGCAGCGACGGAGCATGCCCGCGCCCTGCACGCCGCGACCGTCGTCGGTGAAGGCGACGGCGCCATGGGCGACCATATCGCCCATCTCGGACATGGCCTCGCCCTTAAGACCGCGGGTCATGGCGCCCGACGGATAGACGCGGCAGTGACCGACCTCGGCAGCACGGGACTTGACGAACTCCACGACGGTGCCGTTATCGGTGACGGGATCGGTGTTGGGCATGGAGCACACACCGGTAAAGCCGCCCTTGGCAGCTGCGCGAGTGCCGCTCTCGATGTCCTCTTTGACCTCGTAGCCGGGCTCGCGAAGGTGAACGTGCATATCCACCAGGCCGGGGACGAGGTACTTGCCGGAAAGGTCGCGGACCTCGGCTCCCTCGACGGCGAGATTCTCGCCGACCTCGGCGATCTTGTCGCCGTCAATCAGGACGTCAACGACACCGTCAAGCTCGACAGACGGGTCGACGACGTGGGCATTCTTAAGAAGCAAGGCCATTATCGGCACCTCCAAGCAGCAGATACAGGATAGCCATACGCACGCAGATACCGGCGTAGACCTGCTCCAGGATGACGGAGCGTTGCGGGTGGTCGGCCATATAGGAGTCGAACTCGACGCCGCGGTTGATGGGGCCCGGGTGGCAGATGATCGCATCGGGCTTCATGAGCTTCTCGCGGTCCTTGGTCAGGCCGAAGAGCTTGTGATACTCGCGAATCGTGGGGAACGGAGCGCCCTCAAGGCGCTCCTGCTGCACGCGCAGCATGTAGACGACGTCCAGCTCGGGCAGGACGGAATCGAGGTCGCTCGTCACGTGGTCGCAACCCAGAACCTCGGGCGCCGGCGGCAGCAGCGTGCCGGGGGCGACAGCGTAGGTCTCGCAGCCCATGATCTTAAGGGCGGGGATCAGCGAGCCGCAGACACGGGAGTGCGCGATATCGCCGACGACAGCGACCTTCAGACCGTGGAAGTCACCCTTGTGCTCCCAGATAGTGTACAGGTCGAGCAGGGCCTGCGTAGGATGGTTGTGCTTGCCGTCGCCGGCGCAGATAACGCTCGCGGGCGAGTTCTGCGTGACGATATAGGGAGCACCGGCGTGCTTATCGCGAACGACGATGCAATCAATCTTGTAGGCGTTGAGGGTCTCGACGGTGTCGACGAGGCTCTCGCCCTTGACCGTGGAGGTCGAGGAGCCGCCAAAGTTGAGGCTGTCGGCCGAAAGGCGCTTCTCGGCGAGCTCGAAGGAGCTGCGGGTGCGCGTCGAGGGCTCGTTGAACATGTTGACGATGGTCTTGCCCTTGAGCGTGGGGACCTTCTTGATCGCACGCTCGTTGACCTCGGAGAACGCCTTGGCGGTCTCGAGGATGAGCTTGATGTCCTCTTCGGAGTACTCGGTAATGTCGATCAGGTGCTTATGGTTGAACGCCACGGTACTACTCACCTCCCAGCGGCGCGGAGCCCACATGGGAACCCGGCGCGACGTCGTTAATCTCGACAGCGGTGCGGCCGTCTACTTCCTTCATATATAGGTGCACGTTCTCCTCATGCGACGAGGGAACGTTCTTGCCGACAAAGTCCGGCGAGATGGGGAGCTCACGGTGACCGCGGTCAACGAGGACTGCCAGCTCAATGCGGCTCGGACGGCCCAAGTCCATAACGGCGTCCAGAGCGGCGCGAATGGTACGGCCCGTATACAGGATGTCGTCCACCAGCACGACGCGTTTGCCGTCGACGCTAAAGGGAATGTTGGTGGCGTGGATCGCGGGAGCGAAATTGGTAGCGTAGTCATCGCGGTAGAAGCTGATGTCGAGGCTGCCGAGCGGAACGTCGACGCCCTCGATCTCCTTGATCTCCTCGGCGAGCTTCTTTGCCAGAAGGTCGCCGCGCGTAACGATGCCGACCAGAGCGAGGTCTTCACAGCCCTCGTTGCGCTCGAGAATCTCGTGCGCGATGCGGGTCATCGCTCGATTGACGGCGGTCTCGTCCATGATGACCGCCTTGGGGGAAGTCGTGCCCATCGATCTCCTTCCTCACATGTCTTGACTGCTGACACAGTCAAAAAAAATAGATGCCCGACCGCTCAAAGCGGACCAGACACCCACAGGAAGGGCTGCTCTTTGGCAGCTATGTAATTCCATGTGGGTATCTCGTACCCCTTTAATGGTCAACGACTAGTGTAGCCAACCTCGAGCGTAATTGCGAGCATAAATACAAAGCAATCCATAAACGGGCGCAGGCGCTCCATAAACCTATATATATTTGTGGGACGAGCTTGAAAACCTTGTTGCGAGCTGGCATAATCCCCTCTGCTGCACGCAAATCGGATCTACGTCCAGGGCCGTAGCGTGAGCACTATCGCCAAAAGAGGAATATCTCTGTGTAGATTACGCACAGGGAGCTGCTTCTGTGCTATAGTTCAGGCTTGTTTGTTAATGCGACATGTTCGTTTGTCGCCCAAGGAGGGTCAGTTATGTCCAAAGTTTGCGAAGTTTGCGGTAAGCACCCCGTTGCCGGTCGCTCCATCAGCCACTCTCACCGCGTCACCAACCGTAAGTTCCGCCCCAACATCCAGCGCGTCTACGTCGTCGTCGATGGTCACCGTCGCAAGATGAACGTTTGCTCCACCTGCCTCAAGTCCGGCAAGGTTGCGCGCTCCTAAATAAGGTCTTACCAACAAGTACCTCGGACTCTCCGGGTCAAAGACCTCGCGTTCATATAGAACTTACCAAAGGCGTCCTCCCCCACGGAGGGCGCCTTTTTTGCACTCATTGGGGACAGACTTACATGAGTGTTTTCACGCATTGGGGACAGACTTAGATGAATGCTTTCCTAAGCTCACAGTGCATCGATCGGCCCCAATCCATACCTCAGGCCGCCTCGTTCCAGCCTGTGGTGGCCTTGGTTACGCTTGTAGCGCCGATACCGGTGATACGGGCAATTTGCTTGACCGTAAGATGGGCCCGCCTGAGCCTTAGCAGACAGGCATCGCGTTCGGGGCGTGGCAGGGCCTTGAGCAGCGCAGGATCAATGCTCGGCAGGGCCTCGTGTGCGACGGTAAGGGCATCCTCGTCGGGAATCCGTCGACGCGGAAGAATCTCAACTGACCAGATCCGCTCGGCAACTTCCTTAAGATGCTCGCAATAGCGACGGGAACCCCCGACAATATCGAGCATGGGGGCCGCATCGCAGATATCGAAGGGATCGTATCCCAGCTGGTATGCCTTGTAGCTTGACCAGCGGTAGGCATCAAGCGAGTCGAGCGCACCTTTCACGGGATTGAGATGGATATAATCGAGCAACTGCACCGCCTGCGTGTCCGACTCGACCGCGACCCGCGAATAGCGATTATCAAACAGGTGGCCCGTTCTTCCGGTTTTCCCATTGAAATACTTGGCATAGGCCGTCAGCGCGCACTGCATTGCCTTTGAAAGGTTGTCAAATGGGTCATCAACCATCAAATGGAAGTGGTTGTCCATAAGGCACCAGGCCAACACCGCCACGTCATGGCAAGCAAACCTGTCCGAGATGTCCGATAAGAAACGATAGCGGTCGGAGTCATCTTCAAAAATAATCTGTTTGGAATTGCCGCGGTCATAGACGTGGTAATAGCCGGTGAGCGAAACGGCGCGGGCGCATCGGGGCATAATCTCTCCTTTCAAAACTGTACAGGCAACACCTAAAAGGAGAGAAGCAACGCGAAATGCTGAGCCTGCAACCTATTTATATCCAATGAGCGGCAAAAACAGGCCCAGAACGGCAAAATGGCAAAACGATGTCTGTCCCAAATGAGTGAAAGCACTCATGTAAGCCTGTCCCCAATGAGCGGGGCGATGCAGCAGGCAGATAATTAGTTGAAACGTTTCAGTTTATTGAAGCGTTTTAGTGTGCCTTTTACGGGAATCTTACCGTTTACCGAATTATTTATTGCTATCATGCAAGGCGTAGGGTAAATCTCCGATCGCAAGGAGACACAAATGGTGAAAAAGTCACCGGAAAACACTACTCCCGCAATTGTGGACAACGTAGAGGCGCTTGAGGCTAAGCTCGCTCAGATGCGAGAGGCCCAGGCGCTTTTTGCTACGTACACGCAGGAGCAGGTCGACAAGATCTTCTATGAGGCCGCCATGGCCGCCAACAAGGCTCGTATCCCGTTGGCGAAGATGGCCATCGAGGAGACCGGCCGCGGCGTTCTTGAGGACAAGGTCATCAAGAACCACTACGCCGCAGAGTACATCTACAACGCTTACAAGAACACCAAGACCTGTGGTGTTCTGGAGCGCGACGAGGCCTACGGCATCACCAAGATCGCCGAGCCCATCGGCATCGTGGGCGCCGTCATCCCGACGACCAACCCCACCTCCACCGCGATCTTCAAGACGCTGATCAGCCTGAAGACCCGCAACGCCATCATCATCTCCCCGCACCCGGCTGCCGCCAAGTGCACCATCGCCGCCGCCAAGCTCGTGCTTGACGCCGCCGTCAAGGCCGGCGCCCCCGAGGGCATCATCGGCTGGGTCGATGTCCCCTCCATCGAGCTGACCAACATGGTCATGCGCGACGTCGACATCATCCTCGCCACCGGTGGCCCGGGCATGGTCAAGGCCGCCTACTCCTCGGGCAAGCCCGCCCTGGGCGTTGGCGCCGGTAACACCCCGGTCGTCATCGACGACACCGCCGACGTGCTGCTCGCCGTCAACTCCATCATCCACTCCAAGACCTTCGACAACGGCATGATCTGCGCTTCCGAGCAGTCCGTGACCGTCATCGACACCATCTATGACCAGGTTAAGGCCGAGTTCCAGAAGCGCGGCTGCTACTTCGTCAAGCAGGGTGCCGAGATGGAGGCCCTGCGTGCCGCCATGTTCAAGAATGGCGCTCTCGATCACCGCATCCCCGGCATGGCTGCTGCCAAGATCGCCGAGCTCGCCGGCATCGAGGTTCCCGCCAAGACCAAGATCCTGATCGCCGAGGTCACCTCCACCGACCCCGCCAAGGAAGAGTTCTCCCACGAGAAGCTCTCCCCGGTCCTGGCCATGTATCACGCCAAGGACTTCCAGGAGGCCGTCGACAAGGCCGAGCACCTGGTGCTCGCCGGTGGCCCGGGCCACACCGCCTCTCTGTACGTGCACCCCGCTCAGGCCGAGAAGATCAGTCTGTTCGAGCACGTCATGAAGGCCTGCCGTATCGTCATCAATACCCCGTCCTCGCACGGCGGCATCGGTGACCTGTACAACTTTGGCATGAAGCCGTCTCTGACCCTGGGCTGCGGCTCCTGGGGCGGCAACTCCGTCTCCGAGAACGTTGGGGTGAAGCACTTGATCAACGTTAAGACTGTGGCCGAGCGCCGTGAGAACATGCTGTGGTTCCGCGCTCCCGAGAAGGTCTACTTCAAGAAGGGTTCCACGCCCGTCGCCCTCGACGAGCTCGGTACCGTCATGGGCAAGAAGCGCGCCTTCATCGTCACCGACCAGTTCCTCTTCAAGAATGGCAACACCCGCGCCATCGAGGCCAAGCTCGACGAGATGGGCATCGCCCACGACTGCTTCTACGACGTCGAGCCCGATCCGTCGCTGCAGTGCGCACGTCGCGGCGCCAAGCAGATGGCTCTCTTTGAGCCTGACGTGATCATCGCCGTCGGCGGTGGCTCCGCTATGGACGCCGGCAAGATCATGTGGATGATGTACGAGCACCCCGAGTGCAAGTTTGAGGACATGGCCATGGACTTCATGGACATCCGCAAGCGTATCTTCACTTTCCCCGAGATGGGCAAGAAGGCCTACTTCGTCGCCGTCCCGACCTCTTCGGGTACCGGCTCCGAGTGCACGCCGTTCGCCATCATCACCGACAAGGAGACCGGCATCAAGTGGCCGCTCGCCGACTACGCGCTGCTCCCCAACATGGCTATCGTCGACGCCGACAACTGCATGACCGCCCCGCGCGGCCTGACCGCTGCCTCCGGCATCGACGTCATGACCCACGCCATCGAGTCCTACGTCTCCATCATGGCTTCCGACTACACCAAGGGCCTCTCCGAGCGCGCTGCTAAGCTCGTCTTCGAGAACCTGCCCTCCAGCTTCACGAACGGCGCCAAGGACCCGCATGCCCGCGAGGAGATGCACAACGCCTCTTGCATGGCCGGTATGGCCTTCGCCAACGCCTTCCTGGGCCTCAACCACTCCATGGCTCACAAGCTCGGCGCCTTCCATCACCTGCCCCACGGCCTCGCCAACGCCGTCATCCTGACCCGCGTTATGCGCTACAACGCCGCCGAGGCTCCCGTCAAGATGGGTACCTTCTCCCAGTATCCTTACCCCAACGCGCTGCACAACTACGCCGAGATGGCCAAGTACTGCGGCATCGAGGGCAAGGACGACAAGGAGGTCTTCGAGAACTTCATCACGAAGCTCGAGGAGCTCAAGGACTTCATCGGCGTCAAGAAGACCATCGCCGACTACGGTGTTGACGAGCAGTACTTCCTCGACACCCTCGACGAGATGACCGAGCAGGCATTCAACGACCAGTGCACCGGCGCCAACCCGCGCTACCCGCTCATGAGCGAGATCAAGGAGCTCTACCTGGACGCCTACTACGGCCGCGAGCCTCAGGACTACGCCGTCTGCTAGTTTTAGCACGGTTTTTAACGGCGGGGGTGCACGGGTGTTTCACACCCCCCCGCCGTCGCTTCTATCGCATCGTTGAAAGGATGCAACCATGCTGCTACCCGATTCCAAGACCGAGCTCGTCCGCCGTGGCAACAAGGTCGTTTACGACCTGGGCGACAAGATCGTCAAGGTCTTTAACGAGACCAAGCCTGTCTCCGACGTGTTCAACGAGGCTTTGAATCTTGCCCGCATCAATGAGTGCGGCATCCGCAGCCCCAAGGCTCTCGAGGTTTCCCAGCTCGAGAACGCCAACGGCTGGGCGCTCGTGACCGAGAAGGTTCCGGGCACCACCCTTGCCGAGAAGATGACTGCCGAGCCCCAGCGCTTTGGTGAGTACCTCGAGATGTTCGTCGACCTCCAGATCGAGATCCACGGCTACACCTCCCCGCTGCTCAACCGTCAGCGCGACAAGTTCGCCCGCATGATCGACAGCCTTGATCAGCTCAATGCCACCACGCGCTACAACCTTCAGGAGCGTCTGGACGGCATGACCAAGGAGTTCAAGGTCTGCCACGGCGACTTCAACCCCTCCAACGTCATCGTCGGCGACGACGGCCAGCTCTATGTGTGCGACTGGGCACACGCCACCCAGGGCTCCCCTGCTGCCGACGTTGCCACCACCTACCTGCTCTTCGCCCTCAACAGCAAGGATCAGGCTGAGGCCTACCTGGAGCTCTACTGCGACCGCGCCGACATGCCCATGCAGGTCGTGCGTCAGTGGACGAGCATCGTCGCCGCTTCCGAGCTCGCTCGTAAGCGCAACGTGAACGATGAGTTCCTGAAGAACTGGATCGACGTCGTCGATTATCAGTAATATCTGAGCGATTTATTTCGCATCGGAGGCACAAGAAAACCCCGCAGCTCATATGGGCTGTGGGGTTTTCCTTTACCCATCGAGTTTATTCACGCAACAAAATAGACTGCTCCACATCTCATCCTAAGAGAGATACGGAGCAGTCCCGCAATTACATCTAATAGCAGAAACGTCGATTAACGGCGGGCCGCCTTAACAAGCTCGGCAACCTTGGCGACGACCTCGTCAATCGCCACGTCCTCGCGCTCGCCCGTGGCACGGTCCTTGAGCTCCACAGTACCATTCTTGAGGCCACGCTTACCCAGAACGACCTGATACGGGAAGCCCATTAGGTCGTTATCGGCAAACTTAAAGCCGGGACGCTCGTCACGGTCATCGACGACAACCTCGATACCCTCGGCGCACAGGCCCTCGACGATTTGGTCGCAAACGTTAGCGCACTCCTCCTTCTTGGGATCGAGCGGAATCACCGCGACCTCGTACGGGGCAACGGAGACCGGCCAGACGATGCCGTGTTCGTCGTTGTGCTGCTCCACGACGGCAGCAAGCGAGCGGGACACACCAACGCCGTAGCAACCCATGATGAGCGGCTTCTCCTTGCCGTCCTCGTCCATAAAGGTGGCACCCATGGCCTCGGAGTACTTGGTGCCCAGCTGGAACACCTGAGAGACCTCGATGCCGCGGGCAGCAGAGAGCGGCTTGCCGCAGTGCGGGCAGGGATCGCCGGCAACGACGGTGACCAGATCTGCCCACTCATCGACGGTAAAGTCGCGCTCGGGGCAGGCACCGGTAAAGTGATAATCGACCTCGTTGGCACCGCAGGCCCACTGCTTGGACTCGCGCAGGCTCTCGTCGCACACCAGACGGATGCCCTCGGGCAAGTTAACCGGTCCGATAAAGCCCTTGTGCAGACCGTAGGTCTGGAGCTCCTCGTCGGTCATCATGCGATAGCCCTTGCCAAAGACATGCTCGGCCTTGCAGTCGTTGAGCTCATGATCGCCCGGGACGATGGCCACGACGGGCTTGCCCTCGGCATCGATGAGCGCCAGGGACTTGCGCGTGCCGTTCTCGGGGAACCCAAAGAACTTAGCAACAGCCTCAATGGTGCCCATGCCCGGAGTCTCAACCTTGGTAAGCGTACCGTCACCGGGACCCTCAGTCACGACGACCTTGGTGCTTGCAGCCTCATCATCGGCGGCAAAACCGCAGTCATCGCAATAGACGAGAGAAGCCTCGCCGGCGTCGGCCAAAGCCATGTACTCGACGGAGGTATCGCCACCGATCTCGCCGGAATCGGCGACAACGGGCAGGGCCTTGATATAGCAGCGCTCGCAGATATTGGCGTAAGCCTGCTTCATCTTGTCGTACTCCTCCTGCAGGCTCTCCTGCGTGGCGGAGAAGCTGTAGGCGTCCTTCATGATGAACTCGCGACCGCGCATCAGGCCAAAGCGGGGACGGAACTCGTCGCGGAACTTGTCCTGGATGTGATAGAGATTCACCGGCAGCTGCTTGTAGGAACGCAGCTCATTGCGCACCAGAGCAGTCACGGTCTCCTCATGCGTGGGGCCGAGTACGAACTCGCGGCCATGACGGTCATCGAAGCGCACGAGCTCCTTGCCATAGGCGTCGATACGGCCGGACTCACGCCACAGCTCGGCATCGACCATAATGGGCATCATGAGCTCCTGAGCGCCCGCAGCGTCCATCTCGTCGCGCACGATGTTCTCGATCTTACGGATCGAGCGCCAGGCGAGCGGCAGGTAGGAGTAGAGACCTGCGGCCTCCTTGCGGATCATGCCGGCACGGAGCAGCAGACGATGGCTCGCAAGCTCGGCGTCAGCCGGATCCTCTTTGAGTGTCGGAGCATACAGCGTAGACATATACATTGCTCGGGTCATTTATTTCTCCTCAATAAGCTTGTCGACCTCGGCCATAAGCGCGTCGACAATTTGGTCCTCAGCTACTTTACCAATGATCTGGCCGTGCGAAAAGAGCAGGGCCTGACCTCGTCCACAGGCAACGCCCAAGTCGGCGTCAGAGGCCTCGCCCGGGCCATTAACCGCGCATCCCATCACGGCAATCGAAAGCGGCGCAGAGTAGTTCTTGAGCCGCTCGGTGACCTCCTCGGCGATTGGGATGAGGTTGACCTGGCAGCGGGCACACGTGGGGCACGAGACGATCTCGGGGCCACGGCGGCGAAGGCCCAGCGACTGCAGGATGCCCCAGGCGACCGGCGGCTCCTCGACCGGGTCGGCCGTGAGCGAGACGCGCATGGTGTCGCCAATGCCCTCGGAGAGCAGAATACCCAGTCCCACAGAGCTCTTAATGGTGCCCTGGAGCTTGGTACCGGCCTCCGTCACGCCCAAATGAAGCGGAACATGGGGGATTTCGCGCGACAGGGCACGATAGGTATCAAGCGTCGTAGACACGCTATGTGCCTTGGCGGAAAGCACGATGTTGGTAAAGCCGCGATCCTCAAAATGTTTGACGAAACGCTCGCTCGACATCACGAGTTTCTCGGGCTGCGTAAGCCCATCGCGCTCGGCGATATCCTGCTCAAGCGAGCCGGCGTTCACGCCAATGCGAATCGCGCACCCAGCGGCGCCCGCAGCATCGATCACGGCATCGACCTTGGCCCAATCGCCGATGTTGCCGGGATTGATACGCAGCTTGGCGGCACCGGCCTCAACGGCGCCAATGGCGAGCTTATGGTTAAAGTGGATATCAGCGACAATCGGCACCGGAGACTCGGCACAGATGGTGCGGAAACCCTCAAGCGCGGCCTCGGTGGGCACGCTCACACGCACGATATCGCAGCCAGCCTGCGCCAACGCGCACACTTGCGCAAGCGTTGCCTGGGCATCAGCGGTATCGGTGCAGGTCATGGATTGGACCACCACCGGCGCGCCGCCACCGATCTGCACACCGCCCACATGCACGGGGCGCGTCAACTCGCGAGGCAAAGGATGGGATAAAGACAATCCAAACACTCCCCTACAGAATAAATCGAAGGATGTCGGAACGAAGCATATAGACAAACAGCAGCGCAAAGAGCGCGATGCCCACATAGCTCACAATCGTCTGGACCTTGAGCGGAAGCTCGCGGCCCGCAATCTTTTGAATGATCTCGATGACCAGCTTGCCGCCATCGAGTGGTGGGATGGGCAGCAGGTTCATAAAGCCAAGCGAGAACGAAATGAGCGCGGCAAACGACAAGAACGTTGCGGGGCCGGCAGCAGCAGCCTGTGAGGACATAACGCTAATACCCACGATCGAAGAAGACTGATCGAGAATCTCCATCGTATGCTGCGGCTGGAGTAGGCGCATCACGCCATCCGCCGTCTGTACAACATAGGAGAATGACAGACGCGCCGAGGTGATCGGGTCTAAACGGACCACCTGCGTAGAGGCATACACACCTAGGCGCTCGTCCTCTTTGAGCGCAACCGTGGTCGAATGCTGCTTGCCGTCACGCTCGTACTCGATGGCGATATCGTCCTTACCGGCGGCCTTGCCGATGGCATCGTAGACATCCATCCAAGTAGAACATGAGACACCGTCAACCGAAAGGATCGCATCACCGGCCTCGATACCCGCCTTGGCGGCAATAGACCCCTCGTCAACCTGACCGATCACGTTGGTATCCATCGGCACGGTGACACCCGCAATGGAATAGATGCTCATAAGGAGCAAAAAACCCGTCAAGATATTGACGATAATGCCTGCGAGCAGCATAAAGGCGCGCTTGAGAAAGCCTTGGCCAAGATAGGTGTGCGAGCGTTCTTGTGCAAGGAACTCGGCCTCGCCGCACGGCAGCTCCCACACATCGCCCTCGGCAGTCGCATGTTCGCGATCGAAACGGCGACCATCAAAGGTGGTATAGCCTGCCGTGTCTCGTGGCAACGTCTGATATTTGGTGGGATAGTAGCTCGGCGAGGGCTTCTCCCCTTCCTCATACCAGGGCGCGATGGAGCCCCAGCCCAGCAAAAGGGCGCATGCCTCGAGCACATCCTCCTCGGAAAGTTCGAGCTCGACAGCAAGGTCGGCCACGGTCACGCGACCATGACGATAGATAGCCGCGAGCACGCGATCGGCGCACGAAACATCGGTCGGATCCATACCGCAGATGGCAGCGTAGCCACCCAGCAGCAGCGGGGTCACGCCAAACTTGGTTCCAATGCGACGCGACGTGTAATGGATGTCAAAGCGGCACGGCAGACCCAAAAAGAACTCGGTCACACGGACGCCGCAGGCACGCGCCGCCAAAAAGTGGCCGCCCTCGTGCAAAAACACGAGGACGGAAAGCATCAGCAGGCCCCAAAAGACCGATGAGAGAACGCTCAGAACAGTATCCATAAAACGAAAAAGCAATCCTTATGGGTTAGGAACGGGTTGCGGCGAGCACCTGCGCAGCCTTTTCACGCGCCCACGCATCGATGTCGCGAAGCTGCTCAAACGAATCGACCACCTGCATATCGTGGGCGTCCATGCAGGATTCCACAATGCGATCGATATCGGTAAAGCTACAGCCATCGTGCAGGAAGGCATCGACGGCGACCTCGTTGGCGGCATTGAGCACGCACGGCATGGTGCCACCCGTCTTGCCGGCACGCTCGGCCAGTGCCAGACAGCGGAAGGTATCCATGTCGGCAGCATCAAACGTGAGCTGCCCCAGCTCGCGGAAATCGATACGAGGCGCCGGGGTATCCCAACGCTCGGGATACGAGAACGCGAACTGGATGGGAATACGCATGTCGGATGCGCCGAGATGCGCCATCACGGAGCCGTCGGCGAACTCGACCATAGAGTGAATCTTGGACTGACGCTGCACGACCACGTTAATGAAATCGAGGTCGCAGTTAAACAGATGCATGGCCTCAATGCGCTCCAGGCCCTTGTTCATGAGGGTGGCGGAGTCAATGGTGATCTTGGCACCCATGGCCCACGTGGGATGCGCGAGGGCATCGGCACGCGTCACGCGATCGAGCTCGTCGCGCGTGCGGCCAAAGAACGGACCGCCCGAGCAGGTGAGCCAAATGCAGTGGGCCTCGCGCGGGTTCTCCCCCAGATAGCACTGGTAGATGGCGGAATGCTCAGAGTCGACCGGAATAAGCTGGCCCGGTTGTGCCAACGGCATAAGCAAGTCGCCACCGACGACGAGGGACTCCTTGTTGGCAAGGGCAAGGCGCTTATTCGAGGTCAAGGCCGCATGGCTCGCCTCGAAACCGGCGGCGCCCACAATAGCGACGAGCACGCAGTCGACATCGTCGCGACGCGCGAGCTCGCAAACCGCCTGCGCGCCAACGCCGAGCTTCGTTCCCTCGGGCAACTCCTGCAGCACGGCGTCATCGCCATGAGCGGCATCGGCCACGGCAACCGCCGGAACCGAGAACTCACGGGCAGCGGCAACGAGCTCAGAGGTACTGGAGTTAACGGACAGCGCCGTCACCTGCAGGCGATCGGCATGCTGGCGGCACACATCGAGCGCCTGGGTGCCGATAGAGCCCGTACAGCCCAGGATGGCAACGCGGAGACGTCCATCGGAGCCATACGTCGTCTGGAAAGACATTACAGCACGCCTCCGATCATCAGCAACAGCTGCGCGGTGATGCAGCCGAAGATAAGCGAATCGCTACGATCGAGCATGCCGCCGTGGCCCGGGATAAGGTTGCCGGAATCCTTGACGCCCACACCGCGCTTGATGCGCGACTCGATAAGGTCGCCGATAACGCCCAGAATGGACACAACCACGCCGCACAGCAGCGCATAGGGCAGGCTGAGCTTGTAGAAGTGCGTCGCCCACAGGATGAGCCAAATCAAAACCGAGCCCAGGATGCCGCCGACAAACCCCTCCCAGCTCTTTTTGGGAGAAATCTTGGGAACCATCTTGTGCTTGCCGATACGGCTGCCCACGATGTAGGCAAACGAATCGGAGACCCAAAGGGACGCGCAAACGCCCACTGAAAGCAGGGCGCCGGCAAAACCGGGCACGGCATCGCGCAGCAGCACGATAGCCGACAGCATAAAGCCAGTGTAGATGGGACCCATGAGCGTCACTGCCACATCAGAGATGCGGGTACGCGGCGACCAGACATACCAAATGCCCACAGCGAGCATCAGGGCAAAAAGCAGGGCATTCAGCAACATCGAATCGCCCAACGCCGACAGCGGAAAGAGTACGGCGGCAGCGATACCCATGCGCTCGTTAGCCATCTTGCCATCGAGCCTTGTCATACGGAAAAACTCATAGCAGCACAGACCGCTCATGACAGAAACAAAGATGGCCGTGGGCACGATACCCAAAACCAGGCACAGGATAAAGACAACGGCGTAGACGATACCGGCGGCGGCACGGGTAATAAAGCCCGCCAGCCACGAACCGGTGCCGCTCTTCGCTGCAGGCGCTCCCGCAGTGGCAGCTTTGCGCGCAGGCGTCTTGGGAGTAGATGCCTTGGGACGATCGGACACGATTAAGCCTCCTCGGTCTTGCTCAGTCCACCAAACCTACGGTCACGGCCCTGATAGGCCAAAATGGCGTCGACAAGGCCCCAACGATCAAAGTCGGGCCAATAGGTATCGGTGACGTAGAACTCGGAATAAGCCACCTGCCACAGCAGATAGTTCGAAAGGCGCAGCTCACCAGAGGTGCGAATCACAAGCTCAGGATCGGGAAGGCCGGCAGTATAGAGGTGGGAAGCCACCATGTCGTCATCAATTGCGGCAGGATCGATCTTACCGGCGGCAGCGTCGAGTGCAATCTGACGGACAGCGCGGGTAATCTCGGCACGCGCGCCGTAGTTGACGGCAAGCGCCAGCGTCATACCGGTGTGATCGGCGCACTCGGCAAGACCGCGTTCAAAAACGTCGCGGGTCTTCTTGGGCAGCGCGGAAATGTCGCCCAAAAAGACAACGCGCACGTTTTCGCGCTTCAGAAGCGGCAGCTCGTCGATAAACGTCTTGGCAAACAGATGCATCAAGACGTTGACCTCATGCTGCGGACGGTTCCAGTTTTCGGTAGAAAACGCATAGGCAGAAAGCACGTCGACGCCCAGGCGCACGCAGGCGGTAATGATCTCGCGCAGCGAGAGGATACCTGCCTTATGACCCTCGGTGCGTGCAAGACCGCGCGACGTGGCCCAACGACCGTTGCCGTCCATGATGCACGAGATATGGTGCGGAATGTTATTGAGGTCAAGGTCGGAAAAACCGACGCCCGCAGGGGCGTCGGCAAAGTACTCGACCAGTTTATGCTCGTCGTATTGCACCTTAGATCTCCATGACCTCGGCTTCTTTTTCCTTCAGAAGCTCCTCGACCTTGGCGACATACTCATCGGTGTGCTTCTGGACCTTGGCCTGCTCGCGACGGACATCGTCCTCGGTGAGCCCCTCATCGCGCTCGAGCTTATTGTTGAAGTCGCGACGGATGTTACGGATAGACACCTTGGCCTGCTCGGCGTACTCGCGGCACTCCTTGACGAGTTCGCGACGGCGCTCCTCAGTGGGCGCCGGGAACGGCAGACGAACGACGGTGCCATCAGAGTTGGGGGTAATGCCCAGATCGGAAGCGCCGATGGCCTTGACGATAGCGTTGATGAGCGCCTTGTCCCACGGCTCGATGAGCAGCATGTGAGCCTCGGGGGTCTTGACGGCGGCAACCTGCGTGACCGGCGTGGGGACACCGTAATAATCAACGGTGATGTCGGACAGAATGTTGGCGTTGGCGCGACCGGTACGGACCTTGGAGAAGTTATGCTTGAGGGACTCGAGCGACTTGTCCATATGGGCGGTGATGTTCTCTGCCATGCTTAATCCTCCTGATAGACGAGCGTGCCGACGGGCTCACCCGAAAGCGCGCGCTTGACGGTGTCCTCGCCATCGATGTTGAGGACCAAAATCGGCATACGGTTATCCTGGCACAGTGCCGTAGCCGTGGAATCCATAACCTGCAGGCCGCGGACGAGAACCTCGTGATAGGTAATCTTGTCAAAACGGACGGCATCGGCGCACTTGACGGGATCCTTGTCGTAGATGCCGTCGACCTTGGTGGCTTTAATCAGAATCTCGGCGCCGATCTCGCACGCACGAAGAGCCGCGGCGGTGTCGGTCGTAAAGTACGGATTGCCCGAACCGGCAGCGAAGATGACGACGTTGCCCTTGGACAGATGGTTGATAGCGCGGCGACGAATATAGGGCTCGCAGATCTCGTTCATCTGGATAGCGCTCATCACGCGGCAGGGAACGTCGTTATGCTCGAAGGCATCCTGCAGGGCGAGCGCGTTCATAACGGTTGCAAGCATGCCCATGTAGTCGGCCTGAGCACGCTCCATGCCACCGGCAGCGCCGGCCATGCCGCGGAAAATATTGCCGCCGCCGACAACGACGCCGACCTCATGGCCAACGGCGAGCAGCTCCTTGACCTGCTTGGCAAGATGGTCGGTAACCTTGGGGTCGATGCCATATTGGCCGTCGCCCATCAGTGCTTCGCCGGAAAGCTTAAGAAGCACGCGTTTATATCGGATGTCGGACAAAGCGATCCTCCTTTAATTAGACTCTCAATATGATATCAAAGGCTCTGATAAGAGCCATGAAAAAGCAGGCTGTGAGTAAAACCCACAGCCTGCTCATTACCAGCTACAAGAGCTTATTTACTCGCCACGGACCAGACGGTCAAAGGCAACGACGGTAATGGTGTCGCCGAGCTCCTTGGAGACCTGCTCAGCGTACTTCTTGATGGTGAGGGAGCTGTCCTTGATGAACTCCTGCTCGGTGAGCACGGACTGCTTGTAGAACTTCTCCAGACGACCAACAGCCATCTTCTCCTGGATAGCCTCGGGCTTGCCGGACTCGGCAGCCTGGGCCATGTAGATCTGCTTCTCGTGCTCGACGGTCTCGGCCGGAACCTGATCGCGGGTGGCGCAAATCGGTGCGACGGCGGCAACCTGAAGGGCAACGTCGTGAGCGAAGGTCTTGAAGGACTCAGCCTGAGCGGTCTCGGCCTTCTCGAAGGCGAACTCGACGAGGACGCCGATCTTACCACCCATGTGGATGTAAGAAGCGAGCGCGCCGTTCTCGGCCTTGCGGGCAGCGAAGCGGGAGATCTTCATGTTCTCGCCCATGATGTGAATCATCTCGGTGAGCTCGGAGGAAACGGTCTCCTCGCCCATCGGCTTCTCGAGCAGAGCGTCGACGTCAGCAGGCTCGGTGGTAGCGACAACCTCAGCGACCTTGGAAGCAAAGCCGGTGAACTTGGCGTTGGAGCCAACGAAGTCGGTCTCGCAGGAGAGCTCGAGCAGAGCGCCGGTCTTGCCATCCTCGGAGACGTACGCGGCGACAGCGCCCTCGTTGGTCTCACGGCCAGCCTTCTTGGCAGCCTTGGCAAGGCCGTTCTTACGCAGAACGTCGACAGCGGCGTCCATGTCGCCGTCAGCCTCGACGAGAGCCTTCTTGCACTCCATCATCGGGGAGTCGGTCATCTCGCGGAGCTGCTTGACCATAGCGGCGGTAATCTGGGCCATTGTGGTTCCTTTCAAAGAGATGAAAAAGAATTAACTAAGACTGATTTACTCGGCCTTGGGCTCAGCGGCCATCTCGGCCTCGGAGACCTGCTCCTTGCCGGAGCCAGCGAGGCAGGCGTCAGCCATGAGCTCGCACATAAGGGTGACAGCAGAGATAGCGTCATCGTTGCAGGGGATGCCGTACTCGACCTCGTCGGGATCGGAGTTGGTGTCGATCAGAGCGACGACGGGGATGTTCAGGCGCTGAGCCTCCTTGATGGCGTTCTCCTCGCGCTTGGTGTCGATGACGAAGAGAGCCTGGGGCAGACCCTTCATGTCGCGGGCACCACCGAGGTTGGTCTGGAGCTTGGTGAGCTCCTTGCCGAGCACAGCCTGCTCCTTCTTGGGGAGCACTGCCATGCGACCGTCCTCGACCATGGCCTCGAGCTCCTCCATGCGGTTGATACGGGAGCGGATGGTGACGAAGTTGGTCAGCATACCGCCGAGCCAACGCTGGTTGATATAAGGCATGTTGGCGCGCTCAGCGGCGTTCTTGACGGCCTCCTGAGCCTGCTTCTTGGTGCCGACGAACAGCACATTGCCACCCTTGGCGACGTTCTTGACGAAAGTGTAGGCCTGGTCGGCGTCGAGGATGGTCTGCTTGAGGTCGAGGATGTAGATGCCGTTGCGCTCACCGAAGATGAACGGCTTCATCTTGGGGTTCCAGCGACGGGTCTGGTGACCGAAGTGGCAGCCGGCCTCGAGCAGGGTGCGGATATTAATCTTGGTAGCCATGTTAAACCTCCTGTGGTTTGCCTCCGCGCGGGGTCATCCTCCAAAACCAACCCGGACATGTGCTACCAAAGCCCGGGCACCACGGTATGAAGTAGCCGCGCGTGCGTGATAAAAACATGTTGCCGTGAAGCAACCCGATGAATGATAGCAGGAATGCTTCTTCCTGCCAACCCGCAATCAAAACCACACACCTGAGTGCGGCGCGGGACGTCCCAGCCACTATTCGCCGCGGGGATGGGCTTGAGCCACAGCCCGCTTAAGCCGATCGGGTGTGAGATGCGTGTAGATCTGCGTCGTGGACAGGCTCGCATGGCCCAGCAGCTCTTGAACCGAGCGCAGGTCCGCACCGCCCTCGAGCAAGTCGGTCGCAAAGGTATGGCGCATCGCATGCGGGGCGATGTCGGCAGGCATGCCGGCGAGCGTCGCCAGCGTATGAAACCGCCGCCTGAGCATGGCGGCACTCATGCGATTGCCGCGCGCCGATATAAGCAGCGGATGCGGCCCGGTAGCGGGGTCACGGCGCTTTGCCCGAGCGAGCAACTCCGGCCTCCCCTCCTCAATATAGAGACGCGTCGCCTCGAGCGCACGACGATACAGAGGGACGATACGTTCCTTGCTCCCCTTGCCCCACAGGCGCAGCGTGCGTTCGGACCAAGCGATGGACTCCACATTGAGTGCTGCGAGCTCAGAGATACGAGCACCCGAGGCATAGAGCAGCTCGAGCATCGCCGCATCGCGCAGTCCCGCGGGAGTTGAGGTATCGGGGGCTTTGAGGAGCGCCTCCACCTGTTGGTTCGTCAGCACACCGGGCAGATCGCGCGGGAGCTTGGGCGAGGAAATTGCCGAGACCGCATCGCCCTCCACGACCCCCTCGGCAGCCATCCATCGATAGAGCGATCGGATAGCCGACAGATGCGCCGCAAGCGTTCGGGGAGCAACCTGCTCACGCGAAAGCTCGGCAAGATAGCGACGAATGGTGCGCACGTCGGCAGCGAAAGCATCGATATCCTCACGCTCGCACCAGGCAGCAAAGCGCTCCAGCCGCGAGCCATAGGCCGTCACCGTGTTGGGAGAAAGTCCCTCGACGCGTGCGATATAGGCGATAAACGAGTCGACGGTGTCGTACAGGTCAAAGGCTATGACCGGTCGCCTCCAAACAGATCGGGGCGAGTGGCCAGATAGGCATCAAGAGCCTCGAGCGCACGGTCCGCATAGGCCTGGTAGCGGTCGCGCTTACTGCGGCGCATGCCGTCCTCGAGCGGCGGCACCAAGCCAAAGTTGACGTGCATGGGCTGATAGCCCACCGTTGCCGGATCGGTCGCATAGCCCACGAGCGCGCCCAGGGCGCCCACGCGCGGCAGCTCGACGCCCGTGGCACCGATAGCCTCGGCATAGGTGTTGAGCGCCGCGAGCAGACCGGTCGCCACGGCCTCCATATAGCCCTCGGTGCCGGTGATCTGACCGGCCAGGCGCACACCGGTACCGGGCACGGCAAAGGTGCCATCGAGCACGTGCGGGGCGTCGACAAAGGTATTGCGGTGCATGACACCGTAGCGGAAGAACTCGGCGTTCTCCAGACCCGGCACCATATGGAAGACGCGCTTCTGCTCGCCAAAGGTCAGGTTGGTCTGGAAGCCCACCAGGTTATAGGCGGTCTTCTCCTTGTTCTCGGCACGCAGTTGAATCGCCGCCCAGGGGCGACGTCCGGTACGCGGGTCGGTGAGGCCGACGGGCTTCATGGCGCCAAAGCGAATGGCGTCCTTGCCGGTGCGCGCAACCTCCTCGGCAGGCTGGCATGCCTGGAACAGATCGCCGCCCTCAAAGTCCTTGAGCACCACGCGGTCGGCCGTGGTAAGCGCCTCGATAAAGGCCTCGTACTCCTCCTTATTGAGTGGAGCGTTGAGATAGTCGCCGCTCCCCTGTTCCTCGTAGCGCGACTGCGAGAACAGCACGTCCATATCGAGCGTGGAGGCATCGACGATCGGCGCCGCGGCATCGAAGAACGCAAGGGCGTCGCCACCGACGAGCTTCATGACCTCTTCGCTCAGTGCCGGCGAGCACAAGGGGCCAGCGGCAATGACCACATGGCCCTCGGGAATCTGCGTGACCTCGCCATGAATGATCTCGATATTGGGACGGGCGGCAACCTCGGCCTCGACAAGCTCGGAAAACTTGACACGGTCGACCGCCAGGGCCCCGCCGGCGGGAACGGCCGCACGATGGGCGCAATCGAGCAGGGCCGAGCCCATGCGCTCAAGCTCGGCCTTCAGCAAACCAGCCGCAGAATCCGGACGGGTCGACTTAAACGAATTGGAGCAGACGAGCTCTGCCAGGTGATCGGTATGGTGGGCCGGGGAGCTCACCTGGGGGCGCATCTCGCACAGCTTTACGGCAAACCCGCGGTCTGCCAGCTGGATCGCGCATTCCGAACCCGCCAGACCGCCACCGATAACCGTCACCTGATCAAACAGCATCTGCAAACACCTTTCTAATTGACACGTTTTCCATTGTGACCGAAGGGTGTCTGGGCGTGAAGGGCAAACTTGGAGGGCGCATACCTTCCATCCATCATGCGCTCGATAAGGCCCTCGAGCTCAAGCGAGCCCAAGAGCTTGAGCACTCCGACGGCATCGAGCGAGACAAGCGCCGCGATGTCGTCGACCTTGAGCGGAGAGGCGATGAGCGCATGCATCACGGTCTGCTGTGTTGGATCCAGGTCGGCAATGCCGGGCGCATCGGGGCGCGAGTAGCGCAGGGTGCCGTAGATGCGTGAGATAGCCATCTCGATAGATTCCTCGTCGATGATGCAGCAGGCCCCGTTCGCAATGAGGTAATTCGTGCCACGCGACTCGGGCGATAGGATCGACCCCGGCACGGCAAGAAGTTCGCGCCCCAAATCCATAGCAGCCTCGGCTGTAGAAAACGTCCCGGAAGGCATACCTGCCTCGGATACAAAGAGGGCTTGTGACAGTGCCGCGATCACGCGATTGCGGCGTGGAAAGGCAAACTTGCGCGGACCCATGCCCCACGGGGATATCGACACGACCGCGCCACCCGTATCGAGCGTGCGCGTAATAAGCCCCGCACTCGAACGCGGGTAGGCCACGTCGGCACCCGTCCCCAGCACCACGACGTGTTTGCCGCCGGCGTTGACCGCAGCCCAACCCGAGGCCTGGTCACAACCGACCGCGCCGCCCGAAACAACCGTCACGCCCGCCTCGACCGCCACCTTTGCCGCAAGCTCTGCCACGGCAAGACCATACGGCGAGGCCTTGCGCGCGCCGATGATGGAGAGCGCAGGCGTCGAAAGCACCTCGGGGTTGCCGCGCACATAGAGCGTCTGGGGAACATCAGAAAGCTCCAAAACAGTCTCGGGATACAACGCGTCACCTGGATGCAGCTCGAAGGTCCCCTCGGCCATCACTGGTCCCTCCTTCCCTGGTACATCGCCGCCTCGAGCACGTGGTCCTGCGTCACCTGCTCGCTCTCGGCGACGTCGGCGATGGTACGCGAGATACGCACCAGGCGCACGATGCCGCGGCCCGTGAGATGCGTGCGCTTCGACAGGCCGAGCACACACTTCTCCGCCGCAGCATCGAGCTCAAAGGTCGAAACGACGCCGTCAATGGACCGCGTCTCGTCATCCTCGGCCTCGGCATCCACATCGTCCATACGGGACTCGCGCCAGGCGCGAAAGGCGCGACCGCGCACAACGTAGTCGCGCAACTCGGCCGACGACATACCCTCCGCACCCTCGATAATCACTTGGGGGTCGGGACGGGTCACATCGATCATCATGTCGATACGGTCGGCCAAAGGACCGCGCAGCTTTGCCCGATAGCGCTCCACCATCGATGCCGAGCAGCGGCATGGCACCTCGCGATCGCCCAAAAAGCCGCAGGGGCAGGGATTGCTCGCGGCCAGCAGCTGAAAGCGCGACGGGAAGGTAAAGGCCCCATCGACGCGTACGATCCTCACATGGCCGCGTTCGATAGGCTGACGCAGCGTCTGCAGCACACCCGTGGGAAACTCGGCAAGCTCGTCCAAAAAGAGCACGCCGCCATGAGCCAGGCTGATCTCACCCGGATGCACCGGGCGTCCTCCGCCGATAAGGCCTGCGGTCGAAATACTGTGGTGGGGACTGCGGAAGGGCCGATGACCTGCCAATAAGCCATCGATGTTCTCGCCCAAGACCGAATGGATGCACAGCGCCTCCTGCTGATCCTCAACGGAAAGCTCGGGCAGGATGCCGGTCATACGGCGCGCAAGCATCGTCTTGCCCGATCCAGGGGACCCGATCATAAGCAAACCGAGCTCACCCGCTGCCGCCAGTGCCATGCCGCGTTTGGCAACCTCCTGCCCCAGCACGTCGGCATAGTCGAGCTCGGGCTCAAAGGTCGCCTCGACGCCCTCAGAATCCAAGTAGTGCCGCGCGGCATCGCCCATTCCATGAGCAAGCTGAGACAAATGATCGATAAAGCCGCAATCCACGCCCGCAAGCGGCACATGCTGATCGGACCTGCCAGCGATAAAGGACAGCCCCATATCACGCGCCAATAGCTGAAACGCCACCTCGCCCTTGACAGGAAGGACCGTACCGTCCAAGCCAAGCTCACCAGCGATAAGACAACGATCGAGGTTGTCGCGGGGAATCTGACCATCGGCCGCCAATACCGCGATGGCGATGGGCAGATCAAAGCCGCTACCGGTCTTGCGAATATCGCCGGGCGCCAGATTGACCGTAATGCCCGAGCGCGGGATCTCGAACCCGGCGGAGCGCATCGCACAGCGAATACGACCGCGTGACTCCATCACCTCCATACTCGGAATGCCGAGCATCTGAATGCCCGGAACGCCGCCGGCAAGCGAGACCTCGACCGTGACGGGAATCGCCTCGACGCCGCGGATGCAGGCCGCGTGAACGGCAAACGTCTCGAACGCCATCACGACACCTGCCAATCGAACGCATTGTACTGATGCTCGATCTCGGCGATATGCCCGCCGCGGATGGTGACGCCCACGGCATCGAAGCGAATCGCCTTGAGTGGATAATGCTCCATGAGGTAGCAACTTGCGATGCGGCGGTAGCGGCGTTGCTTTTGGGCGTTCACCGCCTCCTCGGGAAACACCCGCGTGTCGCAATCGAGCGCAACCCGCCTGGTCTTGACCTCGGCCATCACCACCACATCGTCGAGCTCATCGAGCAGCACCAGATCGGCCTCGCCCTCGGTGCAACGATAACCCTGCTCCAGCAAGGTGTAGCCGCGCTCGTTAAAGTAGTCGATGGTGATCAGCTCGCCCAGCATGCCCAGCTCGCGGGGACTGAGCCCCTTGATAAACTCGGGCGTCATCGCCCCGCAGTCGAGATCGCCGTTTTCCCAACGCTCCTTGAGCTGCTGCGTCTTGCTCTTTTTGCTTGCGGCACTCATGGGGTCTCCTTTCCCGCACACTGCATTGCCCCGATGATGAGGGCACCTTTCATGCGGGTAAGTACCGGAAGCAAACCAAAAGCTGACCAAATGCCAACAAAAAACGGGCCGTACGCAACAATCACGTTGCACACGGCCCGCTACCAGCAGGTTTATAAAACGCCAGGGGTCCCTGTCTCCACAATTGACCTAGAAAAGGCGCTCAGTCTGCAGAAAGTTTCCGCAAAAGCTCACGCGGTGCAGCGGACAAAGTCCATGTTTGCGAATCGCCTCGATGTGCTCGGGGCTTGCGTAGCCCTTCGACTCGGCTAGATGATACTCGGGGTACTCGGCGTCGTACTCGACCATCATCTCGTCACGCGTGACCTTGGCCATGATGGACGCCGCGGCGATGCAGGCGATTTTGGCATCGCCCTTCACCACGTCGCGCTCGTTGGGAACGGCGCCCAAGGGGTTGCCATCCATGAGGACGCAGTCGGGTTCAAGTCCCGTATCGGCCACGGCGCCCGCAACGGCGGTACGGATAGCACGGGCCATGCCCATCTCATCGATATCCTTCGGCGCAATATGGCAAAAACCGATCGCCGTCGCCACCTCGGCAATCTTCACTGAGAGCAACTCGCGGCGCGCCGGCGTGAGCTTTTTGGAATCGTTGATACCCCAAACGTGCGGCTCCATAGGAAGACAGACGGCGCACACCGTCAAAGGACCGGCCACCGATCCGCGACCCACCTCGTCGACACCAACGACCACCCCATCGCCGCCAAGCTCATGCATAAGCTCGTACATGTCATTGACGCGCTCGCGCTCGGCAAGCTCTTTGGCATGGCGTTTGAGGGCGCGTTCACAAGCCTTGATCACCTGCTGGCGCGGGTCCTCGCGATAATGCTCCACGAGGGCGGGAATCTCCTCAAACGTAGCGCTCGCCAACTCACCGGCAACCTGCGATGCCGAAACCGAGCTCGTCATGTTGGCCATACCAGGCCCTCCTTGCATGCAAATCAGATAAAAAGAAGGGCCACCCGAAGGTGACCCTTGTGTCCAAACGAGTGGACAGACGCTGCGATCTTCTTAGCGCTTCTCGGGGATGCGAGCAGCCTTGCCCACCTTGTCGCGGAGGTAGTACAGCTTGGCGCGACGGACGCGACCATGACGAACGACCTCGAGCTTGGCGATCTTGGGGCTGTGAAGCGGGAAGGTACGCTCAACACCGACACCGAAGGACATCTTGCGGACGGTGAAGGTCTCGCGGGCACCGGCGCCGGCCATGCGGATGACGTCGCCCTGGAAGACCTGGATGCGCTCGCGGTCGCCTTCCTTAATGCGGTAGTGAACCTTGACGTTGTCGGCGACGCGAACCTGAGGAATGTCCTCGCGGATCTGCTGACGCTCGATTGCGCGGATGTAATCCATGTGCAATTCCTTACTCTTCTAGAGGTGCCGTACCACCTTGGCCGGCACGTAGTTGAACAAACGTATTCGAGTATACACGCGCGGGTTTCTGCTGCAAGAACAATTTTTTACGCAGACAAAAAGACAAAACCCGCACATGATAACCGCCCGCCTCACGAATGAGGCGGGCGGCATGAAGGGGGCTACGCTAGGCGTCTATACCCAAAACGTTAGGCGGAACGTTTGGCCTCGAGCTTGGCCTGGGCGGCAGCCAGGCGTGCGAGGGGCACGCGGTAGGGCGAGCAGGACACATAGTCCACATCGGCCACGTTAAACAGGCCCTTAATGGACTTGGGGTCGCCGCCGTGCTCGCCACACACGCCAAAGTGCATGCCGGAGTTGGTGGCGCGACCCTTCTCGACGGCCATGCGCACCAGCTCGAGTACCGCAGAGTCGATGGTCTCGAAGGGGTTATCCTTCAAGATCTTCTTGTGCATGTACAGCGGGATGAACTTGGCCTCGGCATCGTCGCGGGAGAAGCCGAAGGTCGTCTGCGTGAGGTCGTTGGTGCCAAAGCAGAAGAAGTCGGCATGATGGGCGATCTTGTCGGCGACCATGCAGGCACGCGGCAGCTCGAGCATCGTGCCCACGGGAATATTGAGCTCGACGCCTTCCTCGGCGGAAACCTCGGCGATCACGCGCTCGATGACCTCGCGGGTCTGGACATGCTCCGCCGTGATGGAGACGAGCGGGACCATAATCTCGGGACGCGGGTCGACGCCTTCCTTGATAAGGCGGGCAGCAGCCGTTGCCACGGCACGGACCTGCATGAGCGGCAGATCGCTAAAGACGACGGACAGGCGCACGCCGCGTAGGCCGAGCATGGGGTTCGACTCGACCATGCCGTCGATACGACGCAGGCGGGTGCGCAGGACGGCAAGCTCTTCCTCGCTGGCGCCAGCGGCTTCCTTCTTGGTGATGGCGACCTCGAGCTCGCGAGGATTATCCAGGAACTCATGAAGCGGCGGATCGAGCAGGCGAACGACCACGTCGCGACCGGACATAGTCTTGAACATCGCCAGGAAGTCCTCGGTCTGAACCTTGAGCAGGTCGGCCAGGGCCTGCTGCTTCACGGTCTCATCGTCAGACAGGATAAAGCTCTGGATGATGTTCTTACGGTCGCCCAGGAACATGTGCTCGGTGCGGCACAGGCCGATGGCCTCGGCACCAAACTCGAGGGCGAGCTCAGCGTCCTCAGGGTTGTCGGCGTTGACGCGCACGTGGTTGGCGTGGCCATCGGTCTCGTCCAGACGAATCTCGTCGGCCCAGGACAGGATGGTGTCCAGGTCGCCGGTGAGCTCAGCCGAAACCAGATCAACGGCGCCGTCGACGACGATGCCCTGAGTACCGTCGATGGAGATGATGTCGCCCTCATGCAGCACGCGGTCACTGCCCTCGATGTGCACGACCTTCTCGGCGGCGTAGATGTGGAAGCGTTCAACGCCGCAGACGCAGGGCGTACCCATGCCGCGGGCGATAACGGCGGCATGGCTCGTCTTGCCACCGTGGCTGGTCAGGATGCCCTCGGCGGCGACCATGCCCTTCAGGTCATCGGGGTTGGTCTCCCAACGAACCAGAATGACCTTGTGACCCTCGTTGGCGCGCGCGACGGCGTCATCGCTCGAGAACACGACCTCGCCCACGGCGGCACCGGGGCTGGCGTTAAGACCGCTGGCAAGCGCCTCGTACTTCTTGGAGGCGTCAAACTGCGGGTGCAGAAGCTGGTCGAGCTGCGCGGGATCGATGCGGCTCACGGCCTCCTCGCGAGTGATCAGGCCCTCCTCGACCATTTCGATGGCGATGCGCAGGGCGGCGGTGGCAGTGCGCTTGCCCACGCGAGTCTGGAGCATCCAGAGCTTACCCTGCTCGATGGTAAACTCGATATCGCACATATCGCGGTAATGATCCTCGAGCGTCAGGAACACGCGCTCGAGCTCCTCACCTGCGGACTCGAGGCCCGGGGTGGTCTTGAGGTCGGCGATGGGCTCGGTATTGCGGATGCCGGCGACGACATCCTCGCCCTGGGCGTTGACCAGAAAGTCGCCGTAGAACTCCTTAGTGCCGTCGGCCGGGTTGCGCGTAAAGGCGACGCCGGTCGCGGAGGTCTCACCCTTGTTGCCAAAAGCCATAGCCTGGACGTTGACGGCAGTACCGAGCTCGTCGGAGATGCCGTGCTGTTTGCGGTAGATGCAGGCGCGCTCGTTCATCCAGCTGCCAAAGACGGCCTGGATGGCAAGGCGCAACTGGAGCTCCGGATCATGCGGGAAGACGGGCTTGCCGCCGGTGACCTCGAGCTCGGGATACAGGGCGGCCTCGACGTTATCAGAGAAGATGCCCTTGAAGGTCTCGACAAGCTCCTGAAGGTCCTCGGCCGAAAGCTCGGAATCGACGCGAACACCGGCGACCAGGCGGGCCTGGGTCAGGGCGTTCTCGAACAGGTCGGCATCAACACCCATAACGACGTTGGAAAACATCTGGATAAAGCGGCGGTAGCTATCCCAGGCAAAACGCGGATTTTGCGTCTGGGCGATGAGCCCCTGAACGGAGTCGTCGTTGAGGCCCAAGTTGAGGACCGTGTCCATCATACCGGGCATGGAAAATGGAGCGCCCGAGCGAACCGACACGAGCAACGGATCATTGTCGTCACCGAGCTTCTTGCCACAGCGGGCCTCGAGGTCGGCCTCGGCGGCAACGATCTCATCGAGTGCGCCTTCGGGCCAGACGTTGCCGGCACCGGAGTACTCGACGCAAGTCTGGCAGGTAATGGTAAAGCCACCGGGAACCGGCAGGCCGATGCGGCTCATCTCGGCAAGGTTTGCGCCCTTGCCGCCAAGCACGAAGTTCATGGACTTGTCGCCCTCAGTGACACAGGTGCCCTGGGCGTCGGTTCCAAAACGGTAAACCCTCTTGCAATCGCTCACGATACTTCCCCTTCCATGCGCTTACGCGCACGACCGTGGTAACGAATCGACCCGCCGGATGCGGGCCGTGAGGGAACTATACGGCCGGATTTGAACGGGCTTGAGCAGAGGATACGCGGTTTGGTAAACGTGCTAAAACTGGCGGTAAACGGTAGGTAAAGTTGGTTACCTTATGAAGATACCAACACAATAAAAAAGCAGGTCAGATGCGATGTTTTTGCTAAATCGCTTTATCAAAATGCTACTAATATTAGGCGCGGCGGGTGGCTCGGCGGGCGCGAGCTTCTTGGATTTCCTCCAAGTGGCTAATGATCTCGGCAGCGCTTTCCTCGATGGCCTTGCCGTCGGTACGCACCACAAAGCAGCCTAGGCGCTTCATGAGGGCACGAGCTTCCTCGAGCTCGCTGCGCACGCTCTCGGGCTCGGCATAGGAGCCGGCAACGGCACGGGCGTAGTCATCGCCCAAGCGGCTATCGCGAATTTCGGAAATCACATCGACGGTCGAAATCAGGCCGAACAGGCGCATCGGGTCGACCTCGTAAATCGACTTCGGCGGCTCCATGCCATGAGCCAACGGAACATTGGCAACCTTGTAACCCTGATAGGCTAAATACATCGACAGCGGCGTCTTGGACGTGCGGGATACGCCCAGCAGCACGATATCGGCCCCCGACAGATCATCGCACCCGCGCCCGTCATCGTGCTCAACAAAATACTCCATGGCCTCGATGCGATGGAAATAACGGTCATCGGTCTTATGAATCACACCGGCGACACCCTTGGGCGACGCACCGATAAGCGAGGACAGGACGGCAAGCGTCGGGCCGATCAGGTCGACCGAACGGATATGCAGCATGCCCAGGTAATCGAGGACGCGGGCGCGAAGCGCCGGATCGACAATGGTGTGGAACACGGCAATATCGCGATGGTCCGCATCGACACGCGGACCCACAAACGACTTGACCTGCTCCACCGAGGTCAGCTTGGGCAGGCGCAAAAGACGAAAAGCCCCTTCATCAAATTGCCCGGACGCCGCAAGCACCACCTCACAAGCGGTATCGCCGAGCGAGTCGGAGATAACGATAACGGTGGGACGAGCGGTGACCGGGCAATCCATGCGGGGCTCCTTTTGCGCTTACGCGCAGGCTAGCTTACTTTTTGCGGGCAAGCTCACCGATGTTGGCGATGCCGGAGAAAACGGCCTCAAAGCGGTTGAGCAGCTTAAGGCGATTATCGCGAAGCTGCTCGTCCTTGTCCATGACCATAACCTCGTCAAAGAAGCGGTCAATGGGGGCACGCAGGGCGGCAAGGGCAGCAAATGCTGCCGGGTAATCCTCGGCAGCAAGGGCTGCGTCGACGGCAGTCTGAGCGGCCTCGGAGGCGTCGGCGAGAGCAAGCTCGGCATCGCCCATCAGGCTACGGTCGTACTCCGCACCCAGCTCGGGCTTGGAGATATGCGCGGCGCGGGCATAGGCGGTGGCCAGGTTGTCGAAGGTCTCGGCGTCGTTCTTGCGGGCCTCGTCGAGGGCGGCGCAGCGGGCGAAGAAGACGGACGGGGCAATGATGTGCACCGCGGAGACGGCGGCGACGGTATCGGCCGGAATCTTCTCGTCGCGGGCCATGCTCACCAGGCGGCCATGGAAGAAGTCGCGAACCTGCTGGGCGACCTCGGCGGCGTCGAACTCAATGTCCTGCTCGCTATAGAGCTGAAGGGCGAAGTCGATCAGCGACGTGGGGTCGATCGGCAGACGGTCGCGCAGGATGTTGATGATGCCGATAGCGGCACGACGCAGCGCGTAGGGGTCGGAGGAGCCGGTCGGGGGCTCGCCGATGGCAAAGATACCGGCGATGGTATCGAGCTTGTCGGCGCAGGCCACGATGCAGCCAGCGGTGCCCTCGGGCAGCTCGTCACCGGCAAAGCGGGGACGATAGTGATCGCGAATGGCGTGGGCGACCTCGTCGTTCTCCCCCATCGCGGTCGCGTAATAACCGCCCATCACGCCCTGCTGGCTCGTGAACTCGACAACGGCGTTGGACACCAGGTCGGCCTTGCACAGGTGCGCGGCACGGCCGGCATCGGCGGCAAGGTGGGCGCCCAGATGAGCCTCGCGGGCAATAGCGAGCGCGAGCTGCTCGATGCGCTCGGACTTGGCGAGCACGCTACCGAGCTTCTCCTGGAAGGCAACCTTGGCCAGACGCTCACGGAACTCGTCGAGGGAGATCTTCAGGTCCTCCTCGTAGAAGAACTTGGCGTCGTCCAGACGGGCGCGCACGACGCGCTCGTTGCCGTCGATCACGCGCTCGGCATTCTCGGGCTTGCTGTTGGAAACGACCACGAATTCACGCGTGAGCTTGCCCTCGCCGTCATAGATCGGGAAGTAGCGCTGGTTGGTGAGCATGGACTCACAGATGATCTCGTGCGGGACCTTGAGGAACTCCTCATCGAAGGTACCGACGAGCACCGTCGGCCACTCGCAGAGGTTAATAACCTCCTCGAAGACCTTCTTGGGCGTATCGACGTGGCAGCCGGGACGGGCAGCCTCGACCTCGGCGATACCGGCGAGGATGGCCTCGCGACGGCGCTCGGCAGAGAGCACGCCGGCGTCCTCGAGCACCTGCTCGTAGGCGGCGGGGCTGGCGACCACATGGTCACCGGGGCCCAGCACGCGATGGCCTCGAGTGGTGTTGCCGCTCGTCACGTCGGCAAACGACACTGGCACAACATCCTCGCCCAGAAGGCAGCAAATCCAGCGGACCGGACGAACAAAGGTCGCATGCTCGTGACCCCAGCGCTGGGAGCGGTAGTTGGGCCACTGCAGGCCGGCGATGGTCTTCTCGCACAGAGCGGTCAGAATCGGCGTAGCCGGTGCGGAGGGAATGTTCTTCTCAGCAAAGACATACTCGCGACCGTCGGTGTCCTCGCGACGGACCAGATCCTCGGCAGCCACACCGCACTTGCGAGCGAAGCCCTGGGCGGCCTTGGTGGCGTTACCGTCAGCGTCGAAGGCAATGTTGGCCGCGGGGCCACGCTTGACCTCGTGAACCTCATCGGTCGCGGTGGCGACGTCGGCCACGAGCGCAGCCAGGCGACGCGGGCTCGAGATCACGCGGACCTCGCCATGAGCCAGACCGGCCTCGTCGAGACCCTTGGCGATCATGGTGCCAAGCTGCTTGACGGCATTGTTCAGCGGTGCAGAGGGCATTTCCTCCGTACCGATCTCAAACAGGAAATCCTTAGCGTCTGCCATGGCTTACGCCACCTCGCCTTCCTGATCGGCATTCTCGTTGACTCCGGCGACCTCGGCCATGTAGGCCTCGCAGCACGCCTTGGCGACGGCGCGGACGCGCAGGATGTAGTTGGCACGCTCGACCGCGGACAGGGCGCCACGGGCATCGAGCAGGTTGAAGGCATGGCTGCACTTCATGACGCAGTCGTACGCCGGCAGCGGCAGTTTGCGCTCCAGGCAGGAGTGGCACTCGGCCTCGTAGTCGTCAAACTTCTGACGCATCATCTCGACATTGGCGACCTCAAAGTTATAAGCACTGAACTCGCGCTCATTCTCCAAGAACACGTCGCCGTAGGTCATGGGCGTGCCGTCGGGCAGGAAGCTCCACACCAGGTCGTAGACGGAGTTGACGCCCTGGGCATACATGGCGATACGCTCCAGGCCGTAGGTGATCTCGACGGGCACGGGGTCGACCTCGATGCCGCCCACCTGCTGGAAGTACGTAAACTGCGTGACCTCCATGCCGTTGAGCCAAACCTCCCAGCCAAGGCCCCAGGCGCCCAGGGTCGGGCTCTCCCAGTCGTCCTCGACAAAGCGGACGTCATGGTCGTTGGGGTCCAGGCCAATGGCGGCCAGCGAACCCAGGTAGAGCTCCTGGGCGTTGACCGGCGAGGGCTTGATGAGCACCTGGAACTGATAGTAGTGCTGCATGCGGTTGGGGTTCTCGCCGTAGCGGCCGTCGGCGGGACGGCGGCAAGGCTGCGCATAGCAGGTGCGCCACTCGGCGGGACCGAGCGAGCGCAGCGTGGTCGCGGTATGGAAGGTACCGGCACCGACCTCGGAGTCATAGGGCTGCATAATGACGCAGCCCTGCTCGCCCCAGTACTGCTGGAGGCGCAGGATGATGTCTTGGAAGGAAAGCGATGAAGCGTTCATGCCTCTAATATCCCCTCGTCGAAACGATTACACGGTTAGGTACTGTACTATAGCGGTTTTTAGTCGATAGCGCCGATGCGGTTGAGCGGCCAGTAGCGAACGAGTGCCACGGCCATTAAATCGGAGCGGTCGACCGGCCCAAAATAGCGAGAGTCGGCAGAGTTTTCGCGGTTGTCGCCCATCACCCACACGCACCCGTCGGGAACGGTGTAGGGATAGCTTACCTGAGCGCCGGGCGCTTGGACCGAAAGCGGCCAGCTCATGCCCGCCGTATAGTCCTCGTCGAGCGCTTGGCCGTCAACGACCACCTTGCCGTCCTGCAGGTCAACCGTCTGGCCGGCCGTGGCAATTACGCGCTTGACAAGAACATCATGCTCGGAGGTGCCATCGGGGTTGTGAAACACCACGATATCGCCCTGCTTGACGGGCTGACCGAGCTCGAGGCTCACCTTTTGCGCCAGGATCTGGTCGCCAATCTCGATTGTGTCCTCCATAGAGCCGGTGGGCACCACAAAGGGCTCGACCACAAAGGTGCGGATCAGGAAGGTGGCCACAAGCGCGATCGCGATGACCGCGATCCACTCAAAAGCGACCCTCAACGCGGAATGTTGCGTAGGAACCATACTCACTCCTCGCTCTGCGAATACGAAGCGTCAAGGATCTCCTGCGCGTAAGCGCGCTCCTCGGGCGTGAGCCGCGCAGTCTCGATCAGGTCGGGACGCCAGCGGCAGGTGCGCTCGATGGCGTTCTTGCGACGCCAGGCATCGACCTTGGCGTGATCGCCGCTCACGAGCACCGGCGGCACGCCCTCGCCGTTGAACTCGGCAGGACGGGTGTACTGCGCGTACTCGAGCAGGCCTCCGTCCTCGGCGGTTGAGAACGACTCGTCGACGTTGCTCATTTCGTCACCAAGGGCGCCGGGGATGAGGCGTACGACGGCATCGGCAACGACCATGGCGGGTAGCTCGCCACCCGTAAGCACATAGTCGCCAATCGACAGACGCTCGTCGGCATACGCATACGCGCGCTCGTCGACGCCCTCGTAACGGCTGCACACAAACAGCAGGCGCTCACTTTTGAGCAGGCGCTCGGCCACATGCTGTGTAAAAGGCTCGCCACAGGGGGTAAAGAACACCACAGTGGGCTTGGGGCCCTCTGCGCTAATGGCTTCGATGGCCTCAGCGATAGGCTCGACCTTCATGAGCATGCCCTGCCCGCCGCCGTACGGCTCGTCATCGACGGTACGATGGCGGTCGTGCGTCCAGTCGCGCAGGTTATACGCCTTAAAATCAAAAAGGCCGGCCTTGCGGGCGCGGCCCAAAATCGACGTGGACATGACGGGCTCAAACATCTCGGGAAAGACCGAAAGGGTCTCTATCAGCATGCTGTCCTCCCTACTTGTCCATATCGATCAAGCCGTCCATAACGTGGACGGAAATTGTTCCTGTGTCGGGAAGATCGAGCACAACCTGCTCGATAACGGGAATCAGTACCTCGCCGTACCGATCACCCTCGACAACCCAAACATCGTTGGCGGGCGTCGACATGATCTCGACAATGGTGCCAAGCGAGCCAAAGCGTTCATCGACCACCTCGCGACCCATAAGGTCGGTATAGGCGACGTCGAGCGAATCGAGCTCAAAGTCGTCACGATTTGCCAGCACATAGCATCCCGTGATGCCCTCGGCGGCCGTCAAGTCGTCAATGCCCTCAAACGAGACCAGATCGCCATCGCCCGTATCGGTGACGGACACGACCTTGCAAAAGCGGTCGCGCTTGAGTGCCGGCGGCGTCAAGGCGACGCGCATACCCGGCTCCAATACAGAAGGAAGCCCCCGCAGCGGCTGCGCGAGGACCTCCCCCTTCCTTCCGTGCGGCTTGACCACACGGGCGATGTTTTTGTACTGGGACCTCAAGGTCCTAGCCCAGAACCTCTACCTCGACAGCAGTGTCGAGGCGAGCGGCCAGTGCACGGGCGAGCGTGCGAATGGCCTTGATGGTACGGCCACGACGGCCGATGACCTTGGCGACGTCATCCTCGGCGACCGAAACCTCAATCGTAGAGGCGTCGTCACCATCGATGACCTCAAGGCTCACGGAATCCGGGTCGTCGACGATCTGAACAACGAGATATTCGACGAGATCGGCGATGCGATCTGAGAGCATTGCCTCACCCTCGAGCTGTGCAGCGTCAACCTCAGGCACGATTTACTCCTCGGCGCCCTCAGCGGCCTCAGCGGCAGCCTTAGCGGCCTCGGCCTCTTTGGCGAGCTGCTTCTTGGACTTCTTGACGACGGTCTCGGTCTTCTCGCCCTCATTGGCGGCCTTGACCAGAGCGGCGACGGCGTCGGTGAGCTGAGCGCCCTTGGACTGCCAGTCGGCGATCTTCTCGAGGTCGAGATTGATGGTCTTGGGGGCGGTCATCGGGTTGTAGCGGCCAACCTCCTCGATGATACGACCGTCACGCGGGGCGCGGGAATCGGCGACGACGACACGGTAGTACGGACGCTTCTTAGCGCCGTGACGAGCAAGGCGAATCTTGACTGCCAAAGGAAACTCCTCCAACCAAGCAGCTTTAGGCTGCAACTACAAACAAACAGTTGAACATAATACGCCATCGACGCGGGCAGGTGAAGTCCGTGAGACCAACTTCTTCGGTGTAGTCGAGGGCAAATCCATATCTTAGACAAGAATTCGGGATTTGCAAGCACATACACGCACCCCACATGAGCTGCGCGGTATACTCATGACATGGAAAGACGCGAACATACATACGGTTATGAGGATGCCATGGGCGTCACACCGCCTCCCTGGACGGGTCCGGCGGTGGGCCTGATGGACCTCGATGCGTTTTTTGCGAGCGTGGAAATGCTCGATCATCCCGAATGGCGCGGAAAGCCGCTCATCGTGGGCGGAGACGCCGATTCGCGTGGCGTCGTGTCCACGTGTTCGTATGAGGCACGTCGCTTTGGCGTGCACTCTGCCATGCCCTCGGCCGAGGCAAGGCGTCTGTGCCCGCAGGCCATTTGGACGCATGGGCATTTTGATCGCTATCGTGAGGTGAGCGCGCAGGTCATGGCGATTCTTGCCGAGGAGACGCCGCGCGCGGAGCGCGTATCCATCGACGAAGCCTTTATCGATATCACACCGGGCCGCTTTGCGCCCGAAGACCCGTTACTGGTTGCGCGGCGTATAAGCGACCGCGTGGCAGGGCTGGGAGTGACCTGTTCCATTGGCGTGGGCTGCAACAAGACGGTCGCAAAGATCGCAAGCGAGCGGGATAAGCCGTTTGGGCTGACCATCGTGCGCCCCGGAACCGAGCAGCGCTTTTTGGCCGCGTTGCCGGTATCTGCCATGAGCGGCATCGGGCGCTCGGCCGAGGAGCGACTGCGCCGCATGCGCATCTACACCCTCGGCGAGCTTTCGCGTGCGCCGGAGTCCACGCTGGCTGCCATTTTTGGCGTGAACGGCGAACGCATGCGCCAGCGTGCGCTGGGACTCGAAATCTCCGAAGTCACGAGTCTCGATGAGGAGCGCGAGGTCAAGTCGGTCAGCAATGAACGCACCTTTGCTAAAGATTTGACTGAGCGAGGGGATATTGAGGCGGCTATTGCCCTACTGGGCGAGTCCGTCGGACGACGCTTACGTCGCCAGGGACTGACGGGTGCCACGGTAACGCTTAAGCTCAAGTATTCGTACGGCAGCGGACGCACGGCACAGCGGCGGCTTCCACACCCCACCGATGATGAGAATATCTTTGTTGCCGTAGCGCTCGAACTACTCGACAACATCTGGCAGGAAGGCATGCATGTTCGCTTAGCGGGCATCGGCATGAGCGACTTCGACCACCAAGGTGGCATCCAGACTGACCTGTTCTGCGAGATCGATGACCGCGGAGCCCAATCCAGCGACCGCCGCGACCTCTCCGTCGCCATCGACGCCGTCCGAGACAAATTCGGCGACACCGCCCTATCCTTCGGCCGCCAATCCCGCTTCAACGATTAGTCCCTGAGGCAAAAAGAAAGCCGGGTAGCTGCGGAAAACCGCAACTGCCCGGCGATATGCGTGAGGGTAGCTAACCCCGTCTCAAATGAGCTACTAGAGGAGATTGAGGGGAAGCTGGGGGGCGTCTCCCCAGAGTTTCTCGAGGCGGTAGAAGTCGCGGGCTTCGGGAGTGAAGACGTGGACGACAACCGAACCGTAGTCCATGAGCATCCAGGTCTTCTGCTCGCGACCCTCGATGGAGAACGGGTGCTCGCCGCAAGCCTCGGCGACCTTCTCCTCGATCTCGTCGACGATAGAATCGACCTGGCGGTTGTTGGTACCGGTGGCAAGCACAAAGTAGTCGCATACGTCGGAAAGCTCGGTCAGGTCGAGCACCTGAACGTCCTCGCCCTTCTTGTCGTAGGCGGCCTGCGCGGCGGCGCGGGCGACATCCTCGGCGGCGACACCGCTCGCGGACAGCGAGGCGGCAGTGCGGTCGGACGTGGCGGCGAAGCTCTTGTGCTCCACATGTTCAAGAATCTGCTCGTCGGTCATGGTCTCGTCGGCCATGGAATACCTCTTTCTAGACAGCCCGAGCTAGCGCAGCTGGGCGTAATGGTTGTAAATCGAAATAGCCGTGGGATAAAGATAGCGCCCGGACTGGATCACATAGACCAGACCCCGCGCAAAACAGGAGAAGAACAACTCGTCGAGCGACGACTCCCCCACCATCTTGCGCAGCGCATGCGCATAGTCGCCGTGGCGGTTGGGCTCGATGGCATCGGCCACAAAGACCACCATATCGAGCGGCGTCATGTCGCAGGCACCCACGGTATGACGGTCGACAGCCTGGAAAACGGCCGGCGACAACTCGGGGAAAAGCTGCGGAAGCTCATAGGCGGCAACAGGACCATGCAAAAGCGGCGTCGCGGCGGAAGGAGAGCCGGCAATCTTAATGCCGTAATGCAGAGCGCGCGTAACCAGCTCGTCGTCGGAGAGCACTTTGTCCCAGTCGTGGATCAGACCGGCAGCAGCGGCATCAAAGCGGTCAACGCCGTAGACCTCGGCCAGATGAAGTGCGGTCTCGGCAACACCCAGCGAATGCACATAGCGCTTGCGCTTATCCTTCATGCGAACATCGAGCAGCTCTTGAATGCGCTTGAGCAGCGCGCGCTCATCGCCCTCAAACTGATCCTCTACCGACAACGTAGACCCCCATCACTCAAAATCTTCTTGGCCCAAATCGGCATATAGCCTGCGTTTGCGAATGTAGCCGAGCACGGACTCGCTCGTAAGATAGCGCACGCTCATGCCGCGGGCAACTCGCTTACGAATGTTCGTCGAGCTGATCGCCAGCGCCGGAATCTGAATATAGCGCACGTCGAACGGCAGCCCCGACTCTTTGATTCGGGCACGCGCCGTATCGATATCAAAACCCGGTCGCGTCGCCGCAATAAAGGTAGCAAGCTCAGCGATTCGTTCGGCATCATGCCAGGTCACAATATCGATAATCGCGTCGGCGCCCGTAATAAAGTAGAGCTTTACCTGCGGCGGGTAAAAGTCGCGAAGGGCATGAAGCGTATCGGCCGTATAGGTTACGCCCGGACGGTCGATCTCGAACCGGCTCGCCAAAAAGGCCGGGTTCGCGGCGGTGGCGAGGACCGTCATGGCATAACGGTCCTCGGCAGGCGTCACCGGCTTGTCAAGCTTAAAAGCAGGAGAGCCCGCCGGCATAAAGAGCACAGCGTCCAAGTCGAGCGACTCGCGCGCCTGCTCGGCGGTCACCAGGTGCCCGTAATGGATGGGATCAAAGGTGCCACCCATAATGCCGAGCCTAAACTCCTGCCCGTCCTCTAGAGGAAGCTCGGGCAGACCGATTCCACCGCGCAGCGACATGGCTTACTCGCCCTCCGAGGTCTCGGTATCGCCCGCGGCATCCGCCGCATCGACAACCTCGACGCCCTCATCCGCAGCATCGGCCACGTCAATGGCTTCAACGGCAACGTCCTCGCCAGCATCCTCGAGCTCCTCGTACTCCGAGAAGTCCTCGGCGCCCTCAAAGTCAAAGGCGCGCTGGCAAATGCGGACCTCGTCGCCCGCACGGCAACCGGCCTTCTCGAGCGCATCGTCAACACCCATACGCGCAAACTTATGCTGCAGGTAAATGACGGCTTCCTCATTTTCCCAGTCGGTCTGAATGACCATGCGCTCAATCACGCGACCGACCACGCGGAAGGCACCGGGCTCTTCCTGGACAATGCGGAAACGCTTCTCTCGCTGCAGGCGGCGGCGCTCCCATTCATCGTCGCGCAGGTCGACCGGCTCATCGGAGACCGCCAGCTCGGCGCGGAGCTTGGCCACCTGCTCACCTACGGCAAGCATCAACGTATTGAGACCGGCACCCGTCACGGCAGACACAGCAAAGAACATATGGCCATCGTCGAGCGCCGCACGCTTAAGGTCGGAAATCTTGTCGGCCGTGCCCGGCGCGTCGCACTTGTTGGCAACGACGATCTGCGGGCGCTCCGAAAGCTCGGCGCCATACTGCTCGAGCTCGCGGTTGATGATGTGGTAATCCTCGACCGGATCGCGATCCTCAAAACCACCCGTCATGTCGACGACATGCATGATTAGGGCCGTACGCTCAATGTGGCGCAGGAACTGGTGACCCAGGCCCTTGCCCTCGCTCGCGCCCTCGATGAGACCGGGGACGTCGGCAACGACGTAAGAATATTCGCCGGCACGCACCATGCCGAGGTTCGGCACGAGCGTGGTAAACGGGTAGTCAGCGATCTTGGGGCGGGCGGCACTCATGCGCGCAATGAGCGATGACTTACCCACCGAGGGAAAGCCCACGAGCGCGGCATCAGCCATAAGCTTCATCTCGAGCTCGATCCAGTGCTCCTCGGCCGGCTCGCCCAGCTGAGCGAACGCGGGCGCGCGGCGCACCGACGTCACAAAGTGCGTGTTGCCCAGGCCGCCGGCACCGCCGGGCGCCACGACAACGCGCTCGCCATCGTGAACGAGGTCGGCAATCTCGAACATCGGGGTCTGCGTCTCGGGGTCGAGCTCGCGCACCACGGTACCCATAGGGACCTTGAGAATCAGGTCCTCGCCGCTCTTACCATTGCGACGAGCGCCCTGGCCATGCGTTCCGCGCTCAGCACGAAAGTGATGCTTAAAGCGGTAATCGATCAGCGAGGAAAGCTGAGCGTCGGCCTGAATGACGACGTTGCCGCCACGACCGCCGTCGCCGCCATCGGGGCCGCCCTTGGGAACAAATGCCTCGCGCCTAAACGACATGCATCCGGCTCCGCCGTCGCCGCCGCAAACGTTAATTCGGCTGATATCGGTGAACTGTGACAACAGAATCGCCTCCTACAAAAAAGAGGGAGACCCTTGAATCCTAAAACTCAAGTGCCTCCCACATATGTGCTCTATGAAGGGTGAATTACGCGTTCGCGAGCGGGCGTACGCTGACCCTGTGCTTGATACCCTTGTGGAACTCAACGGTACCGTCGACCAGCGCGAACAGCGTGTCGTCCTTGCCACGGCCAACGTTCTCACCCGGGTGGATGTGCGTGCCGTGCTGACGGACGAGAATCGTGCCCGTGGTTACCGTCTGGCCGGCATAGCGCTTCGTGCCAAGGCGCTGACCGCGGGAGTCACGGCCATTACGGGAGGAACCGAGTCCTTTTTTGTGTGCCATTGTGTATACCTACTCTTTCGTTACGAGTGTAATCTACTCGGCGACGGGAGCCTCGGCAACAGCCTCAGCCTCTGCCTTGACAGCCTTCTTGGCGCGGGAGGTAGCCTGAACCTTCACGATCTTCAGCTTGGTGAGCTGCTGACGGTGACCCTTCAGACGACGATAGCGCTTGCGCTTGTGGAACTTGAAGACCAGCTGCTTCTCGCCCTTGAACTGCTCAACGATCTGAGCGGTAACCTTGGCCTTGGCCAGCTTGTCGGGATCGGTGACGATCTTCTTGCCATCGTTGAGGAAGATAACCGGCAGGGTGATCTTGTCGCCCTCATTGCCCTCGATCTTCTCGACGGTGATGACATCGTCGGTGGCGACCTTGTACTGCTTGCCGCCCGTGTTAACGATTGCGTACATGTTTACTTGCCCTTCATGCATCAGTTAGTGCAACAGCCGAATATAGTAGCAGGCGATAATACCCCCGTCAACGAGTATGTGAAGCAAATCCACAAGTTCGCACAGGTATGGGGCTGACGAGTCGGCCCTCGTCGTCCTCGCATGCTTGATTCTGACGCTCGACATCGTAGGAGCAGATGGTCACGAGGTCTTGCATACCGGTGGAAACAATAGGTGCATCGACGCCCGGGGTCAAGCCCTGCAACAAAACATCAGCTGCGGAAAGCAAAATTTCCGGACGCATGGACCCCTCGTTATCGGCATGGGTGTCGAGCATGAGCACCAGGTGGTCCGGACGCTCCCCCGCCTTAAGCTCATAGCCCACGAGCGTATGATCCAAGTCCAGGCGTTTGCTCTTTTTGCCGCGTGCGTAGTCGATGCCATGGCCCGCGCGCAGCGTATCGATTGCGCGACGCACCTCGTCGGCGGACGCCGGCGCCTCGGGATTCAGATGCAGGTCGATGCGGTACGACAGACGCGTGAGTTGCGCCGTCAGCGCCGGCGTGCGCACGTCAATGTAGGCGGCCTCGATGGGGGCCAGATCGGCCGGAGATGCCGCCGCCAGGCGCTCAAATGCCTCGTCAAGCGCGACGAACTCGGTCATAAACAGGTCATACCACTCGCAAGTCGACGACGTTCCTACCGGCAGCGCCGACGAAAAGCCCACGCGCATGTGCGGAGAGAAGCCCTGCGTCACGGCATAGGGCAGCCCCGCGCGACGCACGATGCGCTCAATGGTATGAATCACTTCGAGATGGCCCAGGTACTTAAGACGGTCGCGCTTACCATAGCGAACGCGAAGCCTAAAGAGCGTGGGGTTGTCGGTCAGGCGCTCACTCATGCGCGATCACCCACCAATACGTTCTTGGCATGGAGCGTGGGGCAGATTCCGCAGCCGGTGCACGACGTGCGGGTGCAGTCGGGGGTCGTGACGCCCTCCAACGAGCGGCGGTATTCGCGCTCGAGGAAGCCGCGCGAGCAGCCGGGGCTCACGTGCTCCCAGGGCAGGCGCCAGTCCAGTTCGTAGGGCAGGTGCACGAGCTCGTTGAGGTCGATGCCGTTTTTGGCCGCGGCCGACTTCCAGTTGTCGAGCGAAAAATGCTCCACCCAGGCGTCAAAACGCGAGCCCGCACGCCAGGCGTCGATGATGACCGGCGTCATGTCGCGACCGGCGCGGGACAGTGCGGCCTCGACGAGCGAGGTCTCGGCATCGTGGTAGTGCACGCGTACGGCGCGGTTGCGCACGCTCGTGATGAGCAGCTTTTGGCGACGCTTGACGTCGTCGTAATCGAGCTGCGGGCACCATTGGAACGGCGTGGCGGCCTTGGGGATAAACACCGACACCGAGATGGATACCGAGATGGAGCCGCGGCGCGCCTTGGGAACCACGGAGCGGCCGAGCTCGAGCACGTGATCGGCCAGATTGGCGATGGCCACGATGTCCTCATCGCGCTCGCCGGGAAGGCCCATCATAAAGTAGAGCTTCATGCGGTTCCAGCCGGCCTCGAAGGCCGCCTTGGCCGCACGGTCCAGGTCCTCCTCGGTCACGTTCTTGTTAATGATGTCGCGCATGCGCTGGCTGCCGGCCTCGGGCGCGAACGTCAGGCCGCCCTTCTTCTCGCCGGCGACCGACTCGGCCATATCCACGCCAAACGAATCCAGGCGCTGCGACGGAATAGACACGCGAATACCCGTATCCTCCAGGCGACGGTTGAGCCTGCCGAGCACGTCGCGAATGCAGGAGTGGTCGGTCGTGGAGAGCGAGGTCAGCGACACCTCGTCATAGCCGGTCTTTTCCAGACCCTGAATCACCGACGAGACGATCTGGTCGGCCGAGCGCTCGCGCACCGGACGATACGTCATGCCAGCCTGGCAAAAACGACAGCCGCGGGCGCAGCCGCGCAGAATCTCGATAGACAGGCGATCGTGAACCAGCTGCGCATAGGGCACGCACGACTGCGACAGCGGATTCGTGGCGCCGAAATCCTCGACGACGCGTTTGTAGACCACGGTCGGCGCATCCTTGCCCTCGCGCGGCACGGTGTAGCCATGCGGCGAGCAGGGCTCGTCGTGACGAACCTCATAGAGCGACGGCACGTAGTTGCCGGCAATGGATGCAAGCTGCTCAACAATCTGCGCGCGCGGGACTCCTTCGTCGCGCAGGCGGCGATGCAGCTGGCAGGTCTCGAGCAGCGATTCCTCGCCCTCGCCGATGAGGATGGCATCGAAGAAGGCCGCGTACGGCTCGGGGTTGTACACCGAGGGGCCGCCGGCGATGATGATGGGGTCGTCTTCACCTCGGTCGGCCGCCAACAGCGGAATGCCAGCGAGGTCGAGTGCCTCGAGGAAGTTCGTCACCGCCATCTCGTGCGGCACATGCAGGCCGACGATATCAAACGAAGCGACCGGCGCTGCACCCTCGAGCGAGAGCAGCGGAATGCCCGCCTCGCGCATAGCGTCACCCATATCGGGCCACGGCACATAGCCACGCTCGCAGGAGATGCCCTCGGCCTGGTTAAGGATGTTGTAGAGGATGGCGATACCCTGGTTGGGCAGACCAACCTCGTACACATCCGGGTAGATCAGGCAGCAACGGTAGTCGGCATCGGCCTTGGAAAGCGTGCCCCACTCGTGATCGATATAGCGACTCGGCTTCTCGACCTTGGCGAGCAGCGGCTCAATTAAATGAAAGCAGTCTTGATACGGAACGCGCAACGGAAAACCCCTAAGCAGCGAGATCGGATGCGTCTTGGTAGGACGCCATAGGACGGGTAGCGCCCGCGACCGTGGTCACCAGATCGCGAACGCGGGAGAACGTGGCAGTGACCACCTCGTTGGCACGGCTGTAGTCGACATCGCGCTCGTAGAGCGAAACGAGCGCACGGCCCATGCCATAGGTGCCCGCGGCAGCAGTGAGCGCCTTGACGGCAAACCCAATATGCGGCGTCTGCTTGACGAGCGCACGGGTGACCGCGCGGATCACAAGACCGCCGGCAAGCACGCCCGCGACCTCGTAGCCGCGCTCAGGCTTAATGCCGCGTCCAAAGACGGCAGCGAGCTCAAAGAGCATGCCCACCTGAGCCAGCGCCATAACGGGATAATCGGCGCCCGGCAAAAACACCAGCGCACCGGTCGCCATATTGGTGAGCGCGCACGAGGTAATGATACGATTGGCCGCCGCGATGCGCATGAAGGCAAAGTTCGCCGCAAAAGCCGTTTCCTTTTCGGTGCGATCGAGAATCCAGCGGGCAAGCGTCTCGAGCAGATACGTCTTATCGGTTGCCGCCACCACGCCGAGCATGGGCGTGGACTCCTCGATAAACGGCACCTCCACAGCAGACTCGGCAAGCACGCACACGGGCGCGCCGGCGATCACGAGCTCCTGCACGGCACTCTCCAAGCGGTCGGAACCGCACGAGAGCACCAGCACCACATCGGTATCGGTCTTTGGAGCAATTCGCTCCTCCCCCAGACGTTCGACGCGCACAATGCCCGAGGTCGTCTGTGGCACAAAGGCGTCACGCACCGTCTCGGCCAGAAAGCGCGAGGCGGACGAATCCAGATAGACCGAGACGCGCACCGGCGTATCGGAATCCTTCTTAACGGACGCGCCCATCTTAAAAGCGCGGGTCAGCTTATCTACGGGAATTATCATAGCAAACCCCTCCAGCGGTTACGCGGCGCCCGAACGATGCCGCCATATGGATTGTACGATACCCACCGTCAGCAGCTGAATCATCATCGAAGACGAACCAAAGCTAATAAACGGTAGCGGAATACCGGTAATCGGCATCATGCCGATGCACATGCCGATGTTTTCGAAGGTCTGGAACGCCCACATGCCAACGATGCCCACACACGAAAGACGCAAAAAAAGCGACTCACACTTAAAGGCGACGCGAATCGTCGAAAAGATCAGCAGCACGTAGAGGCACAGGAGCAAAAAGGAACCGCAAAAGCCAAAGGTCTCGGACAGGAAGGCGAAGACGAAGTCGGTGTGGAACTCAGGCAGAAAGCCGCCGGCCGACTGCGTCGCATGGCCCAAACCCTTACCAAAGAAGCCGCCTGAGCCAACGGCGATAAGCGACTGCTGCAGGTTGTAGGCATCGTCCGAATCGGCATTATCGGGGTCGATAAAGACCGTCAGACGGTTCATCTGATACTGCTTGATGAGCACATCGTGGCCGAGCAGCGAATCAAAGACCGAATCGAGCGCCAGGACGAGGGCCACCAGGCCCACGAGCAGGGCTAGGGTCGAAAGCACCCATTCGCGGCGCGCACCGCTCATACAAATGACGATGGCGCCCGAAACCAGCACGACCAGGCCCGAGCCCAGGTCGCCCATGGCAACGACGGCCAAAAACGGAATGGACAGCATGCCGCAGAGCTTGACGTAGTCGCGAGCGGTATCGATGCGACCGTTATACTGCGAGCCAAGCGTAGCAATAAAGAAGATGGTGATGAGCTTGGCAAGCTCAACCGGCTGGAATGTCAAGCCGATACCGGGAATCTTGATCCAGCCCGTCATGCCCAGACCGCCTGTATAGGACAGACCCGGAATCTTGGGTGAGAAGATAACGATCAGGTCGATGACGAGCAACGCTGTCGAGAAATTGGAAATACCGCGCAGGTCGGTACGCCAGACCAGCGCCGCCAGCACCGCCCCGATGCCAATCCCCAGAAGATGACGTGAGAACGAAGCATCGGCCTTAAACTGCGAAGCCGACCAGATAATGATGGCACCGTAGGCGACGAGCGCCACTGTAGCCACGAGCACACCGATATGCACCTTTTGGCGAAACGTGCCGCGCGAGGCCGAAAGATGCTTGTTGACGCGGTCCAGGCTGCTGCGAGAGCCGGTCTTGGTTGAACGGAACAGATCCGCCGGAGAAAAATCCATCGCAACCTCCTATCGAACCGAAGAATCGCCCGAGGCCGAAGAGGTATCGGGCTCGTCATAAATCACGCCGAGCACATCGCGCACGACATGCATCGCGGTATCTGAGCCACCGCCGCCCTGCTCCAGAACAGTAGCGATGACATACTTGGGATCATCGGCCGGCGCATAGGCGCAAAACCACGCGTATTCGTCCTCGCCGCTTTTCTCGCCCGTGCCCGACTTGCCGTATACCTGCGGCGTCAGGGTGCCAAAGTGAGCCGCCAGGGACGTCGATGCCGTGTAAATCACGTCGTGCATGCCGTTGCGAACAAGAGCCAAATCCGAATCGCTGTTGATCTTGGCCTCCAGGCGCTTCTTCTTGCCTTTGCCGTTGTACTTATAGGCATCGCCGTCGCCATCGCGCGACACGGCAGACAAAAACACGTGAGGCACGTACTGCTTACCGCCGTTGGCAAGACCCATGTAGGCGCATGCCATCTGCAGAGGCGTCACCAGGATGTCGCCCTGGCCGATGGCAATGTTGGTCATATCGCCGGCATTCCACTTGCGGTCCTCGGCAGAGGCGTCGGTAAAGTACGACTCTTTCCACTCGGCATCGGGAATACGGCCCGCGCCCTCACTCGGCAGATCGATACCGCAGGTCTTGCCTAGGCCCCAGCGACGAAAGACCTCCTGCAGGCCCTCGGAATGTTGCTCGTCATAAAAGAAGGCCTTGCCCATGTCGTAGAAGACGGGGTCGCACGAGTTGGCGATACCCGACTGCAGCGTCATGGTGCCGTGGCCAGACGTCAGCCAGCAGCGCTTGCCCCAAGCCTTGCCCAGGCCCGTCCAATAGCCCGTGCAGTTGGTTGTCTGCGTTGAAGTGTAGGTTCCAAACTCAAGACCGGCCAGTGCCGAGAGCGGCTTGATGGTCGAGGCCGACATGTACTGTCCGCTAATGGCGCGGTTGAGCAGCGGGTGCGAACCCTTGTCATCATTGAGCTCGGTCCACACGTCATTTGAGACGCCGCCGATAAAGACGGACGGATCGAACTTGGGCTCGCTCGCCATGCCCAGGATCTCGCCATTGTTGGGATCGAGACACACCACAGCGCCGTTGCCGGCATTGCTGTAGCCAGTGGTCTTGGCAAGCTCGATGGCGCTCGCCAGCGCCGTCTCACAGGCCTGTTGGATCCTAAGGTCGAGCGTGAGCTTAATGTCGGAGCCGGCCTTGGCGGGCACGGCGCCGGCCTGACCGGTCACATTGCCCGAGGCATCGACCTTGACGGTCTGCTCGCCACGAATACCCTGCAGCAGGTTTTCGTAGTAGCTCTCAACACCCGCCTGGCCCACGATATCGCCCGACTGGTACGTAATCCGGCCAGCAGAAGCATCATCATCACCAGAGGTTTTCTTATTCTGGGCCTCGAGCTGCTCGGAGGTAATGGTGCCGGTATAGCCCAAAATATGGCATGCCGTCTCGCCATATGGATACTGGCGCTCGGTACGCTCGGCAATCTTGACGCCCGGGAACTCGCCGGCGTGCTCCTGAATATAGGCAACCGTGGAGCGACGGACGTCCGTCGCGATGGTATGCAGGCTCTGAGCGCCCTCGGAATTGTCCTGAATATTGCGCAGAACCGCCACGTAGGGCATACCGAGCACGTTGGCAAGATGGCGAACCAGAACCTCATCCTCGGCAAGGTCGCGGTAGGCCACGACAGCAAGTGAGGGACGGTTCTGGACAAGTGCCACGCCATTGCGGTCGAGGATGCGGCCGCGCACAGCGGGTGTGGTAACGGTGCGCGTCTGATTGCTATTAGCCTGCTTTTCGTAATAGTCCGACGAGACCATCTGCATGCCCCACAGCTTGACGGCGAGCGCCGCAAACATCGCACCCACACCCGTGGTGAGGATGGAAAAGCGGCCCTTAAAGGCGGTCGCCGCGGTATTGCCCTCGCCCTCGGTGGCGCGCGGGGCCGTTCCATGCTGCGTATCGTAAGTAAAACGGGAATCGCCACGACGCATGATGACCAGCGCGACCACGATGGCCACAACCAGCACGATACCGGCGATAATAACCGTCAACTGGGAAGACATCTACGGGCCTCCCCTATTTGAGCTTGCGGGTCTTGGGCTTAAAGCGCATACCCGTCTGGCGTCCGCCACGTGCGGAGAATCCATAGCCGGACTGCGGCACGACGCCGGACATCAAAAACGGAATGGCAACCAGACCCGTCAGGATCGAGGACGGCAGCGCATGGCCGAAGATCGCCACGACAAAGCTCGTCTCCAAACCCATAAACAGCAAGATGATGCTGTAGATCACATTAATGACGAGCGCGAAGGCGCCCACGGTGACGCCGCGCGCACTCGGGGTACCGCCCGTCTGACCGACGGCGCTGTGCACCAGGGCAAAAGAACCCACGGTCAGCAGGAGCGACATAACGCCCACCGGCACGGCAGCGGACAGGTCATAAAACAAGCCGCTGCAAAAACCGCACACGACGGCACGGGTCGGGTCGTCCGAGAACACGCTTAGGCACACCAGGATAATCATGAAGTTGACGCGACCTCCCGCAATGGAGATCTGCGGTGCTAGGCCTGCCTGCAGCAGCACACACACAATGGCGGCGATTACAAACGTGCGGGAGCTCATCCCCTGCTCGTGTAGATCCATGGACATGCCCCCTATTCGCTCGAGCCGGAATCGGTCGTCTCGGACGTGTCGGAACTGTCATCCGAGCTCTCGTCCTTCGTCTTGGTCGCAGCATCGCGCGACGTTCCCTGCGGCGTGCTGTTGGCCGTGCGCACGTCCTCATCCGAGGCCGACTGTTCGTCGGTCAGCGAGGTAATGACCAGCACTTCCTCGTTGTTCTCGGCCGTCGTCTGGGCGCGCACCACAATGGTGTAGTACACGTCGTTAGCCGATTTCTCAACAGACGAGACGGTGCCGAGCGGTAGACCCTTGGGGAACACACCGCCAATGCCCGAGGTCACGATGATGTCGCCAACCTTAACATCGGAGTCGACGCTCACGTACTCAAGACGCAGCGTGCCGTCAGCCTGACCCTGCAGCATACCCTGGGCGCGCGTGTCCTGCACCATGGCGGACACGCCCGAGTTCTCGTCGCCAATCAGGCGCACGGTAGAGGTCTTGGCCGATACCTCGATAATCTGGCCGATAACACCGGCAGAACTCGTCACGGGCATGTTGATGGTAAGGCCGTCGGCAGAGCCCTTGTCGATGGTAACGGTCGAGGTCCAGGCATCGCCGGAGGCACCAACGATACGAGCTGCGGTCGATTTGAGGTTGTAGGTCGATTGCAGCCCGACCAGGCCCTCCAGGCGCTCGGCAGTCTTTTGAGCCTCAGAAAGCTCGGCGACCTTAGAGGTCAGCTCCTCATTTTGCTTCTTGAGCTCGTCGAGCGTGTCCTGCGACGCCGTTAGGTTAGAGAACACGTTGCCAATCGCATTGAAGGGAGCCGCCACAGCCGAGCCCACAAAGCGCACCGGAGAGGTAATCGTCGTTACGCCCGAACGCACGGCATGAATCGGCCCTGCCTCGCCCTCGCGGATGTAAAACGTGAGCAGCAACACCGAAATCAGGCTGAAAACAATCAACGGGCGCATACCCGTTGATTGTCGCTTGGTATTCAGATTTGTGGAGAAACCCGAAGATCGTGCCAAATGGAATCCACCTTTTGGAAATTAAGCATTGGTCTGGACGAAGCCGCCATCAAACGCATTGGCCTCGAGCACGCGGGCACAGCCGTTAACGACGTTATCGAGCGCCGTGGGGCTGACGTTGACCGAAACGCCGGTCTCATCGCGCAGGCGCACGTCGAGACCGCGCAGCAGCGCGCCGCCACCGGTCAGCAAAATGCCGTAGTACATAAGGTCCGAGGCGAGATCGGGAGGCGTGGCATCGAGGGCGTCCTTGACGGCCTTGGCCATCTCGTCGAGCGGCTTGTTGAGCGCGCGACGAATCTCCTCGCTCTCGATGCGCACGGTCTTGGGCAGACCGGTAATCACGTCGCGGCCGTTGACCTCGACGTCAAGCTCGTCCTTGAGCGGCACGGCGGAGCCGACCTTGATCTTGATGTCCTCTGCCGTACGCTCGCCGATGGCCAGGTTGTAGGCATCACGAACGTGCGTGAGGATGGCCTGATCGAACTCGTCGCCGGCAATACGAATGGACTGCGAGACAACGATGCCGCCCATGGCGATAACAGCGACCTCGGTGGTACCGCCACCGATGTCGATGACCATGGAGCCGGTGGGCTCCTCGACGGGCAGGTCGGCGCCGATAGCGGCAGCCATGGGCTCCTCAATCAGGTAGGCCTGGCGAGCGCCAGCCTGGATCGTGGCCTCAAAGACGGCACGCTTCTCGACCGACGTGACGCCGGAGGGAACGCAGACGACAACGCGCGGACGCGGGGTCCACGGATAGCGCTTCTCGGACGCCTTGTCGATAAAGTAGCGAAGCATGGCCTCGGTAACATCGAAGTCGGCGATAACGCCGTCCTTCAGGGGACGAACAGCCACGATGTTGCCGGGCGTACGGCCGAGCATGCGCTTTGCCTCGATACCGACCGCCAAGATGCGCTCGTCGTTCTTGTCGATGGCGACAACAGAGGGCTCGCGAATGACGATGCCCTTGCCGCGCACGGAGACAAGCGTATTGGCGGTGCCGAGGTCGATGGCAAGATCGCCCGCATAGCTACCGAAGAACATATCCATCAAAGAAAACAACGCAACTCCTGATGTGTTGGATGATTGCTGGAAAACTACTAGCTCATCATACTAGCGCAAGCCCGGCGCCTCACTTGCGGTGAAGCGCCGGGCAAAGCTAAATCCCATAAGGTCACTACTGGTTGTCAGCAGCCGAGAAATCCATATCGAGCGAAGAAACGGCCCAGCCGATATGGTTGTCGGAGCGCACGAATTTGACGGTGTACTCCTGCTCGCCGCCCTTGGACAGCGATGCCTTCACCTTGGCGGTCGTCTCGGTCATGGACTGATCCATGCCCTCGACGGACACGGTGGCACCCTGCGGAATCGAGGAGATGATCATCGACTTAGCGTCCTCGGACAGGCTCGAGGCCAGGCAAGACTCGGCCTTTGCGGCGTCACCGTCGCCGGCAGCCTGGAACAGATCGGTAACGACAGACTCCTGAGACGGGAAGCCAAAGCCGCGCGTGTAGGCAAAGCCCAGACCGCCCGCGGCGATCAAAATGAGCAGAAGCAGCACGATGAAGACTTTAAGACCCGTGTGGCGATGGCGACGACGGACCTTGGCCTGCTTACGATCCTGACGGTCCTGCTGGACCATCTCGGACTCGGACAGCGTAAAGAAGCCGGTGTCCGAGGGATCGGGCATAAACTGACCGGTCGCGCCCGTAGGATCGAGCGGATCGACGGCAGGAGCGTCCATCGCGGGCGCCGGAGCCGTGGCCATAGCCGTCTGGGCAGACAGCGCGGCAAGCGAATCGTGCACGCGGGCAAGCTCATCGGCCTGCTCGGAGGTGAGCTGGTAGATGCCATCGGCAGTAGCGGCGTTAAAGGCGTCGAGTGCGTCGGAGGGACGGCCGGCGGCAGAAAGCGCCTGACCCATGCCGGCGTTGAGCGCACGCGTGTCGTCGCGGGGGCCGGCAAAGTCGATAGCCGTGCGGTAGGTCTCCACGGCATCCGCCGGACGGCCGAGCTTAATGAAGCAACGACCGAGCTCGCCGAGTGCGGCGGCAGGAGCCGGATTGGCGCCGTCGATGGCAGCCTGACGGAAGGCGGTTCCCGCGTTGGCATAGTCGCCCGACTGGAACAGCGCATTGCCCAGGCCCAGATAGGCCTTGAACGGCGTGGCATAGGAAGCATCCTGCGTAGCGGCAGAGAAAGCCTGAGCGGCCGTCGTGTAGTCGCCCACGGCGGCGAGCGCCTTGCCGCGGTTGGTGAGCAGCGCGCCGCGCTTGCCGTAGGTACCGTCGTTGAGGGCGGCGGCATAGGCCTCGGCGGCCTCGGCATACATGCCAAGGTGCATCAAGGCGTTGCCACGAAGGTGATCGGCCTCGCCCATAATCTCATCGGGAGTCTTTGCCGCCCCAAGCATCTGGGCTGCAGCAGAAAAATCACCCGCGCGGTAAGCGGCGCGGCCCTGTTGGATCAGCTGGCTATTCAAGGAAGTCCCCTTTACTCGTGAACGATCTCGACATGGACGATCTCGTCGCCGGCACGCAGCTGCGAAATCACATCGAGACCCTCGACCGTGGTACCAAAGACGGTGTAACCGGAATCGAGGTTATGCTGGGCACCCAGGCAGAAGTAGAACTGCGAACCCGCGGAATCGGGGTCCATGGAGCGTGCCATGGCAAGGGCGCCATCGACATGGCTGTTGCGCGGATTGGTGGCAAACTCGCCCTTGATGCAGTAGCCGGGGCCACCGGTACCGGGCATACCGTCGGGGCCCTCAAGACCGGCAGCGACGTCGGCGCCGGACATGTCGCGGGTATTGGGGTCGCCGCCCTGGATAACAAAACCGGGCACATAGCGATGGAACTTAAGGCCATCATAGAAGCCCATCGTGGAAAGCTCGCAGAAGTTCGCGACATGAATGGGAGCGCCCTCGCCGTCAAACTTGACCTTGATGGTACCCTTCGACGTCTCGATTACGGCGCACTCGTCGCCGACAAGCTGATACTCGGGCGTGTAGAGCTCTTTCTTAAAACCAAACATGTGGCTCCTTCCTCGTGCGTTTAAAGCATATTTGTACGAATTGTAGCAATAAGCACGGGTTTACATCAATTGCGCACGTAGGTTATGCCGACTATGGCGAACTAATTTTAGGAACGCTGCTGCGGCTTCCAGGAACCCACATTGGCATCGTACTGGTTCAGCGCGCTGTTGCCGCCCTGCGCGATGGGCGCCAGGATCTCGCTTTGGTGGGAACTCATCGACTCGCCATCGGGAATGGCCAGCGAGATATCCCAGCTCTGGCAGATCACGTCGACGCGCTCATACATCCACTCGGCAAGCTGCTTTAAGTGGGCGATGTCATCCGCATAGACCGTATCGTCCTGTACTTTCAGGTTGTTGAGCTCATCTTGCGTCTTTTTGATCTGGTCGCGTAGGGCGTAGGCACTCTGCGACAGCTCCTGACGGGTGGACAGCGGCGTTCGGAGATAACCGTTGTTAAAGGAATCGATGACCTCGCCGATCTGGTCCTCGTCAGCGTAGGACACGATGGTCTGATACAGACCATCGAGCCTGGTATAGAGCTGATCATCGGTGAGCACGGTTTCTTCCTGAACCACCTCGGCAGAATCGCCCTGCTTGGTATCGTCCTCAGTCGCCTCGCCCTTTTGACGCGTGGGGAAGGTGGTTTGTGCAGCTTGGCCAAACTGGTCGTAGAAGCCAGGCATAACACCCATGGGATCGGTCGTCACGAACCAATAGGCACCACCGCACACGACGGCAAGGACCGCGATGATAATGAGCGGCTTGGGAATATGACGCTTATGCTTGTGATAGGCGTCCTCGTCGGGGTGCACCTTGCGCTTGGGTTTTTGAGCATCGTCATGCAGGGAAACGGGCGTGGGAATATCGACCTTGGGGATACCGAAATCCTTATCGAAAGCTGGCAGCACGCAGGTCTCATTGGGGTCGGCGGCGTCCGAAAGCACCGCAGCGGCAGAGGCCGGCGCATGCGGCACCTCGGTATCGATCTGCTCTTGCGTTAGGCGCGGAAAGCCCGCCGTGCGGCCCGCTGCCAGGTCGGATGCTGCCGCATCCTCGGAGAGGATACCCGGAGCGGGGCGTCCGCATTTGGGGCACGTACGATCATGCGGAGAAAGACGGGCACCGCAGCCCTCACAGAACACGAATTCGGTGTGCTCGGGACCATCGCCCGGACCCACATAGGCGTTGCAGTAGGGGCAGAACGAGGCGCCGTCCTCGATAGTCTTAAGGCAATGCGGGCAGATCACGGCATCCTCTTTTCGAAGCAATTCAAATAATCGAGGTTAGAGCATAACATCGCCACGGCCCTACAGGAGCAAGGCACCAATTCAACATCGCCAGGGCGCGTAGTTACTTCTTCTTTTTGCTCGGCATCGAGACTTTGATGCCTTGGGCGGACTTGGTTACGCGAGAGCGCTTGGCTCCGCTACCCTTCTTTTTCTTGGGCTGGGCCTGGGCCACGCCCTCGAGTGCGCGGGCCTCGGCCTCGCGAGCGGTGCGATCTTCGCGGCGCTGCGCCATGTCGGCGGCGACGCGCTTGGCAAAACGCTCGGCCGTCGAACCCGTCGAGCTCACCTTGCCGCCACCGCGACCCAGGTGGACGCGCACACCGCGGCCAAAACCAGTTGCGGCATGACGACGACGCGGCTTGAGCGAATCCATCATCGTGGCGAGCTTAAAGAACACCGAGCAGGTAAAGACCACGATGACAGCCAAGATTACCATCTGGCCCATCGACAGGTTGGCAATAGACAGCAGCTCCGGGAATCCGATAACGCCCACCAGGATGCCGGCGACAACAAACACGAAGAGCACCACACGTAAGGGCGTGAGAGGCTGCGAGATGCGCCAGATCAGGCTGACGCTCACCGCGCACGACGAAAGCAGGCACATCGTAGACAGCGTGAGCTGGCTAAAGCCAAACACGCGCGCCACAAAGATATCGAGCGCCGCGGCCAAAATGACCGCAATCGACGCCGGCAGTGCCCGCTTGAGCACGTTCGTCAGGAACGACCCCTTCACGCGAGCATTGTTGGGCTCCAGGCCCAACACAAAGCCCGGCGCGCCGATGCAGAAGAAGTTGATGAGCGTCATCTGAATCGGCTCGAAAGGGTACGGCGGCAGCGCGATGCACAGCGCCGCCAGGCCCATCGAGAACAGCGTCTTAGTCAGGAACAGCAAAGCCGAACGCTGCAGGTTGTTGATGGAGCGACGGCCCTCGGCCACCACGGCGGGCATCGAGGCAAAGTCGTTGTCGACGAGCACGATCTCGGCCACGTTACGCGCGGCATCGGAGCCGGCCGCCATGGCCACGGAGCAGTCGGCCTCCTTGAGCGCCAGCACGTCGTTGACGCCGTCGCCTGTCATGGCCACGGTGTGCTCGCGGCGCTTGAGCGCCTGCACGAGCTCGCGCTTCTGCTGCGGGGTCACACGACCAAAGACATGGTAGCGGTCCACTGCGGCATCGAGCTTGGCCGGCGTATCGAGCGTCGTGGCGTCCACATAAGCGTCCGCCCCCGGCACGCCCACCACGCGCGCGATCGACGACACCGTACGCGGGTCGTCGCCACTGATCACGTTGAGCGTCACGCCCTGCTCGTTAAAGTAGCCGATGGTCTCGGCCGCCGAGGTACGAATCTCGTCGCGGATGGTCACAAAGCCCACGGGCTCGGCCTCGCCCACCATATCGCCATCGGGCGTAAAGCCGTCCACGCGCGCCACCACGAGCACGCGGCAGGTATCGGCAAGCTCGGCGACACGGTTCTCGACCTGGGCAAACGCACGATCAGAGAGCACAAACTGCGCCGCACCCATCACATAGGAGCCCTGTGCAAACGACGCGCCGCTCCACTTTTTGGAAGACGAGAACGGAATGACCGACAGCGGCTCGGACACCTCGACCGGACGGTCGGCGTAATAGTTGAGCAGCGCCTGACAGGTCTCGTTGGCATCGGCCGAGGTCGCACGTGCGACGTTAGCCAGAGCAAAATCGAGCACCGTGGTATCGACGGGAACGGCGGCGTCGCCCTCCCCCGCACCCATACCCTCGACCGGCAGCGGATACGTACCCTCGACCTCCATGCGACCCGACGTGATGGTGCCCGTCTTGTCCAGGCACAGCACGTCGACGCGAGCGAGCGTCTCGATGCAGTAAAGCTGCTGCGCCAGCACCTTGCGGCGGGCCAGGCGCACCGTGGCGATGGCGAGCACCGACGAGGTCAGAAGCACCAGGCCTTGCGGGATCATGCCCAGCAGGGCGCCCACCGTGGACAGCAGCGCCGACGAAGGCACATGACCAGCCAACAGCTCGGAGAAGCACCACGAAAGCGCGCTATCGCCCGGGGTTCCCGCGGCATCCCACAGCTCGCTCACACTCAAGGCAAACAACGCCAAACCGAGCGGGATCATGATGATGCTCGCAAAGCGCACGATGGCGTTAAGCGCGTTCATGATCTCGGAATTGACCTTTTTGACGTACTTGGCCTCGTTATTAATTTTGGCCACGTAGTTGTCGGCGCCGACATGGATCACGCGGGCGCGCAGCAGGCCCGAGTCGATAAAGCTGCCGCTCATGAGCTCGGAACCGGGCTGTTTCTTAATAAGGTCGCTCTCGCCCGTCAGCAGACTCTCGTTCACGAGCGCCTCGCCCGAAACCACCACGGCGTCAGCGGGAATCTGGTCGCCGCGCCCCAGGCGGATGATGTCATCGAGCACGATCTGGTCCAGGTCGAGCTCCACCTCGGAGCCGTCACGCACCGCGATGGCCTTCTTGGAGGTCAGCAGCGTGAGCTTATCGACCATCTTCTTGGAACGCATGGACTGAATGACGCCAATAGCGGTATTGAGGAACACCACGAACAGGAACGTCAAATTCTTAAACGAACCGGTCAAAATGACCAGGAACGCCAAGATCACGTTGATCAAATTGAACAGCGTGCAGAGGTTCTCGATGATGAGCTCTTTGACCGACTTGGTCTTGAGCTCCATGTTGCGGTTGATCTTACCGGCGGCGATGCGCTCATCGACCTCGGCGGTCGAGAGTCCGCGCTCGATATCCGTTGCTGCCATACCACGTCCCATCACGTCGCGTCGGTATAAGAAAAACCGCCCGGACCATGCGAGGTTCGGACGGTCTCACGTTCGATGGTGCCCCATGTTGGATTCGAACCAACGGCCTTCTGCTCCGGAGGCAGACGCTCTAATCCCCTGAGCTAATAGGGCCAACGTTTGGCATTATACCCAAGTACACCACGGGCTATCAAAATAAAAGAAAAAGCTTTGCAATTCCGAGGAAGACGCGGCTCAACGGCCCACTTTAGAAGGCAAAAGCGAGTCAGATAGTATAAACTCTCATGCACCATATGTACACGGCTCGCGATGCGGGCCGTTTTTGCAAGGGTTATCCATCGAGGTGAGAGGCACACCATGATTGCAATTTTAAAAGAGAGCGCCAGCGACGAGGCCGTCAGCCATATCGTCAGCTGGATTGAGAAAAAGGGCCTGAAAACCGATGTCTCGCGCGGCGAGAATGAGACGATCATCGGCCTGGTGGGCGATACGACCAAGATCGACCCATTCCTGCTCGAGTCCATGGATGTCGTCGAGCGCGTGCAGCGCGTCTCCGAGCCGTTCAAGCGCGCCAACCGCAAGTTCCACCCCGAGGACTCCGTCATCGACTGCGGCCACGGCGTCAAGATCGGCGGCGATCAGTTCCAGGTCATCGCCGGCCCGTGCTCCGTCGAGGGCGAGAACCTCATCCGCATCGCCCGCCGCGTGAAGGCCGCCGGTGCCACGATGCTGCGCGGCGGTGCCTACAAGCCCCGCACTTCCCCGTACGCCTACCAGGGCATGGGCCCCGCCGGTCTGGACCTGCTGTGCGAGGCGTCTGCCGAGCTCGACATGCCGATCGTCACCGAGATCATGGACCCGCGCGACGTGCAGGTCTTCCTGGACAAGAAGATCGACGTCATGCAGATCGGCGCCCGCAACGCCCAGAACTTCCCTCTGCTCAAAGAGGTCGGCAAGACCAAGACTCCGATCTTGCTTAAGCGCGGCATGTCCGGCACGATCGATGAGCTGCTCATGGCCGCCGAGTACATCATGAGCGAGGGCAACGACAACGTCATCCTGTGCGAGCGCGGCATCCGCACCTTCGAGACCCGCACCCGCAACACCTTCGACCTCAATGCCGTGCCGGTGCTGCACCACCTGTCGCACCTGCCCGTCGTCGCCGACCCCAGCCACGCCACCGGCTACACCCGCTACGTTGAGCCCATGGCGCTCGCCGCGACCGCCTGCGGTGCCAACGGCCTAGAGATCGAGGTCCACGACGAGCCCAGCCGCGCATGGTCCGACGGCGCTCAGGCCCTCACCCCCGATCAGTTCGACGACACCATGCGCCGCATCCGAGCCATTCGCGAGGTTGTCTGCCATGAGACCATGGAGTAGCCCATGGGTACAGTGAGAAACGCGCGCGTTAACCAGGGCGGCCCCAAGTGCGCCGGCATCGTCGGCCTGGGCCTCATCGGCGGCAGCTTTGCCCGCGGCTATGCGCAGGCGGGCGTCCGCGTGCTGGCCTGGGACCCCGATGACGATGTCATGACGGCCGCCAGCATGGGCACTGTCGCCGGAGAGCTTAACGACAAGACGCTCGGCGAATGCGACATCATCGTCCTTGCCTGCTATCCCGAGGCATGCATCGAGTGGCTCGAGGCGCACGCCCAGGCGCTCGCCGACGCCACCGACACCGAGGCCATCATGGGCCCCGTGGTGATCGACACGGTGGGCGTCAAGGGCATCGTGTGCGAGCGCGCCTTTGAGCTAGCCCGCGAGCACGGCTTTTACTTTGTGGGCGCGCACCCCATGGCGGGCACGCAGTACTCGGGCTATGCGCACTCCCGCGCCGACCTGTTCCAGGGCGCCCCGCTCGTGCTCGTACCGCCCGCGGTGGACGATGCGCTCAAACTGGAGCTTTTGGGCCAGGTGCGCGAGATGGTACGCCCCTTGGGCTTTGGCAAGTTCAGCGTGACCAGCGCCGCCGAGCACGACCGCGTCATCGCCTTTACGAGCCAGCTCGCGCACGTCGTCTCCAACGCCTATGTTAAGAGCCCGACCGCTCAGGTCCACCACGGCTTTTCGGCCGGTAGCTACCGCGATCTCACCCGCGTGGCGCACCTCAACCCGCAAATGTGGTCCGAGCTCATGATCGACGACGCCGACGCGCTCGCCTTCGAGATCGACCATCTGATCGAATCGCTTGGCGCCTACAGCCGCGCGCTCAAGGACCGCGACCAGCGCTATCTGGAGAATCTCCTTGCCGAGGGCGACCGCATTAAGCGCGCACTCGACGACGAGGCCTCCCACTAGACCACCCATCACGCCAGGTCGAAAGGACCGAAGCTTATGGCGATTACCATCGATATCGACACCGCACGCCCCTACCAGGTGCATGTTGGCACGTTTTTGCTGGAGCAGGCGGGACCGCTCGTGCGCGCCACTGCCGGCGGCACCAAGGCCGTCATCGTTACGGACACCAACGTGGGCCCGCTCTACCAGATGCCCGTTAAGCAGAGCCTGGAGGCGTCAGGCTACGAGGTGAGCATCTGCACCTTCGAGGCCGGCGAGGCCCATAAGCGCGCCGAAACCTATGTTGCCATTTTGGAGTTTGTGGCCGAGCACGAGCTTTCGCGCTCCGACGTGATCGTGGCACTCGGCGGCGGCGTCGTGGGCGACGTGGCGGGCTTTGTGGCCGCCACCTACATGCGCGGCTGCAAGTTTGTGCAGGTCCCCACGAGCCTGCTCGCCATGGTTGATTCGTCGGTGGGCGGAAAGACGGCCATAGACCTGGCTGCCGGCAAGAACCTGGCCGGCGCCTTTTGGCAGCCGAGCGTGGTTATTGCCGACGTGGGGTGCCTGGCCACCCTCACGCCCGAGCAGTTCGCCGACGGCTGCGGCGAGGTCGTCAAGCACGCCGTGATCGCCGACCCGGAGCTTTTCGCCGAGCTGGAGAAGACCCCGCTCACGCTGGAGCTGCTCAACCGCGATGTGGCCCGCGTAGCGCTCATCATCGCCCGCAATATCGACATCAAGCGCGCCGTGGTCGTCGCCGACGAGCGCGAAACCAACCAGCGTAAGCTCCTCAACTTTGGACACAGCGCCGGACACGCCGTCGAGGCCTGCGAGCACTTTAAACTCGGACACGGCAACTGCGTGTCGATCGGCATGGGCATCATCACGCGCGCCGCGGCCCTGCACGGCGCTTGCGATGCCGCACTGCCCGGTCGTATTGAGGAGCTCTGCGCCCGCCATGGCCTCAAGACCCGCTGCGACCTAGATGCCGATACCGTCTTTGCCGAGGCGCTCCACGACAAGAAGCGCGCGGGCGACACCATCGACCTGGTGATTCCGCACGGCATTGGCCGCTGCAGCATCGACCGCACACCGCTTTCCACTTTCCACGAACTCATTGCCGAGGGCCTCGGCCAGAAGGGAGACGCATCCGCATGCTAGCCCGCATCACCCCGTCCCCGCTCAAGGGCACCGTTCCCGCCATCGCGTCCAAGTCGATGGCGCATCGCCTCATCATCTGCGCCGCGCTCGCCAACGGCGAGACACACGTCACCTGCAACACCACCTGTGCCGACATCGAGGCTACGGTGCGCTGCCTTACGGCACTCGGTGCCCGCATCGAGACCGTCGAGGATGGCTTCCAGGTCCACCCCACTATGAAGAGTGTTGAGTTTGGCCTGCTCAAGGCCCTTGCCGGCGGCACGCTCGACTGCGGCGAAAGCGGCTCCACGCTCCGCTTTATGTTGCCCGTCGCCTGCGCGCTGGGTGCGGATGCCACCTTCGTGGGCCAGGGCCGCCTTGGCGCCCGCCCGCTGTCCCCGCTCTCGGACGAGATTATCGCCGCCGGCTGCGACCTACAGGGTCTGGGCGGTTTTCCGCTCAAGACGAGTGGACGCATGCGCCCGGGCACCTTTGTGCTGCCGGGCAACGTAAGCTCGCAGTATATCTCCGGCCTGCTGCTGGCAGCCCCGCTGCTCGCCCAGCCCTCCTGCGTGCAGGTAACCGGCCTCATCGAGAGCCGCCCCTATATCAACCTGACCATCCAGGCCATGAAGGCCTTTGGTGTCGAGGTCAACGTCGAGCGTATTCCCGCCAGGGACGGCCAGCCCGAGGTCACGAACTTCCGCGTGAGCAGCGGCTCGTACCGCACGCCCGGCAGCGTAGCCGTCGAGGGCGACTGGTCCAACGCCGCCTTTTGGCTGTGCGCCGGCGCCATCGGCACCGACCCCATCACCGTCGAGGGTGTGTCCCTGAGCTCTGCGCAGGGCGACCGCAACGTGCTTGCCGCGCTTTCGCGCTTTGGTGCCCGCATCGTGCGCTCCACCAACGCCGCCACCGTGCAGTCCGACAAGCTCGCCGGCTTTGAGATGAGCGCCCACGACATTCCCGACCTGGTGCCCGTTATCTCGGCCGTGGCCTCGCTGGCACAGGGCCGCACCTTTATCCGCGATTGCGCCCGTCTGCGCATCAAGGAATCCGACCGCCTGGTCACCACCACCCGCGAGCTCACCGCGCTGGGCGCGCAGGTGCGTATTGCCGGCGACGACCTCATCATCAAGGGTGTCGATGCCTTTACCGGCGGTGAGGTCGATTCGCACAACGACCACCGCATCGCCATGATGGCCGCCATCGCCGCGAGCCGCGCCACCGGCGAGGTCGTGATCCACGGCGCCGAGGCCGTCAACAAGTCCTATCCCGATTTCTTCGACCACTACCGCCTGCTGGGCGGCAAGGTCGCACTCGAGGAGGAATAGCATGTCCTCGACCTTTGGCAACGTCTTGCACTTAAGCATCTTCGGTCAATCGCACTCCCCCGCTATCGGCTGCTCGCTCGATGGCATCCCGGCGGGCATCGCCGTGGACCAGGAGAAGCTGCAGGCCTTCCTCGACCGTCGTGCCCCCGGTCGCGACGAGACCGCGACCAAACGCCGCGAGGCCGACGCCGCCCACATCATCGCCGGTGTTGTCGATGGACATACCACCGGCGCGCCCATCGCCGCGATTATCGAGAACACCAACACGCGTTCCAAGGATTACACCGAGCTGCGCCGCAAGCCCCGCCCCGGACATGCGGACTTCCCTGCGCGCGTGAAGTATCACAACATGCACGATGTCGCCGGTGGCGGGCATTTTTCCGGCCGCTTGACGGCGCCCCTGTGCATCGCCGGCGGCATCGCCCTGCAGGCACTCGAGGCCCGCGGCATTCAAGTCATGGCGCACATCGCGCAGATCGGCGGTATCTCCGACCTGCCGATGGACGATATGGTCTATCGCAAGGCCGACCGCAAGGCGATCCTTACGAACGATCTGCCGTGCATTGACGCCGCCGCAGCCGGCCGAATGCGTGAGGAAATCCTAGCCGCGCGCGACGAACTCGACAGTATCGGCGGCATCGTGGAGTGCGGCATTTACGGGCTTCCCGCGGGCATCGGCGACCCCATGTTCGACGGCATCGAGAACCGCATCGCGCAAATCGCGTTTGGCATTCCCGCCGTAAAGGGCGTGGAGTTTGGCATGGGCTTTGCCGTGGCCGCCATGCGCGGCAGCGAGAACAACGACCCGTATCGCATCGATGCAGAGTCAGGCGAGATCGAGGTTGAATCCAACAACGCCGGAGGCATCCTGGGCGGCATCTCCACCGGCGCGCCCGTCATGTGGCGCATGGCCGTAAAGCCGACGCCCTCGATTGGCCGCGAGCAGCAGACCGTAGACATGGACGCCATGGAAAATGCCGAGCTCTCGGTCCACGGCCGTCACGATCCCTGCATCGTCCCGCGCGCCGTCCCCGTTGCCGAAGCAGCAGCTGCCCTCGCGATTTGGGACGCCCTCCTCGAGGACGCAGGCCAGCTCTAACCCGACTCACCTGAGTTGCCCGTCAACTCTGTCATTACGTGAAAGGGGCCTCCATGGACCTTGCCGATATTCGCCAGACCATCGATGGCATCGACACCACCCTGCTCAACAGCTTTGTCGAGCGTATGGACATTGCCACCGAGGTCGCCAAATCAAAGATCGAGATGGGCAAGGCCGTCTTTGACCCCGCCCGCGAGCGCTCAAAACTCAACAACCTCGCCAGCCGCGCGCCCGAGCGCTACGAGGCGCAGACCATCACCCTGTTCCGTCTCCTCATGAGCATGAGCAAGGCCGAGCAGCAGCGCTACATCAACGAGCTCAAGGGCATTACGATCTCGCAAAAGGCCCACGCCACGGCCGTAGCCTTCGACACGCCCTTCCCCCAGACTGCCAGCGTCGCCTGCCAGGGCGTGGAAGGTGCCTATAGCCAGATCGCCGCGTGCAAGCTCTTCGACGTGCCGGATATTGCGTTCTTCGAGACCTTCGAGGGCGTCATGCGCGCTGTGCGCGACGGCTTCTGCGAGTTTGGCGTGCTGCCCATCGAGAACTCCACCGCCGGCTCGGTCAACGCCGTCTACGACCTGCTCGCCCAGTTCGACTTCCATATCGTGCGCTCGCTGCGCCTCAAGATCGATCACAACCTGCTCGTCAAGCCCGGCACCAAGCTCGCGGACATACGCGAGGTCTACAGCCACGGCCAAGCCATTGCCCAGTGTGCCGGCTTTATCGAGTCCCACGACCTGCACGCCACCAAGTACCCAAACACGGCCATGTCGGCCGAGATGGTCGCCAACTCCGAGCGCACCGACGTCGCCGCCATCGCCTCGCGCAGCTGTGCCACGCTGTATGGCCTGGAGGTGCTGGAGCCCAACATTCAGGACTCGGACAACAACTACACGCGCTTTGTCGTCATCAGCCGCGAGCCGCGCGTCTACCCCGGCGCCAACCGCACCTCGCTCATGATCACCACGGCCAACGAGCCGGGCGCACTCTATCGTGTACTCGAGCGCTTCTACGCACTCAATATCAACCTCATCAAGCTCGAGAGCCGCCCCATCCCCGGCCGCGACTTTGAGTTTATGTTCTACTTTGATCTGGACTGCCCCTTTGGCAGCAAGGCCCTCGACGACCTGCTCGATTCCATCGACGACGTGTGCGAGAGCTTCACCTACTTTGGCAGCTACACGGAGGTGCTCTAGATGACCGATATCGCTGCAACCCGTCCCTACGGCGTGCTGGGCCGTGTGCTGGGCCACAGCTACACACCGGCCATCTACAAGGAGCTCGCGGGGCTCGAGTACGTGCGCTTTGAGCGCGAGCCCGAGGACCTCGCGGCCTTTATGACCGGCGACGAGTGGGAGGGCACCAACGTGACCATCCCCTACAAGCGCGCCGTCATGGACTACCTGGACGAACTGAGCCCGCTCGCCGAGCGCATGGGAAACGTCAACACCATCACGCGCCTGCCCGACGGGCGCCTGCACGGCGACAACACCGACTACTTCGGTTTTCAGTGCCTGGTCGAGGAGTTGGGCGTAGAGGTTGCCGGTAAGAAGGTCCTCGTGCTCGGTGCCACCGGCGGCGCGGGCACTACGGCCAGTGTGGTGCTCGGAGATCTGGGCGCCATCGTCGTACCCGTGGGTCGCACGAGCGAGGTCAACTACGGCAATATCGCGCAGCAGTCCGACGCCGCCCTGCTCGTCAACTGCACGCCTGCCGGCATGTTCCCCCACTGCCCCGACGCGCCCTGCACGCTCGAAGGGCTCGATGCGCTCGAAGGCGTTATCGACATTGTCTACAACCCTGCCCGCACGGGACTCACGCTCGAGGCCGAGCGCCGCGGCATCCCCTGCATCGGCGGCCTACTGATGCTCGTGGCCCAAGCGGCACAGGCCGTCGAGCGCTATACCGGCCAAGTCACCCCGCGCAAGCGCATCTTAGACGTAACGGAGCGTCTGTCCCGCCGCGAACAAAACATCGCGCTGATCGGCATGCCGGGTTCGGGCAAGACCCGCGTGGGTGAGCAGATCGCCCAGCTCACGGGCCGCGAGCACATCGACTTGGATCGCGCGCTCGAGGAGCGTCTGGGCATGCCCTGTGCCGACTTTATCGTCGAGCGCGGCGAGGCGGCCTTCCGCAAGCAGGAGACGGCAGCGCTGGCCGACATCTCCAAGCGCAGCGGCCTGGTGCTCTCCACCGGCGGCGGCGTGGTCACACGCGACGAGAATTACCCGCTGCTGCACCAAAACAGCCAGATCGTGATGCTCAACCGCAAGCTCGAGGAGCTCGCCCACAAGGGCCGCCCCATCACCGCCCGCGACGGCATCGATAAACTCGCCGAGCAGCGTATGCCGCGCTACCGCGCCTGGGCCGACTACATCATCGACTCACGCGACTGCGCCGTCAACACCGCGGCCGCCGTCCTCGACGCCCTTCCACCAGCCCTCTAGCAAAAACCACCACAAAGGGGACAGGCACCTTTGTGGTGGTTTTCCAATCGCAAAGGAAGCAACCATGAAAGCACTCGTCATCAACGGCCCCAACCTCAACATGCTCGGCATTCGCGAGCCGGGCATCTATGGCAGCGACAACTACGACCGCTTAGTGCAGATCTGCCAGGAAGCGGGCGCTGCACAGGGCTTCGACGAGGTCGAGGTCTTCCAGTCTAACCACGAGGGCAGCATCGTCGACAAGATCCAAGAGGCCTACGGCAAGGTCGACGGCATCGTCATCAACCCGGCGGCTTACACGCACACGAGCGTCGCGATCCTCGACGCCCTCAAGGCCGTTGCCATCCCTGCCGTCGAGGTGCACATCAGCGCCGTAGAGACGCGCGAAGACTTCCGCCAGGTGAGCTATGCACGCCTAGCTTGCTTCGCCACCATCACCGGCGAGGGCCTGAAGGGCTACGCACATGCGCTAGAGCTGTTGAAAGAGCATCTGCTACACTAATCCCTGGGACAAAGACATCAGATATGTTTGTCCCTAAACTAAAGTAACTGTCCAATCGACATACAAAGGAGCATATCCATGTCCCAGTACGATTACCTCGTCGTCGGTGCCGGCCTTTCGGGCGCCGTCTTCGCCAATGCCGCCAAGCGCGCCGGCAAGTCGGTCCTGGTCATCGACCGCCGCGACCACATCGCCGGCAACGTCTACACCGAGGACGTCGAGGGCATCCAAGTCCACCGCTACGGCGCGCACATCTTCCACACCTCCATGAAGGACGTCTGGGGCTACGTCAACCGCTTCGCCGAGTTCAACAACTACGTCAACTCGCCGGTAGCCAACTTCCACGGCAACATGTACAACATGCCCTTCAACATGAACACCTTCGCCAAGATGTGGCCGGGCGTCGTCACGCCGGCAGATGCCAAGGCCAAGATCGCCGAGCAGGTGGCCGCCGAGAACATCGGAGAGCCGACAAACCTCGAGGAGCAGGCGCTGTCGCTCGTCGGCCGCGACATCTTCGAGACGCTCGTGAAGGGCTACACCGAGAAGCAGTGGGGCCGCGACTGCAAGGACCTGCCCGCGAGCATCATAAAGCGCCTCCCCTGCCGCTTCACCTACGACAACAACTACTTCAACGACCGCTACCAGGGCATCCCCATGGGCGGCTACACCAAGATGGTCGCCAACATGCTCGAGGGCGTCGAGGTGCGCTGCGGCGTGGAGTACAAGGAGCTGGCCGCCGCCGAGCCCGATATCGCCGCCAGGACGATCTACTGCGGCCCCATCGACTCGTTCTACGACTTTAAGCTGGGCACACTCGAGTACCGCAGCCTGCGCTTCGAGACCGAGACACTCGACGAGCAGGACCACCAGGGCGTGGCCGTGGTCAACTACACCGAGCGCGAGGTCCCCTACACCCGCATCATCGAGCACAAGCACTTCGAGTTCGGCACGCAGGAGAAGACCGTCATCACGCGCGAGTACCCGGCGGATTGGAAGCCCGGCGACGAGCCCTACTACCCCATCAACGACGCCAAGAACGAGGCCCTCTACAAGCAGTACGAGGAGCTGGCGGCGCAGGAGGGCGACGTGGTCTTCGCCGGTCGCCTGGGCGGCTACAAGTACTACGACATGGACAAGGCCATCGCCGCCGCCTTCGAGCTCGTCCGCAACGAGCTGGGCGTGGAGCCGACAGAGGCGTAGGGAGCTCAACGACTCGAGACCGACAACCAAATTCGCAAGAAGCAATAAGCCCGGTGCAGCGATGCTACACCGGGCTTATTGTTGAGGGAGCACTGCACGCCCACATGCCCAAAAAGCAAAGACCCGGCATTATACCGGGTCTTCAAAAACTCTCTGGTGCTCCATGGCGGATTCGAACCGTCGACCTTGGGATTAGAAGTCCCCTGCTCTATCCAACTGAGCTAATGGAGCATAAAGCCGGGCGTCCAAGCGGGTACAAGTTCACACGACCAATAAATTATAACCTACTTGAACTGATCGTGGTACGCCTTGCAGACCTCGTCCACGGGACCATCCATGCGCAGATCACCCTTCTCGATCCACACAGCACGCTGGCAAATACGCTCAACCTGCTCCATGGAGTGAGAAACGAACAAGACCGTGACGTCGCCACTCTCAATAAAGTGCTGAATACGGCGCTCGCATTTCTGCTGGAAAAAGACATCGCCAACAGAAAGCGTCTCATCGACGATGAGAATATCGGGCTCGGTAATCGTAGCGATAGCAAAGGCGATACGCGCGACCATACCCGACGAGAAGTTCTTCAAGGGCATGTCAACGAAGTCTTTAAGCTCGGCGAACTCAATAATCTCGTCAAAACTAGCGTCGATAAACTCCTTGGTATAGCCAAGCAGCGCACCGTTCAGATAGATGTTCTCACGAGCCGTAAGCTCCGGGTCAAAGCCAGCACCAAGCTCAATCAGCGGCGCAATATTGCCGTGAACCTTAACCTCACCTTCGCTGGGCTCCAAAACGCCAGCGATGATCTTGAGCATCGTAGACTTGCCGGAACCGTTAGTACCAACAAGGCCAACGACCTCGCCACGATGCACATCAAATGAAATGTGCTTAAGCGCACGGAATTCCTCAAAGAACAGCTCATGCTTCGCGAGCTTAATAAAATACTCTTTGAGGTTCGTAAGCGACTCGGACGCCATGTTAAAGATCATGGTGACGTCTTTGACCTCAACAGCAAGGGGCTGCTTGCTGTAATCAATAGCAGATTCAGTCATGAGCAGCACTCCTTAGATGTAGAGGATAAACTTGTGCTCGGTCTTGTGAAAGACGGCGTAACCAATAGCAAGAGCAAGAATAGCCCAAACAACACACAGCCCAAAGGTAAGCGCAGAAGGCACGGTATTAAACAGGAAGATATCACGCATAAACTGGAGGTAGTTGTACATGGGATTCACAACCACAAGGACCTGGATCCAATGTGCCATTTGGCTAATGAAGTCGGTTGTCCAGAAAATCGGCGTCAGATACATCCAGGCCGTGATAACAACGGTCCACAGGTGCATAACATCGCGGAAAAAAACCGCCAGCGCAGACAGCATCATGCCCAAGCCCATGCAGAAACACATGAGCAGGAGCAAGCAAACCGGCAGCAGAATTAAATGCCAGGTGGGAAGCACGTGGAACCAAAGCATAACCAAGGCGACGGCAACCAAAGAGAAGGCGAAGTTAACGAGCGAGAACAGCACCTTCTGCACCGGAAAGACCCAACGGTGCACCTTAACCTTCTTAAGCAGAGAGGAAGCCCAAATGATGGACATAAGCGCTTGGTTCGTCGACTCGGACATGACAGAGAACGTCACGTTACCGACGATCAAGTAAAGCGGATACATTTCGGGCGTAATAGAACCATTGCGACCTTGCGCGAAGATTGTCGAAAACACGATCGACATAACAATCATCATCAGCAGCGGGTTAAGCACGGACCATGCCACACCCAGAACACTGCGACGATATTTAATCTTAAAATCTTTGGTGACAAGCTGCTTAAGAATGAACTTGTCCTTTTCAAAATCATTTTTAGCGTGAGAGGCCGGTTTAGCCACCGCTTTCTGACTCTCTACGTTGTCAGCCACGGACCATCTCCTTGTCTCGTAAAACATAACAGTGGAAAGTATAGCCCTCCCACGTTGACGATAACTCACCGCAACAAATCTGGAGAACTAACCCATATCTAATCAAAGGGGCAGACGATAGGTATACTTTCGACCCGTTGATTCATTAAAGGAGGTCCTACATGGACTATTCGAATACCGTCGTCATAATCCCCTGCTACAACGAAGCGCTGACGATTGGCAAAGTTGTCGACGATTTTCATCGAGAGTTACCCGGTGCAACCGTCTTTGTATATGACAACAACTCGTCTGATGGCACTTCGCAAATCGCCAAGCAGCACGGTGCCACGGTGCGCCACGAGCCCAGACAGGGCAAAGGCAACGTGTGCCGCCAAATGTTCCGTGATGTCGACGCCGAATGCTATCTAATGGTTGATGGAGACGACACTTACCCCGCCGAGGCGGCAAAGGCGCTTTGCGAGCCCATCCTTAACGGCGAAGCCGATATGACCGTTGGCGATCGCCTGTCAAACGGCACCTATGCCGAAGAGAACAAGAGGGCCTTCCACGGCTTTGGCAACAATCTTGTTCGCGCCATGATCAAGTGGATTTACGGCTACAGCTTTGACGACGTGATGACCGGCTACCGAGCCATGAGCAGACCCTTCGTCAAGACCTTCCCCGTTTTGAGCGAGGGCTTCCAGATTGAGACCGAGCTCTCCATCCACGCTGTCGATCACCGCTGGCGAATTAAAGACGTGCCGGTGGAGTATCGCGATCGGCCCGCAGGCTCCGAGTCCAAGCTCAACACCGTTAGCGACGGCATCAAGGTCATCGCAATGATTGGAACGCTCTTTAAAGACTATCGTCCGCTCAAGTTCTTTACTCTTATAGCGCTCATCTTCGCCATCATAGGCCTTGCCCTCGGAATTCCAATTGTTGTGGAGTACTTCCAAACCGGCTTAGTCCCCCGCTTCCCCACGGCCATACTTGCGGCCTCATTCATGTTCCTGTGTGGGTTGAGCCTAGCAACGGGACTAATCCTCGACTCAGTTGCAAAAGTCGAAAGAAAACAATGGGAGTTACAAGCCTATAAAACCTATTCAAAATAAGAAGAGGTCCGGACTTAATCCGGACCTCTTCTTATTTCAGACCTAAATACTGTTCCCAAAACTCTCGCGAAGTCATGTACGGCATGGCATCTTTCCATGCCCCCCTGACGCTCTTGCCCTCTTTACGATAGCGCGCCATCAGTTCGTGCTCTCGGCGGCGAATACTCTTGAACCGCGCCCGATCCATCGTGCGGACCGACCCCTTCTCGCGGGTCGGATCAAGAAATACCAGCGTCTTGCAACGCGTCGAATTGCCTTCAAGCGTACAGCTGCCATTCTTAACTGCATAGCCGGGCTTTCCGCGCAACAGCGCATCGGGAAGATAGTGTTTGTCGTAAGGAATAGATCTCCAATACTTCATAAATTTCGAAGGATGGAATTCCAGATTAACATTAGCGAGCACTTGCTCCGTAACCCCAGCCTTGCGAAGAAGCTCTGGATCCATTTCGGAAACAGGAATCAGCTTTTCGTTTAACTTACCCTTACCAATCATCGTCGCGGCGCCATCAAGCTTCTGGAGATACTCAGGGCCGCGCAGATAGTCCTCAAAGCCATCAAGGATAAACTCAGCAGCCTGATAATCCATATCGCGCAAGTTCTGACGTACCCCTCGCTGAATACGAAGGACAAACATTTTCTCATCAGCACAATCATCGAGTGAAATCATGGCAAAGAAGTTGCGGAAGTACTGGTAGCAGTCAACCGAAGCGCGGAAACGCCCCTCAAAGCTTGCATGCCACACGCAAATGCAATTCATGGTCATGTAGACAGGCTTATTGCGCATGCCAAACTCAACGTCGTCGCAGCGGATAAAGAAAGGCATGGGAAGGCCGTTCTTTTCGATAGCCTTCACCGGAATGCAGCTATACCACCAAGCCCCATAGGCCTGATCAACTTCAACGTTCGTGCGTTCATTTTCGAGGATGTCGGACAGCTTGCCAACATTCAAGTCCTCTTTTACGCGACGATAGGCACCAGTGGTCGCCACATACGAGACATCCTCGAACTGACGAGTAGGGTCCTCCATTGAGAGCATGGCGCCGTTAATAAAGGCATCCTTATACTTGCCTTTAGCAAGAGAGAGGAGATTGAACGTGCGGATCAAACTCTCGGGCATAATAGAGACATCGTCATCCATCAAAATGATGTGAGTGTACTGATCAGGAGTTTCAGTAGCCGCCATCATTCCACGTGCGAATCCTCCCGAACCGCCCGTATTGGGATTCGGGAGCACGGTGACTAGCTCATCGGAAAGTGATGCAGAATCGAGCGTCTGTCCATTGTCGACGACAAACATGTGGAAGTGGTCGCGAATCGGACCGTCCTCTTTGGAGATGCCCGCTTTAACGAGTTCAATATTCGGAAGAATGTACTGCTCATTCTTAAATGTAGTAGTAGAAAGAGCAAGATTGATCTGGTTAATTGAATCCTCAGGAACATCAGTCAGATAAGAGGCGTTCAAGAGGTCTACGGAATAGCCCTCATCACTCTCAATCCTAAAACCGATCAAGTCGTAGCCGGTTGTATCGATATCAATATCGAGAACGCAAGGATCAATTTCATTGCCATCAAAAGGATTCGATTTAAGCTCGACAGGATTCAGCTCGCTAGATCTCACTCCATGAACGACAACCCGGCCCCTGCCAAATAAAGCCATATGCAAGACGACGCCGCCAACAGACGCATACTGATGCCATTTGCCAGCAGATAGGCCATTCACATACGTCAGAAAGTCAACGTGTCCATTGACATGAAGTGAATGTATATCGTCATCATACGAAGCACCACCGGAGAGCACGCGATAGTAGAGTTCGGGAAAATCCTTTGCATGCTTTTCAACTTTAAGTACAACATTCGCAAGTTTAAACTGCATTTTAAATACCTTAATCAAAGCCGTTGTAACTACTAATTACATTCGTCGACAAACTTTGCCATCGCGGAGCGAACATCGGGATCAGACAAAACATCCTTTGCAAAATGATCATGCCCACAGATGTCCATTGGCATGTAAGGCCATCCAGGATAGCAATCATCAGCGACCTTTTCCGCTTTCGCGGGAACCAAAAAAGAGAAGCTGTCAAACGGATGCTTTCTTACGGGAAGGATATCGTTGCGGTCCCAAATTATTTTACGTTTAGGGGCATCAAAAACGTTATCAATCGCGTATGCAAAATCACCACGAGACTCATCGGTTAACAAACCTAGATCATGAGCCTTTTCATTAAACGAATCGAATACGCTCTGGACAAGATCAATCTCCGCAGAAGAAACAACTGTTCTCTGAGCTTCCAAGTCAACATCTCCGCACTGCACGCTAAGCCCACTGTGTGGATGAACCATCCAAGGATTATCTTTCCAAAAACTAAACTCACGTTCATTTTTGTCAAAGAAATCCATAAGCTCAATTCTGAGTTGCCTAAGTTGATCGTTCGCGCGCTTGGAATTCTCGGCCGCCCGGTCGTAAATCGAAATGTCCACAAAACAAGGTATAAGCGAATTAGTTGAACAAAAGCGAACTTGACGACACTTTACAAACCAGTCATATACGAGGGTGATTTGATATTCAGGGTCGTCTATTAAAGCGGCAGTGAGCTTATCCACATCGGACCTAAGCATGCAGATATCAATATCGTCGTCCCAAGGAATAAAACCCGATCGAGACAAGGTGCCAACAAGAGAACCATAAGAAAGCCAGTATTGAATATTATTGGCAACACAAATCGCGTCTAGCTTACTCATCAAGGCCGCGTTTGCCTGCTGCATCAATCGAATATCACCCTCGGCGTCGGGTAATGCATCAAAGATTTTGCAACGGAGCTCAAAAGGGGTGAGATCGGGGTACGCACGTCGCGCTAACAATTCAAAGCGAAGCCTCATTTGTTCTGACAGACTTTGTTGGCGTTGCTTGAGCAATTCAATTTCTGGAAATAGCCGAGTATCGAATTTGTAATTGATATTCATATTGATACCGTTATCGGCCTGCTCAATACGGGCGAAAACCTCGTCAAAACGACGGTCCATATCCTCATGCATAGCATGCAACGATCGGGATGAGCCAGGGAGGATCTTTTTAATAGTAGAAAGCAAGGACATGGCTTAACCTTCGCAACGACAAACAATGAACGAAGCACAATTACTCATATGATACAAAAGAATGAGTGGGTCCCACCTTGAAACCCACTCACATGAAGACTACTCCGACGCCTCTTTCAAATACTGTTTCCAGAAATCGATCGAAGTAAAGACATCTCTATACGAAGCGTATTCGGTATAAATCTTATCTTTGTTACGCTTGAATTCCTTCTCGGCTTTACGAAAACGACTCCAAACCTCTTTGAATCGCTTCTTATCCATATGTCTAATGGCACCCTTTTTATTAGGCATATCTACCACAATAAGCGTGTCAACATCCCTGATTTTACCTGCGGGATAAACCCATCCCGCAGCATCAATAACAGCAACCCTACCGTTACGTTTAACGGAGTCGTTAACAAAACGGTGGCCATTAATGGTCAGATAATCCTTAAATGCCTGCAGCCTAGACCTGTCGCCCCCAAGGCTCAAATTGCCAAAAGTCAGTTGCGTCAAGTCGACACCCAATTCTTGTGCCTGAGGGATGAGCTGCTCGATGGGAATCAATTGTTCCCTTTCACGATTTGCCGCCATAAAACGGGATTCAGCGACAGGATGAGAAATCCACTCCGGACCTCTCAAAAAATCTTCAAGACCTTTTACGGCAAGAGCAGCTTCATCGTAATTAAATTTCTTCAAGTCGAGCTCAACTTCACGACGAATCTCATAAAGAAAATCAGAGAGAGGCGCAGCGCCAGTTGTCGCCTGACTGATTAGCGTATTTCGGCTTACCTGATAACGCTCCACGGCAGCACTATACTTAAACTTAAAGGAATTATGCCAAACGCAAATACCATTCATGGACATGAACTTGGGTTTGCAACGAAGCGCATACTCAGCATCATCAGAACGAACAAATAAGGGCAAGGGCAACCCCTCACGTTCAATCGTTGCGGTAGGTATAACGCAATACCACCAGCCAGCATACTGTTGGGCAGTGTCCTCATAAAGGCCAGTTGGGGCCTTATATATCTCGGTCTCAACGACATCATGAAGTGAGGTCATATAGCCTGCAGGCTTAAGGGGAGAAAAAGTTCCCTTAGCAGTAAAGAACCCTAAATCCTCGGTACGCAAATTGGGCTCTTCCAAGCTCATCATAGCACCCGATAAAAAGGCCTCAGCATATTCTTCTTTGAGAAGAGAGAGCAGGTTGAAAGTGCGGATAAAACTCTCGGGAAGAACCTCGACATCATCGTCCATCAGGAGAACATGAGTCGCTTTAGGATTCTGCTCAAGTGACTCAATCATCCCCCGAGCAAAACCACCAGACCCGCCGACATTAGGATTTGGATGAACAGTAACACGCGATGAATCCAGGTTTGCACTATTCAGCGAACGGCCATTATCAATAATGTGTACGTGGAAATGATCAGCAATCTCTTCATCAGAATCAATAATGTTCTTTTGTAAAAGAGATACGTTACGGACAATATAGTCTTCTTTTTTAAACGTAGTAGTTGCAAGCGCTAGCTCAACTGGATGAATATCCAGTTCTTCACAATCGCAATAATAATACGCATTCCGAATATTAACAGGGCCTTCAGTACTGATATTAAAAGCGTGCAGAATCTCTCCCTCACAAAGGGAGAGTTCGATTTCAGCCGTACTCCATTCATCGGATCGTTGCAAACTAACCGCAGAGCCATCAATTGTAGAAGGAATCCAAGAATAATTATTTGCATACGTCTGCTGAAGCGTTAAGGCGGAGCCGCAATACTCGATATGAAGATAAAACGCCTTTGCAGTAGTGTATTTTCGCCACTTATAAATGGATAGCGCATTAAAATATGTTGTGAAATCAACATTGGTCGATTTCATGATTTCAATAGCGTCATTCGAAGTTGGAATAACAAGACCCTCCGTTGCCCTATAGCAAAGCAATGGATACTGCAACATCGCATCAGATCCGTTAAAAATCAAATTTGCAAGTTTAAAATGCATTGAAAACCATCCAAAAAATTCCTGGTGCAACTTGGCAAAATGGCATAAATGCCCATGGCATTGTTTGCATTCTCACTGATTTTAAGAATGCAAACAATGTACTAAAGGCATCTAATCAAAATGAAGTTTTAGCTCTTCCTCCCAGTCGGGCATATGGAACCCAACCGACTCGAGCCTGGAAAGGTCGAGCGCGGAGTGGACCGGGCGCGGGGCGATGGGGCCGGCGGCGCCGGCGTAGTAGTCGGCGGTGCTGACCGGCACGACCCTCTCCCCGTTGCCGTTGGCGGCCTCGAAGACGGCGCGGGCGATGTCCGCCCAGCTCTTCACGGCGCCGGAGCCGGTGCAGTCGTAGGTGCCGTAGGGGGCGTGCGTCCCCAGCACGTGGAAGATGGCCTCGGCCATGTCGCGCGTGAAGGTCAGGCGGCCTAGCTGGTCGTCCACGACCGTCACCTGCTCGAGCCCGTCCTCGGGGTCGGCTACGCGGTCGGAGAGCGCCTTCATGGTCTTCACGAAGTTGTGGCCCTCGCCGATGACCCAGCTGGAGCGCATGATGTAGTGGCGCGGGCAGCCGGCCACGGCGATGTCGCCGGCAGCCTTGGTCTGGCCGTAGACGGACAGCGGGGAGAACGGCTCGTCCTCCGTGTGGACCTCGGCGGTGCCGTCGAAGACGTAGTCGCTGGACACGTGGACGAGGGTGATCCCGTGCCCGGCACAGGTGCGGGCCAGAAGCGCCGGGCCGGTCGCGTTGGCCTTCCAGGCGGTCACGCGGCCCTCGGGGGTCTCCGCCCTGTCCACGGCGGTGTAGGCGCCGCAGTTGATCACGGTGCCGTAGAGCGACCAGTCGTATTTGGAGTAGGCCTCCGGGTCGGACATGTCGAAGGTGTCGATGTCGCAGAAGTCGAAGTCCTTGGCCACGCCGCGCTCCTCGGCGAGCGCGCGCACCGCGTGGCCCAGCTGGCCGTTGCAGCCGGTGACGAGCGTCCTCTTGGGCGCCATGGGGACGACGTCGGCGAGCATCGGGTGGTTGAGGTCGGCGTCGGAGACGGTGGCCTGGTCGAGCGGGATGGGCCACTGAATGTTGAGCTCGGGGTCGGCGAGGTTAACGAAGGTGTAGGTCCTCTTGAGCTCCAGCGACCAGTGGGCGTCCACCAGGTAGG
>DXZT01000003.1 GCA_019419545.1 Collinsella sp. | reverse complement strand
GAGTAACGCCTCGCGGTGACATCGTTTTTATGTCAACCTTGGTCTAACAGAGCCTAACAAAAAGCCCCCATTGCTGGGAGCTCTTTCATTTAATGGTGCGGGCGAAAGGACGTCCGCGTATCCGCTTCGCGGATCCGCACCGGCATCGGCCGCCTGCCGGCGTCCTTGCCAGCTCGCTAAAAACGCTCCGCGTTTTCTTGACGCTCGCTCCTTCGCAGGTTCAAGTCCCCGCGATGGGCACATAACAAAAAAGCTCCCATTGCTGGGAGCTCTTTCATTTAATGGTGCGGGCGAAAGGACTTGAACCTTCATGGGGTTGCCCCCATACGGACCTGAACCGTACGCGTCTGCCAATTCCGCCACGCCCGCGTGCAGGAATTAGAATAACGGAGCGCCACCGCGAACGCAAGAACTATTTTTGAAAAAGTTTGCAGGCATTTTCCCAAGCGGCATGCGCGATTGTTTCGGCGTCCTCACCAGTGCGATCGATACGGTCGTTAACCAGCGCGTTTGCCGTAATGGAGATCATTGCGGGCTCGCATTCAAGACCGCGGATGGGCTCCGGAGCCATATACGGGCAATCCGTCTCGAACAAAATTCGATCGAGTGGGGTTGCCGCAAATGCCTCGCGCACGTCGTCGTTGCGCTTAAAGGTGGCCGCACCACCATAGGCGATATAGCAGCCCAGCTCCACAAAGCGCTCCATCGTGGCGCGGTCCTCGCCAAAACAGTGCAGCACACAACCGGCCTGGGGCACGCCCACCCCACGAAGCACGTTGTAGGCGTCCACGTGCGAGGTACGCTCCTGGTCCATGTCCTCGTGACGCAGATGCAGCTCCACCGGCACGTTACGACGCACGGCAAGCTCGAGCTGGCGCGCCATGCAGTCAATCTGCACGTTATGGGGTGCCGGCGCGATATCGTCGTCATAGTCCATGTGGTAGTCCAGACCGATTTCGCCAATACCGGCGCACAAAGGGTCATCAAGCGCAGCAACAACCTGCGCGTGAATGTCGTCGGTATAGTCCGGCGCGCCATACGGATGCACGCCGGCAAGATACTTGATCTGCGGGATATCCTGCATCGGCAGAATTTCGCGCGTCAGCCAGTCGCTATAGTCCGTCACGCTGCGCTTGTCGGCGATGGGGTCGAAGACCGTCACCAACAGGTCGATGCCTGCCGCCTTGGCACGCACGAGTGTCTCGGGCACATCCTTGCCCCAGAACGAAAGCAGATGCGCATGTGTGTCGGCAAGCGGTGCCAAGGGCACGGGACAAGCAACCGTCTTCTTTTTCTTGGTAAACGTCACGCGTTCGGCATTAAGCGTCATGGGAAAGCTCCCGAGCCAGGCACACAAAGTCGGCGACGCCGAGCGTCTCGGCGCGCGTGGTGGGTGCGATACCGCAAGCCTCAAAGGCGGCATCGAGCACGTCCTTGGCAAAGCCGTTGGCGCTCATGGAATTGCGGATGGTCTTGCGACGCTGAGCAAATGCAGCATCAATCACGCGGGCCACAAATTCGCGATCGAGTCCTTCGGGCACCACACCGTCAACACGGTCGATACGCACGACGGCCGAGTCCACGTGTGGCGCCGGCATAAAGCAACGCGGCGGCACCTCAAAGCGACCCGTTACCTGCGCATACAGGCCAAGCTTTGCCGTATAGCCGCCATAGGTCTTGTTGCCCGGCACTGCGGCAATGCGATCGGCAACCTCCTTTTGCACCATGACGACGGCGCGCTTGAGCGCCGGCATCGTCTGGAATAATTGCAAAATGATCGTCGCCGCCACGTTATAGGGCAAGTTCGCGACAAATACCGTCGGCTCACCGCCCGCAGCCTGCTCAATCTGCCCCGGCGTCACCTTGAGCGCGTCGCCCATGATAAAGCGGAAGTTGGCATAGTCGGCGGCGTGGGCATCGAGCACCGGCTCAAGCTCGGAATCGGCCTCAATGGACGTAACGCACGCCGCTTCCTGCAGCAACGCAAGTGTCAACGTACCGCAACCTGGACCCACCTCGAGTACGCGCTCGTCACCTGCAAGCTCGGTAAGCTCGCAGATACGTTCGATCACATGGTTGTCGATCAGGAAGTTCTGGCCCAGGCGATGCTTGGTCGCAAGGCCAAACTCCTCCAGCAGCTCCCTTGTTGCCGTGGGGTTTGCCAAAGGCGAAGTTGTCATAGTTGCCTCCTTAGCATGATGGCGGCGTCTTGAAACAAAAGGGCATGGACCGTTGCGGCCATGCCCTTACATCTAAACAGCAAATTGCCGATATGGCGCGCGGCGTCTTAGCCCAGACGCGGGAACAGCGGCTCACCCTTCTCGACGGGCTGACCACCGGCAAGCAGGCCCCAAGCGCAAATGCCCTTGAGGTCGTCGCTCGCGGCCTCGTCCTCGCAGGACAGGCGGCGCAGGGCTTCGGCAGAGGTCTGAGGCATGAGCGGCATCAGCAGGTGAGCGGCAATGCGGATGGCCTCGAGCAGGTTGTAGATCACAAATGCCAGCTCGTCAGCCTTAGCCTCATCCTTGGCAAGCGCCCAAGGCTCGGAGTCCTCGATGTAGTGGTTGGCGGCGTGGATGAGCTCCATAACCTCGTCCTTGGCTCCGCCGTAATCGAGCACGTCCATCTTGGCCATGTAGCGCTCGACCAGGCCGTCGGCGATCTTTGCCAGCGGGTTGTCGAACGCATCGAACGATGCGGGCTTGGCGGGCGCGCAGCCGTCAAAGTACTTGCCGCTCATGTTGAGCGAACGCGAGATGAGGTTGCCCCAGCTGTTGGCCAGGTCGGCGTTGTAGACCTGCTCCATGCGATCGAAGCTGATGGCGCCGTCGGTGCCGGGGACGACGTCGGTCATAAAGTAGTAGCGATAGCCCTCGACGCCCAGCATGTCGATAACGTCCTGCGGAGCGATAGCGTTGCCGCGGCTCTTGGACATCTTCTCGGCCTTGCCGGTCTCGGCATTGCGCACGGTCAGGAAGCCGTGGGCAAAAACGTGCTCGGGCAGGGCCTCGCCGATGGCCATGAGCATGGCGGGCCAAATGACGCAGTGGAAGCGGATGATGTCCTTACCCACGATGTGGAACTGCGCGGGCCAGCGATAGGCCAGCTCGGCACGCGCCTCGTCGGTATCGACACCGTAGCCGACGGCCGTCATATAGTTGAGCAGCGCATCGAACCACACGTAGGTCACGTGGCCCTCGTCAAACGGGACCTGAATGCCCCAGTCAAAGCTCGTGCGGCTCACGGAAAGGTCGTTAAGGCCGCCCTCGACAAAGCTGCGCACCTCGTTCATGCGGAACGCAGGCTCGACAAAGTCAGGATGCTCGTCATAGAGCTTGAGCAGCTTGTCCTGGAAGGCGGAAAGCTTAAAGAAGTAGGACTCCTCCTGCACGCGCTCAAGCGGACGGTGGCAGTCGGGGCACAGGTGCTGGCCGACGCTGCCGTACTCCTCGTCGCCCTTCTGGACCTGCGTATCGGTGAAGTAGGTCTCGTCAGGCACGCAATACCAGCCGTCGTAGCTGCCCTTATACAGGTAACCGGACTCCTTCATGCGCTCCCACAGGTACTGCACGGCATGATGCTGGCGCGGCTCGGTGGTGCGGATGAAGTCGTCGTTGGAAATCTCGAGCTTGCTCCAAAGCTCCTTGAAGTGCGGGGCCTGGCTGTCGGTCCACTCCTGCGGCGTCATACCATGCTTGGCTGCGGCCTCGGCGACCTTCTCGCCGTGCTCGTCCATGCCGGTCAGGAACTTGACGTTATAGCCGGCGGAGCGGCGATAGCGAGCCTGAACGTCGGCGATGATGGTGGAATAAGCCGTGCCCAGGTGCGGATCGGCGTTGACGTAGTAGATGGGCGTCGTGATAAAGAACGAAGGCTTGCTTTGATCCATGGGGTTTGTCCTCCAGAAAAACGTTGCATACAGGGGATGATTCTAGCGCAAGGGCTGGATATCCTCCATCTATTGCATATCGAGCACCATGGCATAGACATCGCGCTTGCGGCGCGAATACTTCTGAGACAGGCGCTTGGCCACCGCAGAGGCGGGCTCCCCCTCCTCGAGTGCGGCGCGGATATCCTCGCGCAGGGCCTCATCGGGATCCGCTGCCGCGGCGCCAACCGGCACGATGCCGACATCCTCGTCCTCGCTCGGCGGCGCGATGACCAGCGCAATCTCGCCCTTTACCTCGCCGCGAGCACGCAGCTCTTCGGCGAGCTGGGCGGCGGGCCCGCGCAAGACCTCCTCGTGCAGCTTGGTGAGTTCGCGGCAGACGGCAACCTCACGCTGGGGAAAGACCTCCGCCACGGCCTCGAGCGTCGCCACGATGCGATGTGGAGACTCGTAGAAGATGAGTGCGCCGGGCACCACGGCAAGGCGCTGCAAACGACGCACGCGGTCGCCGTGCTTTCGGCCCAAAAAGCCCTCGAAGAAAAAATGCTCACAGGGAATGCCGGACGAAACGAGCGCCGTGACGCAAGCAGAGGGCCCGGGGATAACTTCGACGGGCACATCGGCCTCACGTGCCGCCTCGACCAGCGCCTGGCCGGGATCGGACACGCTCGGCATGCCGGCGTCCGAGGCAAAGGCGAGGGTCTCCCCCGCCAGCAGACGGTCGACCAGGCCGGCGGCGCGGCTGGCGATCACATTCTCGTCGCAACGGACAAGCGGCTTGGAAATTCCCAGGTGCATCAGCAGCTTTGACGTCACACGCGTGTCTTCGCAGCAAATGGCATCGGCGGCGGCAAACGCCTCGCCAACGCGCGGGGACAGGTCGCCCAGGTTACCGATGGGCGTGCCGACCACATAGAGTTTGCCCGTGTGGGCGCTGTTTTGCGTCATATCAACCTATTCAATCATGCCGCGTTCGAGCGTACCGAGCGCCGCGCGAGCGTCCCATGCTGCAATGCGCTTCTCGGTCTTCCACGTTTGGAAGAACCAACCGGCAGCCGGCGCAAACGAAGCCAGCTGGTTGGCGATAAACACGCGCTCGTAGGCATTGCGGCCCTCGGGCGTAACCGACGAGTTGGCAAAGATCGCCGCACCCGACCATTCGCCCACCAGCACGGGGAACCCAGTCGAAATCGCTTCTTTAAGCTCGCGCTTGTTACGCGAAATCGCCGTCGTCAGCCCGCGAGGGCTCGTGATGTCGAGCGCATACTCGTCGCGGTAATGGTACAGGTGAAGATCCATGTAGACGTTCTTGTACTTGGCGCCGCGCATAAAATGCTTCCACTCGCTGGGATGCCCCGACGACGAGAAGACGACGATCTTATCCTCGGGCATATACGAACGGACGAGCTCGTAGGCATCGCGATAGAAATTGCGCAGGTAGTGAGCAGGAATGCCATCCGTCATGGTGAAGAGGCTCTTGCGAACGCTCATCTGCGGCGTGTCCAGCAGCTCAATGCCCAGCAGGCTCTCGGCCTCGCCATAGCGATCGGCCAAGCGCTCGAGCACGTCGAGTGCGACATGACGGCCGTTGGTGGACGAATGCCACTCGGCAACAGCCTCCGGCGTGGTGGGCGAATCGTTGGAATCGCCCTGGCCACCGGGCACGGTTGCCAGATCGAGCAGCACGCGGATGTCGTACTTGGCAGCCCACTCAATTGCGCGGTCGATGTAATCGACAACCGATATGTAGGAGGCATCGGACTCCTGTGAGCCAAAGGCATACCAGGGCACCGGCAGACGCACGGCATTGAGACCGATCTGCGCCATGCGGCGAAAATCGTCCTCGCTCACAAACGTCTCGTAATGGCGGCGCATGCGCTCGTTATAGGCGGCGGTACCCATGGCCTCCTGTAGCTCAGCCGCGTTGGATGCACCGGTCGCCGCGTACAGCGACGGGGTCACCCAAGGCTCGGGAATAAACCAGCCAGAGAGATTAACGCCGAGTATCCTCTCCATCACTGCCCCCTTCGGATCATGCAGGTCGAACCCGCATCGTATTGCGTAGGATAAGTATCGTTTTGAGTATACCCGCGTGTGCGGACAGGCGACCGAACGGTCTGCAAAGTGACGCGAAAGTGGGAGGAACGTCTGGGAGCAGACGGACTCGGAATGGCGCGACGAGGTGTGTACGCGCGCCGGAGGCAGGCACCGGAAAGTGTGTCCCGTTCTGAGCCCTTATTCTGGGACGCAGTTTCCGCAGAACCCTACATAAAAGAAAAGGACCCCTTTGCAGAGGTCCTAGTCAATTCAAGGTGGCGGGGAAGGGAATCGCGTCCGCGCGCTGCGCGGACGGACCGCTGCGGCGCTTACGCGCCTTGCGAGCTGCGCTGGCAAACGCTTACGCGTTTACTCAGCTCCGCGCCCTCACGGGGTTCGATTCCGTGCGAGGGCTACATAAAAGAAAAGGACCCCTTTGCAGAGGTCCTAGTCAATTCAAGGTGGCGGGGAAGGGAATCGAACCCCTGACACGAGGATTTTCAGTCCTCTGCTCTACCAACTGAGCTACCCAGCCATTTGAGGTGTGCCTTGTTTCAAGGCTTGATTAGTATAACCAAGGACGCGTTCCGGTCAACCGAGAATTTCAAAAAAGTTTTTGAGCACAGCCTCGGTTCTTTAAATCGGCACGTCAGAGGCATCAGCCGGCAGCAAGAAGTTTTTCGCTCAGAGCCGCACGGGCAAACTCACTTGGCGTCATCCCCTCGGCAGCCGCCCGTCGACGAATGGCCTCCTTCATTCCCAGAGGAATCTTGACCGACAGCGTTGCCGTCCCCTCACCTGAGAGTGGGGGCCGTCCATGCACGATCCCACCAACGGTGTGTTCGCCATCCGGAAACTCTCCGCGCTCGTACGACTCGCACCACGCGTCAATCATTTCATCCGTTACAACCTGACCATTAGCGGCCGTATACGTCTTGCCCATCATCGACCCTTTTGCCGAGCCCGTTCAATCTCCTGCCAAAATTTCTTCTGGACTGGAGACAAGGCATGAATGATAAGCCCCCACGGACAAGCTCGACCGCGACAAGCTCCACGCTTCGTCCGTCTGGGAGCCATCCAATCGCAAGCCATCTCGGCGGCTCGTCCTTCGGCTCGCGACGAATGCACTCAGTAACCGCAAGCCAAGCGCTAAGCACCTGCTTTTCCGTCAGGTGCTTTTTAGCGTTGGGATGGATCTCAACATCCATGCATCTTCTCCTCCATCTTACCCAATTTCGTATGACGAAAGTCCGCTGTCGCCAATTCTTAAGCCGGCACGCGTTGGAGAGCAGGGGTCGAAACAATGATTGAAGGACGCTCTAGTACGGCCCAGGCGCCGGGGCAGGAGCACATACGCCAGGGACGTACGTTTTCGTAGCATACGAGGACATAGCCGCGTGCATCGATAAAGGCGATATCGATGGGATAGGCCATAAAACACGTATGGACCGAAGAGCAGCGTGGAAATGCCATGACGAGCGGCAGACCGTTGGCGGCAACCGGACACCGTCCCAGCATGCCGCGCAGGCGCACGGCAAACGACTCCGCCACCGCAAACTCGGCCGGCGTCCAGCCCAGCCTATTGAGTGCCCGCGCGTAGGCGATGTAGGACGAGACCGCGGTCACATGACCACCCCCGGACGCCATGGATCGACCGTCACCGCGCGCTCGTGCGACAACGTTGTCGGCGCCCCCAGCGGAACGCCAGCGATGCTGAGAGAAGTCGGCCACGGCTCATAGTGCATGGTGCAGGTGTAGGTCCTAAACGTACCGGATAGGGAGAGCAGGCCACCATCCGATGCCTCCGCGCCTTGCTCGCTCGACACTTCGATCTGCAAGTCATAGCCTTCCATGGCATTCAGAATTTGAGTCCGGACCGTCGCCGAGGCATCGACAGAGCTTTCGTCGCCCTCCCCGCTCGGCGCCACGGCGTGCGCCAACACGATGTCGGGCACCACGCGGTCGAAGCGCGCGACAGCGCTGGCATAGATCATGACGTTGTATACGATGAGTGCCAGCACCAGCAAAACGGGCGTAACCACTGCTATCTCCACCGTCGCTTGGGCGCGCTCCTCGCGCAGACGCATGCGGATACTCATTACGACCCACCGCCCAGAGCGCCAACCAGCGTGGCGACATCGACGGTGAGCGGGATGGAGCCGCCGCCGGGCAGAGGAATCTCCGCAAGCGTGAACACCGTACCGCTGATGGTGCGTTCGACTTGATATTCCAACGCCTCGCAAAGCGCCTTGGGATCGGTCACGCCCAACGGAATACGTCGCAGTTTGTCTTGCGCTTGAGAGAGACCAGCAATGTCAGACCCCGAGCTCTTAATGACGTTGGCGGAATCAGTCAGCACCGGCTTTCGCAGGCGCAAGTCGCACGGTTCCAAACCCAGCGCCGCCACGGACGCCGAAACGGTATCGCCGAGCCACGATGCGATGGAGCCCAACGCGCCGCTGCCCCCTCCTAGGCCTTTAATCATCTCGTCCATAAGTTCGTCGGCCGAACCTTGGATGTCTCCGTATCCCACAAGCAGCCGTCCCCAGACATCCATGACGCCATCGAGTACGCCGGCAACGCCACCCGAGCGTTCCTTCAATGTCGAGAAAAATCGCGAAAGCACGTTGTTTTGCGCCGTCGCCTCATCGGGCGCCAGCACCGCGGCAGAGATGGCACCGCGATCGCCAAGCCTGACTGCCGTGTTAAACGAAGAGTTGAGCTCATCGGGGCTCGAGATGGCACCCGAAACCGCAAAGGCAACCACGCCGTTGCGACCGGGCGGAGCGATACGCGGACGCTCGCCCGAAAGCGCTTTAATGGCCTGGTCAAACGCATTGCTCGCACGGTCGGCCTCATCCTCGGTCTGACGCATGAGCTCAAGCTCTTTGTTCCGACATTTGACGTATTCCTCCAAGGCCTTTTTGAACTCGTCGAAGTGATATTCGAAGCCGTTTTCGATAGAGGTTGAAGGCGCCGCAACAGCACCAAGCGACAAAACGCCAAAATGGCATTTGCTGCATTTATCCTGTCCATCGTAATCGGCAACCGAAGCAAATCCGCTCGGCGTCCCTTTCTTATAGTTAGGGCAGGTCGTCCCGTAATGCAGATACGCCTTGTCATCGTTCACGCTAGTCGGCCACACCGCATCGGTATAGAGTTCCGTCGCCCGAACCTCATCAGAGTTGCGCGGCAGCAGCGGAATATAGGAGGAAACCCTGTCTCCGTTCTCGGTTATATGCGCCCGATCGACCTCCGCGCTCGCATAGGTATAAAACGCCTTACGCGCCGCAGACTCTGCCTTCATCTCGACACTCGAGCCGTGGGGCTTCTCATTTGTCAGACGCCAATGGTAGTAGTCCTTCGCGCGATCAAGGGCAACTTGGGGCTCCCACGTAACGCTCGATGAGTAATGCGGATTTTGAACACCGGAGAGATCCGTTAGGCTTTTCGCACGCTCCCACATGCAAGAACAGCTGCCGACCGAGCCCTTGTCAGACCCACCACAATCCGCCAGCCAAGCACGCTCTTTAGCCTTCGCCGTGTCCTCAGAAGCCTTCCGCAGCTCCTCGGCCGCACACTCTAAATCATCTGATGTGTCTTTAATGGCATCGGTCGAGATCTCGGACCCCTCGAGCGCAGCGAAGTCAGACTCGGATGTCCTGGGCACGGCAAGCGCCGTACCGGTATAGGTCACACTATCGGTATCCTGCGCCGACACCGCCTGCGTGGCACGCGCGGCGATCAGATACGGCAGAGCCGTCTCGATTTTCTGTAAGCCTTCCGATGCGCTTTTGGCAAACTTGTTGCGCGTTTTAATGATCTCAATCCCGGTGTCGACCATATTGCCGGCAACCGGCTCGGCACCCGGGATGAGGATGGCGACCAGGCCCGTCCCGATCGTGGCAAACCCCGCCAGCCCCAGACTCAAGATGCTCGCATCAACCACCGTGGCAGCCGTGTGATAGGACGACACTACGTTGGCACCCGCCAGCGCGCCACTATCAGCCGCCACCTGAGTATCCCCGGCACGCGACATGCTCCATATCGCCGCGGTCGACGAAAACAACAATGTGAGCACCACTAGGATGACCACGGCAGAAGAAAGCGTGGTATAGGCGCCGTCTTCGATAAACAGATCGACACCGGCTCGACCCATAAAGCCGCCTCGTTTGCGGAGAGCGCCTGGTCGACGGCGGGCCGCAAACCCTTGCGTCACCCGCAACAGGCAGCGCCTAATCCCATGCAGCAATCCACGAATCATAATCTCCCTCCAGCCATTCGGGACGCGATTGATACGAGACATCGACCTTGAGCTCAACGTAGCCGCCCTCGGCGGTACCACCCATAGCCTGCGCAAACGCACCGATCACAGGCAACGGCTTGACCTCGCCGGAAACGGACACGGACGAGACGCCACCCGCACCGGCCCGGCCAAGCTCGATATCCCACGACAACGGCCCGCCGGCATGAAAGATCGAAACGTTGGGCACTGCGGCAAGTCGGCGGCGGGTGAACTCCTTAAGATCGTCGTCCTCCGCCGTCGTCGTGGTCATGAGCCGCGCGGTCTCGGCGGCGGCAGACTCCATGACCGCGCGCGTATAGAGCAGGCACACCGGTTGCAGCGCGAGAAGGATGAGTGTCAGAAACGTCGGCAGCAAAAAAGCGGCCTCGACCGTAGACTGCGCCCGGTCCTCGCGCGCGGCATCAATACAACGCGATGTCCTTAGCGGCCGCAGCGGCGTCGATAACCGACGTCGAGGCAACGCCATGGGATGCCGCCCGCTCAACCAGCGCCGCCAAGCGCCCATCGGTGCCGGCACGCCAAAGTCCCGCGATCGCCAGCACGATCGATAACAGCGCCACCGTGACGATGGCGTATTCGACCGTCGCCTGGGCAGATTCCTCACGCAGGACATCATGCATTTCACGATCCCTCCTTTGAGTCCGTTGCCTGCGGGCTCAGGCGCACGGCGCGCAGACGACACGAAGCATCGCCAGCATCCGCGGCAATTGTCACCATATCGACCCAGCCGCGTTCGTCGCGCACGATGGCGCCCCACACGTTTCCCTTGATGTCGAGATAGCCGCTCAGAGCAAGTTGCGCCGTGGGTACCTCGCGATAGGCACGCAGCATATCCGCCGCCGCTTCGGTCATCGGTCGGTCCTCGGACCATGCAAGCCGGACCGCAATCGCGTTGCCCTCAGGCGAATCCGTCGCAGTGCCAGACCGCTTGTCGAGCGTCCGCAGAAAGGTTTGCGCCGTGACAGCGACATCCGAATCGTCCGCATCTCGCATCTCATCTTTTTGAGACGCCACCGCCGAATCTGAGCCCAAATCGGAGGCGGTCCCAGGACGCTGCTGCCGCGCGGCGTTAAGCCCCCAAAGCACCGCCGCTATCGCCACGGTCAGGCAAGCAAACACCAGCAGCACCCCGATGGGGCGCTCGCCCTCTACAGGCTGTTGATGCCCTCGCTGATAGCGTTCCATAGATCTTGGACCTTGCCCTTAAATGCGACGATGGCGATAATCGCGATCACCACGAGCACGCCGACCAAGATGGCATACTCGGTGGTACCCTGTGCACTCTCCTCCTGCAATAGTTCCTTGGCGCGCTGACGAACATGTGCCGCCCGGCAAAACGCCCAGCCCTGGACCTTGCCAGCAGCGTCAGTCATCGTGTTCATGTATTCCTCCCTACATCATCCCGCCTGCTCCCAGCAGCGGGCCCAATATGGACAGAAGCAACGCCGGCAAGATGAGCGTGCCGGTGGGAATCAGCAGCTTGACGGGTGCACGCTCGATCTCGCGCTCGACCGCGGCGCGATGAGCCGCACGGATCTCGCGACTTTGAGCGGCCAGCGTCTCGGCAAGTGGGGCACCCAGGGCGAGCGCCTGCCCCACCGTGATGGCAAAGGTCTCGAGCGCTCGCACGTCCAGGTCGCGCGCGGCGGCCAACAACTCGTCCTCACGCGTGCCCACGCCCACCTGCCACGCCATGCAGGCGCGCTCAAGGCGAAGAGCCAGCACTGACCGGCGGTTGGCGCAGAAAATCTCAAGCGCCGCATCAAACGAAAGACCGGCCGAAAGACCCAAGCGCACAACATCGATCATCTCGGACACTTCGCCGAGCGACACTCGCGCCGGGCCGCCCGCTCCAACCGCGCCCTTCACTCGTGCGGTCAGAGCATCGACCACCGAGCGACCCGCGGCAGCGACCAGCACCGCCTCGCGCTTGCAGGCCCCTGCGATCTTGCGTGCATCCGCCCGATCCAAACCCGTCGCGACAAATACACTCAGGGCGCACAGGCAAGCCGCAACTGCAACCGGGGCGCTCATAGCTCCACCCGCATAATGCGCCGGATAACCACCAGGGCAACGGCGTTGAGGGCAAGACCCAGCACCACAGCGCCCGCGCCGGCAGGCGTCGCAAGACCGCGACGAAAATCTGCCGAAAGCAGCGCCAACACCGCGCACATGCCCGCCGGCATCGCCGCGACCATATGCGCAGACATGCGAGCCTGCGACGTCTTAACATCCAGGCGGCGCTTGAGCTCAATGCGCTCCCCCACCATGCTCGACGCCTCGGACAGTAAGTCGGCAAGCGGAGCGCCGGTGCGCTGAGACACCTTAAGCGCCAAGGTCACAAGCGAAAGACCGGGGGCGTCGATACGCACGAGCAAGTCATCGAGCGCGTCGGTCGCCGAGATGCCGCAATCGATCGCCGCCGCCACCCGCAAAAACTCGGTATGCACTGGCTCTTGCGCATGAGCGCCCACAAAGCGCATGCCCTGGGCCAGCGAATGTCCCGAGGCAAGCGACATGGAAAGTGCGGTAAACGCCTCGGGCATTGCCTCTTCTGCATCGTGTTGCTCGCGCCGGCTCTCAAAGCCATCCCGAGCGGCACCAACGGCAAACGGAGCAACAAGTCCCAAGGCAAATCCGAGGGGCGATAACGACACCATCGTTAGTAAAACGCAGCAGAGACCGCTCGATAGCAGCAGAAACGCCAAACGTCCCGAAGCATCTTCGATCACGAGGCCAAGGCGATGCGCCGGAGCCAGCGATGCCCACGAACGGGCGATCTTTTTCAGCAGATCGTTTTCCACCAGCTCACGCGGCAGCTTCTCTGCCACCGTCTCGAGCGCCTGACGTGCCAGCTCCGCCGGCGGTACCTGCGGCACACGAGGTTCCGCCCCGCACGCCGTCGCGACAGAAAGCCCTGCCAAGCCCCCTACGACGAGGGGCACAGTGATCTCCATTCGTCCACCTCCTCTTGTGTGAGCGTCCCCGACCGCAGGCCTTCTGCGATAAACGGCGGCTCGCGGTCAAGCGTCCAGGTGCGCTCGGCGGCATCGAACGTCACATAGCGCTCGAGCTCTACGCCGCCCGATGCGGCGCGTCGCACCCCCGAATACGAGGAGACGAAACGCCTGCCATCGGCGTGACGCTCGGACATCACGATGCCGTCGAGCGCCATGGCAATCTGCTCCTCGATGAGCTCGCTCGGCAGATCGATGCCATAACGTGCAAGCAACGTCAGACGCACCACGGTCTCCTGTTCTGAACCCGCATGAAGTGTGGTGAGCGACCCGTCGTGGCCCGTGTTCATGGCCTGCAACATGTCGCAGCACTCGGCACCGCGCACCTCGCCCACCACGATGCGGTCGGGGCGCATGCGCAGGGCATTAGTTACCAGGTCGCGGATCGTCACCGCGCCCTCGCCCTCAATTGAAGCCTCGCGCGCCTCTAGGCGCACCACGTGCGGATGATGTGCAAACTTGAGCTCAGCAGAGTCCTCGATCGTCACGATGCGCTCGCCGGTGGAAATCTCACATGACAACGCGTTGAGCAGGGTGGTCTTACCAGATCCCGTGCCTCCCGCAACCGCCAGGTCCTGTCGCAGCGACACCGCACACGACAGCAGCTGCGCATACCAAAGCGGCAGCGACCCCAGCCCCACAAGCTCGTCCAGCGAGCAGATACGGTCCGAGAACTTTCGGATGGTGAGAATCGGTCCGTCAATCGCCACAGGCGGAATCACCGCGTTGACGCGATAGCCCGTTTTGAGGCGGGCGTTGACGATGGGGCTGCGCTCGTCGATACGGCGACCAAGTGGCGAGATAATGCGGTCGATAAGCACACGGATCTGCTCATCATCCTCAAACGCATGCTCGATGGGGTACAAGACGCCGCCGCGTTCAAAGAAAGCCGAGCGGCAGCCGTTGATCATGATCTCGGTAACGGTGTCGTCCTCGATGAGCGGCTGCAACGGCCCCAAGCCCACCACGTCATCCAAAATCTCGTCGATGATGGTCTCGCGCTCGGGCGTCGCGAGATCGGTCGGCTCCTCAACATTGAGCGCCGCCTCCACCGCAGGACGCAATTCCGAGCGGGCAAGTGCCGGGTCGATATAGGCGCTGATACGCGCCACTTCGTCGTAACCCATGCGGTCCATCACGGCGCGCTTGGTGCGTCGTTTCACGGCGCGGCGACGCCCCGCATCTACAGGCGCTGCCGCCGCCGCAGCGCCGGCAGCCTTAATCCTCGTTTGCAGGCTCATCGCTGATCACCCTCGCGCGACCAGGGAAGGCGGATACGCGGGCGTTCGGTGCGCGTTGCACGGTCGGCGACCATATCGCTCCAAGGGCCGACGGCGCACCCCAGTTCCACGAGCATCTCGCGCGTGGCCTCGCGCACGCTAGTCGCAAAAGCGCTGGTCTGCCCCACTGCCTCGTCAGCGCGCCCAAACGCCATGAGCGCGGCGAGATCCTGCCCGCCATCGGCGATACGAATCTTGGAGCTTAACGCACAGGCAATCTCAAAGCGCATGGCGACGTCCTCGTCTGCCCCGCGCGCACCGAACCGGTTGAACACGGCGCTCATGCGCGTGCGCGGCACACCTACTCGACCTGCCAGTTCAATGACGCGCGATGCCGATGCCGCGGACGACACCGCCGCATCGCCAACGACCAGGCAACGGTCGCTCGCCGCCACCGCAGCCGCCACGGCGTCGCCCCAAAAGACCGAGGTATCGATAAAGACCACGTCGGATTCGCGACGCAGAACATCAAGCAGTAGCTCCACCGGACGCGCCATGAGCTCGGCTTGCTCGGGCGCTGCGACGGGACCCCAGAGCGTAACGCCCGGTGCCACGCGCATCGATGTGGCTACGATATCCGGCTCGGTGAGCGTGCCCGCCGCCGACGGCTCGATAAGTGCCGCCATATCGCGCGGAGCATCGACGCCTAACAAGTCGTAAAGGTTTCCAAACATCAGGTCCAGGTCGAGCACGGCGGCACGCAAGCCCAACAGCGACGATGTGTGTGCCATGGTGGCAACGATCGTCGACTTGCCGCAACCGCCCGAACCCGAAATGGCGCAGATGACCGGAGCTCGATGCGGCGAAGCGGCAGCGTCTGCCGGCGGCATCGGAGGCGGCGGGGCGGGCGTCGGTGACAGCGTCCCCGTCTCCCCCGCCGCAACCACGTGCTGCGTCCAAGCCGGCATGGCTGCTTGTTCGGTCTGCGAGGCAGGCTCGTTCTGCGCAATCTGCTCATGCTGCATCAGCGACAACTCGCCGCACCCGGCAAAGCCCTCAACTTCATCGAGTTCATCCGCCAGATTCACGCCGTGCACGTATCCCATATCTACAGCCGGGGAATCGCCAGCATGCTGCGCCGGCCCTCCAGCGTCATCGTATACAAGGGGGTTCCGGGGGCGCCGACCATGCTCGGCTTCCGCTTTTCCATAATCATCAACACGCGGGCCTCTTGTAGCGCGAGGCGCCCCGGGTTCCCTATCAACAAAAGCATCGGGCTCAATCGTCATGCTCCGATCGGAATCAACCGCTCCCTCGCCCGCGCGCCCGTTGCCGCATATACTGTGTGCAGCGATGACCTCGGTCGCCCCCGCGCGAAACAGCCCCTCGATATCCGACGGATCGAGCGCTTCTATCAACACGACCACGCGACTCACGCGGCCTTCGGCCGTCAGGCGCGCAACAGTCTTGCGCACATCTTCGGTATCAAACAGAGACGCCGCGATGATGGCAGCCCCGCGGCGCGACGGAAACGCCCGCGCCATGGAAACCAGCCCGTCCAGGTCACCCACGCGAAGCACCTGTGCACCCACATCACGGCCCTCGACTTCCCGCTGCAACAGCCCGTAATCGCCGCACGCGCAGCACGCAAGCCAGATCGCCTTCATCACTCGTCGCCTCCGCTCTTTTTGCCGCGCGCCGTGGCGGGAATCGTCAAGCTGACCGTTCCCTTGCCCGAGGCTCCCAGCAGTTCCTTGACGTCTTCGGGGTCAGCCGCCAGCGTCACCCATTCGATCTTGCCCTCGCGCGTGGCACCGGAATCCTCACTGGTATCGATCACGTGCGCGCCGCACAGCCGATCGGTCACGCCGTCCTTTTGCACGTACACGTCCACGTAGCTGCCCACGCCCGTGGCACCGCCGACCGAGTGCTCGGCATCGACCGCCACCGAAACGGCAACCTTGCCCTTAGGCACCTCGAGCTTGCGGCTCTCGGCCTTGGTGTAGACATTGCAGATCACGGCGTTTTTGGGAATACGCGAAGTCGTCACGTCGCCGCGCACCTGGCGCAGCTCGGTCGCTGCGTCACGCGGCAGCAGGCTCGTCAGCCATTCCTGGGTTATGACATTGGTCTCATCGAGGGTCTCGCCCACATCGATATCGCGCGCCGCGACGCAAACCTCGACGCGATCGCCACCGTACTTGGCCAAGGTCTCAGCCTGGACCTGTTCGGCTTGCGAGCGGATCGACGAGCCGTAAACCATGCAGAGCAGAGCAGCGAGCACGCCCGCGACCAGACTGATGGCGATGCGCTTGCTCTTGTTCACGGCCGCTCCTCTCATGGCAGTGCCGGGCGAATGCCCGTACCACCATTGTCTGAGCGGTCAGAGTGCAAAGCGGCGCAATCGCAATCTTGGTTTTCGATGTCAAACCAATCGCTGACCAAAAGCTGACCAGCCCGTCAAGCTCGTGGCAAGGTTTTGGTCAGCACGTCAGCAAACTGTATGTTTCGAAGCTTTTCCGCAGCAAAAAAAGCCGTCTCCCGAACAGTTGGGAGACGGCTGTCATAGGAAAAATCAATTACAGATGGACATCGGGATCGAGCATTTGAGCGCTCACGCGCATGGATGACGCCAGGTTTTGGAACGTTTCCAGACGCAGGCTATCGATCTGCCCGGCGTCCTCGGCCTCGCGAACGGCGCAGCCCGGCTCATGGGTATGCGTGCAATCGCCAAACCGGCACGCGCGCGATGCCTCGACAATCTCGGGGAAAGCGCGCGCCAGACCCCGCTCGTGACCCACGAGCGGCAGGCTGCGCAGGCCCGGGGCATCGGCGATCACGCCGGCGTCGCCCGGCAGTGCCACCATCACGCGCGCGACGGTAGTGTGACGGCCCTGATCGTCGCGTTCGCGCACACCGCCGGTCGCCAACGTATCGTGGCCCAGCAGCGCATTGAGCAGCGTCGACTTGCCGGCACCCGACTCGCCCAGAATCATGGCGCAGCTCCCGGCGGGCACGCAGGCACGGACCTCGTCCAGGCCGCGGCCCTCGGCAGAGGACGTCACGATCACACGCACGTCCGGACCCACCAGGCGGCGCGCGCGGTCCAGATCGCGCTCGAGCTCCTCGGCATCGCAGCGATCAGCTTTGGTGAGTACCACCACCGGCTCGGCATCGCAGTCGAGCGCCAACACCAGCGAGCGCGCCACGCGGTCGAGCAGCACCTCACCGGCACCGAGCGCCTGCACGATTAGCACGCTATCCACGTTGGAGCAGAGCACCTGGCGCTCTCCGCGGGCACGGCCGCGCCAACGCTCAAAGCTCGTACGGCGCGGCAGCACGCATTCAATCACGCCCATATCGTGCCCGGGAGCGCGGCGCACCGCCACACGATCGCCCACGGCAGGCAGCAGGACCTCGTCCCCACCGCGCGACTTGGCAAATCCCACGGCATGCTCGGCGCGGAAGGTATCGTCGGCAGTCGCCACCAGCGGAAACCCACGATCCAAGCGCACCACGGCGCCAAGTTGCATCTGCTCGGGCTCCTCGGCATGTGCGCAGAAATCATCAAAGGCAGCCTGCTGAGCTTCATCGACCGGCAGGTCATCAAACGCCGGAACATCCTGCAGCGCGTCAAGCCCCGGTACACTCGCCAGCAACTCCTCAGCAGATGCAGGGGGTTCGGTCGCGAGCTTCCGACGACGATCGCGCTTAGCCCGCGCCCCCGTCGTCTTTTTCTTCGCTTTAGCCTTAGCCTTGCCCACAGATGCCTCCCAGCACAAAACCACACAACTGAGCAGGTATTTTAAATCAAAAAGAGCTGGCCGGGCAAAGCCCGACCAGCTCACAAACTTTCCCTCAGCCAATGGTCCCGAGAGGTTATCCGAAGGCCCGCCCGCCGGGAGGGGTTTCTTCCGAGCGATCCCGCAGCGCGAAGCGCGAGGACCAGCGAGGAAGAAACCCCGCAGGCGGTCGGGCCGGTGGGAAGGATGGCCTTTCGACCTACTCCTTCTCGACCGCGCGCATGATCGCCTTGTAGACCTCCATCAGCGGGATGATCAGGAAGGCCAGGCCCAGCGCGGCGATAACGCCCTTGAGCTCAAGCGTTACGGGGCCAAAGAACATCTCGGCAAGCGTCGGCTGCACAGTCACGATCACCGTCAGCACCAGCGCCAGCGCGGCGGAAGCCCACAGCCATTTGTTCTGCTTCTTCATCTTAAACAGCGACGTGCGACGGCTGCGCATGTTAAAGCAGTGGAAGATCTCGACCATGTTGAGCGTGATGAACGCCATCATCACGCCTTCCTCGTCGGCATTGCCGGCAATCATATCGGCGATGTGGATGTAGCCCATGTCAAAGTACACGCCCACAAAGAAGCTCGCCAGCACCAGCACGGTGATGATCAGGCCCTGGACCACGCAGTCCAGGCCCATATTGCCGGCAAAGACACCGTCCTTGGCGTTGCGCGGCTTGCGCTTCATAATGTCGCCCTCGGCGTCCTCCATGCCCAGCGCAAGCGCGGGGAAGCAGTCGGTAACCAGGTTCACCCACAGCAGCTGCACCGGCTGGAAGATGGTAAAGCCGATGAGCGTGGCGATGAACACCGAGAACACCTCGGCAAGGTTGGCCGAAAGCAGGAACTGGATGACCTTGCGGATGTTGTCGTAGATGCGACGGCCCTCTTCGCAGGCGCCGATGATGGTGGCGAAGTTATCGTCGGCGAGCACCATGTCGGCGACGTTCTTGGTGACGTCGGTGCCGGTGATGCCCATGCCCACGCCGATGTCGGCGCGCTTGATGGACGGGGCGTCGTTGACGCCGTCGCCCGTCATGGCCACGATCTGGTCGCGCGACTTCCAAGCCTCGACGATGCGGGTCTTGTGCTCGGGCTGGACGCGGGCGTACACGCCGTAATCCTCGATGTGCGCGTCGAGCTCCTCGTCGCTCATGCGGTCGAGGTCGGCACCGGTGATAGCCTGGCTGCGATCGGCGACGATGCTCAGCTGCTTGGCGATGGCCACGGCGGTGTCGATGTGGTCGCCCGTAATCATGACAGTGCGGATGCCGGCGTTGTGCGCCTCGCGGATAGCGTCGGCCACCTCGGGACGGACCGGGTCGATCATGCCGGACAGGCCGCAGAAGACCAGGTCGTGCTCGAGCGCAGCGGGGCTGCAGTCGGCGGGAACCTCGGTGTAGGTGCGGCTTGCCAGCGCCAGCACGCGCAGGGCCTCGTCGGCCATGGCCTTGTTGGCGGCCACAAGCTCGGCACGGCGCTCCTCGGTCAGCGGGACGACCTTATCGCCCTCGTAAATATGGGTGCACAGGCCAATCACCACGTCGGGCGCGCCCTTGGTGTACTGCTCGTACTCGCCGTCCAGGGTCTCGACGACCACGGACATCATCTTGCGGCCGGAGTCGAACGGAGCCTCGCCCACGCGCGGATGCTCGGCGGTCAGACCAGTCAGGCCCGCCTTGCCGGCATCGTTGACGAGCGCGCACTCGGTCGGCTCGCCCACGGCCTCGCCCAGTTCCTCGTCCCACTGAGCATCGGAGCACAGGGCCATGCCGGCCAGGAACTTCTCCTTAGGCGCGGCGAGCTCGTGCTTGACGACGGTCATCTTATTTTGGGTAAGCGTGCCGGTCTTGTCGGAGCAGATGGTCTGCGTGCAGCCGAGGGTCTCGACGGCAGAGAGCTTACGGATGATTGCCTGGCGCTTGGCCATCTTGGTCACGCCGAGCGAAAGCACGATGGTCACGACGGCGACCAGGCCCTCGGGGATGGCGGCGACGGCGAGCGAGACGGCGACCATAAAGGTGTCGAGCAGGGCCGTCGGGTCGGTGAGAACGTTGCCCACGCCGTGACGGACGATGTCGACGCCAAAGATCACGACGCAGATGACGATAACCATGATGGTAAGGATGCGACTGAGCTCGGCGAGCTTAACCTGCAGCGGCGTAAGCTCTTCCTTGGCCTCGGCCAGGGCACCGGCGATTTTGCCCATCTCGGTATCCATGCCGGTGCCGACCACGACGGCGCGGCCACGGCCGTACACAACGGTGGAGCCCATGTAGCACATGTTCTTGCGGTCGCCGAGCGGCACGTCATCGGTGCCCGCGGCAAGCTCGATCACGTTGGCGTGTTTCTCGACCGGCACGGACTCGCCGGTGAGTGCGGCCTCTTCGATCTTCATCGTGGCACTCTCGAGCACGCGGCAGTCGGCCGGGACGGAGTCGCCCGCCTCGAGCATGATCACGTCGCCGGGCACGAGCTCGGCGCTCGGCAGGTGCACGAGTTTGCCGTCGCGCAGAACCTTGGACTGCGCCGCGCTCATCTCCTGAAGGGCCTCGAGGGCCTCCTCGCTCTTGGCTTCCTGGACCACGCCCAGCACCGAGTTGACGATAACGACGAACATGATGATGGCGACATCGGCAAAGTCCGCCTCGCCCTTAACCATGCCCGTGAGCGCGCTAATGACGGCGGCAACGATCAGCATGATGACCATGGGGTCGGCCATCTGCTCAAAGAACCGCTTCCACAACGGCGTCTTCTCGGCTTCCTTGAGCTTGTTAGGGCCTGTCTTGGCGAGACGCGACGACGCCTCGTTGTCGCTCAAGCCAAGGTGCTCATCGACGCCCTGGTCGCTGAGCACCTCCGCCGCGGCGGACAGGTATTCCTTTTGCATATAGAGTCCCCTCCTGGGATTCGGGCCACTCAGCAGATTGATGCCCGATCATAATTCCCAGGAGAAGGGCAAGGGCTCATCAAGGCTGCCGTGCTGAGCGGCAGTTGATAGTGGGGCTATGGTACCCCAAAGCGGCGAGTCTAGCCAAAACATTCCGTCTGGAAACACGGCACAGGCGCAACGGTGCAGACAGTGTGATGTTCAAGATTGATAAAACGTTTTTTCTTCGGCACGTCACCAAACTGAAATATTGCCCAGATAGCAGCGGTAAGACCGCTTGGTAAATGTTTTTCGTTTACCGTTTTCCCCGCAAAAAATGAACTTCTAATTCGGCATACGGTCGATTTTTTGGGGTATTCGGTCGTCATTTCGTTATAATCAACTCGATTTTATTTCTTATGGTTTATCTATCGGCGCAAGACGATGTCAGATGGAGGTCTGAATGTACAAGCGCACCAAGATTGTATGCACCATGGGTCCCGCCTGCGATAGCGACGAGACCATCCGCGAGATGATCAAGGCGGGCATGAACGTCGCCCGTTTTAACTTCTCGCACGGATCCTACGACGAGCACCACGGTCGCATCGAGCGCGTCCGTCGTATTTCCAAGGAGCTCGGTATGCCCGTCGGCATCCTGCTCGACACCAAGGGCCCCGAGGTCCGCACCGGCCTTCTGGTCGACGGCAAGAAGGTTGCCGTCAAGACCGGCGATAAGATCGTCGTCACCGCTCAGCCCACGTCCGAGGATTTCCACGGCACCGCTGAGCACATCTCCCTCGACTACCTGGCTCTGCCCTCCGAGGTCGAAAAGGGCTCCCTTATCCTGATCGACGACGGCCTGGTTGCCCTCGAGGTCGAGTCCGTCAGCGGCCAGGACATGACCTGCGTCGTCAAGAACGACGGCCTGATCGGCGAGCGCAAGGGCGTCAACATGCCCAACGTCAACATCTCGCTGCCCGCCATCACCGAGCGCGATCGTCAGGACATCCTCTTTGGCCTGACCGAGAACATCGACTACATCGCCGCTTCCTTCATCCGTGACGGCGAGTCCGTCCGCGGCATCCGCGAGCTTTGCCGCGAGAACGGTGGCGAGCACGTGACGATCTTCCCGAAGATCGAGTGCGCCCTGGGCGTCGAGAACTTCGACGAGATCCTCGAGGCTTCCGACGGCATCATGGTCGCCCGTGGCGACCTGGGCATCGAGATCAAGCCCGAGCTCGTTCCGCACATCCAGAAGGAGATCATCGCCAAGTGCAACGCGGCCTACAAGCCCGTCATCACCGCTACGCAGATGCTCGACTCCATGCAGCAGAACCCGCGCCCGACGCGCGCCGAGGTTGCCGACGTTGCAAACGCCATCTATGACGGCACCGACGCCGTCATGCTGTCCGGCGAGTCCGCTGCCGGTAAGTACCCGGTCGAGGCCGTTAAGATGCAGGCCAGCATCGCTCTCGAGACCGAGAAGTACCTCCCGGCTCACGCTCCGCTCGAGGTTCCGGCTGACGCTCACGGCACGCGCGTCGTCAACAACGTTGTGGGTATGTCCGCTGTGAACATGGCCACCACCGTTGGTGCCAAGTGCATCACCGTGCCGACGACTACCGGTCGTACCGCTCGCCTGATCTCGCACTTCCGTCCCAACATGCCGATCTGCGCGTTCTCCCGTCACGAGTGGGCCGTCCAGCAGATGATTATGTACTGGGGCGTCATCCCGCACCAGGCCGAGATTACCCAGGGCACCGTCAACGGCACGATCGTCAAGGCGATCGAGACCGCTAAGGAGCTCGGCTACGTCGAGGCTGGCGATCTGACCGTCGCTACCGCCGGCGATCCCCGCATGAGCGTCCAGCTCGAGGACAAGGTCTCCTCGACCAACGTCGCTTACGTCGCTCAGGTGCGCTAAATCGCACTTGCAAACAGATTTGCATTGCAAAGGGCCCGGAAGGCAAAGCCTTCCGGGCCCTTTTTAGACCTTCTTCGTATGCCGCATCATCGATTTGTGTTCAGTCGCAAGCCTCTCCGATGCCGAGCGCACCACCGAAGACGCCCTGCGACGGGAGCCGTTGGTCAATTGGAATGAACTGTTCACCGTTAAGCCGGCCGGCTAGCAGCTAGCGATCAGGGGGACTGCGGGAACGTCAGAAGCAGCGACGCGAGCCGCAAATCCCGCCTCGGTCAGCTCGATGACCTCGGTAAACGTTGCATCGAAAAACTCCTCGGTTAGCAGGCGATACGGCGGATGATCGGGCTCGCCGGGGTTTTCGCGTACAATCTCGTGCATGACGCCGATAGTCTTGAGCACATATTCTTTATGGATGGGATACTGCCCAAAACGCGTCGCAGCGGTATAGAGGCGATCGGTCGCACGCGGAATGGAAACGATGCCCAGCGTCTTGCCAAACCAGTCAAAATCGCCCTGCTTTTTAATGCGGAATTCCTCGCACGGCTTGCCGCCGCGTGCTTCCAGATACTGGTTCACACGCGTGTTCCATACCGTGTCGGCCACCAGATGCGACCAGACGCCCAGCGTTAAATCGAGCAGCGACTGCGCCACATCTTCGGACGCAAGCGAGAACTCACAGGCGCCGGGACCGACAACCGGCTCGGCATCCCTGTAGCGCTGAGGATAGTGCACGCGGTTCAGTCGCTCGCGCTCCTCGACAATCGAGGTAGCCTCAGCAGGTTCGCCCGCGGGTGCGCCTTTAAGCAGCGGCGCCACATAGGTATCCCAGAACTCGTGCTCGCGCGGCTTAGGGATAGGCTCGGGCTTTGCAAAGTGCGTAATGCGATACGGAATGGGATCGGCGATGCCAGGGACCATATAGCCCACGAAGATATCCGGAACCACGCAGCCAAACAAAAAGGCATTACGGTCGCGCACGCTATCGGCAAGCACGCTAGCACGTGCCAGCAAGCGCTCCGTTTGAGCGATATGAATGTTCCAACTTGGCATAGCCACCCCCATAAAACCTGGTTAACTATACCATCACGGCAGAGTCGCACAGGCGGCCATACATACCCTACGCAGCAACTATTCCGCAGCACCGCTTTCGGTTCCATACGACGGCACGGGCGCCTCGACCACATGGTGATATCGATCGATATAGATGGCACGGGCCTCCAGGCGGCGCACCAAATCTTGATGGTGCGTACTCATCAAAACCGTCTTACCGGCAGCAACGTAGGCCAGCAAAAAGTTGACTACGATGTCGCACGAGTCCTCATCGAGCCCGTTGGTGGGCTCATCGAGCACTAGGATATCGGGGTTCATCGACACCACCGCAGCCAGCGCAACGCGCTTCTTTTGCCCGCCCGAAAGCTGATAGGGCGAGGCATCGACCAGATCGGCAACCTGGAACAGCTCCATGGCATCGCGGACGCGGCGCTCGAGCTCGTCTGTCGGCAGCCCCATCTGCGCGGGGCCAAAAGCAACTTCCTCGCCCACCGTAGCGCAGAACAGCTGGGCGTCGGCATTCTGGAACACAAAGCCCACGCGCTGATGAAAACGCTGAGCGGCTGCGGAATCCTTGAGATATGCCGCATCGATCACGTGCCCGTCAAACAGGTACGCACCCGCGTCCGCTAGTTCAAGACCGTTGATAAGGCGCATAATCGTCGTCTTACCGCAGCCGTTGGGACCGAGTAGGGCAACGAGTTCACCACGATCGACCTGCAGCGACACACCATCGACAACCGTATGCCCCGCATAGGAGAACAGCACGTCGCGAAACTCGATGAGCGGCACGCTCTTGGCGCCAGTAGCACCGCTCGCGCCCATCACGCCATTCGTATCGTTTGCCAAAACGTCGCCCTTCCCTATCCACATCGACGGCTCGGCCGCCCGCGCTACAGCACCGCGCACAACACGGCGAGCAGCACCACGACGACCGCATAGACCGCATCGCGCCAGCCAAAGCCGCTCCGCGCGGGAGTCGGATACGCACCGGCAAAGCCACGGCAAAGCATAGCCTCGTCCATCGCGCGGCTGCATTCCATCGCCTTGATAAAGGTCATGCCCATGATACCCGCGATCGAATCGGTACGCGAAAAACCCGCAGGCGCACGACCCACACTGCGCAGCATGACCGATTCGGTCAGATCGTGCGCCGTGCGTCCCAGCACCTCGATGTGCTTGAGCGCCATATCAAACGTAAAGATGACCTCGTCGGGCAGCTGTAGCGTCTTGAGCGCCGCCGACATGCGGCTCCAGGTGAGCGTCCACGAAACGCCCAGCACGAACGACACGTTAATGAACGTCTTGAGCGCGATCTTGAGCATGGCGCCCGCGGCAGAAGCGCCCAGCAGCAGGGCAGGCAGTGCCAGAACCACCGCAAGCCCCGTGGCGCCGAGCGCCGGTACAAAGGTCGCACGCAGCCCGCGTACGGGGCGCACGGCAACGAGCACCAGCGCGATGGCCGCCATCAACATGAGGTACAGCGGGCTCTGCGTCAGACACACGCACAGGACGCAAACGAACATCCCCACCAGGCGCACCGGAGCCGAAACGCAAGAAAGGGCGCGGTCGACCATCGACCCGCCCTCGTGCGCGCCTCCACCCAGGCGAACCCGCTCAAGCAGGCTCGCCAGGTGCAGGACATTCTTTTGCATCACACGATGCCGAGCCCCCGCGGGCTCGTAACGCTCCTCGGCCGCAAGCCAACTAGGCAGCTCGGCTATTGCCATGAGCACCGCTTTCCTTGACCGTCAGCGAGACCAGGCGGAATGTGATGGTGAGCACCGCCACGCCAATCACGCCCGAAAGAATATACATCGCAGCCTGGCCGGCAAAGCCAAGGCCCTGCTCCTCGGAATAGGCCTGCAGATAATCGCCCGTGGGCAGGGCGTCGGCAAAGGTCGGGGTGTCGAGGCCGACCGAAGCCTGCAGGCTGTCGTCGCCAGCCTCCTGAACGGCGGTCGCGGCGCCCTCGGCGTCCCACTCACCCCAGGCGTCACCGGTGGCGAGCAAGCCGAGCGGCGTAGCCACGACAAGCACGGCGACCAGAATGAGCGTGGGAATCAGGGAAGTCTTCTTGGCGGTACCATCGGCGGCAAGCTGGCCATCGGCGGCTTCGGGGCCGACGATAATGCTCGGCGCCGTCTTCTTAATGAAGCCGTAGATGGCGGCCGTCGCCACGCCCTCGATCACGCCGGCAACCAGCATATGCGGGATCAACATGGCCGGAATAGCCACGGACAGCGGGAAGGGGCAGTACAGAGGGGCGCCCGAAGCGTTGGTGAAGAGCATCGGCTGAATACCAAACTCGATTGCCGCGCACAGGGCCGCCAGGCACAGGCCGACCCAACCGCTCACGATGGCAGAAACCGAGGTGCCCCAGCTCTTGTCGTGCAGACGGCTGTTGAGCGCACGGAACACGATAGCAGCGACAAACGGCAGCACAAAGGCCATGTTAAAGCAGTTGGCGCCAAACGACAGAACGCCGCCGTCGCCAAACAGCAGCGCCTGCAGCGCCAGAGCGACCGAGACAGCGATAGCCGCGGCCTCGGGGCCCAGCAGCAGCGCGATGAGTGCGCCGCCGACGGCGTGACCAGTGGTACCGCCGGGCAGCGGAACGTTGAACATCATGAGCAAGAAGGAGAATGCGGCGCAGATGCCCAGGAACGCCATATGCTCGCGATCGAGCGTGGCGCGCACCTTTTTGATGCAGTGAACCCATACGGGCACCATCGCCACCGCCATAACGGCATCGGTCTGCGGGGACAGATAATTATCGGGAATATGCATGAGCCCTCTCAATCAGAACGTTGTGTGTTACGTTTCCAACAATCCGTAACACCGACTCTGCATACTAACAAAAAGGCGCACCGCCCACAACGCAGCACGCCCTTGCAATACGTACGTTATTAGCCCAGGTCCACGCACCGCCCAATAAAGGGCCCATGCACTCCCAACTTTCCGGTCACCCGGAAGAAGGTGCGATCCGCTCGCAACAAGGTTAACGCAGGAACCCGCCCCCGAGAGGGGTTTTCTAAGGCAACATCCCGCAGCCGCGAAGTGGCGAGGACGTTGCCGTGAAAACCCCGCAGGGGGCGGGTTCCGAACAGCAAAGATTACGAGCGGACTTCGCCGTTTACGCCCTTGCACACCTTGGTGACGATCTTCTGGTGCGCCTTCTCGACCTCTTCGCTAGTAAGCGTGTGGTCGTCCGAGCGATACGTGAGCGCAAAGGCCATGGACTTCTTGCCCTTGCCGATACGAACCGGATCGCGGTAGACATCGAACAGGCGCACGCCCTCGAGCAGCTTGCCGCCGGCGCTGGTAATACGGCGCTCAAGATCCTCGCAGGTCACGGCATTGTCGACCACAATGGCAAGGTCGTGCTCAACGGCCGGGTACTGCGAGAACTCGCGGTAGTTCTCCTGGTTGCGGGCGCCCTTGATCAGCTTGTCCAGGTCAAGCTCAAAGGCAACGACAACCTCGTCGATGCCGCAGGCCTCGCGCGCCTCGGGGTGGATCTCGCCGACCCAACCCAGCACGGTGCCGCCGGACAGAACCTCGGCCGCACGACCCGGCTGCAAAAAGGCATAGCCCTCGCCCTCGACGGGACGGAAGCGAACCTTCTCGATGCGCAGCTGGGCGAGCAGCTCCTCGACGATACCCTTGCCAAAGAAGAAACGCAGTTTACGGTACTTCATGTTCCAAGACTGCTCGCTCCACTGGCCCGAGAGCACACCCGCGACGGACTTGGTCTCCTTGGGCAGGCTGGCGTTCTCGCGACCGTGGAACAGGCTGCCGACCTCGTACAGGTGCACGTTGGGCGTACCGTGCGCCTCGTTGTAGGCCACGGACTGCAGCAGGCCCGGCAGCAGCGAACGACGCATCTCGGTCTGCTCGGCCACCAGCGGGTTCATGAGCACCACGGGGCAGCCGCGACCCTCGGTGGGCATGCCGATCTTCTCCAGGTCGCCCGGGGCGGCAAAGCCAAAGGTCGTGGTCTCGTTGAGGCCGCAGGCGCGCAGGATCTCGCCGACCTTGCGGGTGAGCTTCTGCTCGCGGGTCAGGCCGCCGATGTGGTTCTTGGCAGCCGGGATGGTCGCCGTCACACGGCCCATGCCCCATAGGCGCAGGACCTCCTCGATCAGGTCAATCTCGCGCGGCAGGTCGGGACGGAAGCTCGGCGGGGTAACCATAAAGTCCTCGCCGTCGCGCTCGACGGTGCAGCCCAGACGGGTAAGCGAACGCTCGATAAAATCGGGCTCGATGTCGGCACCGCAGATGGCATGCACGCGGGCCAGGCGCAGCTTGATGCTGTCGATGGTCTTGGGCGCGGGGAAAACATCGACATAGCCGGGAGCAACCTCGCCGCCGGCGATCTCCTCGATGAGCGCGCAGGTAACGTTGGCGACATCCACGCAGCCAGTCTCGTCAACCTGGCGCTCAAAGCGAATGGAGGCGTCGGAGATCAGCGACAGATCGCGGCTGGTGTGCGAGGTGCGACCGGCGTTGAAGCAAGCGCTCTCGACCATCACGTCGACGGTGTCGTCCTCGATCTCGGAATCCATGCCGCCCATAACGCCGGCCAACGCCACGGGGCGCTCGCCGTCGGTGATAAGGCCCATGCCGGCGTCGAGCACGCGCTCTTCGCCATCGAGCGTCGTGAATTTCTCATCCTGCTGGGCGGCGCGAACCACCACGCGACGGTGGCCATCGCGCTCGGCAAAGGTGTCCAGGTCAAAGGCGTGCAGCGGCTGACCGGTGAGCATCATCACGTAGTTGGTGATGTCGACGATGTTGTTGTGCGGACGCACGCCCAGGGCGTTAAGGCGCTTGACCATCCAGTCGGGCGACGGGCCGACCTTCACGTTGCGCACGATGCGGGCGACATAGCGGTCGCACAGGCCCTCGTCGGCAATCTCGACGGAAAGCTCGTCGTCGGTCGCGCGGCCAGTCTCCGCCTTGATGGCGGGCAGCTCCACGTGGAAATCGCGGTCGAAAATGGCACCGGTCTCGCGGGCCATGCCGATCATGGACAGGCAATCGGGACGGTTGGGCGTGATCTCGCAGTCGAGCACAGTATCACTCGAGCCCACGTACTCGGCAAACGGCATACCGCAGGGCGTGTCCTCGGGCAGAATCATGATGCCGGAGTGGTCGCCACCCAGGCCGAGCTCGCGCGCAGAGCAGTTCATGCCCATGGACACGACGCCGCGAAGCTTGCTCTTCTTGATCTTGACGTCGCCGGGCAGGACAGCGCCGATCATGGCCGTGACGATGTGGTCGCCGGCCTCGAAGTTCTGCGCGCCGCAGACGATCTGCAGCGGAGCGGGATTGCCGTCGGCATCGAGGTTCTTGTCGCCCACATCGACCGAGCACACATACATGTGGTCGCTATCGGGGTGCGGGGTCTTGGTGAGCACCTTGGCGGTCACCACGTGGTCGAAGGACTCGCCCACGGTGTCGATCGCCTCGACCTCGGTGCCGGTACGGATATATTCGTCCGAAAGGGTCTTGGGATCCTCCGGAATATCGATCATGGTCTTGAGCCAGTCGTAAGAAACACGCATCTAGCTCTCCTTTCATACTGAAAGCCTGCGAAGAGATGCAGGTGGAAACTTCAACTTTGTGAACATTCCTTACAAAGCGAGGGTTGTCCAAGTGCGGCAGATCGGCCCGAAAGAGGAGTGCCGCGTACTTTGGTACGCAAGCGACGAATGAGCGCCGAGGTGCCGTGCTTGGGCAAGCCGCAGCCTAGAACTGATTCAAGAAACGCATATCGCCTGTCATGAGCGTTCTGAGGTCCGGCAGGTCGTAGCGCAGGGCCGCGACGCGCTCGGCGCCAATGCCAAAGGCGAAGCCGGTGTACTTCTCGGGATCGATGCCGCAGTTGATCAGGACGTTGGGGTCGACCATGCCGCAGCCCAAGATCTCGATCCAGCCGCTGTGCTTGCAGAAGTTGCAGCCCTTGCCGCCGCACACGTGGCAGCTCACGTCCACCTCGCAGCTGGGCTCGGTGAAGGGGAAGAAGTGCGGGCGGTAACGCGTCTTGCGATCCTCGCCAAACATGCACTTAACAAAGTAGTCGAGCGTGCCCTTCAGGTCGCCAAAGGTGATGCCCTCGTCGACGACCAGGCCCTCGATCTGGTTGAACTGCGGCAGGTGGCAGGCATCGGCCGTGTCGGGACGGTAGACGGTGCCCGGGCAGATCATGTAGATGGGCGGCTTCTGCGACTCCATAGTGTGGATCTGCACGCCCGAAGTCTGGGTGCGCAGCAGCACGTCGGACTCGCCGTGGGCGTGAGCCTCGGGGTGCGCGACGCTGCCGGGGTTGTTGTCGACCACGTAGAAGGTATCGCGGGCCGAGCGGCTCGGGTGATCCATGGGAGCGTTGAGCGCGGTGAAGTTGTAGTAAGAGGTGTCGACCATGGGGCCGGACTCGACGGTGTAGCCGATGCCGCAGAAGATGTCCTCGGCCTCCTCGATGATTTGCTTGATCAGGTGCTGGTGGCCGATCTGCGGACGGATGCCCGGCAGCGTGATGTCGACGGCGTCGTGCTCGAGTGCGCGCTTGAGGGCGGCGGCCTTCATCTCGGTGTTTCGCTCGTCGAGCATGCCCTCGATCAGCTGGCGCATCTCGTTGGCGCGCTTGCCCATCACGGGACGATCCTCGGGGGCGAGCTTGCCCATCATGCGCATCAAGCCGGTGATACGACCCTTGCGACCGAGCAGCTCAACACGCGCAGCCTCGAGCTTGGCGGCGTCATCGGCGCCTGCGACGAGCTCCTTGGCCTCTTCCTCGAGTTTGACCAGATCATCAATCAGACTCATGTCTTCCCTTTCGTCTCTCGCGCATCCACTTGCCGCGGCGGCTGGAGCCACCCGGAGCTGCGGATGTGCGGCCCGGTTCGGTAACAAAAAAACCGCCCTCGGGCATGTGCATTGCCCAAGGACGGTTGAATTCCGCGGTACCACCTTGTTTGACCCGGCGGATGTCTGGCCCGCCGCGCCCACTCTGTGCCCCTTGTCGCGAGGCTCACGGCTTCCCTACTGGGGCTTCGCCGCCGCTGGCCGCGTGCCCGTTGAGGTCGCTGCTCGGGAGTGAACGCTTGGCCCTTGTCACCGCAGGAAGGCTCGCAGCCCATGACCTTCCCTCTCTTGCCGGCGACGCGGCGGGCAAAACCCTCTCCGTCAACGCATTGGGCTATAGGATAACACATTCTGCGTGTGCATCGCCGCGTTCCGTTTTGTTCGCACTGGGTACAAGGCAGGTAGCTGTGCAAACTGGCCGCGCGCCCACCCGAAGCGCTCGGCTCACGAGATCAAGGATATGGTATGGGAAAGAAACTCGATAAGAAGGCCGAGCCTGCAGCGGGCAAGACATCCAAAGGCATGAAGGTCGATAAGGCCGTCAAAAAATTCCGCAAGCTCGAAGGCAAGCTGTGGACTCGTGAGTACCTGCTCAAGATTGCCGAGTTTGACGGCGCGACCATTGCCCCCGCCAACGGCGCAGCAGCGCGTGCCGACGCCATGGGCACGCTTGCCGGCGAGCATCACAAGCTGCTGACCAGCGAGAAGTCCGTTGAGCTCGTACGCTCGTTAGCGCGCGAGACCGTCGCCGGCGGCAAAATCGACGACCCTCAGCTGCTCGACGAGATCCGTGTGCTCGGCCGCGATCAACGTGAGGCCAGTGCCATCCCCACCGAAGAAGCCGAGGCCTGGACCAGGCTCACCTGCGAGGCGGACGCCGTGTGGCGCAAGGCCAAGGCAGCCAACGACTGGGCGAGCTTTGAGACCTATGTGGATAGAATCGTCGCCCAACTTAAGCATCAGGCCGAGCTCATGGACCCTAAGCGCGATCCATACGACGTTTGGCTCGACCAGTACGAGCGCGGCCTTTCCGCCAAGAGCTTCGACGCGTTTTGCGACGAGGTCAAGGCCACGGTCGTGCCGCTCGTACACGCCATCGGCGAGCGCGGCCAGCAGCCGGCTGCCGACTTTTTGCACGCCCACGTGCCCGAGGCTGCCCAGCGCGCCATGAGCTTCGACCTTATGAAGCTTGTCGGCCTGGACCTGGACGACACCACGCTTGCCTTTACCGAGCATCCGTTTAGCGAGGGCTTTGCCGTGGGTGATGCGCGCATCGCGACGCACATCTACGAGGACGACTGCATCTCCAACGTCTACAGCATCATCCACGAGGCGGGGCACACCATGTACGAGCTGGGCGTCAATCCCGCCTACGCGCGCACCTGCCTGGAGGGCGGCACCTCCATGGGCATCCACGAGAGCCAGAGCCGCTTTTTCGAGAACACCGTGGGTCGCAGCCGCGCCTTTATGGGCCCGCTGCTCGAGGTGCTGCGTCGTCACGCGCCCGAGGTCTACGGCGACGTCGACGAAGACACGCTCTACCGCGCCGTGAACATCGCGCAGCCGTCGTTGATCCGCACCGAGGCCGACGAGCTCACCTATCCGCTGCATATTATGGTGCGCTACCAGATTGAGCGTATGCTGTTTGCCGGCGAGGCTGCGGCCAAGGACATCCCCGCGCTTTGGAACCGCTTTATGGACGAGTACCTGGGCATTCCCGTTCCCGACGACACGCACGGCTGCCTGCAGGATACGCATTGGAGCGGCGGTTCGTTTGGCTACTTCCCCACGTATGCGCTGGGTAGCGCCTACGATGCCATGTTTGTGCCGGCCATGTGCCGCGACGGCGTCGACCTTACCGGTGCCTGCGCGAGCGGCGATCTGGCGCCCGTCCGCGCCTGGCTGGGCGAGCACATTTGGCAGTGGGGCCGCGCCAAGGACGCGCCGGAACTCATCAAGGGCGCATGCGGCATGGCGTTCGATGCCCGCTACTACTGCAGCTACCTGCAGGACAAGTTCACCACGCTCTACGAGCTGTAAAGCTTAGGCGACACGCCAACGCAAAGGGGGCGCCGCGGGATAGATCCCGCGGCGCCCCTTTTTTCACCTAGTCGTTTAAGAACGTCCCCAATGACTACGCGGTTTGGTAAAACCGCGTAACTAAAGGGCTTCGAGTGCGGCGGCGATGCGCTTCATGGCGGCATCGGCGGATGCTTGGTCGGGCGCCTCGGCCAGCACGCGGATAACCGACTCGGTTCCGCTCTTGCGCACGAGCACGCGGCCCTCGCCTGCCAGCGCAGCCTCGGCCTCGGCGATGGCGTTCTGCACGCCCATGTTCTCGAGCGCGGCGTCCTTGTCCGCCACGCGCACGGCCACCTGCGCCTGCGGCAGCAACTTGCACGGAGCCGTGAGCTGCGAGAGCGTCTCGCGCTCGGCACGAATCACTTCCATCACGCGCAGCGAAGTCATAATGCCGTCGCCCGTGCGCTCGATATCGCCAAAGATCGTATGGCCCGTCTGCTCGCCGCCCAGGCTGTAGCCGCCCTCGCGCATCTTGGCATACACGTGACGGTCGCCCACGCCGCTGGTCACGGCGCTCAGGCCGGCAAGCTCCAGCGACTTGACAAGGCCAAAGTTACTGGCAATCGTTGGCACCACGGTACCGCCCGAGAGGCGCCCGTGCTTGTTCAGATACACGCCGCACACGTACAGGATCTGGTCGCCGTCGACCACGCGCCCGCGCTCGTCCACGGCCAGGCAGCGGTCGGCATCGCCGTCGTAGGCAAAGCCCACGTCCAGGCCCTGCTCCACCACATGGCGCTGCAGACGCTCCATATGCGTGGAGCCGCAGTCGACGTTGATGTTAAAGCCATCGGGCGCGGCATTGATCACGCGCACGTCGGCGCCCAGCGCGTCGAACACCGGCTTGGCCACCGAGGAAGCCGAGCCGTTGGCGCAGTCGATACCGATCTTGACGCCCTGCAGCGAAAAGTTCGCACTTGCAATGAGCGAAGCAATGTAGCGGTTGCGGCCCTGCATGTAGTCCACCGTGGCACCGATGTGGTTGCCCGTGGCCAACGGAACTTCGCTCTTGCCATCGATGTAGTCCTCGATGAGCTCCAGTACGTCCTCGTCCATCTTAAAACCGTCGCTATTGACGAGCTTAATGCCGTTATCGCAAAACGGGTTGTGGCTCGCGCTGATCATGATGCCGCAATCGAAGCAGCCCTCCACGGTCTGATGCGCCACGCCCGGCGTCGGGATCACGTGCAGCATGTAGGCGTCCGCGCCGCTCGCGACCAGGCCGCTCACCAGCGCCGCCTCGAACATATAGCTCGAGCGACGCGTGTCCTTGCCCACGATCACGCGCGCCTTGGCCCCGCGGTTGGCGCCGTAATACCAGCCCACAAAGCGGCCGATCTTATAAGCGTGCTCTACCGTCAGCCCAACGTTGGCCTCACCGCGAAAGCCGTCGGTGCCAAAGTACTTCATATCTTACTTATCCTATTCGAACGTTTGAGCGGTTGGCGTGGTACGAACCTTAAGCTCTTTGTGCCCAGAGTCCTTCGAAGTCGTGACCGTGTACTCGACCTTTATGTCTTGTCCAAGAAGCATGTGGACACCGCCCCATGCAACCTTCAAGCCATCGTGCGTCGCTTCGTTCATCTCGATAGAACCGGAGCCCGAAGTCTTAATGTCCGAAATGCTGCCTCCCGCAGGAGCATAGAGATAAAGCCTCAGCACCTCATCATCAATATCCTGGCTAATGCCGTTATGGCCCTGGAAATAACCAGGCATCTCGGCCTTCTCCTGGGGGGTCATCGTGTTTTTGAGCGAGGTGGTCACTCGATACGTCGTCGAGCCATCGGCATTTTCAACCGAAGAATCGATGGTGACTCGCTTATCGAGGAACCAATCCATCTTTGAATAGCTGTAGTTGTTCACATAGACGCCCAAAATCGGAGCCTCCGACGTATCGGTTTGGAGAGCGCCCGATATTCCAAGAGCCTTCGCGGCCTTTTCCTCGTCATCATTTCTCGAATACATGAGGATGCGACCCTCGGAAGCGCCCTTTTCGATGGCGGCAGCAATCTTAGTAATATCGCTGGAGCCCAGTTCGTCCACGATCTTGTTAAAAGCTGATCCGGCAACCGCCGCAAAAATGGCGTCCTGTTCCTCTACCGGGTAATTCCAATAAATATCGTGCAGCAGCACCTTTGCGGCGTTGCTTCCATCAACGACGGTGCCGTCAGGAAGCTGTGTGCCGCCTACAACGCCGAGCATATACTGCAAAAATACCGGATCGACTGCAAATACGCCGTCGATGTCATCTCCGACAATGGCCTTCTGCATATCGCTGGCAAGCTGAGCCGCACGCGGATAATCAGGCGTCATCGTAACGTCGCCCATCGTGTATCCGAGCGTGTTGAATCCGGTCAGGCCCCATCCGGTCGTGAACAAGTTTGCCTCTTCATCGGTGATGGGAAGCGGGCTCAAAGGCTCTTTCATCATGTCGACTTTGACAAAATCGCCCAGTTCGAGCTTACCGTCAGTCACCGACATCACGCCGCGAGAACCGGGGAAACCGCCGCAGGCGCGGATCTCGACATTGCTCATCGCGAGCACAAGGTAATGACGCGTCTGACCGTTGGCGCCGAGCATCTGGGGAAGGACGGGGGCGACCTTCTCCGCCGCGTCAACCGCACCGTTGAGGGTGGCAAAGCCGTCCTTGGCCTTATCGACCAGCTCGGTCACCTGGGAAATATGAGTATCGCCAATGCCCTGGACCTTCTCGTTGGCGCTCTTGAACACCTTCGAGCTGCTGGAAAGCGAATCGGCGACCGCCTGCAGCGCGGACACGTTAATCATGCCGTCCTGGAACAGCTTGCCGGGCGTGGCCTGCGAAAGGTTGTCAGCCATGGGAACCAGCGCGTTGCTCGAGACATCGGACAGGGCGTCAATCATGGTGCGGGCCGCATTGATATCGCTGCCATACACCGGGATAAACGAAGCCGCCGTCCACAGCGGGCTCGAGGTCTCCGCCTTCATGCTGTCGCAGAGCTCATCGATCTTCTTCGCGTCGTCAGGCAGCGTCGAAAAATCGCCCGACGTGACCTTGTCCTTAAGGCCACCGACGATCTCGACAGCCTCCTTCGCTTCACTCTTTACGGTCTTTGCCGAGTTAAGCAGCATAAAGCCGCTTGCGCCAAGCGCAACGAGAAGCACCGCGACCACAGCGGCAATAATGGCGCCGGTGTGACGCTTTTTGCGCTCGCCCTTGCGATGGCGATGACGGACCAGACCGTCAGAGGTCGAACTCGACGAAGCGTCGCTACCGTAGTTCAAACCAAAATCGTAATAATCTTCCTTGGAACCCGAGCCCGCAAACTCGGCACCGCTATCATCCAGGCGGGCAAACGTGCCAGTCTCGGAGGCGCCGGTGTAAATCGTGCCGAGGTTACCCGTAAGCCCCGCGCCACCGGCAGAGGGAGTATTGTTGGCGGCCTTGTCGGCATTAACGTTGCCGGCGGCATTCGCGGCGTTGGCAGCACCTGCGTTGTTCGCGGGTACCGAAGGAGCCCCGCTCGGCTGCGGCGTGGAGGTTGCACCGCCCGCAAAGACATTCCCTCTTGCACGGCCGGTCTTTTTTGCCTTTTGAGACTGCTCGTACAGAGCGGTAAACATCGCCGTCTCGCCCGGGGACACGCGCTTACCGGAACCGCCCTGTCCAGCGCCGCCCGGCGTGCCGGCCTTACCAGCCCCGTTCGGACGCGGCGGAACTGCAGGGCGGCCGCTATCGCTGCCCTTAAAGTGATTACCAGCCATAAAGAAATCCTCGCAATTGAGTCGCAATGAAAAAGTCCATAACGTTGCTAGTTTATGGCATTTTGAGCATCGACAGCTAAACTCCAGACACGGACGTCAATTGGCGAAAATGCGGCACAACACCTTTTCCGTCTTGGCAGCGGCGCCAGCTACACCGTGAGGAACATCATCACGATGATCATGACAAAGCCGATAAGGTCGGTCGGCAAAAACACCGTCCCCAGCATAACGGCGCTGGTGATGGTCGCCGAAACCGGCTCCACAGTTCCGATGAGGCTCGCGCGCACCGAGCCGATGTCCTTAACGCCCTGCATATAAAGCATGTAAGCAAAAAACGAGCCGATAACCACGAACACCGCGAGCGCCTCGATGCCGGCAGCGTCGAGCGCCGGCATATGCGCCCAGGGCTGCACGAAGACGCACGAGACCACGCCCGCCGTGAGCATGGCTGAGCCCGTAACGATGGGACTGCCGTATTCGGGAAGAATCTTGGCGGGAATCACCGCCATACACGCGGCGCTGACCGCACACATAAGACCTGCTGCCAGGCCAAGCGGCGAGATATTCAGGCTGGTGGGGTCGCCGCCGGTGGCGATTAAAAAGGTTCCACCTAGAGCCAGGCCAATGCCGATGACTTCGCGAGTACGCGGCATACGGCGATCGGTCACGCAGGCGTAGCCCATGATGATAACGAGCTGCAGGCACTGGAGCACCGTCGCGGTTCCGGCGTTCGTCAGGCGCACGGCCGAAAGATAGCAAAACTGGTTGAACAGCAGGCCAAAAGCGGTAAAGAGCAGCAGCTGCTTGCGATCAGCGGGCGTCGTCCAAAGCTTGACCAGGCGTGCGCGGTCGCGCGTGACAACCACAGCCATAAAGAGCAGGCCGGCGAGAATCTGACGCACGCTCATAAGCCACAGCGTATCGACATGGTAGGTATCGAACAAAAAACTCGCGCTGGTGCCCGAGAAGCCCCAAAACGAACCGCCCACCAGCGTAGCCAAGACGCCCGTGATCATCTTGCGCGTCGAAGCGCTGTTCAGGCGGTCGCGCCATGCGCGACGGGTGTTGCGGCTGAGCTCGTCGGTGCCCTCGGGCACATCAATGTTCGATATATCGGTCATCGGCACCGAAGCCCCTGCGCCTTCGACCTGCTCGACACACTCTTTGCTCATTCCGCTCCCCCGAAACAGCCTGGAAACAATTCGGCTTACCTTACCACGGCGAAGTCACCAGCTGGAGGCTTGTCCGCTTATCGGTAGGACAATTCCGCAGGCGTCTTTCCATAGCTCGATACCGCAATGGCCTTGCATTATGCGACAGCCAAATCGCGGCAGCAGGCTCTTTTGAGATGGATGCAACAAAGCCGAAATGGATGCAACAAAGCCCCCGAATTCCACAATGTAAGCGATTTTTAAAAATGTTCTTGCCACCGAGTTCAGGCTCCGTTATATTATCCCTTGCGCGCTTGCGCACCCTTGATCGGGCGTTTAGCTCAGGGGGAGAGCGCTTCCCTGACACGGAAGAGGTCAGAAGTTCAAATCTTCTAACGCCCACCAAATGTTCGCAGCTCAGAGGCTATGTCCTCTGGGCTGTTTTGTTTTATGTCGCCAAATCCGCTGGCAGCTCCAACCGCCCAAGCAACCACCCTACCCATGCACAAAACCGCCCCAATAGCCACCGAGGCCGAGACCAACGCGTCTCGAACCCATCCGAGCCGCAGCTTCTCGGCAAAACGCCGCGATGTCTGCGCCCTGCGGTATCCTTGAGCCACTTGCACCTGCAGCACCAAGGAGCCGCCATGCGCACCGAGCTCGATGTCCCCTTTTCGCACAAAGAAGAAGCCAAGGCACTGGGCGCCAAATGGGACCGGACCAAGAAGATCTGGTATGTACCCAGCGGCGTCAACCCCGAGCCCTTTGCCGAGTGGCTGCCCGGTGTTGACCGATCCGACCCCTCAGCGCCGTATATATATATCTAGTACTGGGCAAGCGCAAGTGCTGGAAGTGTCACAAAGAGACCTCGGTCGCGGCCTTCGGCATTCCCTATCGAGCCGACAACGACGAGAGCATCGCCATCGCGCACGCGCCCAACGAAGCCGGGCACATTGCCATCGACACGGCCAACGCTAACGCACTCGCCATCGTGCCCGCTCTTGGCTGCGTGCCGGGCGAGATCCGCGACTACCTTCATAAGCGCTGCGGCTACAAGCCCGTAGGCGCGCGAGCCTCCAAAGCCCCGTCGCTCGGCAACACGTGCACCAGTTGCGACGCGCTGCAAGGCAGCCGCCATCTGTTCGAGGAGCCCTCGTCCCCGTTTGCCCTCACTGCCATCAACAAGCTGCCGGCACTGGAGTTTGTGCGCGTCGAAGTTGCCGGCGTCTTTGGCGTCCCGGCCGCGCGTACCGACTTTGACCAGGCGCTCTTTACCTGGGCACGCGACCATCACGCCGAGTTCCACAAGCAACTCGGTGAGGGGATTTATTTGTAGAGGCAAAAGACACTCACAGCCAACTCCTCCGCATCACCTATCCCTCGTCGCCGGCGTCGTACACGATATCGAGGCCACAAACAGGGCATTTCTCCGGATACACCGGCATATGAACGCCTGTCCGTTTTCTCACTTCGTCGCTGAGTCTGTCGCGCGCATCGATAAACCGAATGTCGAGACACGGTATTTGCGAGCCGCAGCAAGGGCAGGTGACGACAAACGACCCGCAATCAACCTCTACGCTCGGAAACATATTGTTGTCTATAAGGGCACACGGCAGTTTTCCGTACTTCCCCATCGCAATATCGCCTCGCCAGCTCATACACGCTCCCCTCTCGCTATACAAATCAGGAAGAGCATGCACCGGCGGGCGGGCGCGAGATTGCATCGCCACGCGATCCGATCAAACAACACGATCGTCAAAGAATGCCAAAGCCAAATACGCTAATACGGCAGAAGCCCCGCCTTTTCACGCTTCTTTTCCGAGCGATCGAACTCAATGCGATGGGCCTCAAGAAACACCGTATCGGGTCGCCACTGACGCTCATTCGGCTGCCTTAGCGTCGCACCCGCAAAGGAAGCGTAGTCGGTCTTATCCAGCAGGTACGATCCGCACAGCCGATATTCGCCGCAAACAGGCTCAAACGAAATCAGGTGAGCATCAAATAGGGAATGAAGATCGCGCCGAAGCAGAATACCGTTGCTGGCAACCTGCGATTTGGGTCCCGAGTAATTCTCGATATGTGCAGCCTCCAGAGCTTCGCTGACGCCGCAGTCCGACACCGCGCAACGGCCATCATAGGCGGCAACGAGCTGCTTGCGGAACCATTGCTGCCCCAATCGCTCGCGCCTTAACGCATAGCGGACCTTTTCGTCGTCGGTCACACCCTGTCCGGCAAACTCAATATCGACGGGTATGTGCTTCAGATAACTCATGTCGGGCGCAAAACGAGGGTCCGGTCCGCCTTTATGAACAGGACCGTGCAGAACAAACCATCCGTTTTCGGGCTCGAACCGCTCAACAAACGCAAGGCCGAGCACCTTATAGCCCACCTCGGTTGCAAATATGACTCCGACTGGGACGCCACATTCCATGCAGTTGAGCATTTTACGGTTGTAATTCTGGTCTCGAGAACCAACGGCGCCTGGCGCTTGGACCGAATACTTAATGACCCACGTACCGTCGTCCAAATAGAGCGGAGGCACATCGGTGTAGAAGCTCTTTTTAGAGTTATGGACCGAAAGCGCAAAGATCTTATTGGGATCTTGCTTCACCCGATACTGGCCCGGCCAGAAGATCCCTGAATCCCGCGTTACGGGAAAGAAGTCCGAGCCAATTCTCAAACGGTACTGATACTGAGGGCTATCTTCCTTGGTGTGGTGCGGAAGGCTGGTCCAAACGCCGCCGCGCTGTTCCTCACCCAGAAACCACTCCCATGCCTCAACGTATTCGGAAGGCACGAGACTGCAGGCGCGGTCATAGCTTGGTCCATCCATCAACGGAACAGCAAGGTCAATGTCGTTCATCGCCAGCACCTACAACCATACGAACGCGAGTCATGCCCCTCAATAATATGGCCGAGAGTCAATTATTACGAGATCTCATTCCGCGATCGGCACATCGTTGATGCTCTCGGTTTGCCGCTGGCGTGCTTGTACCCCGCTACCCCACTTCCCTGTATACTGATGTAGCACGTGTTTCATCCGGGCTTGTTGGGCCGGGTCGTTCATGGGAGGGTCTTATGGCTGCTTCGAATCCGCCTAAGGGGAGCGTTTCTTCTTCGTCCATCAAGCCGGTTACGCGCAAGGCCGTGCGTTGCCAGCGCGAGGTCGCTTGGCTTGTCACGCAGGCGGCGGGCAGGCTTGTGGCGACCACTCAGGACGTCAATGCGCCTACGCCGAGCTTTGTGTTAGCGGCGGCGCTGGATTTTGTGCGCCAATTGGAGCTTGCCGCGCAGGATGCCAACGGCCACCTCGACTACCAGAACGTTATGGCGCCCGACCTGCAAACGTTCTGTCACATGGCCAAGTTGCCTGCCGCGCCCAATGCGCTTTCGGACGCAGGCTACATGTTTACGCTCTCGGGCGCGGACCTTATCCGCGACATCTATGCATACTGCAGCGAGCTCGCCGAGCGCCACGTCTTTGACGCGGCAAGAGTCAAACCGGGAAATGTCATCAAGCTGGTTCTCAGGCTGTTCCTGATAGACGGGTTCGGGGCCATGCCGGCGTAAGCCGAGTCTTTAGCATCACCGTCGACTGGGCAACAACCGCTTTACCTTAATGGACGCCAATCGAGGGTCGATTATTGGGTCGCCTCGTCCACTAACGCATCTATCCCACGCGCTCCGACAGTCGATACTTGCGGTTGCGGCTCGTCGCCGACGCCGTAGGTTCAAGCTCGCCCTGTGCGATGAGCGCATTGACGCGTACCCTAACCTGGGAGACGGTGAGTCCCGTGCATTCTGCCAGCTCGCGCGTTCCCAACTCGTCATAGCGCTTGAGGGCCGCCATGATCAGGTCCCCGCCATGATCGACCTGCTCAACCTTTGAGCGATAGAGGACAACCTTAAACCGGTCAAAACCAGGGCAAAACAGAGGCTCCGACAAACCATGCGCGCGCATGGCGTCGAACATCATCGGGATGCCTGAGCCATTGCCCTCAGCCGGCGAACCTGCACCATCCGGCAGCGGAACAATCGACATCAGTTTCACAAGCGTCGCATTGCGACATCGGGAGCTGCCGTCAAACAGGTTCTCGCGAGTCTTTCCTCCGTATAGGCCGCCGGGGTTCGTCACTTCGATACGGTCATCAAAGACGTCAACAGCGATCGACTGCCCACAGAACCGGTCTCCGTATTCTCGGTGGATTACGGCGTTGGCAATTGCCTCGCGCAGGACCTCCTCGGGAATCTCCAGCGAGTCGACACGCGAGACGCCTTTAATCATCGAGGTTCGTCGCAAATTCTTGGCGATTGCCGCGACGGCATCCGAGATCATTTCGCCCAACGTTCCCTCGCAGATCGTACGGTCCATGAACCTCAACGACCCCGCCGCGCCCTTCTGCGTTCCGGCATAGACCGCCACATCGATAAAGAGCTTGGGATAGAACTGCTGAGGATAGGCACCCGCGGCCAGGAGCCCGGCCTTAGTAACATTGCCCTGGGAGTCGAGGAAATTCAGGCGCTCCAGCTTCGTTTTCTTGTCCGGCGCGCCGCGCATTGCACGGGGTGTCAGCGAGAAAGCACGCTCTATCGTGCGGTCGACCAGGGCCTCGTCAAGATCGCCTGCGACCGCGCCGGGTACTGCATCGCGATCACTGGGGCTCGTCCGTTCATACGATGACAAGGACAGGACCTCGGTCGACGAGAGCGGAACATCTTTGTCATCGATGCGTTTGTAGCTGCCGCCTTGAGCGCCCCGCTCTATGACATAACAAGGCTTGCTCGACGGGTCGAGCTCCTCAATTGTGATGACCAGAACCACGGTGCCCTGGAGCTCCACGCGCTCAATGGTGTATTTGGGCGGATTGGCCAGTTTTCCGCGACCGCCGGCATCGCCCATGCCCGCTACGAATTGGTTGAGCACCTTCTCGGTCTCAAAGTTCTCAACCGGGACAAAGCCCGCGCGCTCGCTCACGCCGAGCACGATAATTCCGCCAGCGGTATTCGCGAATGCGCTAACCGTTTCCCATACGTCGCGGGAAAGCGTCGTGGCGCTCTCCTTGACCTCGACGTTAAGATCGTCCGAGCCCATGCGCTTTAAAGACTCGAGCAGACCGGTCAGCTCGTTTTCGTTCATCTGCATGTCCTTTCGCTCGGCCCGACGGAGAATGCCGCGAATAGATTTCCTTCGTCTCTCAGTTATCTCTCGTAATTATCTCTCATCTTACTCCTATCTCTCATATTAGAGATAAGTGAGAGATGAAAGATAAGATGTCTGCCATTTGTTTCATTTAAACATGTTTTTGCTGGTAGAACAATCAGTATTGAGACAATACCATGATTGCCTGTCTCTTTGCTGATCAGTTATCTCTCGTAATTATCTCTCGTCTTTGTGCCATCTCTCGTATTAGTGACAAATGAGAGATGAGAGATACGTGAGTGATGGACGAGCGTGGATTATTGGACGGTCGGAAAATCCCTCAAACAAAAAACGGGGCCGGCCTTACGCCGAACCCCGTTTTCAAACGGTCAGTTAGTTATCCAACGCGCGAGCATAGCAGTCAACTTTACGCCGCCGCGAACACTCCCAAGCCCGTTCCGATGATGCAGATCGCGAAGATGCCAATAATAATCCAAATGGTCTTGACACCCTTTTTATAGAGGGCAACGCAAGCGAACGTTGCCAGCAAGGGCAGCAGACCGGGGAAGATCGAATCGAACAGATCCTGCAGGACAATCTCCGAACCACCCACATCAAAGGTCAAAGCCGTGGACAGCGAGACCTGTGCCGCAATCATGGCGCCGATAACGGTCATTCCGAGAACGCCGGCAGCATGCGTCATGCGAGACATAAGGTTGTTCTCTTCGGACTGCTGCAGGAACTTGGTTCCCAGGTCGTATCCCAGATGGGCGGCGACGATACGCGTTGCAAAGTTAATCACGGAGTAGATGAGCGCGTACACGATGGGGCCGAGCGGGTTGCCCGTCGACGCGATGCCAATACCAATGCCGGCGGCGACCACGCGGAACGTACCCCAGTAGAACGAATCACCAATGCCGGAAAGCGGTCCCATGAGGCCGACCTTCATAGCGTTAATCGAGGACGTGTCGAAGTTCTTATCGGCAGCCGCCTGCTTTTCCATCGAAACCGTAAGGCCGGCTACAAACGGAAGCACATGAGGCGTGATGTTAAAGAACTCGGTATGGCGATCGAGCGCCGCATAGTAATCGTCGTCGTTGGGATAGATCTTTCGCAGGGGCTTCTGAATGGTGTACATGAAGCCCATTGCCATCATCTTGTCGTACGACTGCGAGCACTGGCTCGTAAACTGGCGAAGGAACATGCTCCGATACATATCGGGGCTCATAATCGCGTCCTTCTTGGCCTCTTTGAGGTCGGTGTTCTGGGTAGCCATTAGAAGTCCTCCTCTTCATCCTCGGCAACCGCCTGCGGACCGGCCGAGCCCTCGCGGAAGGCCAGGAGCAGCGCGACGCAGATAGCGGCAGCGGCAACACCGACAACGTCCATCTTGAGGTAGATGACCATAATGAATCCCAAGAACAGCCAAGGAAGCAGCTTGTTATCGCCCATGGTCCTAATAAGAAGTGCGAAGCCGATGCAGACCATGACGCCGGATGCAACGTTGAGGCCGTCCATCACAAACTGCGGAATAGCGTTAAGCGCATTGTTGATGAGGTCGGCACCAAAGAACAGCGAGCAAAACACCAGCAGTGCAGACGGAATGCCAATCGACAGCGGCACGATGGTCAGATGGTACAGATTCGCCTTGGCAAGATCGCGATTTGCCAGAGCGGTCTCAATCTTCTTGCAGGCAAAGGCACCCGGAACGGCGTAGCAGAAGTTGCGCCACACCTGAAGGAAGACGGAGACGGGAAGGGCGAGCGCGACGGCAGTTGCCGTGCCCGTACCCGTAATGACGGCAAACGCGCAGCCAAGCACGCCGGAGGCATAGACCTCGGGAGGAACCGCCGCACCGACCATGATGGCGCCCATGAACATGGACTCCAAAGCAGCGCCGACGATAACGCCCTGCTGGACATCGCCAAGGATCAAGCCAACGAACAGGCTCGTAAACAGCGGACGACCAAGCATCGTAATGCCAAATAATTGCTCGTCCATGGACGCAATAAATGCGACCAGTGCAACTAGAAGATACTGGACAACCATTTCGATCAACCCCAGAAACAGGTCTGCAGGCGAGGCATTCTGCGCAGCTCGCCTGCAGACAACCGCAGCAATTTGAGAGGATTAGTAGTTCATCTGGTGATAGTAACGACGCGTGGTGAGCGGGTGGTTACGGACGTGCTCGAGATGGCAGCTCAGACGCTCGGTGATGGTGTAGGTGACCATCGGGGAGACGATCTTGCGGAACTCGGGGTCGCTGAACGGCAGCTCGACCTCGGCGGTGTCGAACTTGTTCACGCGGACATGGACGCCCTTCTCGTCGGCGAGCATATGAGTGAAGTTGTCCACGCGGTCCATGAGCTTGCGGGTGTCGTCCTCGCCGTAGAGCATGATGAGGCTCGTGCCCTCCTCGCACAGCTCGATGGTGCCGTGGAAGAACTCGGCGGCGTGGATGGACTTGGTCTTGATCCACTGCATCTCCTCGAGGATGCACATAGCGTAGTCGTAGGCCTCACCCCAGAGCATGCCGGAGCCGATCACCATGTGGTAGTCGGTGTCCTTGAAGTCCTCGGCCATGGCGGCGCAGCGCTCGTCCTGAGCGTCCTTGGCCTTGATGAGGTACGGAGCGATGTTGCCGAACTCCTCCATGAAGGTGTCGTACTTGGGGAAGGCGCCGGCGTTCTTGAGGAAGCGGGCGACCAGCGTGATCTGGTAGGTGTAGATGGCCTCGCACAGGACGTCGTCCTCGGCGAAGCTGAAGAACTTGTAATCGGCGTACTCGGTGGCCGGGGTGTTGTCGTTGGAGACATACATCAGCGTGCGGGCACCCTGCTCCTGGCAGAACTTGGCGGCCTCGATGATCTCGGGGGTGGTGCCGGTACGGGTGGAGAAGACGCAGACCGAGTCCTTGTTGAAGGTCTTGGGCGGGCATGCGAGGAACTCAGCGGCAATCTCGCAGTGGACGTCGACGTCGGCCGTGGTGGTCTCGACCCAATACTTCATCGGGAGCGTGTGGGCCCAGGTGCCGCCGCAGCCGATGAAGAAGATGTTGGAATAACCCTGCTCGCAGACCTTGTCCACGGCAGCCTCAATCTGAGGACGGAGAGCGAGGGCATCGCTCACAACCTTCTCGTAACGAGGCTCATCGAAATTGAACATCCCTTACTCCTAACTCACTTGGATGAACCCTTCATTCATCCCATGACGTTATAATACTTTATATAACTAACTATGCAAGAACTATTTCAGATTTTTTTGATTTTTCTTTAATAAAAAACCCGCCGATCAAATGATCGACGGGCTAAAGAAAGGAGGACCTAGTTAATAAATGCTAGACAATGGCATGTTTCCAGCTAGAAAACGTCCTTGGCAAGTACCTTTGAGTCATTGGGAACCTGACGGATTTCGATAACCACGCCATCGTTCACAAGCTCTTGGATATGCTCGGCATCGGTTTCGGTCGCAAAGATCGCGGGGGTCGGATGAAGCGTGGTCTCGGGAGACTTTCGAGTTCCGCCCAGATTGATCTCCTTGATGTCTTTGCAACCCTTAGCAAGGCGATAGGCATCCTCGATCGTCTCGACAATGATAAACAGCGAATACTTGTCGGTGACGCCGCTGTTGAGCGCCTCGATAGCAGCGTTTACGTCTTTTATGACGAGCTTCACGCCGTTGGGACGAGCTAGCCTCAATGCGGCTTTTCTCATGTCGTCTTTTGCCACGGCGTCGCTGGCACACAGGATGCAATCGACATCCAGCGCATGTGTCCAAGACATGGCGACCTGGCCGTGAATCAATCGGTAATCAACTCTCGTAAGCTTAATCATCGTAATCATCTCCGCGCGTAATAAAGGTAATGACAGGCGTGGCCCTTAGCTAGGGCTCGAACCAGAACTAACTAGAACTCTTCTTCTTCGACATCGGCAAGCATGTCCGCCGCCTCACAAAGCATGATAAACGAACGTGATCCCTCGACCGCAGCTTTGGCCTTGTCCGCATCCAGGGAGTCCAGCTGTGTAGCCATTTCCACCAGCAGCGGCAAGTTCATTCCGATGATCAACGTAAACGATCCGGCGGTCTGCCTCTGAATGAATTCGTTGTTTACAGAGCCGCCAAAGATGTCAGTCACGACAAACCAAGAGTCGGCAGGGTCCTTCGACTCCATCCAAGCATCGATAAGCGCTGCGACATCCCTCGTGTCGTCATCGACATAGGCGCACAGACACTCGATTCGGTCGTTGGCGCCCATCAGGATCTCGAGAGAGCTCTTCATACCTTGGGCGAGATAACCATGACTCGCTAGCAATATCTTATTCATAGTTCTCCAATATCAATAAGACGTACTATATTGTCATAATAAAGTATATTAGCAATCTACCCTACGCGGTGTGTCTATTTTCCAAATCCGCGAACGGTAGCAATTGGTCGGTAAATTGACCAATCTATCTCTAATTTACAAATAGAACTTCAGTCGCTCGGTGCAGTACACCTGACGGGAGATGAAAAGCGGCTCGCCGCTTGGAGCATAACGTCTATCGACAAACAGAAGCAGCGGAGAGTCCAGCTCCACGTTAAGGTATGCCGCCTCGAGCTCGCTCGCATAGCAGACCTCGAGCGTACGCGTATTGGGGCCCATCTTGATCCCCTGGCGATCGAGTACCGCCATCAGCGAATCCTCGAGGGATTCATGCTCCAAAAAAGAAAGCGCAGCGGAATAGCTATTGGTTTCCAGCATCGTGGGCTTGTCATCCACAAGGCGTAGACGACGACTACGCAATACCTTTTGGGTATCGTCTACGCCCAGGAACTTCGCGTCTCGCAGGCTTGGGAAGTCCCAGCCCATTGCGAGAACCCTGGTAGACGCCTGTTTTCCCGCAAGCTGGCACGAATGGGTAAAGCTCTCACGGTCGTCCGCGGCATACATCTGTGTGTCCGACGAAACGAATGTGCCCTTGCCGCGGGCCCTCTCAACAAGCCCAGCATCTTCCATTTCTTTAATTGCGGAGCGAACCGTTATTCGGCTCACGCCAAATTGCTCGATGAGCTCCGCCTCGGTCGGAAGCTTATCTCCCGGGCGGTACGTGCCGTTGGCGATCGAATCAGAGAGCGCACGGACAATCTGTTTGTACAGGGGGATAACGCTATTTGCTTCAACCATATCAACCATACCTTTGCAAGGAATCAGCAGCTTATAGATAGATAACTTATATTGTATTAGAACTTTTTAGGAGTCCATATATTTCCTAAATGATTCGGTAAACGGGGTGTTATTTCACTTTAGCGGGATGCAGCGGCTACCCGCGGCATTCGTTATCAACCTAGCTAGGCTAGTCCGCCCACATCGTCTCCAGTTCGCTGCAGAGCCGCGGCCCCATATGGGTATACTCTCGAGGATTCGACTCGATTCGCCCCCGCTGGGGCGTCAAAGGAGACTGCATATGCCCACCACCACCTCAACCGATCCGCGCGCCGCTGCTGCCGCGCTGCTGGTACCCGGTACCACCTGCCACGGTTTTGCCGTCGAGCGCTGCGAGACCGTGCCCGAGCTCGATTCGGACGCCTACGTGCTGCGCCACACCGCATCGGGCGCTCGTCTGCTGTACCTGGCATGCGACGACGAAAACAAGGCCTTTGCCATTGGCTTTAAGACGCCGCCGGCCGATTCCACCGGCGTGTTCCATATTCTTGAACACTCGGTGCTGTGCGGATCGGCCAAGTTCCCTGTCAAGGAGCCGTTTGTCGACCTGATCAAGAGCTCCATGCAGACGTTCCTCAACGCCATGACCTACCCCGACAAGACCATCTACCCCGTTGCCACCACCAACGAGCAGGACCTGTACAACCTGATGGACGTGTACCTGGACGCAGTGTTCAACCCGGCCATCTATACCAAGCCCACCATTTTTGAGCAGGAAGGCTGGCACTACGAGTTGGACCTGCCGGAGAGCGTCGAGGACGAGGGCGACGGCAGCGCCGCCAGCCTGCGCGAGGGCACGCTGCGCTATAACGGCGTGGTGTTCAACGAGATGAAGGGTGCTCTGTCCGACCCCATGAGCGTGCTAGACGACGCCGTCAACGCCGCGCTCTATCCCGACACCGCCTATGCGCACGAGAGTGGCGGCGACCCGCGCGCGATTCCCGCGCTCACCTACGAGCAGTTCCTGGACACGCACGCGCGCCACTACAATCCTTCCAACTCCTACATCACGTTCTATGGCGATCTGGACGTGGACCGCGCCCTGGCCTTTTTGGACGAGCGCTATCTGTCGCAGCCGAGCGCCGCGAGTCGCCGCATGGACGCAGCCGTTGCCGCCGGCGAGGACCCGTCCACACTGGCGCCCAATCCGCTGGGCGTGCAAGCGCCCGTGACCTGCGAGTATAAGCGCGTCGAGATGGCCACCACGCCCGAAAACGCCCTGGTGGGCCTGGGCTTGGTGCTGGGCAGTGCGCTCGACCGCAAGCGCACGATCGCGGCGGACATCCTGTTCGAGGCGCTGCTGGGCTCCAACGAAGCGCCGGTTAAGAAGGCCATTCTGGCCGCCGGCCTGGGCGGCAACGTGGTGAGCTATACCGCGGCCGAGAGCCTGCAGCCCTACGAGCTCATCATGCTGCAAAATGCGCAGCCCGGCGTGGCGCGTGAACTGCGTCGCGTGTTCCAGGACGCCTGCCGCGACCTGTGCGAGCACGGCGTTCCGCGCGAGCGCCTGGAAGCCATCATCAGCAGCAACGAATACGACCTGCGCCAGCGCGACTACGGTATCGCCGACGGCGTGGCCATTGCGTGCGATGCGCTGAGCACCTGGCTCTACGATGACGACGCCGCGACGCTGGCACTCAAGTACGGCCCGGTGTACGAGGAGCTGCGTGGCGAGCTGGACGGCAGCTATTTTGAGGACCTGCTGCGCGAGCTGGTGCTGGAAGACGACCACATGGCGCTGGTCGAGCTGGTGCCGGTGGATGCCGCCGAGGGTTCGGAGGGCGCCGAAGCTGCCGAGCTGGCAGCCAAGCGCGATGCCATGACCGATGCCGAGCTCGCCGACGTGGTCGAGCGCACGGCTGCGCTGCGTGCCGCACAGGAGGCGGAAGACACACCCGAGGCCAAGGCCACGCTGCCGCGCCTGCGCGTGTCCGACATTGGCGAGGCGCGCCCCGAGCCGCCGCTGGTCGTGGACACGACCGCACCCATCCCCTGCCTGCGCCACGGCATCCCCACCAACCGTCTGGCCTACGCCATGCAGTATTTCGACCTGAGCTGCGTCGCGTTTGAAGACCTGCCCTACGTGACGCTGCTCTGCCGCCTGTTCAAACAGCTGCCCACGAGCGAGCACTCGGCAGAGGAGCTCGACAACTTGCTTGCCGGCAAGCTGGGCTTTTTGAGCTTTACGACCGAGGTCATGACCCAACCCGACGTGGACGGCGTGCACCCCTACCTGCTGGTGAGCGCCGGCGCCCTGTCCGAGAAGATCGATGCGCTGGCGAGCCTGCCGCGCGAGGTGTGGTCGAACACGCTGCTGGCGGATGCCGACGCCGACCGCGTCCGCGACGTGCTCACACAGATTCGCATTGGGCTTGAGCAGGGGTTTATCAACAACGGTCACTCGGCGGCACTCGGTCGCGCGATGAGCTACAGCTCGCCTTCGGCCGTGGTACGCGAGCAGCTTTCGGGCGTTGATTTCTATCTGTTCCTGCGCGATTTGCTCGAACACTTTGACGAGCGCCTGGACGGCCTGCGCGCCAAGCTTACCGAGCTGGCAGGTCGTATCTTTGTGGCCGACGGCTGCCTGGCGAGCTTTACCGGCAGCGATGAGGACTTTGACGCGTACTGGAATGCTGCGGGCGACCTGGGGCTGGGCGCGGGCCATGGCACCGATGCCGGCCGCAACGCGCTCGTGGTGCCGACGCCGCGCGACCGCCACGAGGCCTTTGTCATCCCCAGCGACATCTGCTTTGCGGCAAGCGCGTGCGACCCGCGTCGTCTGGGCATCGACGTGACGGGCGCCTGGGCGGTTGCCGCCAACGCGCTCTCCTACGACTACCTGTGGAACGAGATCCGCGTGAAGGGTGGTGCGTACGGTTGCGGATTCCGCGCGGCCGGCGAGCGTCAGACGGCGTTCTACACCTACCGCGACCCGGCAATCGACCCCTCGATTGAGCGCGTGGCGCGCGCGGGCGAATGGCTCGGCAGCTTTGAGCCCGACGAGGCCGCCTTTGAGGGCTTTATCGTGAGCTGCGTGAGCGGTATGGACGCGCCGGTGAAGCCGTACGCGCTCACCAAGCGCCGCAACACGACCTACCTGGCCGGGCTCGATCCGCATGCACGCGAGGAGCGCCGCGCCCAGATGCTCGCCGCCACGCCTGGTGAGCTGCGCTCGCTCGGCGCCGGCGTGGCGCGTATCGCAGCCGAGTCGCCAACGTGCGTCTTTGGCGGCCGAGACGTCATCGCCAAGAGCAACGCCGGATTTAACGTCATCGACCTGATGGGCTAACCACAAAGGTAGATTTTTGGGATATGCCTGAAAATCTACCTTTTCTTTTGCCGCAGTCTGCCGGTTTGTCTCGATCTGTAACGCCAAGACGGCAATATCGGCTCCAGATGTTACTAATCGAGACGTTTTCGGATGACCCCGTCCCTTTGTCTCAATCTGTAACATCTAGGTCCGATTTTGCCGAGCTACTGTTACAGATCGAGACAAACCGCCGCGAACACCCGCTCTTCGTCAAAACCCACGAAGGTGTCCATGAACCGCCCCCTTTGCGATGGTTTATGTGGTGGTTTGGGTGTTTGCCCAGATAAAACCTGCCAAAATAAACCTGTCCCTTTTTGGTAGGTTTGCTAGAGGAGGTTGGGATGGACAAGGCCGAGTTGCGGCGGGCGGTGATTGCTCGGCGCGATGCTCTTGATTTGGATGTGCGGGCGGCGAAGTCTACCGTTGTCTGCGCGCGGCTGGTTGAGCTGTTGGATCACTTGGGTGCCGCAGAGCCGCACACCGTTGCCGCCTATGCCGCGATGGGTTCCGAGGTCGACCCAGCCGCGTTTGCCGCTGCGACCGCCAAACACGGCTGGCGCGTGGCCTATCCGTGCATGTTCTCGGCAACAGACGCCGCAGCTTGTGGCCAGCGCATGTGCATGCGGGCAGTTGCCGCCGACGATGCGTCCGCGGCTCCGTTTATCGCCCACCCCACGCGGGCCTTTGCGGCCACGGACATCGACAGCAGCCGCTTCCCCATCGTGCCTGCCGAAGCTCTCGACATGATCATCGTGCCGCTCGTAGCATTCGACCGCGCCGGCGCGCGCCTGGGCTACGGCGGCGGCTGCTATGACCGCTACCTGCCCATGCTCTCGTCCGCATGTCAAATCATCGGCATAGCCTTTGACGAGCAGCGTGTCGGCCACGTTCCCACCGACGCCCACGACCTGCCGCTACCCCACATCATCAGCGCCTGATCGCCGCTGTATCGCACCCGCAAGATGAGCGTGGAAAATCTCCCACTTTGAGCCCCCTTACGAGCCAAAAACGGGAGATTATCCACGCTCATTCAACAAGCGTCCAAAAATCCACGCTCGTGTGTCCGAAAATCCACGCTTAACCAATGCGCGTCCAGATTTCCACACTCGTCCGTCCGGATTTCCACGCTTGTGCGGCTCAACGCCCTGCAACCGCCTCAACACGCACGCGGCACGCCGGCAACCTTGAGTTTGCGATCGAGCTTTGACGGGTCCCTCAGATCATCCCAACACAAGCGCACGATTTTGCAGTTATCAAGCAGCGAAAGCCTCGACTCGCGCTGACGTTCATCAAATTGCGCCTTTGCGAGCTTGCCCTCCTCCGCCGCTTTCTCGCTTTTAACGAATCCGTCGAACTCCCCGATAATCAGTCGGTCGCCCACACGCCACAAGTAGTCAACGCGATATGGCCGTCCCGGCTCAACTGGGTCGAACAGCTCAACTTGCAGCTCCGGCGTCTGCCAGCCGCGCTCGATCATCAGCGCGCGTGCCTTGGACTCGCCGCCGCTTTCCGACAGGCCATCGGCACACCGCGCAACCCTGCGCGCCGTCACAACACCACGACGATTCAGGCCAAGATTGTCGACAGTCTCAACGAGATGCTCCATCGACAACAGCTGCTCATGAAGCGCTGAGTCCGCAATGATCAGTCCCTCGACAAACGACGCATCGACCAGGCAATCCGCAATCGTCTGATCGATATCGGTCACGGCAATATCCATCTGGATTGCCCGCGTTTGACGAGCATAACGATGTCGAATCACCTGAGAGCCCGGCGTCGTCGATTGCGCCGGCGCCGCGGCGATATGGATGTGCGTCAAATTGGCATGCGAAACCGAAAGGCCATAGATAACAGCCGCCGTATAGGAGCAAAACGTCCAGTCGGGATGCTTTTGCGCAAGGGCCCGCACCCGATGCAGATAACGCTGCCGAAACTTGAGCTCGGACCAATAATCCGGACGCGCATACAGCCCCGGCATGACCGCCTCTAGACTTCCCGCCGCCGCCCGCCGCTCAATCTGCTTTGCCTCCGCCGCCGTGCGTGCGTACACGCAGCTCAGCTGCTGTTCGCATGCTTTAATGTGGCTTGTAAGTCTTTGATTCGCCGTCATGTTTCCCATGTCGCCTCCCAACTCTTGGAACGGCGCAAACGTACCAGACGGTTTCATGCGAAGTCTGACCAAATGCTGTCCAGGCGCTGACCAAATGCTTGACGGTTTTGGACGTTTTAGGCTGATGACTTATATCTGCAGGTAGGGTGGTTGTCGAGAGGTCCCCGTCTCCACAATTTGACGCCTCTAAAGCCGTCGATTTCTTTGAAAGAAAATATACTGTGGCTCAAAACTACCTTGTTTGCAACGTGGCCCGTATGCACTCGACATGTAATGAGGCCGCCGACATGACAGCTACAGAAAAATCGAGCGTGGAAAATCTCCCGTTTTTGGCCCCTTCCTCGGCCAAAAGTGGGAGATTATCCACGCTCGATTTGTAAACGTCCGAAAAGCCACGCTCGTGTGTCCGATAATCCACGCTCGTGTGTCCGGATATCCTCACTCGTCACGTCACGGCAGCAGCCACAGCCGCAGCCTAGTGCTCCTCGCCGGCGCGGGCCAGGTCGTAGGGCGTGGTCTGATAGACGTAGTAGTTGAGCCAGTTGGTGTAGAACAGCTGAGCCTGGCTGCGCCAGACGTTGCGCGGCTCGGCGGTGGGGTCGTCGTTCGGGAAGTAATGCGCCGGCGCCTGAGGGTTGAGCCCGCGCTTAACGTCGCGCTCGTACTCCAGACGCAACGTGTCGGTATCGTACTCGGGGTGACCAAATACAAAGAAGCGACGGCTGTCGGTCGACTTGACGATGTACAGGCCCACCTCGTCTGACACGGCCACGACCTCAAGCTGCGGCTCGGCCTCCACGTCCTCACGGCGCACATCGGTGTTGCGCGAATGCACGGCATAGAAACGGTCGTCAAAGCCGCGAACCAGCGGGCTTTGCGGCTTCACCAGATAATGCTCAAACACGCCGCTCGCCTTTGCCGGCAGGTCATGCTTCTGGATGCCGTAATGATGGTACAGACCGGCCTGCGCGCCCCAACAAATATGCAGCGTAGAGTGCACGTGCGTGGTGGACCAATCCATGATCTGGCAGAGCTCGGGCCAGTAGTCGACCTCCTCGAACGGCATCTGCTCCACCGGCGCGCCCGTGATGATCAGGCCGTCGTAGTGGATGTCGCGGATGTCGTCGAACGTGCGGTAGAACGTCTCCAGGTGGCCGGCGCTCACGTGCGTGGCCTCGTGCGTCTTGGTGCGCAGCAGGTCCACCTCCACCTGCAGCGGCGTGTTGGAGAGCTTGCGCATGATCTGCGTCTCGGTGGCGATCTTAGTGGGCATGAGGTTGAGGATGAGCACGCGCAGCGGACGGATGTCCTGGTGCAGCGCGCGGTACTCGGTCATGACAAAGATGTTCTCGCTCTCGAGCTGCGCGGCGGCAGGGAGAGCGTCGGGGATACGAATGGGCATGGATGCTCCTTACGAGTCAGTTGCAGCTATGGTACAACGACCGGCCCCATCCGCGCGAGCGCATCGCCCAGCGATGCCGTCAGCGGCCCAAATCACTCCAAAAGTAGAGATTAAGGCATGTCCCAAAATCTACGGCACTTTAGCCTAGCAAAGTAACAGCAGAACGCTACAATGGTTCGACGCGAAAAACTCGGCCGAAAGGATACATATATGTACCAGACGCGTAAGATCGGTGTGGTCGGCCAGGGCCACGTAGGAGCACATGTCGCCAACAGCCTACTTATGCAGGGCATTGCCGATGAGCTGTACCTGTGCGATATCAACGAGGCCAAGGTGACGTCCGAGGTCCAGGACTTGCGCGACTCCCTTTCGTTTGTCCCGTACAACACCAAGATCGTCAACTGCTACGACCACTACGAGGAGCTGGCCTGCTGCGACGTCATTGTCAACGCTGCCGGTAAGGTCGCGCTGGCCGCTGGCAACCGCGACGGCGAGTTGTTCTTTACCACCGACGCCGCCCGCACCTTTGCCAAGCGCATCGTCGACGCCGGCTTTGACGGCATCTTCGTGAGCATCTCCAACCCCTGCGACGTCGTGTGCACCGAGCTGTGGCACCTGACCGGCTACGATCCCAAGAAGATCATCGGCTCGGGCTGCGGCCTGGACTCCGCCCGCCTGCGCACCGAGATCTCCAAGAAGGTCGGCGTGAGCCCCAAGTCCATCGACGCCTACATGATCGGCGAGCACGGCTTTAGCCAGCTGGCTGCCTTTAAGGCCGCGACCATCGCCGGCAAGAGCCTCAACGAACTTCAGGCCGAGAACCCCGACAAGTATGCCTTCGACCACATGGAGATTGAGGAGCTCGCGCGCAAGGGCGGCTACGCAACCTACCAGGGCAAGCAGTGCACCGAGTACGCCGTCGCCAACTCCGCCGCGCGCGTCTGCGCCGCCGTGCTGCACAACGAGCACGCCGTGCTTTCGGCCTCCACGCTCATGACCGGCCAGTATGGCGAGGAGGGCATCTTTACCTCCCTGCCGTGCGTGATCGGTGCCGAGGGCGTCGAGGAGGTCTACACGCTCGACCTTTCCGAGTATGAGCTCGAGGGCTTCCACAAGAGCTGTCAGCACATCCGCGATAACATCGCCCAGCTCGACTGGTGGGACGCCGAAGGCGTTGTCGGCAAGTAGACCGTCAATCGCCGCAATCTCGCGAATCTAAACGCGATACCAAGCGGGCCGCGCCGGAAATCCCCGGCGCGGCCCGCTTTTTTGACTCACGCAGTGCCCTTGCGAATCGAAGGTGAATACTTTTCCCGGTGCCTAGTACTGCTCGATGCCCATGTAGCGACGGACCTCGGGGCTGTGGTCGAACACCTTGCCGCGGGCGGCGCGCAGCTCGCAGCTCATCGCATAGAAAAAGATCGGCTCCAGGAACGAACGCACGCTGGCGGGCACCTCGCCCACGCCGTACTCGAGCGCATCGAGCACCATAACCGTATCGGTGTGCGTGTTGAGGAACGCAAGTGCACGCTCCTCCATGGGACGGCACTCGCCCGATCCGAGCTGTACAAAGTAGAACACGCCGGGCTCGGTGGCTTCGAACGGGCCGTGGAAGTACTCGCCGGAGTGGATATAGCAGCAGTGCTGCCACTGCATCTCCATGAGCGAGCAGATGGCCATAGCGTAGGTCTGGCTAAAGTTGGGGCCGGATCCCAGGATATAGAAGAACTTGTGCTGCTGGCAGAGCTCGGCAAAGCGATCGCCCAGCTCGGCGTTGACCTTCTCGCGGGCAGCGGGCAGCAGGGCATCCATCTGCTTAAGGCCGGCGTACATGTCGGCGAGTGCCTCGTAACCCTCCTGCTGGTCGAGCAGTTCGGCAGCGATCAGAGCGCCGATGCCCTGCGGCACCTCGGCCTGCGGCACGTCCTCGCCCCACGGATAGACCCAGGTAGTCCACTTGCCGCTATCGATCTTGGAGCCTTCGCAGTCGGTCATGGCCACGACCTCGGCGCCGGCTGCCAGCGCCATCTCGCAGCCGTCGACGACCTCCTGCGTGTTGCCGCTGTGGCTGCAGGCGATGACGAGCGACTTCTCGCCAAGGCTCTTGGGGGCCATCAGGCAAAACTCGCGTGCCGTGTAGACCGTCGAGGTAAACGTGGTTGCCTCGCGCTTGAGCAGCTCGTTGGCCGGCATCAGGTCGATCATCGAACCGCCGCAGGCGATCCAAAAGACATTCTCAATCTTGCCCTTGCGCTCGATAATTTCCTGAATCAGATCGTGTGCGTTCATGGTGATGCTCCTCCTTGTGTGGCGGTTTTGAACGACGTCAGCTCGTACCTGCGGTCGTTCTATGTTGTCCTATTTATAGCACGCATGACGACGCACGTGAAGCCATCTCACCAAATTTGTTCTATATCGTTCTATCTGTGGACGTTAGATGTCGAACACGTAGCGCGAACCCACGATCTTTTGGCGTCCGAGCAGCAAGGGCCGCTCGTCCTCATCGGTAAAGTACGCCTCCATATAGAAGAGCGGCTCGCCGACCGGCACCTCCAACAGCGAGGCCGACTGAGCATCGGCAAGCGCAATCTCCACGGTGCAGGGGTCGGACTTGAGCGGTGCGCGGCCCGAATGCTCGGCAACGAGCGCAAAGATGGAATTGTCCGTGAGGTCCTTGTTGGCAAGCGTCTGCAGATAGGGATGGTCGGCCAGCACAAAGGCGTTGTTCTCGAGCATGACGGGCACGCCATCTGCCGTGCGCACGCGCTCGACCACGATGAGCTCGCAGCCGGGTTCCACCCCAAAAAAAGCCGCGTCCTCGCGCGTCGCCGCAACCACCGTGCGCGACACCAGGCGTGCTCCGGCCGCCATGTCGTTGGCAGCGCAACCCTCGGAAAAGCTCTGAACGTCACCCTTCTGGACAATCTTGCGCTTGAGCTTGGGCGCGCACACAAACGTACCCCTCCCCTGCTGGCGGTTGAGATACCCCGCGCGCGACAGCTCCTCGATGGCGCGGCGCACGGTGATGCGTCCCACGCCGTAGTACTTCGCGAGCTCCATCTCGGAAGGAATGCGCGAGCCGGATGCGTACACGCCACGCGCGATCTCGCCCTTCAGGTCGTCCATTACCTGCTGGTACAGCGGCACGGCGGACACCTCAGTGCGCTCGGTTTTATCGTCGGATGCCATCGTTATGCTCCATTCCGCGCATGCTCGGACTCAAACTCTTCAATCGCCGCCATAAACTGCTCGCCAAAGGCGTCGGCCTTTTTCTCGCCGATGCCGTTGACCTGGATAAGCTCGTCGCGCGTCTGCGGGCGCAGGCGGCACAGACCGCGCAGGGCCTTGTCGGAGAAGACCATGTACGGCGCTATCTCCAGCTCGGTCGAAATCTCCTTGCGCAGGGCACGCAGGCGCTCGAACAGCTCGACATCGTCACCCACGCGCGGGCGCTGATCCAGCTCGGCCTCCTCGCGCAGCAGATCAACCGCACGGCGGGCACGGGCCGAGGCCTTGCGCTTGGACGCGCGACGCTTAACGGTAAAGGCAAACGCCTCGTCCTCGACCTCGCCGGCGCGCGGGCCCAGCCCCACGACCGGGTACTGCCCCTGCGAGGTGGCCAGATAACCGCGGCCGCACAGCTGGCCGATGATGTCCTTGATGCGCCCGACCGATTCGCTCGACAGCTCACCATAGCCGCGGTCCTCGTCCAGATGCATCTGGCGAATGCGCTCGGTGTTGCCGCCGTGAAGCACGTCGGCGATGAGCGACTTGCCAAAGCGCATGGGTCGCGCGGCCACGTAGCGCACAGCGGCGCGGGCCATATCGGTGACGTCCTCGACCTCGAACTGCGTGAGGCAATTGCTGCAGTTGCCGCAGCCCTCGGCGTCGTCCGTGGCGGTGGTGCCCGCGCCAGCCGCAGCCGCATGCTCGGCCGCGGCCTCGTCGCCAAAGTAGCGCAGCATGTATTCGCGCAGGCAACCGGTGGTATTGCAGTAGCCCTCCATCTGGCTGAGCAGGCGATATCGATTCTGGAGCGCCCACGCGCGCTGCTCGTCGTCGAGCGCCTCGTCGGCAGCATCGCCGCGGTCGATCAGAAAGCGGCGCATGCGAAAATCGTTACCGTTCCACAGCAAGTGGCAGCTGGCCGGGTCGCCGTCGCGGCCAGCGCGGCCAGCCTCCTGGTAGTAGGCCTCGATACTCTCGGGCACGTTGTTGTGAATCACGTAGCGCACGTTGGGTTTGTCGATGCCCATGCCAAAGGCGTTGGTGGCAACCATCACCTGGATATCGTCGTCAATAAAGGCGCGCTGGCTTTGGCGGCGGGCGTCGTTGCCCATGCCGGCATGGTAACGGCCAACGCGAATGCCACTGGGGCCCAGCGCCTCGGCAAGCTCACCTGCCAGCGCATCGACGGTCTTGCGGGTCGAGCAATACACGATGCCGCTCTCGCCCGAATGCGCGATCACATAGTCGCGCACCCAGGCGGTCTTGGCTTTGTCGCCCATCTCCTCGCAGCCAAAGTAGAGGTTCTTGCGATCGAAGCCCGTCACCACCGTCGCGGGGTTTTGCAGGCCGAGCATCTGCTGGATGTCCGCACGCACGCGCTCGGTTGCCGTAGCGGTAAAGGCCGCCACAATGGGACGCTGCGGAAGCGATTCGATGAACTCGCGAATCTGCAGGTAGGCGGGGCGAAAATCCTGGCCCCATTGGCTCACGCAGTGCGCCTCGTCAATGGCCACGAGCGGCACGCCGATGCCGCCGTCGGCCGCGGCCTCCTGTGCAAAGGCTAAAAAGCGTGGCTCGAGCAGGCGCTCGGGCGCCACGTACATAAGCTGGTAGCGGCCCTCGCACGCCCGCTTGAGCACGGTGTTTTGCTGAGCCGGGGTAAGGCTGGAGTTGAGATAGCTGGGTCGCGCACCCGCCGCAAGCAGCGCACGGGTCTGGTCCTCCATAAGCGACAGCAGCGGACTCACCACAAAGGTGATGCCGGACAGCATGAGCGCGGGCACCTGGTAGCAAATGGACTTGCCGGCGCCCGTGGGCATAACGCCCAGCGCATCGCGACCGGCAAGAATCGCATCGACCATGCGGTCCTGTCCTGGGCGAAACGAGGTGTAGCCAAAATAGGCGCCGAGCGTGTCGAGCGCCATCTGCTGCATGCTATCGGTCATGGTTTCCTAACGTTCAAGTCATCTGCCGCCGATTATACGCCGCCACGCGGACCGGTGCCGCGCCGCTGTCGGCCACGGGCGATGCAATCCGAAGGGAACGAGCGTGGATTTTTGGACACTTTCCGGATGAGCGTGGATAATCTCCCACTTTGAGCACGCCGTTGAGCCAAAAACGGGAGATTATCCACGCTCATTCTGCAAATTGCCGCTCTGGCGGGCTTGCAGCGTCGAGCCGTTGCGCGGTTTGGAAAACCGCGCAACTAGAGCTACATGACCATGACGTAGCGCGATCCCACGTAGTACTGCTTACCCATCAGGACCGGCTCATCGTTGGGACCGGTAAAGCCGGCGCGCAGGTTGAGCAGCGGATCATGCGGGGCAATGCCCAGCTCGGCCGCCTGCTCGGCATTAGCTCGAACGGCCTCGACCGTACGGTAGCCAACCGAGACAATCGGCGTTCCGCCAACACGCTCGACCTCGGCAAAAATCGACTTGTCCTCAAGATCGGCCGTCAACAGCTCACGGTAGGCGTCAAACGGCACAAAGATGTTCTCCTCAAAGATGGGATCACCGTCGGCCGTACGCACGCGCTTGATATGGAGCAGCAGTGCATCCTTCTGCAGGCCAAAGAACTCCATCTCGTTTTGGCGCGCCGGAACGATCTGGCGATCGACCACATGTGCACCGGCCTTCATGCCGTTGTTGGAACACAGCGCGGTAAACGTCTGCAGCGTCGAGGCATGGAACTGACGATTGATGTGCGGCGTGGAAACAAAGGTGCCGCGGCCCTGCTGCTTAACCAGGTAACCATCGGAGCACAACTCCTCGACGGCGCGACGCACCGTAATTCGGCTCACGTCGTACTGCTCGGCTAGCTCAAGCTCGGACGGAATACGCTCCTTGGGTGCATAAACACCTTTCTCGATCGCATCTTTGATTTCGTCATAAATCTGCTGGTAAAGCGGTGCATTTTTGGGTGCAGGCATATCTGATCACTCTTATCAAAATAGTTTAATTACTAATACGTATATAACGTCTAGTGTCATATTACCTCATATTGATAAAACGATACACCCCACCTACCAAAAAGCGACAGCTTCATTTTGGTAGGTTTTATCTGGGCAAATCAAAACCACCCCTAAAAGGGGTGGTTTGCTCTTAGGGTATAACCCTTGGA
>DXZT01000029.1 GCA_019419545.1 Collinsella sp. | reverse complement strand
ATTAGACACTCACCATTGTCGGCCTAATCCGCGGTCTTTCATGCAGCAGGGGCTCTCAATGTTTTTATGTCCTGCTCATATCGTCTCTGCCGGCAGTGGGGGACAGTCCTTGCAGCTTTTTCGCGAAGACTGTCCCCAACGACTAGTCATTCAAGAACGTCCCCAATGACTGGCCAATGACTAGGCGAGGGCGGCCATGATGGTGCGGGCGACGCCGTCGTGGTCGTTGTCGTATTCGGTGATGGCGTCGGCGGCCTCGCGATCTTCGGGCTCGGCGTTGATCATGGCCATGCCATGGCCCGCTGCCTGCAGCATGGGGATGTCGTTGATGTTGTCGCCGAACGCCCAGGCGTCGGCGAGACGCTCGCCCAGGTGCTCGCATAGCCACGTGAGGGCCGTTCCCTTGGTGGCGCCCTCGCCCATGACCTCGATATTCATGGCGTACGAACGCGTGACCTCAATGCCTCCGAGCGTGTCGAGCTCCGCTGCGATGGCATCGCGATCGGCTGGGTCGTGCCAGTACATGGCGATGCGTTCGAGTGTCTCGACCTCGTCGATCTTGCTGTCGATATCCATGTCGATCGGTGTTCGCGTACGCTTGAGCGAAGCCGCAATGTGGGGGTCGCCGCCGCAGAATTCGTCCAGGCGCGTGTAGAGCGAACGGGGGAGGAAGCACTGGCCGTCGGCGAAGATATCGAAGGTGACGTCATGGCCGGCGGCAATGCTATGGACGCGGTGGGCGATGGCGCGGTCGAGCGGTCGGCTCAAAATGCGCGTAGCACGTGAGGTATCGGTGGGCGTACCGTCGTCGAGCTGCCAGACGCTGGCGCCGTTGGCACAGACCGCGTAGTGTACGGCGGGGTGGGCGAGGATGGGCTCAAAGATGCCCGACAGCGGGCGCCCCGTGCAAGGCACAAACTCAATACCGCGGCGCGCGAGCTCGTCGAGCATTGCCCAGGTGGCGTCGCTCATCTGCTTATCGCTCGTCAGCAGCGTTCCATCCATATCGGAAAACACAATCATTTGTTGCGATCCTTTCTACTGGCATAAAAAGCGTGGCCGAGGGCGGTGATGCCCTGGCCACGCTTGGGTTCTATAGCGGTCCGCGTCCTAGCGATCGGCGAGCGGCTTGTACTCCAGCGGCTCGATAACCGGGCGATACGCGGGACGGATGATGCGATGCGCGCAGAAGAGCTCTTCCATGCGGTGCGCCGACCAGCCGGCCATGCGGGCAACGGCGAACAGCGGCGTAAAAAGCGTCTCGGGTACGCCGAGCATCTTGTAGATAAAGCCTGTGTACAGGTCGATGTTGGCACAGATGGGCTTGGTCATGCCGTGGTCGCGCATCACCTGCGGTGCCAGACGCTCGATGCGCTCGATGAGCGCGAACTCATCGCCCAGGTCCTTCTTGGCGGCAAGTGTGCGCGCGTAACGGCGGCACACCTCGGCACGCGGGTCACTCAGCGTGTAGACGGCGTGGCCCATACCGTAGATGAGACCCGTGCCGTCGAAGGCCTGCTTGTCGAGAATCTTGCCCAGGTAGGCTGCGACCTCGTCCTCGTCCTCCCAATTGGAGACATGCGCACGGATGTCCTCGTGCATGGACACGACCTTGGCGTTGGCGCCGCCGTGGCGCGGGCCCTTGAGCGAGCCGATAGCCGCGGCGTAGGCGGAATACGGGTCGGTGGCCGAGGAGGACAGCACGCGGCAAGCGAAGGTGGAGTTGTTGCCGCCGCCGTGCTCGGCATGCAGCATGAGCATCACGTCGAGCAGCATGGCTTCGTCGCGGGTGAATGCCATGCCGCCGCGCAACACCTGCAGGATGGTCTCGGCGGTGGAGAGGCCGGGTGTGGGGTGCGGGACATGAACCTCGGAGCCGCGGCGCTTGGCGACCGAGGCCATATGCGCGAAGGCGGCGATGCGGGGGAGACGGGCGAGCATGGAGATGGCGACGTCGATTTCGTGCTCGGGTGTAATGGCGTCGGGCTCGGCGTCGAAGGCGTAGAGCAGCAGCACGGCACGCTGAAGCACATTCATGATGCTCGACGACACCGTGGTCATGGGGAACTCGCGGACGTATTCGTCGCTCAGGTGCCTAAAAGCACCCAGACGTTCGCAAAAACCGTCAAGCTCTTCCTTGGTGGGCAGAGAGCCCGTAATGAGCAGATAGGCGACCTCTTCGTAGCCGTAGCGATTCTCGGCCTGGGCGTTGTTGACCAGATCCTCGATGCTGTAGCCACGAAGCGTGAGTTTGCCCTGATCGGGCACGACCTTACCGTCGACCTTGTTGTAGCCATGCACATCCGAGATGCGAGTGAGGCCCGCGACTACGCCCGAGCCGTCTGCATTGCGTAGGCCGCGCTTGACATTGTGCTCGACAAACAGGTCCTCGTCATAAGGGTCGGTCGGCAGGCCGTGGTAGAGGTTTTCGCTTTCGGGCGAAATCTGACGGCTCGCCTCGTAATCCAGAACCAGGCGGCTCAGGTGATCGTCGAAGCGGTAGTAGATTTTCTTGGCGTCGTAGGCCATGCGCGCTCCTCTCCGGTCCGCTTTGGGGCGGCGCGCTTGGACGATATGACGTCAGGCTGCCCCGAGCGGCTTGTTCGCTACAGGCGGTACATAAAGTTAAAGACGTCCTCGCGCTGGATGGACACGTTGACGCCCGAAAGCTCGCCGGCCTCGGCCAGGGCCTTCTGCAGCTCGGCGAAGTCGAGCTTGGACTCGGCGGTGTCGGCCAGCATGGTCATGGTGAAGATGTCCTCGATAATGGACTGCGTGATGTCGCGGATGTCGACGTTGGCCTCGCCCAGAACGCGGGTGACGCCGGCGACGATGCCGGGGCGGTTCTTGCCAAGGACGGTGATGACGATACGGGAGGACGAGATCTCGGCCATGGGAAACCCTTTCGCGTGGTTGCGGCGCGCGCGGGGCGCTCCGCTACGGTACAGTGTTCATCATTGTACCTGTCTGGCGCAAAAAAGGCGCGCTCGCTGCGGCGTTACATGCCTGCAACATGAGCGTAAGGGGGAAGGCCGTACGGGGAAGAGCCGTCTGGCGCGTGTCCGGCTCGTGTTGGGTTGATTTCCGATCTCAGCCGAACACATTGAGCGGACAGGCCGTTCCCGCAGTCAGCCGAACGCCTCCGACGGCTGATTCCGAACTGGAAGCGGAGGGCATCCCCGCCCTTCGGTAGGGGATACCGCTCCGCGGCGCATGCCGCGGGCGGCGCCCCTATCGGACCACCGTGACCTCAGTTGGGATGGGCCCAGCACTGCCGCGTACTCGGTGAGCTAGAGCCAACTGTTCATCTTCACGTCGCGTATGGCGATATTTCGGTCGTCCGGCTCGGTGATGCCGTAGCCGAACGCCTGGAGCGTCTCGATGGACTCCTGGATCCTCTGTTGGAACATGGGACCCGGATCGACCCTCGGCCCGAGGTGCCCGCGCCAAAGGCACGGCGTGGCGCGCAGCATGTTATGGATTTTGGAGATGGGCTCGATGTCGGCGTAGACGTTGAGCGTCGCCATGGCGTCCTTGTGGCCGAGGATCGATTGGAGCGCCTTGATATCGCCGCCTTGGCGGATCCACTGCGTTGCGAACGTGTGGCGAAGGCCGTGGAACGTGATCAGCTCGTCGTTGGTGCCCATGAGGCCGTTGGTCTCCGAGAACGTCTTGAACGCCCTGCGGATATAGCTTGTCGTCGCGAAGGTCGCGCCCGGCTCCGACAGGATGTAGCAGTCCCCGATCTCGACCGCCCCGGTAGGGCCGCGCAAGCGCAGCTTTCCGCAGTCGATCTCGTGGGTCTCCTTCAGGAAGGGGGGTAGGCCGACCGGGTCGATGGGGATACCCCTGGCGTCATGGGTCTTGGTGTCCTTGATGAACGAACCCATTCCCTTCGCGTACGCCACCGAGTGTCTGATCGAGATCAGGCCCGTCTCGAAATCCACATCGCACCACCGAAGGCCGCAGACCTCGCCGATTCGCATCCCCGTGTGCAGGGCGAGTACGACCGCCCTCTAATCCTCGGCGGACCAATCGAGTCCGAACTCCTTTCGGGCATCCTCTTCGCTCATGACTTCGAGAAGGTCTCCGGGTTGGCAACGAAGGGCGAGGCATAGCTGCTCGAGTGTGTTGAAGCGAATGCCGCGAATATGCCCTTTTTTAATACGGGACAGGTTCACGGGCGTGGTTCCAATCCTTTCGGCAAGTTCGTTCGAGGAAATCTTTCGCTCGGCCATGATCTTGTCGAGGCGAACAATTACGGGCATGGCGTTTCCTTACGCAATCTCGTCGGAGTCGAGGTACAGCTCTCGGGCGTACAAGAAGAGCTGGGAAAGCATGAACAGGACGATGCCGAGAACCAGAGAGGTCCAATCGAATGATGAAGCGATCTCTTGGGCGCCGACGGCCCCCTCGCCGCCAAACATCGAAACGGAGGTTTTGAGTGAGCCGGCGTAGAGGCTGGTGGCAGCTTGAACAACGAAGAGAATGCCGAGCACCTTCAAGCATGTCGCAGACCCTTTCTTGAAGGGGTCTCCGCTCTTGATCGTCCACACGAGAACGGCGCTGAGGATGGTCGTAGCGATACCGATGACGGCAGGGACCAATGTCGAGATCGCAAGGGCTGGATACGCGGGGGAGTCTGCAATTACAGGGTTGTCGAGCACTTCGATTGCTGGCTTTAAGGAGAACGCCACTTGTGCGATGGCGGTGGCGCAAAGGGTCGCAGAGGCTATCGCACATGCGATGCGGAAGGAATGAAGCCGGGGAGTGCGATTGTCGGAACTCATAATAACCTCCGAAGAATTTAAAAAACTCAGGTTACTTTTTAACAGTTTATGTTAAATTGACTTTGCCGGCAAGTAATAAGGGCCGAGCATTTTGTTCGGCCCCTCTGTTCCGACTGGATGAGGTTAAGGTTGGCGATGAATATGCTCAAAATCTCGAAGGCGATCTTTAGGTCGCTTCTCTCCTCCAGGTCGCTCTGTGTTGTCGTTGTTGCGTTGATGGTTCTTTGTGCTCTGCCCGTCTTCAGGAGCGCGGCTGGCATCGACGGACGGGTCGAATACCTCGAGTCGGGAATAACCCGTGTTGAGCAGGAATTGTCAGCATCCTATGCGGATGCGCTTGTGAATGCGGGGGAGGACGGTGTCTATACCTCTTCATCAAGCATGCCCGCGCTTCTGTACCCTCTTGCCGCGGGACGTCTTATCTTGGCACCGCTCTCTCCCCTACTTCCGTTTCTGCAGATATCGGATGGAGAGTACACCTATTATGACGGATCGAAGGAGTACTTGCTATGGGTCGCAACGGCCGTTGCCGTCTCGTTCCTTGCCGCGCGTCTTAACAAACGTGAAAAGCTCATCATCCAGGCACCGATGGGCGAGCTGGGTAGACTTGTTGCATCGAGCGTATGGGCGAGTGTTTTTGCAATGCTTGCCGTCCTCGCCATCAATCTTCCAGGGATAATCGCCGCGCTTGTGAAGAATGGCCCGGGCTCGCCGTTCTATCCGATAGGTTACATTCAATATGCGACTCCGGTTATCAAACCGGCTTGGCTGGTGTTCGCGCAGACGGCCATCTTGCAATTCTTGGTGGCAGCGTTCATCTCGCTTGTCGTTCACCTTGCCGTGAAGATTGCCAATAACCCTACGCTTGGAATCGTGTTCGTATGTGCCCTGATGGGGGTGACGATGGTTCCCGGGTATTACGGAAGATCCATCGCTTTACGTGAGTTCGCCCTGTTGAATCCCCTTACGTATGCGAACACTGAGTTGACCGTCGGCGCCTATAGCCCGTACCCGACAACGCAGATAGTGAATCTGCCTGGACTTTGCTTCGAGCGTGGCGCGATTGCCCTCGTATGCGCAATCGGGATCGAGGTGCTGGCAATTAGCCTGCTTTGCGTTGCTGGAAAGAGCGGCTGCGCGTGCCCGATATCCCCGATTTGTCTTGAGAGAGGTTCCTTCACTGCATCGAGAACGGCAACTCGTTCGAGCGCTTGTGCCTCCGCCGTTGCATACGTAAGAACGATGGGGAAACTGCTCCTGCGTTCTCCTACCCTCGCCGTATGCGCGATTGCAATGTCGACGACGATGCTGGCCCCGGCTCTGGTCGAGATGTTTCCTGACGCTGATAACGTTTCCGCTGTTCGGTATAGGGATGGGGAGCTCCGTTCAATAGATCGGTATCTAGAGCAGAACGCTGCGAATATGGACGTCGAGGGCAAAGCGGCCCTGGAAGACATGCGGGATGCTCTTTCGGGTTTCGTGTACGCGCCTATGCCTGCGGAGGGGTTTCGAAGCCTTGCGACGTACGAGCGCGCTCGAGGTGAGCTGGGCGCGGCAGATGCGACTCTCCTGCAATCGATCGGAATCGAGCCGGAGACTCCTTCTCGTGCGGAGGCGCGCGCCCTTCTGCTTGAGTCGATCGCGAGCTTGCCGGACCCCAAGGTTTACGAGTTAAGTACGAAGATGCCCCCATTAATCCTCCTTTCGTATCTCCAGGCAGCGCTTCCCTCCTTATTTTTGCTGTTGCCCGTGGTTGTCACATCGCTCGCGTGCACCCACCTGCAGTGTCGTTCCCTTCTGGTTCTCCAGATCCCCACAACAGCGCATGTGCGTTTTCTGACGGCTGTTGCGCTGGCTCTCCTGCTTGGCTTGGTGCTGCTTTTGGTGTCGATGGTTCCCGCTGTCGTTGTGTCCGTGATTAAGAACGGTGCGGGTGGATCGGAGTATCCCGTCGCTCTCATTCGGGCGGGAGCTTCGACAACGTCCATAGTGGGGGAGGCGGTGTTGTGCAGTATTCCGTTGCTGGTCATGGCATACGGCGTGATTTCCGTCGTCGCTGCGTTGACAGCAGCGATTAGCCGCAACCCCGTTGTCACCGGAATGGTTTGCGCGGTTCTCTTGGTGTTGGGTTCGTTGAGCGCTCATGTTGAAAGCGTGGGCATGGGCGTCGCGCTGCTGGCTCCATTCGCCTCGTTTGATCCCGCTTCCCAGGTGGGGACGATTGGGTTCCTTGGGCGAGGGACGAACGCGATGCCTTTTGGAGAGGTCGTCGGCGCATCGGGCGCTCTGCTGGTGGTCTTGGGCGCCGTATCTCCGTTGATGGTGCGCCTGAGTGTTCCAAAGATCGAAAGGGGATGATCTCGATGATTGACCTTCAAACGCTGACGGTCTCTTATGGAAAGAAGGTGCTCGTAGATTCGGTGAACGCTGAGTTTGCCCCGGGTACGGTCTACGGTCTCGTCGCTCCGAACGGGCATGGAAAGACGACGTTGCTGCGTGCGATGGCAGGTTTGCCGGGTCCTCGCGTGGACGGGAGCATCGTTCTGGATGAGGTGCAGGGTACGGGTGCGAGAGAGGTCCGTTCTATGATCTTCTATGCACCTGGTGAGGGGACGCTGCTGTATCCCGGATTGCGTGCGGAAGATCACCTCAAGATGGTTTGCGATATGTGGCCGCATGCTCGCGATATCGAAGAGATAGTGGAACAAACGCAGATAGGCGAGTTCGCGAAGATGAGGATCCGCACTCTGAGCCAGGGCATGAAGCAGCAGCTTACCCTGGCGATTGCGTATGCGACGGGCGCGCGGTACCTTCTATTAGATGAGCCCATGAACGCGCTCGACCCCAGCAGGGTGGACTTGCATTCCGAGATTCTCAGGAAGCTGGCCGATTCTGGTACGTGCATCATCATGTCATCCCACATCTTGGATTCGGTCGATAGGCTGTGCGATGAGATTCTGTTTTTGAAGGATGGGAGGCTCATTAGAAGCATTCCGCAAGATGATGCTGCGCCGAAGTCTCCTGGATCCCATTTCGCAAAGCCTGCCGGACGCGCCGAGGGTGCGCTAAGCACGTATCGGCGACTCTACGAAAAGGGCGGGTAGAAATGCAAGTTAAAAATCTATGTGGCCAATGTGATACCGTTGAACCCGCATGTCGATACCGCTCAGCCATTCGCCTCGCCCCCGTCGCACGCATCTTCATTCGGTCTGTCATTATCAATCTAACGATGCTTTGAGAAATGTAGGTGCTTCTAAATGTACTGTCGACTTCTTCTCAAACTAATCCTAAGAGACAAGGCCGTATGGATTTGTACGCTCGTTCTCGCTGCAGCCTTTTCCGTCCCCATTGCGTTCAATTCACCCATCTACGGGCCCTTCTTTATGAAACAGGGCATGCAGAGCTTTGTCGACGCATTCAATACGCGCGCGCCCCAGGCCAGCGGCACAGACCTATCTCCAGAGCAGCAAAATGACGCGGAGCTTGCAAGATACGCGAACGCCGCCCTTGCCGCTCAAACCGACGCCGCCTTTCTCGATTCTGCCGAGAGCTACTACGCGCTCATGGGCGAAGGCTTCCAATCCGGGTCCATCGTGGGAGACCGAGAGACCAATGACGTAGCGCTCGCATATTGCCGTGCCCTGAGCAGCTCCGGCATCACGGATATCCCGGCCTCCGCAAACGACCTGCCATTCCTTTCCTTCCTGCCTTACGCCATTGCCACGGCGCCGTCTTTCCTTCCCTTCATCCCCTTCCTTCTCTCGTCGATACTCGTGCTCGGCGCCACAAGGCCCGGGACCCTGGCGGCAAAGGCGCCCGTGCCCAAATTCCGGCGCCTTATTCAGATCGTGTTTTCGATAATCGCCGCGGGGGCCGCGATGCTCCTCGCCGGCCTCGCACCCGGGGGCATTTACGCCTTGGCCCTAAACGGCTTCGGGCAAATTGGGTACCCGATCGCCTTCTTCCATGACGGCGCGCTTACCACCACGACTGCGGGAAACGTCTTCACAGCCCTGCTTATCGCGCTTCTTGCGGGCGGAACCTTGATATCCGTTTGCTCCGCCGTCCTATCGACCGCAACGAGGCGCGTCCTCGCGGGCCCCCTTACCTCCGCGCTGCTTGTCGCGGCCCCGGCATTCCCGTTACTGTCCGATTCGGCACTAGGGCATAATGCCGTGCTCGGGCTCCTGCCACTGCCCGTATTCTCGCCTATCGAGGCAACGGGTTACGTAGGATGCTTCCCGACAGAATTCATTGGCTCCGGTTCAGGCAGCGCATCGATGCTTGCCGTGGCCCTGGCATACGTCGCGGTCTTTTTTACGGTCGGCGCCGTTGCGACACGTTCCCCCAAACAGCCTGGACCCGCGAAAAAGCACCATGGGCTCGAGCTTCTGGACGCGAGCGTGGGATACGGAAGCACGACGATACTTTCAATCGGGTCGCTTTTCCTGAGCCCGGGAACGGCGGCGGGCCTCGTTGCTCCCAACGGCTCGGGGAAAACCACCCTTCTTGAAGCGCTGTCGGGCCAATTTCCCACCCGCATCCGCTCGGGAAGCCTGGCGGCAGACGGAATCTGCCAACGTCGATCAGCCGAATTTGCAGAACTCGTCTACCTGAGCTCTTCAGGCGGCACGGATCTCTATCCCACGCTATCGGCCATCGAGCACCTTGCTTTCGTTAGGGAGGCGTGGAAATCGGCCGCCGACATCGACTCGCTCTGCGACTCCCTCGGAATCTCCCCATATCTCGACAAGCCGACCCGTAAACTCTCGACAGGAATGAAGCAGCAGGTAAAGCTTGCCATGGCGATAGCGACCGATTGCCCGTACCTCATCCTCGATGAACCGCTGAACGGCCTCGATCCGGGAAAACGGAAAACCTCCTGCGACGCGATGCGCAGCGAAGTGGCGCGGGGACGCAGCGTGCTCATTTCAAGCCATCTACTCGACGACCTGGCAGACCTCACCAACTCGTTCTACTTCATCGAAGCCGGCACGCTCGTGGAAAAGATCAAGTCGTCCTCGCAGACGCTCAAGCAGGAATACCTCGATACATACGAGAGATGAATGTGGGGGAGTGTTCGGATGAAGTTGATATTTAAGGTCCAGCTCGTGTTGTGCCGAAAAGACCGTGAACCTTTTGTGGGACACGCGGTGCCGTGGTACCATAGCCGAGTTTGTTGTCTTGGTCGGAAACCAAGACGCCTTATGCGCTGATCGGTAACCAGCGCCTGACCAATAAGGAGTCCTACCATGAAGCAGGGTATCCATCCCCAGTATGTCGAGTGCACGGTGACGTGCTCCTGCGGCAACACCTTCAAGACGCACGCTACCGTGTCCGAGATGAAGGTTGAGCTTTGCAACGAGTGCCACCCGTTCTACACCGGCCAGCAGAAGTTCGTCGACACCGGTGGACGCGTCCAGCGCTTCGCCGACAAGTTCGGTGGCGCCGCTGCCGCCCAGCTCAAGAAGGCCGAGGAGGCCAAGGCTGCCAAGGCTGCCAAGGCTGCTGAGGCCGAGGCCGCTCGCAAGGCCGCCGCTGAGGCTAAGGCTGCCGAGAAGGCCAAGCGTGCTGCTAAGTTTGCCGAGGAGGCTGCCAAGCAGGCCGCCGAGGCTCCCGCAGAGGCTCCCGTCGAGGAGGCCGCTGCCGAGGCCGAGACCACCGAGGCTGCTGAGTAAATAGCTCGCCGCGGAATCACTCGCATTCATGGCATGAGGGCCGTGCATCCATTTGGGTGCGCGGCCCTTTTCTTTTTATTGGTGCAAACCAACCTGTCCCCATTGCACCAGATTGGTGCGAAGGGGACAGGTTGGTTTGCACCAAATGACAGAGAGACGGCGTTTGCCCAGATAAAACCTGCCAAAACAAACCTGTCCCCTTTTGGCAGGTTGGTCGTAGTTATTACGTGGCGGTTGAGGTCGACCGTATAGGCCGCGCCTTGTTTGGCTAAAGTACAATCATCTGTGTTTAACTCGCCCGCAGCTGCACGGCGTGGGCGATGGCCAAAAAGGAAAACCACATGGGATTCATGTCAAAGCTGCTGTCCTTTGGATCCGATAAGGACCTTAAGCGCTACTACAAGATCGTCGACCAGATCAACGGTCTTGAGCCCCAGTTTGAGAAGATGACCGAGGAGGAGCTCCGCGGCCAGACCGATAAGTTCCGCGAGCGTTACGCCAACGGCGAGTCGCTCGACGACATGCTCCCCGAGGCCTTTGCCACCGTGCGTGAGGCTTCCAAGTGCACCATGGGTATGCGCCACTTTGACGTGCAGCTCATTGGCGCCATGGCACTGCACGAGGGCCACATCGCCGAGATGAAGACTGGCGAAGGTAAGACCCTCGTCTCCACGTTGGCCGGCTATCTCAACGCTATTGCCGGCAAGGGCGTGCACGTCGTTACTGTCAATGATTACCTTGCCAAGCGTGACTCCGAGTGGATGGGCCGCATCTATAAGTACCTGGGTATGACCGTCGGTCTGCTCCAGAACAACATGCCGCTCGAGCTCAAGCGCCCGGCCTACCAGGCCGACGTCACCTACGGCACCAACTCCGAGTTCGGCTTTGATTACCTGCGCGACAACATGGTTACCCGTCCCGAGCAGCGCGTGCAGCGCGGCCACAACTACGCCATCGTCGACGAGGTTGACTCCATCCTGATCGATGAGGCCCGCACCCCGCTGATCATCTCGGGCGCTGGCACCAAGTCCGCCAGTACCTACAAGGACTTCGCGCGTGCCGTGCGTGGCCTTGAGCGCGGCGAGGACGTGTCGCACGACATGCTCACCGCCACCGAGGACGTTGAACCCACGGGCGACTACGTCATGGACGAGGCCAAGCACACCATTGCCGCCACCGAGCGCGGCCTTAAGAAAATCGAGCGCCGCCTGGGTATCGATGACATCTATGCCGATCTCTCCGGCCAGCTGGTCAACCACCTGCAGCAGGCGCTGAAGGCCCAGTACATGTTCCACCGTGATAAGCAGTACGTGGTCACCAACGGCGAGGTCAAGATCGTCGACGAGTTCACAGGCCGCATTATGGAAGGCCGCCGCTATTCTGAGGGCCTGCACCAGGCCATCGAGGCCAAAGAGGGCGTGCTCGTACGCGAGGAGAACCAGACCCTGGCCACCATCACCCTGCAGAACTACTTCCGTCTGTATGACAAGCTCTCCGGCATGACCGGCACGGCACTTACCGAGGATGCCGAGTTCCGCGAGATCTACAAGCTGCCCGTCGAGGTCATCCCCTCCAACAAGCCCGTGCAGCGCGTGGACCACGAGGACCTGGTGTACCGCACCATTCAGGCCAAGTACAACGCCGTCGCCGACGATGTCGAGCAGCGTCACGCCAAGGGCCAGCCGGTCCTGGTGGGCACCGTCTCCATCGAGAGCTCCGAGAAGCTGTCCGCCGCCCTTACCAAGCGCGGCATCGCGCACGAGGTCCTCAACGCCAAGCACCATGAGCGCGAGGCCCACATCGTGGCCCAGGCCGGACGCTACGGCGCCGTGACCATCGCCACCAACATGGCCGGTCGTGGTACCGACATCCTGCTGGGCGGCAACCCCGACGAGCTGGTGCGCGAGCGCCTGGAGTACGAGGGCCTGACCATGGAGGATGTGACGCCCGAGCAACTCGAACAGTTTAACGCCGAGGCCAAGGAGACCTGCAAGGCCGAGCGCGAGCGCGTGCTTGCCGCCGGCGGTCTGACCGTTATTGGCACCGAGCGCCATGAGTCCCGCCGTATCGACAACCAGCTGCGCGGCCGTTCCGGCCGTCAGGGCGACCCGGGCGAGACCCAGTTCTACCTGTCGCTCGAGGATGACCTCATGCGCCTGTTTGGCGGCGACAAGATGGACCGCGTCTCCAAGATGATGGTCACGGCCGACATGGGCGACGACATGCCCATCCAGCACAAGATCATCTCCAAGGCCGTCGAGAGTGCCCAGCATAAGGTCGAGAGCATTAACTTCTCCATGCGTAAGAGCGTTCTTGAGTACGACGACGTCATGAACAAGCAGCGCCAGGTCATTTACGCCGAGCGCAACAAGATTCTGGACGGCAAGGACCTGACCGACCACATCACCGAGGTCATGCACGACACGGTGTACCGCTGCGTGCAGGAGTTCTGCACCAAGGACAGCCATGAGGGCGAGCGCGACCTGGAGGGCCTGCGCAAGTGGGTTGTGGAGCTCACCGGCCACATCGATACGCCGAAGTTCCCCGACGAGGATTATGAGGCCCTGGCTGCCGATGTCCTGGCTTACGTAGAGAAGTGCTACAACATGAAGGCCGAGCGCTTGGGCGAGGACCTGATGCGCGAACTCAACACCCAGGTCATGCTGCGCGTCATCGATACCCGCTGGATGAACTACCTGCAGGAGATGGACTACCTCAAGACCGGCATCGGCCTGCGCGGCTTTGGCCAGCGCGACCCGCTGGTCGAGTACAAGACCGAGGCCTACGGCGCGTTCCAGATGCTCGTCGACACCATGTACGAGGATTACCTGCGTACGGTTCTGCGCATCGAGATCAAGGCTGCCCCGCGTGCCGTGGAGCACAAGGAGGAGCCCGCGCTCGAGGGTGCGCGCTTCTCCGGTCCTGCCGAGGTCGATGGTGACAACGGCGACTCGGTGCTGCGCAAGCAGGCGCAGGTGCAGGCCCGCACGGCTGTCCAGGGTGGTCCGGCTGCCGTCAACAACGGTGGCAAGGTGACCACCTATCGCAAGTCCGAGAGCGACGATCCGTACGTCAACGTGGGCCGCAACGACCCGTGCCCCTGCGGTAGCGGCAAGAAGTTTAAGTACTGCCACGGCAGGAATCGTTAATGGCTGGGGCTTTAGAGGTAACGCCCGCCGAGCTGGACGCGTTTGCGGACCGGCTCGGCGAGGTCGAGTCGTATCTCCACTTGGACGAGAAGCGTACCCGCGTGACCGAGCTCGAGGCCAAAAGTGTTGCCCCTGGCTTTTGGGATGACGCCGACGCCGCCCGTGCCACCATGGAGGAGATCGCTCGCACCAAGGAAGATATCGCTGCCGTGGACACCGCGCGCGGCGAGCTTTCCGATGCCCGCGCCGCGCTGGAGCTTGCCGAGGAGATGGGGGATGACCCCGACGCCGCCGCCCTTCGCGAGGAGGCTACGGCCACGGCTGAGCGCCTGGCCCGTGCCATCGATGAGCTTGAGCTTTCGAGCTGGTTTACCGGTGAGTTCGATCACGGCGATGCTATTGTGACCATCAAGCCCGGACAGGGTGGTCTGGAGGCCCAGGACTGGACCTTCATGCTCTTTAAGATGTACATGAAGTACTGCCAGCGTCGCGGCTGGAAGGTCACCATCAACGACTGTCCCGCGGCCGAGGTCATCGGCATCGACCGCGCGACCTTTACCGTCGAGGGCAAGGACGCATTTGGCATGCTGCGCGCCGAGGCCGGTGTCCACCGCTTGGTTCGCATTAGCCCCACCGACGACAAGAAGCGCCGCCAGACCACGTTTGCCGGCGTCGAGGTCATCCCCGTGCTACCCGATGATATCGACATCGAAATCAGTCCCGATGACATCCGCGTGGACGTGTACCACGCGAGCGGCCCGGGCGGTCAGGGCGTCAACACCACCGACTCCGCCGTGCGCGTGACGCATTTCCCGAGCGGCATTGTGGTTACCTGCCAAAATGAGCGCAGCCAGATCCAGAACAAGGCCGCGTGCATGCAGATCCTCAAGGCTCGCCTGTACGAGATTGAGCTCGAAAAGCGCGCCGAGGCCCTGGATGAGATTCGCGGACCCAAGACCACGATTGGTTTTGGCAACCAGATTCGCAGCTACGTGCTCTACCCGTACCAGATGGTCAAGGATCTGCGCTCGGGTGTGGAGACCAGCAATGTCGAGGCCGTTCTTGACGATGGCGACCTGGACCCGTTTGTTATTGGCTACCATCGCTGGGCCACCGGCAACGCTGACGCGGAGACCCCGTCTGCTTAAACCGCCCGGGTTTATGTGGAAATGGATTAAAACCCTCCGAGCGGTGTGGTTTTGTATCCAGAGTAAACCCTGCGCAGGGGTGGTTTTTGTCCGGCGAATCGGTAGAATCGAATACAAGAAGAAGTTCAAAGCGCATCCGATGGGGTGCGCTTTTTTGAGGGAGGCAGCATGGCATACCGTCTGGACATCAAGCGCATTCTTTCGATGAACTTCTTTCACGACCTGCCCCAGATTATGTTGGGGTGCGCTCTGGCCGCTATTGCGACCGACCTGTTTTTGATTCCCAACGGCCTTGCTGCCGGTGGCGTTACGGGCCTTGCCACCATTATCCAGGCGGTCGGTGCATCGCGCGGCCTATCGCTTCCCGTTGGTATTCAGACGATCGTGATGAACGCCTTGCTGTTGTTGGTCGTTATGCGCGAGGGCGGCATGTTCTACGTGGTGCAGACCGCGACGGGCTTTGTGCTGCTGGGCTTCTTTACCGATCTGTTCGCCCCGTTTGTAGCACCTCTGGCGGATGCGGACCTGATGCTCCCTGCCATGTGGGGCGGCATTATTACGGGCATCGGTTACGGCATGGTGTTGCGCGCCGGCGCCAACACCGGCGGCTCGGACACGATTGGCCAAATCATCTCGCGTAACACCTCGCTGCCGGTGGGCTCGACCGTCATGGCGATCGATGTTGCCGTGTGTGCGCTGTCGGCTCCGGTCTTTTCAATCGAAAACGCACTGTATGCAGGCCTTTCGATGGTCATTAGCGGCTACGTGATCGATGCCGTGGTCGATGGTGGCAACAAGCGCCGTATGGTACTCATCATCTCGGACAAGTTCCCTGATATCGCTGCCGATATCATGTATGGTCTGGGTCGTGGTTGTACCAAGTTTAAGGCGACTGGCATGTATTCGGGTGCCGAGAAGCCGGTGATTATGGTCATCGTGAGCCGTCGAGAGCTCAATACCCTCAAGACGATCGTGCGCGAGCGCGATCCTCACGCCATTGTGACGGTCGCTGACGTTACGGAAGCCTTCGGCGAGGGATTCAAGGACATTAGCGCGTAGGGTCGATCGCGTTCCATCCAAAAGACGTTCACATTGATAAACCGTTTCATCAGCGGTTCTGCCTGCTAAATTGTTCAAATAATGATAAAAACTCTGGTAAAGCCATCAGTTTCCAGCATAATGAATGACGTACGTGCATTGCGGCTGTGTTGGGATTACCTTCGGTGCCGTGCGCATTTTGTCTAATGAGGATGAAAGGAAGGCACAATGAGCGACGAAGAGCTCAAAAAGGTTGCCAACGAGGTAAGGAAGGGCATCGTCACCGGCGTGCACGCTGCCAAGTCCGGCCATCCGGGCGGTTCGCTCGGCGCTGCCGACATCATGACCTATCTGTACTTTGAGGAAATGAACGTCGACCCTGCCGACCCCCGCAAGGCCGACCGCGACCGCTTCGTGCTTTCCAAGGGTCACTGCGCGCCTGGTCTGTACGCCGTGCTCGCCGAGCGCGGATTCTTCCCCAAGGAGGATCTCGAGACGCTGCGCCACATCGGCAGCCACCTGCAGGGCCATCCCAACATGAACGACACCCCGGGCGTCGACATGTCCACCGGCTCGCTCGGCCAGGGCATCTCCGCCGCCGTGGGCATGGCCGTTGCCGCCAAGCACTGGGGCGACGACTATCGCACCTACGCCCTGCTGGGCGATGGCGAGAGCGAGGAGGGCCAGGTCTGGGAGGCCGCCATGTTTGCCGGCAACCAGCAGCTCGACAACCTCTGCGTGATCGTCGACCATAACGGCCTGCAGATCGACGGCCCCGTCGAGGAGGTCAACGACCCCATGCCGCTCGCCGACAAGTTCCGCGCCTTCAAGTTCCATGTGGTGGAGCTCGCCGACGGCAACGACTTCGACCAGATCCGCGCTGCCTTTGCCGAGGCCCGCGCCACCAAGGGTCAGCCGACCACCATTATCGCCGAGACCACGAAGGGCAAGGGCGTCTCCTTTATGGAGAACCAGGTGGGTTGGCACGGTAAGGCCCCCAACGATGAACAGTTTGAGCAGGCCATGGCAGAGCTCACGGCCGCCGGAGAGGAGCTCTAGGATGGCAGACGTCAAGAAAATCGCCACGCGCGTAAGCTACGGCGAGGCCCTCGTCGAGCTCGCCAACGAGCACGATGACTTTGTGGTCCTCGACGCCGACCTGGCCGCCGCCACGCAGACCGGCAAGTTTAAGGCCGCCTGCCCCGACCGCTTCTTCGATGTGGGCATCGCCGAGAGCAACCTGATGGGTGTTGCCGCCGGTATCGCAACCACCGGCCGCGTCGCCTTCGCGAGCAGCTTTGCCATGTTTGCCGCCGGCCGCGCCTTTGAGCAGGTCCGCAACTCCATCGGCTATCCGCACCTTAACGTTAAGATCGGTGCCACGCACGCCGGTATTTCGGTGGGCGAGGACGGTGCCACGCACCAGTGCTGCGAGGATATCGCCCTCATGCGCGTCATCCCCGGCATGACCGTGATCGTTCCCGCCGACGATGTGGAGGCCCGTGCCGTGACGCGCGCCGCCTACGAGTGCGACGGCCCCGTGTACATGCGCTTCGCCCGTCTGGCCTCGCCGGTTATCAACGACCCCGAGACCTACAAGTTCGAGTTGGGTAAGGGCATTGTCATGCGCGAGGGCGCCGATGTGACCATCATCGCCTGCGGCCTGATGGTCGGCGAGGCGCTCGAGGCCGCCGAGCAGCTCGCTGCCGAGGGCATCGACGCCGAGGTCATCAACATGCACACCATCAAGCCCATCGATGCCGACCTGATCGTTAAGAGCGCCGCCAAGACCGGCCACGTCGTGACCGTCGAGGAGCACTCTGTGATCGGTGGCCTGGGCAGCGCCGTTGCCGACGTCCTGTGCGAGCAGCGCCCGACGCCGCTCAAGAAGATCGGCGTCAACGACACCTTTGGCGAGTCCGGCCCGGGCGCCGAGCTCCTGCACAAGTACGGCCTGGACGCCGCCAACATCGTGGCGACCACCAAGGAGTTCTTGGCCTAGGACAAGACGAGGCAAAGTATCGCTTCAGCAACCGTATGCAATCCATAACAGGGGCGTCCTCAAAGAGGACGCCCCTGTTTTTTGTCGGCAACAAACAAATTAGGCCCGCACCAAGTAAGGGCTTTCTCCGGGAAACGGGCCCAGACCGGCAAAGCGCAATTCAGACCCTCCCAACTTTGTGTGCACGGCATCTCAAGCTGGTGCGCCGGCCCCCTAGTAGTCGCAGGCCGGATACAGGGCTACTTTCCAAATCTTTCTGCAGGACGGAGGAGCCCCCGCCGCACGTAGTGCGCAGCGGAGGCTCCGACATGTCCGAGGACGATTTGGAAAGTAACCCTGTGTCCGGCCGGAGGGACCCAAACACGGCCATGCTTCTTATGTGCAGCAAAGCTAATGCTGCTAAAATATTAAGCGCTCATGTAGTTTAAACGCACGACGATAAGGAGCACCAGTGGGTAACCACTTCCGTACCTCCGGTGCGGGCGATGATGCCCCCAAGACGCAGGCAGGCGTCCAGGGCAGTCGTTTCGCCACTCCGGATTCAGAGGGCCAGCCTGTTGCTCAGGCCCCCGCTCAGCCGGCAGATCAGGCACAGCCGGCATCCGATCCCTTTGCCTACAATCCCACCAGCGATGTCGCGCTTTCCGGCACGGCGGGTTTTGAGCCCGTTCAGGCCGTGACCGCTCGCGTGGAGCAGCCTCAGGCTGGTGCCGCCACGCCGCAGCCTACCATGGCCGGCATTCCCGACCCCTTGGCCCCTGCGACGCCGGCTCCTCAGCCTGCGCAGTCCGGTCTCTTTGCCGCTATTCCCGACCCCACGCAGCCTGCTGCCCCGGTGGTCGAGAGCGATCAGGCAGCCGAGGTCGCAAGCCTCGATAACGCGCTCAACAACCCCGATTTTACGTCGGTGTTTGCGCCCATCGATCCGCAGGCCAGCCGCAAGAAGATGGCCAAGCAGGCCGGTGTCGAGCCCGTCATCCTTATGGAGCATGTCACCAAGATCTATCCGGCACAGCCCAACAAGCCTGCACTCGACGACATCAACATCGAGATCTATCCGGGCGAGTTCGTCTTCCTGGTCGGTCACTCCGGCTCGGGTAAGACCACGCTGCTGTCGACGCTCAACCGTGACGTCAAGCCGACGAGCGGTCGCATCCTGGTTGCCGGTCAGGACCTCATGAAGATCAAGAACCGCAAGGTTCCGTTCCTGCGCCGCCAGATTGGCGCCGTGTTCCAGGACTTTAAGCTTCTGCCGCAAAAGACTGCCTACGAAAACGTGGCGTTTGCCCTGCAGTGCATCGGCAAGCCCAAGGGCGTCATTCACAGCCAGGTGCCCGAGGTGCTGCGTCTGGTCGGCCTGGCCGATCAGATGGACTCGCTGCCCGACCAGCTTTCCGGTGGCGAGCAGCAGCGCGTTGCCGTCGCCCGCGCTATGGTCAACCGTCCGCCGCTGCTGATCTGCGACGAGCCGACGGGCAACCTCGACCCGGCGATCTCGCTGGGCATCATGAAGCTGCTCGAGCGTATTAACCGCACCGGCACCACCGTGATTGTCGCCACGCACGACCGCGAGATGGTCGATAGCATGCACCGTCGCGTGATCGCCCTCGAGGGCGGCCACGTTATCCGCGACCAGGAGAGGGGAGGTTACGGCAACTATGGCACCAACTAACGTGGGCTACTCCTTCAAAGAGGCAATCAGCCACTTCTTCCGTAACTGGACTACCTCGCTCGGCGCCGTCATCACGATCTTCCTTTCGCTGTTTATCATCGGCCTGTTCATCATGGGCTCCGCGATGCTGAACTCCGTGATCGGCACCGTCGAGGATCAGGTTGTCATCAACGCGTTCATTAGTGATGACGCCGATCAGGCCGATGTTCAGGCTTTTGAGGCCGAGCTTAAGACGTGGAATAACGTCAAGTCCGTGACCTATAAGGACAAGGACGACGCACTGGCCGAGTATACGAGCAAGATGTCGGGTAACGCCGACGCCACCATGAGCGCGCTCGACGGCCAGAACCCGCTGCCCGCCTCGTTTGCGATTGAGATGGACGATCCGTCTCAGGTCGAGAGCACGGCCAAGAAGCTCAAGAAGAATGCCGACTTCCAAAAGATCGCGGACGACGGCGACGTCAACGCGAGCGTACTGTATGGCCAGGAGGAAGTAAGCCGCCTGTTCCAGGTGACCAACTACATCCGTATTGCCGCCGTGGTGCTCGTCGGCCTGCTGACCTTTATCGCGTTCATCTTTATCAACAACACGATTCGCCTGTCCATCACGGCGCGTCGTCGCGAGATTGCGATTATGCGCCTGGTGGGCGCCAGCAACGGCTTCATTCGTGGCCCGTTTATCACCGAGGGTGTACTGCAGGCCATTTTGGGCTCGCTGCTTTCCATCGGCGTTCTGGAGCTGCTGCGCAATCTGATGATTCCGCGTCTGCAGGAGAGCATCGGCTGGATGTCGTTTGCCCTGCCGATGCAGTACTACCTGGTGACCTATGCTGCGCTGATTCTGGTCGGCGTGATTATCGGTCTCTTTGGTTCTGCCATCGCCATGCGCCGCTACCTGCGCGTGTAGGCATGCCTGGAATTCATCCCTTCCAACGGGTCGTCTCTTATGGGGCGGCCCGTTTTTTGTCCCCTAGGGGACGGCAGGAAAGCGAATCATTTGGGTAGACTCTTTGGAGTTCGCAATCGATAGTTAGGAGGCGCCATGGGGCGCAATAACAAGCATAAGCGTGGAGCTCGCAATAAGCGCGGGCCGGTGCGCAGCGAACGCCGTCCGAGCCTGACCGGGCGCGTGCAGCTCCATGAGCATAGCGCCTACGTTGTAACCGAAAACGGCGACTACAAGGTCATGGGTCGCGGCAAGCGTGAGATCATGGACGGCGATACCGTTGCCGTGAGCATTAAGAACAGCCCGCATGGCGAGCGTCGCGCCGTGATCGAGGGCGTGGTTGAGCGCGCAGCTATAAGCGTGGTGGGCACGTACCAGACCGCCGGTCCGCTCGGTGTGATTGAGCCGCTCGATTCGCGCCTGAAGGCCGACTTCTTCATTTTGCCCGAGGACACCTCGGCGGATCGTCTGGGCGTTCACCCGGGTGATGCTGTTGTCGCGCGCATTTTGACCTACCCGACGCGCCTGGAATCGGGTACCGTGACAATCGAACGCCGCATTGGCGGAGATGACGCGCCCGATTTGGGCGTTCAATATGTGATGGCGCGTTACGGCTATACCGATAGCTATCCCGAGGCCGCGCTAGACGAGGCCGAGGGGCTTTCGCTCGATGTGTCCGCGGCGCTTAAGGACCCGCTCCGCCGCGATCTGCGCGACCGCTTTGTCATCACGATCGACCCGGTCGACGCGCGCGACTTTGACGATGCCATTTCGCTGGAGCGCACGCCCGAGGGCGGCTATAAGCTGGGTGTGCATATCGCCGACGTTTCACACTATGTGGCTTGGGACGGGCATATCGATCTTGAGGCTCGCCATCGCACGACATCGGTGTATCTGGCCGATCGCGTGCTTCCCATGCTGCCCGAACGCCTGTCCTGTGACCTGTGCTCGCTTCGCCCTGACGAGGACCGTCTTGCGTTTACCGTCGATATCGAGCTCGATGAGCAGGGTCGCGTGCGGCATTACGATCCGTATCCCAGCGTGATTCGCTCGCGTGTGCGTATGGACTATGACGGCGTCGAGGCGCTGCTGGTGCGTGCCGGTGCGGTTGAGTATTCGGTGCTGGAGGGCGCGGCTGAGGATGTTGCGGCTGCCGAGACCTCGCGCGAGGAAGCGCTTGAGCGCGGTCTTGCGTGCGAGGAGACCGCCCGCGGCTACAACATCGACCTCGGCGATTTCCTTGTCGCCGCCAACGAACTCGCCGAATTTCGCCGTCGTATTCGTCGCGCCCGCGGCTCAGTCGATTTTGATACGGCCGAGATTCGCGCTCTATTGGATGAGAACGGAGTGCCCGTGCAGATTGTGGCGCGTGAGCGTTCGTGTGCCACGTCGCTTATCGAGGAAGCCATGCTGCTCGCCAACGAGTGCGTTGCAGAGTGGCTGGCAGACCGTGATATCGAGGCCTGCTATCGCGTGCATGAGGATCCGAGCCCCGATAGCCTGCACGGTGCCGCCGTTGCGCTGGCGCAGCTAGGCATCATCGACGATCGCCGTGCTGCCGGTATTGCCCTGGGGAGCCCCGATGAGCTGCAGGCTGCAGTTGATGCTGCCGCCGGTACGGCCAACGCGCCGCTCGTCAACACGCTGCTTCTGCGCAGCATGCAGCGCGCGCTGTACAAGCCGCGCAACGAGGGCCACTTTGCGCTCGCCGCGCCGTGCTACTGTCACTTTACGAGTCCCATCCGTCGCTACCCCGATCTGGTGGTGCACCGCGTGCTCAAACTGCAGTTGGCCTATGAGCAGCTCGGCGGCAAGGACGCCTTGGTCCGCACGCCGCGGCTGATCGGCAAGGGGCGCGAGTCGCTGCCGCGCATTCTGCCGCAGATCTGCCGCGCATGCAGCGATGCCGAGCGCGCGGCGGATGCCGCCAGCCATGCGACGCAAAAGATCAAGATTGCCCAGTACTATGAGGACCGTCTGGGCGAGCGCTATGCCGGAACCGTCTCGTGGGTTAGCAGCATGGGCCTTTTTGTGCGCTTGGACCTAACGCAGGTCGAAGGCTTGGTTTCGATCAAGAGTCTGGGCAACGAGTGGTTCGAGTTCGACGAGGACGCGCTCACGCTCACAGGTGCCGACACGGGCACCCGTTACGAGCTGGGGCAGCGCGTGATTATCGAGGTCTCGCGCGTCAATACCACGCGTGGGCACTTGGACTTTAAGCTTATCCATTAGCCAAATCCCGACTCATGGTGGGGGAGCGGAGGGCGGCCTTTCGGGACCGCCCTTCGCATTTGAATCGTGGCTACCTTGCCGTCTGCTCGGCCGCCCGCTTTCCTGCTATTTGGGAGGTAAAACCTACCAAAATAAACCTGTCCCTTTTGGCAGGTTTACAAGAAAGCGGGGATGAGATGGCGACGGTGTACGGGTATGCGCGGGTGAGTTCGCGCGATCAGAATCTGAATCGGCAGCTGGATGCGCTGGGCGCCTATGGCGTGGGCTCAGCGAATATTTATGCCGACCATGCGAGCGGCAAGGACTTCGATCGACCGCATTATCGCGAGCTGCTGCACGTCCTGGGAGACGGGGACGTGCTGGTGGTGCTTTCTATCGACCGACTTGGTCGTAATTACTCCGAGATTCTTGAGGAATGGCGACGCATCACCAAGGAGCTCGGGGTTGCCATTGTGGTGTTGGACATGCCATTGCTTGACACGCGCGCTAGGGCCAGCGGCGCGCCGGATGTGACCAACACCCTGATTGCCGATATTGTGCTGCAACTGCTGAGCTACGTGGCGCAGGTGGAGCGCGAGAATATCCATCGGCGCCAGGCGGAGGGAATTGCAGCGGCGCGGGCGCGAGGGGTTCGTTTCGGTCGACCTCGCAAGCCGTGCCCTCCTCAGTTTGAGCTGGTGCGCGATAGCTATGAGGCAGGCGATATTACCCGCAGCCAGGCAGCAAAGTGCCTGGGCGTGTGCGTGGGGACGTTCGATCGCTGGATGCGCGAGGCGGGGTAGGGGTTTGCGTCGCTTTGTCGCTTCCTGTTGCGATTCAAATTTTGATACGGTGACGATGCCATTTGGGGCTACACTCGCTGATATTCAAAAAAGGAGGTTGGCCCTTGGCGCGCGTAAAACAAATAATCGGATGGACCGCGATCGTTCTGTTCGTTGCAACGCTGGCGGGCATCTGGGTGCTGACGGAGCAAAATGCGGTGGAGACGTCGTTGCTGAGCGAGTCCACCGCGCGTGTGGTGGAGGGTCAGGCTACGGGCGTTCAGGCTGCCGATGCCACGGGTGAAGCCCAGACAGAGAACGGAATGACCGGGGGCGCCGATTCGGCTGCCTCGAATGTCCGGTCTGGCCGACTTGCTTCCATTCGCATGTGGGTGGGCACAAACGTCCGTCGCGTTGCCCATACCGTAGAGTTTTTCTTCGTCGGATTGTTCGCCTCGGTGGTCGTGGTTTGCTTTTCCAGGCGTCCGTGGAGCGTATGCTCCCGTTGCGTGCCTGTATTGCTCTTTTGCGCCGCCTGCTCCGTTGGCGATCAGGTACATAAGATCTTTGTTCCCGGCAGGCATTTCGACGTTATCGATTTAGGATTCGATGCTGCGGGCTATGTCACCGCCATGCTGTTGGTATTGCTGGCGGCGGCGTTAGTGCGCCATGCGACTCGGCCGATCGGCGCCCATGCGAGGCGCTAGCCGGTAACAAACCCGTTTCTGATAATGCGACCTTGTTGAATTATTTTGTGTCGCGCGTATTTCCGAGCGGTCGGATTTGAGGGGCGAGCGGTAGAACGCTCGCCCTTTGTGCGCCACGATGCGGCACAATGTACCGCAAAAGCTGTTTGTATCCGGTACGAATCGTTCGTTGGTCTTTAATTCTTCTCAACGGAGGTGTTTGAGATGGCAAACGGATTGCTTTTGCGGCTTCGCGAGCGTGAGCTCAGCGCGAGCCCGGCGGAACGCAATGTCATCGCATATGTAAGCGCTCATCCGCACGAGGTGGTCGGGCTGTCCGTCCGCGGTCTTGCCGATGTCACGTTCTCCTCGCCCTCGAGCATTTTGCGCTTTTGCAAGCGTTTGGGTTTTGCGGGCTACAAGGAGTTCCAGCGCGAACTGATTGCCGAGCTGGCGCTCTTAGGTGACAAGAAAGACATAGCCCTCGAGGACATCTCCATGGATGACAGCGTCGAACGTATCGTGGGGAAGGTGATGAAAAGCAACGTGCGCACAATCGAGGCGACGGCGCGAACGCTCGATTACACCGTCTTGGAGCGATGCGCGGCCCGTCTTAAGCGGGCACGCGCGGTCAATCTGTTCGGTATTGGTGCCTCTCGTTTGGTCGCGCACGACCTGGCGCAAAAGCTCATGCGTGTCGACAAAGAGTGCCATCTGTACGACGACTGGCATGATCAGCTCTTATGTGCCAAGAACATGCATGAGGGCGATATGGCAATCGCCTTTAGCTACTCGGGCTTGACGCAAGAGGTGCTGGACTGCACCGCCGAGGCTCAACGTCACAACTGTCCCGTTGTGGCCGTTACCAAAGTAGATGGATCATCCAAGCTTGCCACCATGGCCGATGCCGTGCTCGGCGTCGCTGCGAGTGAACCCTTGGTCCGCAGCGGTGCCATGGCTTCGCGTATGGCCCAGCTTATGGTTGTCGATGCCCTGTACGCTGCTTACGTTGCCAGCGACTACGAACGGGCGACGCATGTCATAAAGCAAAACTACATCGAGAAACAGGAAAGATGAGGTGAATGAAATGCTCGATTTAACAAAATTCACGACCGAACAGCGTAATCAAAGGTCAATGGACCTCGATACGATGACATCGCTGCAAATCGTCACGACGATGAACGATGAGGATCTTCGTGCCGTCCAGTCGGTCACGAAAGTGTTGCCCCAGGTTGCCATGGCAATCGACTGGGCTGCTGAGACACTCGAGCGCGGCGGGCGCGTCTTTTACATGGGCGCAGGCACCAGCGGTCGTCTGGGCGTACTCGACGCTTCGGAGTGTCCGCCCACGTTTGGCGTGTCACCCGATCTGATTGTCGGGCTCATTGCCGGAGGCGAGACGGCGTTTATCAAGGCTGTCGAAGGTGCCGAAGACAGCGAGGAGCTTGGCGCGAGCGACCTGCGGGAGCGTGGACTCTCGGACAAGGATCTTGTCGTTGGCCTGGCGGCAAGCGGCCGTACTCCTTATGTGGTGGGCGGTCTTGCGTACGCCAAGGCAACTGGGTGCAAGACCATTGCAATTGCCTGCAACCAAGGGTCGAAGATCGGGGAGAGCGCAGATCTTGCCATTGAGCCCGTGCCCGGTCCCGAGGTGCTGACCGGCTCAACGAGGCTCAAGGCGGGAACGGTTCAAAAGCTCATTCTCAACATGATTTCGACCGGTGCCATGGTCAAGATCGGCAAGGTATACCAAAACCTGATGGTCGATGTGCAGCAGACGAACGAGAAGTTGGTGGTGCGCGGCCAGAACATCGTGATGGAGGCGACCGGCTGCACGCGCGAGCGCGCTGTTCAGGCGCTTGCGGATGCCGGCGGCCACGTAAAAACCGCTATTGTCTCGGTGCTGTTGGACTGCGATGCCGAGCAGGCTGCGGTAGCTCTTGAACGGGCGCACGGCCATGTCCGTACTGCGGTGAGTGGCCATGAGAAGAGCAATGCCGATGTCCAATAGGTGCACGGCGTGAGCTGATATGACATCTAGACGAGATACCCAATACAAGGAGGAGTTATGACGAACAAAGAGCTGGCTCAAAAGCTGCTGGACCTTTTGGGCGGTAAAGACAACGTGCTCGCAAACGCGGCGTGCATGACGCGCCTGCGCGTGACCGTCAAAGACACGGGCAACGTCGACACGGAGGGTATTAAGGCGCTCGACGGCGTGATGGGCCTGGTCGAGGACGACACGATGCAGATCGTGCTGGGTCCGGGCAAGGTGAATAAGGTGCTCGAGGAGTTCTCCAAGCTCACCGGCCTTGCGAAAGGCGTTGCCGACGAGAGCGTGGTTGACGCTGCGGCCACAAACAAGGCCGCGCAGAAAGCCAAGTACGAGTCCAAGCCGGTTCAGGCCTTCCTCAAGAAGATTTCCAATGTCTTCGTCGCCCTGCTTCCCGGCATCATTGCGGCTGGCCTCATCAACGGTATCTGTAACGTCATTAACGTCTCGACGGCAGGCGCGCTTGCAGGCGAGTGGTGGTACCAGGGCATTCGTTCCATGGGCTGGGCTCTGTTTGCCTATCTGCCCATCTTGGTGGGCTATAACGCGGCACGTGAGTTTGGTGGCTCCGCTGCGCTGGGCGGCATCGCCGGCATGATGTGTATCGCCAACAGTGCCATGCCCCTGCTTGCGCCTGGCGCGGCTGATCCTGCCACTGCCATTCTGCTGCCGCTCACCAGTGCGCAGTACAACCCCGCGGCGGGTGGCATGATCGCGGCTCTCATCGCTGGTGCATTTTTTGCCTGGATGGAGCGTCAGATTCGCAAGGTTATGCCCAACGCACTCGACACGTTCTTGTCCCCGCTGCTGGTGCTCATCATCGGCGCCTTTGCTCTGATGCTCGTCATCCAGCCGGTTGGCGCATGGCTGACGACTGCCATCTTTAGCGTTTTGACCTTTATCTTCGAGAAACTGGGCGTCCTGGGCGGCTATATCCTGTCGGCAGGCTTCTTGCCGCTGGTGTCCGTCGGCCTGCATCAGGCGCTCACGCCGATCCACGCTATGCTCAACGATCCCGACGGCGCTACCAAGGGTATCAATTACCTGCTTCCCATCCTTATGATGGCTGGCGGCGGCCAGGTCGGTGCCGGTTTGGCGCTGTACTTTAAGACCAAGAACGCCAAGCTCAAGAAGTACGTCGCAGAGTCCATTCCCGTTGGAATCCTGGGTGTGGGCGAGCCTCTGATGTATGCTGTTACGCTGCCGCTCGTTCGTCCGTTTGTGACGGCCTGCCTGGGTGCCGGATTTGGCGGCGCGCTCGCGGCGCTGCTTCACATCGGCACGGTTTCTCAGGGCGTTTCCGGTCTGTTTGGCCTACTGATCGTTGTTCCTGGCCAGCAGCTCGGCTACGTTGCCGCTATGCTGCTTGCCTATGCCGCCGGCTTTGTCCTGACGTGGTTCTTTGGCGTCGACGAGCAGAAGATCAACGAGTTCTTTGGCGAGTAGTTTGATATCGCGAGCCGTGTTGCTCGGGGCTCGCGGTGCGCGGCAGATTTCTTGATGCTATGGTTGTGCCGGCGGGGCTAGCTGCTCCGCCGGCCTTTTTTAAAGGAGCGTTGAAGCGTGAAAACGGGTATTTCGATTTATCTTTCCAGCCCTCTGCAGGATATTGAGCGGACGATTGAGCGTGGTGCCGCGGCGGGTGCGCGCTATGCGTTCACCTCGCTGCATATTCCCGAGGATGGGGGAGCGGCGTATGCCGATAAGGTCCGTCATGTGCTGTCGCTGCTTTCCGCCCGCGGCATTGCGCTCATTGCCGATGTGGGGCCTCGCACGTGCGATTTGCTCGGGCTTGAGCGCATCGAGGACTTGCGCGATCTGGGGTTGGAATACCTTCGTTTGGACTATGGCTTTAGCGCCCAGCGGGTCGCGGAGCTGTCCGGTGTATTTCGCATTGTGGTCAATGCATCGACAGTGAGTTCTGATGAAATCGCATCGTGGCGTGAGGCCGGTGCCGATGTGACTCGTTTTGCCGCCTGCCACAATTTTTACCCCAAGCCTTATACCGGTTTAGCTCTGGAGGACATTGCTCGGGTGAATCTTCGTCTTGCGGCGCTTGGATTCGAAATCATGGCTTTTGTGCCGGGTGATGCTAACGTTCGCGGGCCGGTATTCGAGGGACTGCCGACGGTCGAGGCGCAGCGCGGTCGCGCGTCAAAGGTTGCCCTCAATATGCTTGAGCTTGCACATGGCGCCGATTGCGACATTGTGTTGGTCGGCGACCCCGATCTTTCCGATGCGGGCTGGGCGCAGTTTGCTCAAGTTTCCGCCGGATACGTGGACCTGCAATGCGAGCTTGAGCTCAGTTATGCCTATGTGCGCGGGCAGATTCATCACGACCGACCCGACTCGAGCGTCCTCATCTTTAGGTCTCAGGAGTCACGTACGACGCTTAAGCCGGATTCCGTGCCGACGGATGCCGGAGCCGGCCTGCCGCGAAAGGCGGGGTCGATCGCTGTGAGCAATAGCGGATATGGGCGCTACGAAGGCGAGCTTGAGATTGCGCGGGTCGATCTTCCCGGTGACGAGCGCATGAACGTTGCGGGCCATATCACGCCCGAGGCAATGGAACTGCTGCCGTTCATCAAACGCGGATTCGGGGTACGGTTCGTTTAACGTGTGACCCGCGGGCTACAATTGGCCCATCATACGAAGGCGCCTCGTGTGGCGTGTGCCTGCGTTGGCCGATCTATATTCGGAGGATTCCCATGACCGTACTGTTTGTTGAATATTCCAAGTGCTCGACCTGTAAGAAGGCCAAGGCATGGCTGGACGAACATGGGGTAGAGTACATCGACCGCGATATCGTTTTGGACAATCCCACGGCTGATGAGCTTGCGACCTGGATTGCTCGTTCGGGGCTGCCGGTGCGGCGCTTCTTTAATTCGTCGGGCATGAAATATCGAGAGCTGGGCCTGAAGGCGCGTCTGGATGCGGGCATGACGGATCGGGAGTGCTACGAGCTGCTGGCGACCGACGGCATGCTGGTCAAGCGTCCGCTGCTGGTGGGCGACGACTTTGTGATTCCAGGCTTTAGGGAATCGGCTTGGGCCGAGGCGTTGCTGTAGCGGCTGCGGAAAGTGCGACCCGGAATTCGCTTCCAGAATGGGATGCGCTTTCCCAAAGTGGCCGGTTGCGGAAAGCACGTCCCATTCTGAGCTTCGATTGTGGGACACGGTTTCCGGTTGAGGGCTCGACGGGAAAGTAGGGGCCAGTTTGAGCTTGAAATCTGGGACGCACTTTCCGCCGGCGGGCCTGCCTCAGTCAGTCCGCCAGCTGTGCCCATTCGTGCGGATCGTAGACTTTTACGTGCTTGTTGGGCTTGCCGCTCCAGTACTCCTCGTCCATAAAGGGCAGATATGCCTGGACGCCGGGGCAGATAAAGGGAATCCGCTGCTGTTGCAGTCGCTCGCGCTGGCGCTGCTCCAGGTGCGCCTCGGATATGACGGTCGGCATGCCGGACAGCTCGACGAGGCTTGCCTGGATTCGCTTAAGGTCGGGGAGTCCCGCGTGCCATGACATCCGCATGATCAAAAAGGATGCACGGCGGTATTTTGCCTGCACCACAGTAATGGCGGGGCGCAGTGTGGGATGGATTTTGTCCCGTTCGGGCCAAAGGTCGGCAGTGATCTCGAGGCCCAGGGTCTCCCATAGGTAATCAAGCTCTTCGTCCATGGCGCCTCGATATCTACGTGATCATTGATACTTCGATTGTGTTGCCTGGTGCTATCGTTTTCGCGGTAGAATCTGCCAACGGTTGACGGCTACCGCTCGCGGCGTTTTGCCCTTCGTGTACAGCGGTCGGCTTCACAGGTCCTTCACGGGTTGGAATAAATTAGGCCAATTTGACTGAATTTCAAAAAAGTCAAAATTGGGGCTTGCGTCACGGCGAGACTTCCCGTATATTTCTTTCTTGCGCAAAGGCACAGCCGAGCGCAGCGATGCAGTCATTGGGATGTCGTCTAATGGCAGGACAGCGGATTCTGGTTCCGTCAATGGGGGTTCGACTCCCTCCATCCCAGCCATTGCATTTGCTACATATGGCCCGTTCGTCTAGCGGTTTAGGACGCCGCCCTCTCAAGGCGGAGATCACCAGTTCGAATCTGGTACGGGCTACCAAAATTGAACGCCCGGGCCTCGTAAGAGACCCGGGTTTTGTGTATTGACCGTATATACGGCGCCTGCCGTGTTTCGCTCAGATCGAGGAGTAGCCATGGATCTGCCCATCAGCTTGCAAGACATCACGTATGCCGAGAACTATCTGGCGCAGGGCGACCTGGCTACGGCGACACCGCTGCTGGAGCGTCTGGTGGAGCTCGCCGAGGAGTATATCGACGCTGAGTGCAAGACGGAGGAGAAGCGCCAATACTTTAGCTTCGATAGCAAGTTTGAGCGCTTGGCCTATCGCCGCGTGGAGAAGGATCCGCGCGAGCTCGTGCAGGTCGAGGTGCCGTTTGACCGCCTGTACTCTGACATGGCGTTTGCCTACATTCGCCAGCAGGATTATGTGAGCGCTCGTAATGCCCTGATGCAGGCTGTGCGTTGGGACCCCATGAACTGCAACTATCGCTTGGATTTGGCGGAGCTGTTCCGCGCACTCGAGGACAAGCAGGAATGGGCATCGCTCTCGTTCTCGGTGCTGGAGCGTGCAAGCGATGGCAAGTGCGCCGCCCGCGCTTACGCCAATCTAGGTCAGTACTTCTTGGAGTCCGAGACCGAGAACGTTTCGGCTGCCGTGGGCTGCGCGCGTCTGGCGCTGCGCCTGGCGCCCAACGATGCGCATACGACGCGCCTGCTCAACAAGATCCATACCACCTATCCGGATGCCGCTGATGAGAGCGACGACCATGTGATGGGTGAGCTCGCCCTGCAGGGCGTGCCGACCTCGCCTTCGGCCGAGATTGCCATCTGCCTGATCATGTGTGCGACCGATGCTGCAAGCGACGGCGACAAGCAGGAGGCGACGCGCCTGACGGTGCGTGCTCGCGACTTGGTGGGCGAGGAGGCCTGCGCGGCGATTATCAAACTGGTGCGCGAGAGCGATGCCGAGCTCAATGCCGAGCGCAAGGCAAAGCGCGAGACTGCGGGCTCAAACGCCGATGAAGCCAAGGAGGCCGGCGATGCCCAGTAAGCGCGAGCGCAAACTCATTTCCAAGAATCGCTCGGCACATCACGAGTACTTTATCGATGAGACGTTTGAGTGCGGTATTGAGCTGAGCGGCACCGAGGTCAAGTCGATTCGCGAGCGCGCCTGTCAGATCACTGACACTTTTGCACTGATTCGTGGCGGCGAGTGCTGGCTCGTCGGACTGCATATCCACCCTTATAGCCATGGCGGCGTGTGGAATCGCGATCCCGACCGTCGGCGTCGTCTGCTGCTGCACCGCAAGGAGATCGACTTTCTTGACGGCAAACTTCGCAACCGTGGTTATGCGCTGGTTCCGTTGGAGCTCTACTTTAATACCGACGGCCGCGTAAAGCTGCTGTTGGGTTTGGGTCGCGGCAAGAAGCTCTACGACAAGCGCGAGGACATGGCCAAGCGTGATGTCCAACGTGAGATCGATCGCGCCCTTAAGGAACGCAACCGCTAGGCACTCTGTATAAGTTGCGGTGGAATACGGACTGTTTTGCCTGTTTGAGGGGCTATTCAGTCCCTATTTCACCGCAACTGCGGGCGTCTCATCTTTCTTACTGTTCTGACACATATGTCTCAAAGGCGGCGTCCGTTATGGGTGCCGCCTTTTTTGTGGGTACATACATCCATGAGGTTCAATCCTGGGTTAGGGGAGTGATCGTTATGGACAAAACTGCGTTCTTTACGATGCCGAGCGGTCTGTATGTGGTGAGTGCCGCGGCCGACGGGCTGCGTGCCGGCTGCGTTATCAACACAGCGGTGCAGGTGACATCCGCCCCGGCGCGCATCTCGGTTGCCGTGAACAAGGAAAATGTCACGTCCGGCGTAATCGCATCGGCTAAGGCTTTTGCGCTGACCGTGATTGACCAGACCGCCGACATGCTCTATATCGGCAACTTTGGCTTCCGCACCAGCAGCGATTACGACAAGTTTGCCAAGTACGAGACCCACGAGACCGCGCTGGGCATGCCCTATGTGCCCGAGCACGCGGCGGCGCTGTTTAGCTGCCGTCTGATTGATGCCGTGGATGTGGGCACGCACCTGCTCTTTATCGGTGAGGTCGAAGATGCCGAGCGTCTGAGCGGCGAGGCCCCGCTGACCTATGACTACTACCACAAGGTGTTAAAGGGCAAGACGCCGCCCAAGGCTTCGTCGTATCAAGGCTAGAAATGTTCTAAAAATACTTGCATTATATTATTGAGAATATATACTAATAAGCAAGTACACCAGCAGTCACGTTCGAGAGGAGAACATCATGGCTGAGGAGAAGAAGACGTATAAGTTTGTGTGCACCGTTTGCGGTTACGAGGTTGAGGTCGACACGCCCGAGCTGCCCGAGGATTACGTGTGCCCGGTGTGCGGCGTTGGTCCCGATGAGTTTGAGCTTGTCGAGGAGTAGCTCGTAGACACACGACGATTAGCCATACAGAGCTCTGTCCAAGGGTCCCGGCTGGATATTCCGGCTGGGACCCTTTTGATTTATCTGACGGTTTAAAACGGCCTTACGTGTTACAGATTGAGACGTTATATCTGGACAGCCACGCCATCCCAATTACATCCCCGTTAGCAGCACGATGTCGAGAATCGTCACGATGACGCCGATCCCTACGAGCAGCGCGTTGAGCGGGCGCGAGTTGGCGTATTTGCCCATAACGCGGGGCGAACTGGTGAGTCGTATGAGCACAAAGACCGTAATCGGCAACTGAAGCGACAGCAGCGCCTGACTCCAGATGAGACCCTCAAAAGGATTCGGGACGATCAGGCACGCAGCCACTGCGCCGACGAAACAGACCGTCACTCCAATCGATGAGTGCCGGTCGTGGATGTCGTATTCCTCGTCGAACATGCCCGCGGTGATGGCGCCTGCCGCCATGCCTGCCGTCACACTACTCGAGAGGCCCGCAAACAGCAGCGCCACCGCAAAGATTGTCGAGCTTGCTGGGCCCAGAATGGGGGAGAGCGTGTCCGCTGCGACGGCGAGATCGTCTACGACAATGCCGTGCGCAAAGAAGGTCGTTGCGGCCAGGATGACCATGGCCGAGTTGATTGCCCAGCCCACGCCCATCGAAAAGAGCGTGTCGAAGAGCTCATAGCGCAGACGCTCTTCGATAACCTGCTCGCCTTGGCCTTCGAAGTGCATGGATTGGATGACCTCGGAGTGTAGAAAGAGGTTGTGGGGCATAACGACCGCACCCAGGACACTCACGATAATCGCGGCAGAGCCAGTGGGCATACTGGGCGTGATCCAGCTTGCGGCGGCTTGCGGCCAGTCGACCTTGACTAGCGTAAGCTCAGCCAAAAACGAGAGTCCTACCACGCCGACGAAGGCGATGATCCAGCGTTCGGCACGCTTGTAGGAGCTCGTCATGAGCATCGCCATCGATGCCGCCGCGACGATGACGCAGCCGGCGCGTACGGGCAGGCCAAAGAGCATTTGAAGCGCGATCGCACCGCCCAGGACTTCGGCCATGGCGGTGGCGATGGTCGCGAGATAGGCGCTGGCGAGTACCGCGCGTCCCACGATGCGGGGGAGGTAGCGTGTCGTGGCCTCGGCAAGACAGGTGCCCGTGGCGATGCCCAAGTGCGCCGCGTTGTGCTGCAGCACGATGAGCATGATCGTGGACAGTGTGACGATCCACAGCAGCGCGTAGCCAAACTGCGAGCCGGTGGCCATATTGGAGGCCCAATTGCCCGGGTCGATAAAGCCGACGGTCACGAGCAACCCGGGGCCGATGTGCCGCGCAATGTCTAGGCCTCCGTGACCGTCGGTGCGTCGGGAGCCAAAATGATGTTTGAGATGGTTGAGCATGGTGAGCTCCTGCGTGCCGTTTGTTTGACGCCGCAAATGATACCCGTTTTATGCTAAAAAGTTAACCAAGACTAACAAAATTGTTGTATTTGAATAGGATGGTGAAAAGGGGGTTGCCGAAATGTCTTGATCTGTAACAACTGACCGCCAAAACTGGCCCTTCGTGTTACAGATCGAGACAAACCAAAACTGTCCTGCAGAAAATCTCAATCTGTAACATCTAAGCGCCAAAATCGGCTCCTCCTGTTACAGATTGAGATGTTTGAAGCGGTGGGCTGACGGGCCGAACCTGGGGCCCTTGTTGTCGTCCTTGAGCTCGGCGGCACCCACTCGCAGGGCGCGCGTTACGCGATTGTTTCGAAACGGGTGGGAAACACAACGGGCCGGCGATGCTCCTAGTATCCCTATTCAACTGACTGTCTAAATATCTAGGGGAGGATCGCGATGCAGGCAGATTCCGCTCAGCAGCAGGGCCTTTATCGCCCCGAATTCGACCACGATGCATGTGGCATCGGCGCGCTTGCCGATATCAACGGTGAGCGTCATCACCAGATTCTGGACGATGCGCTGTCCATTCTGGTCAACTTGGAGCACCGCGGCGGCACCGGACTCGAGAAGAACACCGGCGACGGCGCCGGCATCCTGTTCCAGGTTCCGCATCACTTTTTCCGTAAAGAGGCTCAAAAGTGTGGCCAGATTCTGCCGGCAGAGGGCGACTATGGCGTGGCCATGCTGTTCTTCCCGCAGGACGAGAAGGGCGTAGAGGATGCCCGCCGCGTGTTTGAGGAGGGCTGCGCCGAGGCCGGCGTGCCGCTGCTCTTTTGGCGCGAGGTGCCGGTTGACCCGCACGACCTGGGCGAGACGGCCCGCGCCTGTATGCCCACTATCCTGCAGGCCTTCCTGGGCCGTCCGGACGACACGCCCGCCGGCGATGCCTTCGAGCGCCGCCTGTACGTGTGCCGCCGCACCATCGAGAAGAAGGCCGACGCTGAGTTTGCCCTGCGCGACAAAATCTTCTATGTATGCTCCATGAGCTCGCGCACCATCGTGTACAAGGGCATGCTGGTCGCCACGCAGATGCGCCGCTTCTTCATCGATCTCAACGACGCCGCCGTCAAGACGGCCGTGGCGCTCGTCCACTCGCGCTACTCCACCAACACCACGCCCAGCTGGGAACGCGCGCACCCCAACCGCTTTATCATCCACAACGGCGAGATCAACACCCTCAAGGGCAACGTCAACTGGATCCGCGCCCGCGAGCCCAACCTGTACAGCCCCGTGCTGCAGCATGATCTTGAGCGCGTGATGCCCATCATCAACCGCGAGGGCTCCGACTCCGCGATTCTGGACAATGTGCTTGAGTTCCTGGTCATGAACGGTCGCCCGCTCACGCGTGCCGCGTCCATGTTGCTGCCCGAGCCGTGGGACCACAACGACAGCCTGAGTGAGGAGCGCCGCGCCTACGACGCTTACCAGTCCATGCTCATGGAGCCGTGGGACGGTCCTGCCGCTATCGCCTTTACCGACGGCCGTACCCTGGGTGCCGCCCTCGACCGTAACGGCCTGCGCCCGGCTCGCTACTACGTGACGCGCGACGGCCGCTTTATGTTGGCGAGTGAGGTGGGCACCATCGAGGTGAGCCCCGAGAACATCCTGACGAGCGGCTGTCTGGGGCCGGGCCAGATGCTCGAGGTCGACTTTGCCCGCGGCCGCGTGATCTACAACGACGAGCTGCGCGCTCGTTACGCCAAGGAAAAGCCCTATCGCGACTGGATCGCCGAGGAGACGCTGACCGTCGACGCGCTCGACAAGCCCGTCGCGCCCACGCCCGCCGAGGATACCGAGGTGCCCGCCGCCGTGCGCATGGCCAAGCTCGGGTATCACTGGGATGATGTTGACGAAGTCGTGCGTCCCATGGCCCAGCAGGGCAAGGCGCCGCTCGCCTCGATGGGTATCGATGCGCCGCTGGCCTGCCTGTCCAAGAAGACGCGCTCGTTCTTTGACTACTTCTATCAGCTGTTCGCCCAGGTCACGAACCCGCCCATCGACGCCCTTCGCGAGCATATGGTCACCTCGACCACGCTCTACCTGGGCAACCACGGCAACCTGCTCGAGGACTCTCGTACGGCCTGCCAGCTGGTTCGCCTGGAGCGCCCACTGCTGAGCGAGGAGGAGTTCGACCGCATTTGCGCCATCGACCGCGTGGGCTTTAAGACCCGCCGTTTCCGTGCCGTCTACCGCCGCGATGCCGGCGAGGGCGCGCTGCAGGCTGCGCTCAAGCAGCTTGCCGAAGACGTCGAGGCTGCGGTTCGCGATGGCGTGAACATCGTGGTGCTGAGCGACCGTGCCGCTGCGGGCGAGGTGCCCGTGCCGTCGCTGCTCGCCGTGGGCTGCGTGCACAACCACCTGATCCGTGCCGGCGTGCGTACCTTTGCCGACATCGTGGTGGAGTGTGGCGACGCCGTGTCCCCGCACGACTTTGCGGCGCTGGTGGGCTACTCCGCGAGCGGCATCTATCCGTACAACGCGCATGCGTGCATTCGCGACTTGGCGGCGCACGGCGATCTGGACGTGACAGCCGAGCAGGGCATCGCCAACTACAACAAGGCTGCGACCGCCGGCATCGTCTCCATCATGTCCAAGATGGGCATCTCCACGGTGCAGAGCTACCACTCCGCGCAGATCTTCGAGGCCGTGGGCTTTACGCCGGAGTTTGTCAACGCGTACTTCGCCGGCACGGTGAGCCGTGTGGGCGGTATGGGTGTCGAGGACGTCGAGCGCGAGCAGAATGAGCGCTACGACGCCGCGCTCGCTATCCTTAAGAGCCCGGCTCCCGATCAGCTGCCCACGTTGGGTCTGACCAAGTGGCGCCCGCTCGGCGGCGAGGATCACCTCATCGATCCGCAGACTGTCTACTTGCTGCGGACCGCCTGCCGTGAGGACAGCTACGACACCTTTAAGGAGTACAGCGCCCGCCTGCACCGCACCGGCCGTGCCGTGCGCCTGCGCGACCTGCTGGACTTTGATGCCGGCGGCCGCACCCCGGTGGCACTCGACGAGGTCGAGCCCGCGCTCAACATCGTTCGCCGCTTTAACACCGGCGCCATGTCGTACGGTTCCATCAGCAAGGAAGCACACGAGTGCATGGCCATCGCCATGAACCGCCTGCACGGCCGTTCCAACTCGGGCGAGGGCGGCGAGGATCCGCGCCGCGAGACCCCGCTGGCTAACGGTGACTCCAAGAATTCCGCCATCAAGCAGGTGGCAAGCGCGCGCTTTGGCGTGACGAGCCGCTACCTGTGCAGCGCCTTTGAGATTCAGATCAAGATGGCCCAGGGCGCCAAGCCCGGCGAGGGCGGCCACCTGCCCGGCAAGAAGGTCTACCCCTGGATCGCCGAGGTCCGTCAGTCCACGCCCGGCATCGGCCTGATCTCGCCTCCGCCGCACCACGACATCTACTCCATCGAGGACCTGGCGGAGCTTATCTTCGATCTTAAGAACGCCAACCCCGGCGCACGCGTGTCGGTCAAGCTGGTCAGCGAGGCCGGCGTCGGCACCATCGCCACCGGTGTGGCCAAGGGTGCCGCCGACAAGATCTTGATCAGCGGCCACAACGGCGGCTCCGGTGCTGCGGCGCGCGATTCGATCTGGCACGCCGGTCTGCCGCTGGAGCTTGGCCTTGCCGAGGCCCAGCAGACGCTGCTGCAAAACGGCCTGCGCTCACGCGTGGTGCTCGAGGCCGATGGCAAGCTCATGGACGGCACCGATGTTGCCGTCGCCTGCCTGCTGGGTGCCGAGGAGTTTGGCTTTGCGACCATGCCGCTCATCTCCATGGGCTGCCTCATGCAGCGCGACTGCCAGCAGGATACCTGCCCGGCCGGCATCGCTACGCAAAACTGCCGCCTGCGTCGCGGCTTCCGCGGCAAGCCAGAGCACGTCGAGCATTTTATGCTCTTTGTTGCCGAGCAGCTGCGTGAGGTCATGGCGAGCCTGGGCTTCCGCACCGTCGACGAGATGGTCGGCCATCCCGAGTGCTTGCGCCAGATTGAGGTCCCGGGCAACCGCAAGGCCAACCTGCTCGATCTGTCGCCCGTGCTGGCGAGCGCGACCTGTGAGTTTGGTGCCCATATCCCGGGTGCCGACGGCCGTCACTTCCTGCCCCAGATGGCTGCGGACAGCGAGCTCGACAAGACGCTCGACTCCACGTTGTTTGTGCCCTATACGGCCGATCCCCGTGCGCACCTGCGCCCGATTCGCTTCCGCGCCGATATCGCCAACGTCAACCGCTGCGTGGGCACCATCTTGGGCAACGCGGTGACCAAGGCGCATCCCGAGGGCCTGCCCGCCGGCTCCATCACCATCGATTGCGATGGTTCGGCCGGTCAGAGCTTTGGCGCCTTCCTGCCGCGCGGCATTACGCTCAACGTGTGCGGCGACGCCAACGACTACTTTGGCAAGGGCCTTTCGGGCGGCGAGGTGTCGGTGCGCCCCAACCCGCATGCGACCTACAAGTTCGACGAGAACATCATCGTGGGCAACGTTGCGTTCTTTGGCGCTACGAGTGGCCGCGGCTTCATTAACGGCCTGGCCGGCCAGCGCTTTGGCGTACGCAACTCCGGTGCCACGGTGGTGGTCGAGGGCTGCGGCAACCATGGCTGCGAGTACATGACGGGCGGTCTGGCGCTCATCTTGGGCGAGGTCGGGCAGAACTTCGCCGCAGGTATGACGGGTGGCGTGGCTTATGTCTTCGATCAGTACGGCACGCTCGATGCCCGCGTGAACCACGAGAGCGTTGAGCTCAAGGCCCCGACGGCCGGCGAGCTGGCACAGATTCGTGCGCTCATCCAGGAGCACGTGGACGCGACTCAGAGCCCGCGCGGCATTAAGCTACTCTACAGCTTTGAGACGATGAGCAAACACTTTGTGAAGGTCATTCCGACCGAGTACGAGCGCGTGCTGGCGATTGTCGCCGCCGCCGAGGCCATCGGTAAGACGCATGCGCAGGCTGAGGAGCTGGCGTTTGACATTGTGACCGGTCGCGCGAGCGCCGCGGATGTCGCTCGCTTTGATGTCGCGGGCGGTACTGCGGGTGCTGTGCCCGTGGCTGCCAGCCCTTTTGCTTCGACCAAGAAGGAGGCGTAAGTGCCATGGGTAAGCCAGGTGCTTTTCTTGATATCGATCGCGTGGCCCATGAGTTGCGCCCCGTGGAGGAGCGCAGCCGCGATTTCGATCCGCTGTTCGTGGAGCTCGACGACGATGCGCGCCGTGCCCAGGCGAGCCGCTGCATGATGTGCGGCGTGGCGTTTTGCCAGATGGGCGCGAGCTTTGGCAAGGCACGCCTGAGCGGCTGCCCGCTGCACAACCTGATTCCCGAGTGGAATGAGCTGGTGTACCGCGGCCGCTGGGATGAGGCTGCCGAGCGACTGTCGCTCACCTCGCCCATGCCCGAGTTTACGAGTCGCGTGTGCCCGGCGTTGTGCGAGGCCGCGTGCAACCTGGGTTCGGTCGATGGCCAACCCACGACGATCCATGACAACGAGCGTGCGATCAGCGACCATGAGTGGGCAAATGGCGGTCCGCGCCGCTTTGAGCCGGCAGGGGAGGATGCACCCACGGTCGCTGTGATTGGCTCTGGCCCGGCTGGCCTGGTGGTTGCATGGGAGCTTGCACGTCGCGGTGCCCGTGTGACGGTATTTGAGCGTGACGACCGCCCGGGCGGCCTGCTCATGTACGGCATTCCCAACATGAAGCTCGAGAAGTCTGTGGTCGAGCGTCGCGTGGCACTCATGCGCGAGCTGGGCATTGTGTTCGAGCTGGGTGCCGACGTGAGCGATCCCAAGGTTACCGCCAAGCTCGACGACTTTGACGCCGTCGTGGTGGCTGCCGGCGCCCGTGCTCCGCGTGGGCTTTCGGCTGCGAACATTGATGCCCCGGGCGTGGTGTATGCCGTGGACTACCTGACGGCTTCGACCGTCTCGGTGCTCGATGGCGGCGAGCCTGTCATCGATGCACGTGGCCTGGACGTCGTCGTCATTGGCGGCGGCGATACCGGTAACGACTGCGTGGGCACCGCGGTACGTCAGGGTGCGCGCAGCGTGCGCCAGTTTGAGTTCTTGCCGGCTGCGCCCGATAAGCGCGCGGCGAGCAACCCCTGGCCGCAGTGGCCCAACGTTAAGAAGACCGACTACGGCCAGCAGGAGGCTATCGCTGCGATGGGCGGCGAGATGCGTGCCTGGGGCGTGGATACGCTCGAGGTGCTGCTGGACAAGAAGGGTGCGGCCGCGGGTCTGCGCGTGGTCGATCTGGACTGGTCGGCGGGAAAGCCCGAACGCATTGCAGGTTCCGAGCACGAGGTGCCGGCCCAGCTGGTGCTCATCGCCTGCGGCTTTACGGGTCCCGAGCATGGCGTGTTCGATGCGGTAGGCGTGCCTGTTGCCACCGCTGGTCGTCCGCTGCCTGTGATGGCTGCCGAGGGCTCGCACCTCGCGGCACGTGTCGACGGCGTCTCCGCGGATGCCGCACCGGTGTATGTGGCGGGTGATGCTCGTAACGGCAGCTCGCTCGTGGTGAACGCTATGGCCGATGCCCTGGCCTGCGCTGCCGAAGTCGCCGACGCGCTGGAGCTGTAAAGTAGTCATTTAAGAACGTCCCCAATGACTGGTCATTTTTGTCTAGTCGTTGGGGACACTCTTTGCGAGCGGTTCGTTCGTTTGTCGACGCGCGAGTGTCCATTCGGCGTCTTCTTGAGCTGTGGTGCTCTGCTGTTTCTGTGGTGGCCGGGGGCGCTTGGCTCAAAAGGGCGGGTTGGCCGCCTATGTTTACCTGCGGTTTTGTTCCAGTGCGCATTTTCGGTCAAGCTTTTCGTCAAGTGTTTGGTCAGCATCTGGTTTGCAGCCGGAGGCCTATTTTGCCCGCGCTGGTCGTGACTGCCCACCCTCCTCGTAAGCTCAAATTGAGGTCCATCAGTTTGAGGAGGATGCCATGACTGATCACGCTTTAGATCGAGCGCAGCTGGCCGAAGCCGTCGGCAACGATATTGCCGACATGGCCCATTTTTGGATGCTGCGGAAGTTCCAGTTTTTGGAGCCGGCGCGTGAACAGTTCGAGATCATTGTCGACCCGTGGCTCAGCTATTGCACCGAGCCTTCGCAAAACGAAATCATGGCCTACAACATGGCATTTACCGATTGGCTGCTCTTCGAGCGCCCCTATCGCCATGGCAAGACGTTGCTCGAGCTGTATGTTGAAGAGCCGCCGACATTGCTTTCGCCTGCCTCGCTCAAGCGGCTCGAGCAGGTACGCGACACACAGTATTTCTCGCGCTTTGGCATTTTGGACAAGGATCCTGCGAACGGCATGGTTGCGCTGAAGGATACGCGCACCGACCGTCGCTTTGATGTCTACGACCCGCATATCGTGCAAAAGGAGCATTGGAGCGACGGCGCGATTGCGGTGCGCCTCGCCTGCGTCGACGATGTCTGGCTGACGGCGGGACAACTCTATCTGTATGACATCGCACGCCTGAGTGACACGGCGGTCGATGGGCCTGGTGCGGTGCATCCGGAGGACCTGCAGGATGGCTTTGACACCTCGTGCATCAGTTTCTTCTTGCGTCTGGTCCGCGACATCATGGGCGCCCAGGGGCGGTACGTAAAGTCGCTCAACATCTACGAGCAGGAGTGGGAGTAGGGGATGTTACTGGTGTCGCTCTGCTGCCCTGACTTTGTCTCAATCTGTAACGTTTGGCGGCTGTTTGGGCCCGTAACTGTTACAGATCGAGACATTTCCCTGGTGTCGCTGGGGTGGGACTGCAACGTATTCCGTCCCCCACATCCCCTCTTCCCTCCGTTAACCGATATGCTCGACTTTAGGTCGCTGCATTAGGTGATAATGGACAAATGTTCAAGTTAATCGTGAGGGAGGAGCTCGATATGGCGTCTGCCGATCGTTCCACGTTGTTTATCAATGCGACCGTCCTGGATGGTTCGGAGCATATGGAGCCGCAACCCGATATGGCCGTGACTGTTGAGCGCGGTGTCATCACGTGGATGGGGCCGAGTGCTGTGGCGCAGGCACCTGCAGGTGCCGAGGTCATCGACCTGGCAGGTGCGTATCTCATGCCCGGTCTCATCAATATGCATGTGCATCTGTGCGGTTCGGGCAAGCCGGTTTCGGCGGGCGATGCGGGCGCGCTGATGAAGAAGCTCGATAATCCCGTGGGGCGCGCCATCGTGCGCCATATTCTTAAGGGCAGCGCCCAACAACAACTGGTAAGCGGCGTGACCACGGTGCGCGGCGCGGGCGACCCACTGTTTGCCGACATCGCCGTTCGTAATGCCATCGACGCCGGCAAGTATCAAGGTCCTCGCCTGGTGGCGCCGGGAACGGGCGTCACGGTGCCGGGCGGCCATGGTGCGGGCTTGTTCGCCCAGGTGGCAAACAGTCCCGCCGAGGCAGCCGAACAGGTGCGCGACCTGTATGCGCGCGGTGCCGACGTCATTAAGCTGTTTGTAACGGGCGGTGTGTTCGATGCGACCGAGGTGGGCGAGCCGGGTGTGCTGCGTATGCCGGTGGAGGTTGCCGCGGCGGCGTGCAAGGCGGCGCACGAGGTTGGCCTTCCGGTCATGGCCCATGTCGAGAGCACCGAAGGTGTGAAGGCCGCGCTTCAGGCCGGCGTCGACACAATCGAGCACGGCGCTCCGATGACCCCCGAGATCCTGGAGCTGTACCGCGGCGCCGCGGGAACACAGCTCGAGGGACGCGCGCCGAGCGTGACCTGCACAATCAGCCCCGCACTGCCGTTTGTACTGCTCGATCCGGAAAAGACCCATTCGACCGACACGCAAAAGAAGAACGGTGACATCGTGTGCTCGGGCATTATCGAGAGCGCTCGCGCGGCGCTGGAAGCCGGCGTTAAGGTGGGCCTGGGCACGGACTCGAGCTGCCCGTTCGTGACGCAGTACGACATGTGGCGCGAGGTGGCTTACTTTGCCAAGTACGTGGGCGTGAGCAACGCCTTCGCACTGCATACGGCTACGCAGGTCAATGCCGAGCTACTGGGCCTGGGTGGCGAGACCGGCACAATCGAGTGTGGCAAGGCAGCCGATATCCTGGTGACGCGTAAGAATCCTCTGGATGATCTGTGTGCCCTGCGTGAGCCGATGCACGTGATGTGCCGTGGCGATCTGGTGCGCAAGCTCAAGGTGAAGCGTATTCCCGAGGTGGACGCCGAGCTCGACGCGATTATGGCCATGCCTGCCGAGGCGTTGGCCGAGGAGCTTGCCCGCGATGGCGTGGCACAGGTGTGACAAAGGGACGGTCCCATTGTCATAATCAAAAAAGCCGAGGTCTCAGCGCGAGGCCTCGGCTTTTATTTTGTCCTATGGTGTAGCGGCTAGGAGCGCGTCTCCATCTTGGCGTGGCACTTGGGGCAGGTGACGCGAATCTTGCCCTTGCCCTTGGGAACGGAGAGCATCTGGCCGCAGTTGGGGCACTTGAGGTATGCCGTGGTTTTGCGACCCTTCCACATCTTCTTGGCCGTGCGCTTGGCGCGCTCAAAGTCTTCCTTGCTGGTGCCGGCCGCGCGCGAGGTGCTGGCCGCTGCAGTTCTACCGCCCAAGCTGGCGACGAACTTGCCCAGGCCGGGGACGTTCGCGGTCGCGGCGACAAAGGCCTCGTTCTCCTTGCGACGTGCGTCGACGTTTTTGGACAGGCCGCGCAGCACGCCAATCACGATAACGGCGATGGCGATCCAGCTGAGCCACTGGATGCGGGCTATCGATCCGACCATCGCGATGACGATGCCGGCAAAACCCATCACGATGGTGAGTTCATCGGCACCATTGCGACCCTTCATAAAGTCATTCATGCAAATTGCCTTTCGTTCGATATGCTGCACGCCTTTATACCCGATTTAGAGCAAGGGGGACAGGTTAATCTGCACCAATGTGGTGCAAACATACCTGTCCCCAATGCCCCAATTACTTGGAGAGCTTGTCGACGACGCGTTCGATCTCGGCGAGCTTGGCAGCTTTGAGATCTTCGTCGCCCGATTCGATTGCCGAAGTCACGCAGCCCTCGATATGCGCCTTGAGCACGTCGGCGTTGATGCGCGCAATGAGCGCCTGCGTTGCCATGAGCTGCGTGGAAATATCGACGCAGTAGCGGTCCTCATCGACCATCCGCAAGATGCCGTCGATCTGGCCGCGCGCCGTCTTGAGCATGCGGGTCACCGATTTGTGGTCTGCCATCATGGCGGGTCCTCGTTTCTGGTCGATCTTCCGGATGCCCCCGTCAGTTGCGGTGAAATACGGACTGTTCAAAGGCCTAGGGCGGCCCAACAGTCCGTATTTCACCGCAACTTCTGAGGATTGAGTAGGCAGCGCCTGCTACGCGGCGGTTACGGACAGGGCATGGAATTTCTCGCCGGCGCCCTCGACGGCGGCGGCGAGCTGCTCGGCGGTCACGGTGTCGGCGCACTCCACCTGGACAGTCTGGGTCTCGTGATCGGCGTCGGCATCGGTCACGCCGGCAACGTTGAGCAGCGCCGTCTCGACGGTGGCGTCGCAGTGGCCGCACATAAGGCCGGAAGTCTTAATTGTGAAACGCATGGATATTCCTCTCTGTTGTGTCGGCTTTCCCAGGCACCCGACCTTGACCTTCAAGCCGTCGCTCGCGTACCAAAGTACGCGTCGCTCCTCTTTCAGGTCAATCTCGGGCATCTGGAAAACCCGTTCTAAATGGACTGAATGGTGAGCCTATTTTGCCACTTTCGGCTTAAAGGTTCGCAGGCGCAGCGCATTGGACACGACGCAGACACTCGACAGGCTCATGGCCGCGGCGCCGAACATCGGCGAGAGCTGCCAACTCGTGAGAGGGAAGAACACGCCCGCGGCAAGCGGAATGCCGATGCCGTTGTAGAACAGCGCCCAGAACAAGTCCTGCTTGATGTTGCGGATCGTGGCGCGCGACAGCTCGATGGCGCGGGCGACGTCCATGAGGTCGCTGCGCATGAGCACCACATCTGCCCCCTCCTTGGCGATGTCGGCGCCGGTGCCGATCGCAAGGCCCACGTCGGCGCGCGCCAGGGCGGGGGAGTCGTTGATGCCGTCGCCCACCATGGCGACCTTGCTGCCCGCATCCTGCAGCTCGCGCACGTGGCGTTCCTTGTCGGCGGGGAGGACGTCGGCGATGACCTGCTCGCTGCTCAGCCCCACGCGGCGGGCGATGGCCTCGGCCGTCACGCGGTTGTCGCCGGTGAGCATGCACACGTCGACGCCAAGCGAGCGCAGTGCGGCGATGGCCCCGGCGCTCGTCTCCTTGACCTCGTCCGCCACGGCGATGGTACCGACAAGCTCGCTGTTCTTGGCAAAGAACAGCGGCGTCTTGCCCTCGGCCGCGAACTGTTCGGCAAGGCCGGCGGGAACCTTCACGCCCAGCTCGTCCATCAGACGCACGTTGCCGGCGGCGATGACATTCTGCCCCTCGCGTGCCGTAACGCCTCGCCCGGGCACGGCGGTAAAGTCCTCGACCATGCGTGCGACGATTCCGCGCGCCTCGCACTCGGCCATAATCGCCTCGGCCAGCGGGTGCTCGCTTGAGCGCTCCAGCGCAGCGGCCAGCTTGAGCAATGCCTTTTCGCTCATGGCGGGCGAGCCGTCAGCGCGCGTGGCTACCGTGATATCGGTCACAGCCGGCTTGCCGCGGGTGACGGTGCCCGTCTTGTCGAGCACCACGGTGCCCACGCTGCGTAGGTTCTCCAGCGCCTCGGCGCTCTTAAACAGAATGCCCATTTCGGCGCCCTTGCCGGTGCCGACCATAATGGCGACGGGCGTGGCCAGGCCCAGCGCGCACGGACAGCTGATCACCAGCACGGCCACGGCGGAGGTGAGCGCCTCGTTTATGCTGCCGGTCAGTGCCATCCACACCGCAAAGGTCACGGCCGAGATCGCAAACACCACGGGCACGAACACGCCGGCGACTTTGTCGGCCATGCGGGCGATAGGCGCCTTGGTGGCGTTGGCGTCCTCGACGAGCTGGATAATCTTGGCGAGCGACGTGTCGGCGCCCACGCGTGTGGCACGGAAGGTAAACGAGCCGGTACGGTTGACAGTGGCGGCGTTGACGGTGTCGCCGGCGGTCTTTTCCACGGGGATGGACTCGCCGGTGAGCGCGCTCTCGTCCACGGCCGAAGCGCCCTCGAGTACGACGCCGTCGACAGGGATGGACTCGCCGGGGCGCACGCGCAGCACCTGGCCGGGAAGGATGGCGTCGACGTCCACAGCGGTCTCGGTGCCGTCGTCGGCCACGATGGTCGCGGTCTTGGGCGCCAGGTCGATGAGCGCCTCGATGGCGCCGCCGGTCTTGGACTTGCTGCGCGTCTCGAGGTATTTGCCCACGGTGACCAGCGACAGGATCGTGCCGGCGCTCTCAAAATACAGATTGTCCATGCCCGTTATCATGGCCTCGTGTACCTGACCTGTGGCCAGCTGGTCGGCCATGATAAACATGGCGTAGAGCGACCAGGCAATGGACGCGGTGGCGCCGACGGCGATGAGGGCGTCCATGGTGGGCGCGCCGTGCGCGAGCGATTTAAACCCATTGATAAAGTACGCGTCGTTGACATAGACGATGGGGATGAGCAGGACGAGCTCGGTGAGCGCGAGCGTCATGCTGTGGGTGTGGTCGGTGAAGACGCCGGGCAGTGGCCAACCGAGCATGTGCCCCATGCCTATGTAGAACAGCGGGATGAGGAAGATGATCGAGATGATGAGGCGGGTACGCATGGCAGAGGCGGCGGCCTCCAGCTTTTTGGTGGGCGACTCCATATGGGTGACGCCAGACCTGGCCTGCGAGCTGCCGCTTGAGGCGGCGTCGGTGCCCGCGCTGATGGGCGAGGCCGAGTAGCCAGCGCGATCGACAGCGGTGCAGATATCGTCGGGGGAGACCTGCGCAGGGTCGTAGTCCACCAGCATAGAGCCGGCGAGCAGATTGACCGCGACGCTTTGGACGCCGTCGAGCTTGCTCACGGCACGGTCCACGTGCGCTTGGCACGCGGCGCACGTCATACCGCCCACGTCAAACTTATCCTGAGCCATGGCTTCTCCTTTCTGTAATTTGGTGTTGGAATTGTTAACCTGCTGATACTATACACCCATACCCCCTGGGGGTATACAGTGGAGATTGAAATGTATGCCATTCTGTTATTGGCCGAGGTGATAGCCAGGTCGGCGGACCGTAGCCGGTCTAATGTCTCAATCTGTAACAACTAGACCCGTTTTTGTCGAGTAACTGTTACAGATCTAGATATTACATCGAGCCACAACTTAACGTCTCAATCTGTAACATCTGGGGACTGTTTTGCCTGCTAGATGTTACAGATCGAGACAAACCATTCGAGGGTAACCCGAACATCTCAATCTGTAGCAGTAAGACCGATATTTGGGTCCTAGTTGTTGCAGATCGAGACAATCTCGGAGCAGATGCCCTGGCCGTTCAATGTAAAACGCCGGGGCGCCCGCGTGATGGGTGCCCCGGCGTATGCTGAGCAGGGTTTGCGAAGCGGTGGAAGGGAAGAGAAGCCGTCCTCCCGAAATCCTTACTCCTGACGACGTTTCTTGTCGGTTAGGAAGACGCCGGCGGCTACAAGCACGACGCCTCCGATGACAAACGTCTCACCGGCGAGCGCAGCATTGTCGCCTGTGATGGGAAGTGCCGAGTTGGCGGCCGTCTTGGCGTTGCCAGCAGACGGCTTTCCAGCAACCGGCTTAGCGGCAGCCTGCGTGATCTTGGCCTGCTCGGCCTTCGCTGCCTCTTGCTCCTGGCGGGCGATCTCGTCCTTCAGGGCTTGCTCGGCGGCTACGCGTTTTGCCTTCGCCTCGTTGTAGGCATTGAGCGCCGCGGTGTAGGCGGGCGTCGCAGCATCAAGGTCTGCCTGAGCGGCATCAAGTGCGGCCTTTGCGTTATGTTCTGCCTGCTTGGCGGCGACGCACTTGGCAAAGAGGGCATTGAGCGTATCGTTCGCGTTTGCATCGGAGCCGGTTGCGATGCCGTTTTCGACATTGACGGACTTGAGCTTTCCGAGAGCGGCGGCAGCGGCGTCCGGTGCGGCCTGAGAATTCTCGACCGCCTGCTCGGCATTCGCTACGGCATCATTCGTCGCACTAAGAGCAGTTTCGGCCGCAGTCACTGCTGCGTCGGCGTCCTTCTTGGCTGCCTCGGCCGTGGCGAGATTATCGGCCGCGTTGTTCAACGCATCGGCATGTGCCTGCTTTGAAGCAAAGTCGTTTTCCGCCGTGGTCAGATCGCTCGCGGCGTGCTCCGCGGTCGCTGCCTTGGCCTCGACGCCGTCCTTGGCGATAGTGAGGGCCTGCTTCTTGGCAGCCGCGTCGCGCTCCGCCTTTTCAAGAGCGCTCTGGGCAGACGTCTGAGCCGCCGTGGCTTCATCGAGCGTTTGATGGGCCTTGTCAGCCTTCTCCTGGGCCGCAGCAACATCGGCAGAATACTTGGCAAGTTCCTTCCTTGCATCTTGCAGAGCCTGCTGCTTTAAGAGAGCCTCTGCCTTGGCGTCATCAACCTTCTTCTGACTCTGAGCGGCTTGCTCTTGCGATGCCTTAAGCTCGGCGCGCTTCTGGTTGACGACCTGCTCTGCGGGCGCCACGTTGCTTTGGGCGGCTTTAACCTGGTCTTCGGCTTCGGCAACTTTTCCGTTTGCCTTGGCGAGATTCTGCTCTGCTTGAGCGACCTCGGCAGCGGCACCTGCCACGTTGCCATTTTCGGTGGCAAGGTTGCTGTTCGCGGTATCAACGCCTTCTCGCTTTTGAGCGACGAGGGTCTCTGCTGCCTTTACGGCATCGGCTTTCGATGCCGCTGTGCTGCGCTTTTGCTCAAGGTTCGCTTTTGCAGCGGCAAGGTTTTCGCTGGCCTTGGAGAGACTCAGCTGATACTGATCAAAGAGACTCTCGAGTTCATCGATTGAATATTCTTTCTCGTACGAACCGTAGTTGTCGTCAACCTCCAAGATGTAGGTATATGAGAGATGAGTTCCTCGAGAATTAATGCCGTATCCCATGGTTTTGGCGTCAGGCTGTACGATATTCAAATAGTGGCCGACGGTGCCAAAGCCTACCTTTTGCTCTCCGAATTCGGTGCCGTGGCTCCAGAAAGTATCCCAAGCATCTTTGGGGGCAATTTCGCCAAGGCCGGCTTTCGCTGCGGCCTGGTCAAATATATTCTTTTCCTCATCAACCCACTGGTGTGCGACATTTCTTTTCAAGTCATAGTTCCATGCGGCATTTTCGAATCGCGCATAGTCTGAATGGTCTAGCATGGCGTCTGAGTAATTGGAGTTCGACTGAGCAATTGCCATCTGCTCGGCCGTCACCTTAAGCTCGCTAAGGCCGACGCTTTTGCGATATTCATTAATCTCGCGCAGCTTGCCAAACGAAAGCTTGGCGTTGTCGAGTGACGTGCCGTCCTTTTTATCGCCGATGGTCGTTGGGTTTAAGTCGCTCTGCTTATAGATGATGTCTGCAGCATCGTTGGCACCGATGAATTGGTAAAAGCCGATGACGCTCTGCGCCTCCGCCGTCGTAGCCTTATCGGCTGCCGCCTTGCACGTATCGTATGCTTTCTGTGCATCGACAACGGCTTGATCGGCGGCCGCCTGGTTTGTCTTGGCAGTTTCGAGCGCCTTGTCTGCTTGCTCCTTCTCGGCTTTTGCCTGGTCGACTTGTTTCTGAGCGGCCTTTGCCTTCTCCAGCTCGGCAGCATGCACCTGCTTTGCCGAGGTCAACTCCGATTGCGCCGCATCGGCTTTGTCCTGGGCTGCCGTTACATCATTTTCGGCTGCTGCGACTGTCTGCTTCTTGGCTTCGAGCTCGCTTTCGGCACCGGTGAGGGCGTCCCGCTTGGATGCAACGTCACTATTTGCCTGAGAAAGACCTGCTTCGGCAGCCGCCTGCTGCCGCTTCGCCTGATCGAGTGCGCTTTGGGCGGCATCGACCTTTGCCTGAGCGGCGTCATACTCCGGGCCCTCGGCGCCTGCCTTTGCGGCTGCCAAATCGGCTTGCGCGCTGTCATACGCTGCCTGTGCCGCGACTACCTTACCATCCGCGGCGGTCTTTGCCTGTTGAGCGGAAGCCAGCGTGCCTGACGCCTCGTTGTAAGCGCTCTGCGCGGCGCTCCGAGCCTGCTGGGCATCGGCGAGTGCGGAGTCGGCAGCGGTTTTTGCGGCCTTTGCCTGGTCAAGAACCTTCTGGGCATCTGCGGCAGACTGCTCGGCGGCCTTGATTTCCTCCGGCGTTGCGTTGGCGGCTGCCTTCTGGGCTTCCTCAAGCTTGGCCCGTGCGTCGGCTGCCGCCTGCTTTGCGGAGTCGAGTGCCTTCGTCTTGCTTTCGGCATCGGCCTTGGCCGTGTCGAGCTTGCTCTGGGCATCCTTTAACGTGGCGCTGGCGCTGTTGGCCGCCTTGACGCTTTCATCGAGTTGACGGGCGTATTCGGCACGCGCGGCGGCTTCTGCCTGCGAATTGTTGGAGACGGAAGCGTCGTAGGCAGTCTGGGCGTTGTCGCGGACCGTCTGCTTTTCGGTATAGGGGGCAACCGCCGTGTCGTAGTCGGACTTGGCTTCTGCCTCGGCAGCCTTTGCGGCGTCGATTGCGGCCTGCAAGTCGGCAATTTTCTGGGCGTTCGTCTTTACTGCGGAGCCTGCCGCCTCGCCGGCGTGGGCGGCGAGCGGGGACATGATTGCGTCCTGTGCCGTGGTGTCGCTCAGATCGTTGGCAAATGCCGAGAACGGGGCGAGCAACGACGAGCCGGTCATTGCGATGGTGGTGGCTGCGGTGACGGCGAGTCGCGCGGTCTTGTGACCCGCGAATGCGCGATGGGGCTCGGCGCCGCCTGAGACTTCCAAGTGTTTAGGTGCGTACTTTGCCATTTCTTCTCCCAATCGTTGAAGGGGTACCTATGACAATTCGTACGTTACGACCGCCGAAAGGGTTTCTGTTGCGCAACATTGGCAAGAAAATATCGACACACTTGAGTCACATTTATGAGTCGAAGTTCTCGGCAAGCTAATGTCTCGTTCTGTAACATCTAGCAGCAAATATGACCTCTAACCGTTACAGATCAAGACAATTGCCGGGGAGGGGTCCCGTCACGGCAAGACGCCCGCCGCCTAGATGCAGAACCCGGGGATCACACAGGTTAGCTTGTTTGGCTTTTCCGCAGGCGTTGCGTACGTAAAGACGTCGCCGTCGTGGCCCACACGGTTTATGTAGAGCGTGCCTTCGGTCTCCGATGAGTCGGGGCTCACCGTGCGCTCCCACCAGCAGGTGTCCTTGCCCTTCCACTGGCGGACCATCGTCTCGTTCGTGGAATACGGGCTCACCTTGAGCTCGCGGAAGAGCTGATACTCCTTGCCCTCGCCGTTGTAGATTTCTGCCAGGTAGTGATAGTCCTTGGCAAACGAATCGGGCGGTTGCGTACCGCACAGCTCGACCATGGCGGGCAGCCAAAGGGTTGCGGGCAACTCGCTCAGACACGATGCACTGTTGGCGGCGCCAGCGTTATTCGAGACCTTTTTGACAGATTTGATGAGCGCGCGCAACTTGTTGGGCAGCAGCTTAAGGCCGTCGCCGTCGAGCCATTCCCGCAGCTCGCAAACTGCCCAGCCGGCGCTCGGCGGTTCAGCCGCAGCGTTGCGCTCGGCAATACCCGCGTCGAACATAAACGTCAGTCCGGCCTTGCCCGTCCCGTCCAGAAGCTCATCGTGACGGATGCCCACAAGCTGCGCGCCGACCTCCAGCCCGTTGGTGAGTTTCACGCGCTTGGTACACGGATAGGGGATATGCCCATCGGCATCGAGCAGGTGATAGCGCTTGGCAATCTCGCGTGCCTCGCTACGGGTCTCGGCGGCCTTAATCTTGAGCGAAATCTCCTGCAGCTGATCCCAGGTGTAGTCGTCAAGTGAACCGCGGATGCCGTCGAGGTAGTCGGGGATGCCAAAGCCATGGGTTGCCGCCCCGATAACGCTGAGCCCCGCAACGGCTGCGATAGCGCCGCCGATAATAAAGCGGCGGCGGGTCATGGCATCGTGGCGGGCCTGATTCAGGATCTCTCGTGCGCGCTCGCCGGCGACGTCGACCTTAAGGTGCGTGCCAGAATCGATATCAATTGCGGCCTCGTCTCCTGCACCTTCGCGGCCTTCGGATTCGGCGTCGGTGAGGTATGCCGAGAGCACCTCGAGCATCTGCTGCTCGGTGGGACGATCGCACTGCTCGACTGAGAGACCCTTCATGATGATCTGGACGAGCGCCTCATCGCCCTCGCAGCGCGGCTCGAGCGGTGCCGGCTTGGTCTTGGTCTTTACGAGATAGAACGAGCCGGTTGCAGCGGCGTCCGTCGACTCAAAGTCAAACGGTTTGCGACCGCTGTAGAGCTGGTACAGAATGCTCGAAAGCGCATAGACGTCGATTGCCGGCGAACGGCGAAGGGCCGCGATGCCTTCGATATCCTGCGTGAGCATCTCGGGCGCGGCGTATGCGGGCGTGGCAAAACGCCAGATGTCGGCGCGCCGGGTGATCGTGTCGTCGCCGAGAGCCATGGTCGCGGAGCCCATGTCGATGAGGCAGGGGTCAAAGGAACAATCAGCAATCTGCTGCTCGAGCGTTCGGCTGGTGGTGCGGAACATGATATTGGCAGGCGACAGGTCGCGATGGATGACCGGATTCACGAGGCCTTGGGTAATCAAGAGCGCACGAAGCACGGCGTTTCCGACGGCGGCGACCATCTGGGTGGTCAGCCCGCCCGAGGCGTCGTGCGGAAGCAGGGGCAGCGCCTGCTTGAGCGAGGTGCCCTCGACCCACTCCATGAGGATGAGAGGGTCATCCTCGCACGATCCGTAGCCATAGACGCGCGGAAATCCGCGCAGGTGCGAGACGGTACACAGATGACGGTACTCCTCGAACAGCGCGGCGGTGCTGGCCAGGTGCGCTGCCGATTGCTCGGCGGAGCGGTCGGGGGCTTGGCCGGAAAGGATAGCGTTGTCCTTGAGCAGCTTGACGGCAAAGACCTCGCCGCTCGTGTTGGTCGCGCGCAGCACGTGCCCGATGTTGCCGTTGTTGCGGTGGGCCGTCTGGAGAATAAGCGTCATAAACCGACGTTTGGCGTCGTCCTCGGCGCTGGGGTTGACCGCCACGGAGGTATCGAACGTATCGAGACGGATGAGTTTGTCGCCATAGGCGCTATCGGTAGTATCCATGGCGTTCCTTTGTCTGGCATGGGTTGCCGCACGTATACGCGAGCAGTGCGGATATCGGTAAAGTACCATGATAGCCGCACTGCCCACGTATACCGCTGAGCATTGTCGTTTACGACGCAGAAGGTAGAAGACGAAAGACGGACGGCGACCGTCTTCCGATCGCCGTCCGCGCTAGTCCACAATGACAAGGAATGTCGTGTAGAGACCCAGATGGAGCCTGTCGCTGTTTTCGATTTCCACTGGGGGATAGATCTTGCCAGGCTCGCGTTGGTCGCGCGGCGGCTCAATCACAATATCGCCGTCACCCGCGCCCGATTCGAGCACTGTGCCGTTGGTCGACCCAAGGCCCTGGGCGTACCAGTGCTCACCCTCAAGCCAAATGCGAAGATGCTCGCGCGATGCGTCGGCGCCCACATCGGTGATGCTGGGCGAGGTTTTGGGCAAAGAACCAATCACGGTGCCGCGCGGATCGCGTGTGAGGGGATGGATTTGCATGCCGGCGCAGTTGTCGGCATGGGTTCTGAGCAGACCGAGGTTGGGGGCGACGGTGCGCGGCTGCTCCAGGCTGCTCATAAAGCCACGTCCGACGGTAGTTTCGGTGGTGCCAAAGTGCTCGCCCGTCTTGCTGTCGCAAAAGCGCTCGACGGTGGCCACGCCCTGAACGGGATCGGCGAGCGCCCCCGTTGCCACAAAGAGCATAAGGTAAAGCGTGCTTTTCTCGCGCACGGCATTGCCGTCAAAGTTGTCGATGCGATTGAGGGCATTTGCATATAGGCGGCTGTCCAGCTTGTAGCTGGCGAGAGCCGACATCATTTCGTTGGCGGCCGGACCGCGATAGTGCTCGGCGATTGCCCGATAGGCGGACTCGCCGCCGCCGAGCTTGCTGCAGATTGCCGAGGAAAGGTTGAGCGTGGTGACGGTAAAGTCGCTGTAGATGGAGGGCGCGCACTGGTCAGGCTTGCGATGGACGATGTAACGGGTGAGATACGAGCGGTTGGAAGAGCATTTCTCGAGCAGGGTACTGCCGAGATAAGAGTTTCCATTGATGAGCATTCGGGCGATCTCGAGATGTTTAAGACCGCCGAACGAGCGAATATCGTTATAGAGGACCGAGCAAGGCGTCTCTGCTGCCACGGATACCTCCTTTGATTGCTTCCTAGCCAATATGGCGATAGGAATTAATGGCCCCCGGTGGGCGACGTATTAAATGGCTGCGCAATATATAGCGTAACTAAAGCAACATTATAGGCCACATGTTCGAAATTGCAGGAAGACTGAGAGATTTGGTTTGGACTGGACGGAAATCCCCCTCTGTCTTGATCTATAACAATTAGGGCCGATTTTACTCGTTAACTGTTACAGATTGAGACGTTTGTGAGCCGTGTCGACCGTTTGTCTCGATCTGTAACACGTAGAGGAAGATTCGCCCTGTAGATGTTACAGATTGAGACAATCAGCCGGGCCCACCTCGTGGTTGATTTTCAATCTCAGCGCAACAGCCTGAACGGACCCCGCGTTTCCGCAGC